>JAXLYT010000024.1:0-138521 GCA_046351295.1 Byssovorax sp.
CGGCAAGGCGTGCACGACGGCGACCGACTGCCAGATCGTGGGCGGCTTCCAGCAGTGCCAGAACAACGTCTGCGTCGTGCCGGGCGCGACCTGCGCCAACGGCGTGAAGGACGGCCAGGAGACCGACGTCGACTGCGGCGGCGCCCAGTGCGGCAAGTGCCAGAACGGCTGGTATTGCAACGCTGGCTCCGACTGCAAGAGCAACTTCTGCACGGCCGGCGTGTGCGTGGCGGCGAACCCGACCTGCTTCGACGGCATCCTCAACAACGGCGAGACCGACACCGACTGCGGCGGCCCGATCTGTCAGAAGTGCATCACGGGCGAGACCTGCGCCAACGCGGGCGACTGCCTGAGCGGGAGCTGCGTGCTCAACGTCTGCGGCAACGCGGCGTTCGCGGCGCGGTGGAGCAGGCGCTACGGCAACGCGAACGACCAGGAGTGCGACGTGGTCCGCACCGACGCGGCGGAGAACGTGTTCCTCGCCAACCAGCAGCAGCTCCTCGTCGACTACGGGCTCGGCACCGTCGGCAGCGGCGAGCAGATCGCGCTCGTGAAGCTCGATCCGTTCGGGACCACGCTCTGGAGCAAGTCGTACCGCGACGGGACCAAGCAGTACCCGTGGGGCCTCGGCGTCAACGCGGCGGGCAAGCTGTTCCTGGCCGGCGGCTACCAGTTCACGCTCAAGTTCGGCGCGCCGGCGGCCAACATCACCGCCGTGGGCTCCGACGACTTCTACACCGCGAGCTTCGGCAACACGGGCGCGACGCTGTGGGCCAAGTCGTTCGGCGACGCGACCCAGTTCCAGCAGTTCAACGGCGTGGCGATCGACACCGCGGGCAACCCCGTCATGGCCGGCTGGAACAACGGGAGCTCGAACTTCGGCGGCGGCGCCCTGAACGGCAACAACGTCGACATCGTGGTCGTCAAGCTCGACACGAACGGCAACCACCTCTGGAGCAAGAACTTCGGCAACGGCAACCTCCAGGGCGCGCACGCCGTGGCGGTCGACGCGAGCGGCAACGTCCTCGTCGTCGGCTACATGAACGGCAGCGTGAACTTCGGCGGCGGCGCGATCGGCCCGGCCGGCAGCAGCATCTTCCTGCTCAAGCTCAGCTCCGCGGGCAACTACGTCTGGGCCAAGGCCTTCCCCTCGACCCAGAACGAGCTGCACGATCACTCCGTCGCCGTGGACGCGGCCGGCAACGTCTACATCGCCGGCGGCAAGCTCGGGAACATCGACTTCGGCGGCGGGGTGCTGAACAACGCCAACTCGGCCACCTACGACGCGTACATCGCCAAGTTCGACGCGAACGGCAACCACGTCTGGAGCAAGAACTTCGGCGACGCCCA
The DNA here is from genome assembly GCA_046351295.1 of Byssovorax sp. Taxonomy (GTDB): domain Bacteria; phylum Myxococcota_A; class Polyangia; order Polyangiales; family Polyangiaceae; genus JAXLYT01. The sequence continues at coordinate 1,351 of JAXLYT010000024.1, forward strand.
GCACCAGTGGTTCTTCGACATCGGCGTGGACGCGGCCGGCAACGTGATCGGCACGGGGTCGTTCCTCGGGGCGATCAACTTCGGCGGCGGCGTGATGAACAGCCAGGGTGGCACCGAGTTCGGCGGCGATGTCTTCGTCGTCAAGCTGGCCGCCGCCAACGGCGCCCAGCTCTTCGCGGCCAGCTACGGCGACGCCTCGCGCCAGGACGTGAAGAGCTTGACGGTGGATCCGGCCGGCAACGTGATCATCTGCGGCCTGTTCCAGGGCACGATCAACTTCGGCAACGGCCCCCTGGTCTCCGCCGGCGGCAACGACATCTTCGTCGCCAAGATGACCTTGCCCTGAGGTCCGATCGCGGTATCACGCGCCGCGCCGCGCGGGTACGGTACGGCGCGTGTCACCCTCCCCCTCCCCGACCGCCTCTCTGCCCCAGCTCACCGTCCGCGCCGTCCTCGCCGGGATGCTCATCGGCGCGGTGATGTGCCTGTCGAACATCTACGTGTTCTTCAAGACCGGCTGGAGCATCGGGGTCACGCTCACGGCGTGCATCATCGCCTTCGCGGTGTTCAAGGCGCTCGCCTCGGCGCGCCTCGTCAAGGAGCCCCTCCTCGCGCTGGAGAACAACGCGCTGACCACGGTGGCCTCCGGCGCCGGGTACATGACGGGCGGGGGCAACATGGCGGCCTTCGGCGCGCTCTTGATGGTGACCACCGCGCGCCCGAACAGCCTGCTCATGATCGCGTGGTTCGCGGTCATCGCCGCGCTCGGCGTGTTCGCGGCGATCCCGATCAAGCGCCAGCTCATCGATCAGGAGGAGCTCGCCTTCCCGACGGGCAAGGCCACCGCCGAGACGATCCGCTCGATCCACGCCTCGTCCGACGAGGGCACGGGCACGTCGAAGGCCCGCGCGCTCGCCCTCGCGGCGATCTCCGGCGCCCTGCTCGCGTTCTTCCGCGACGCCAAGGCGAGCTTCATCCCCTTCAACATCCCCAAGGCGTTCGACATCCCGGTGATGCTCGCGGGGCGGGCGCTCAAGGACTGGACGCTCACGTTCAAGGCCGAGGCGGTGCTCATCGCGGGCGGCGCGCTGATGAGCTTCCGCACCGGCTGGTCGCTCCTGGTCGGCGGGCTCTGCACGTACGTCTTCCTCGCGCCGTCCCTGCTCGCCCGCGGCATCATCCAGGACGTGGGCTACAAGGCCATCGTGGCGTGGACCCTGTGGCCGGGCGCCGCCATCCTGGTCGGCTCGGGGGTGACCTCGTTCGTCTTCGACTACAAGAGCGTGGCCCGCTCGTTCGCGGGGCTCGGGGCGCTCTTTTCCCGCGGCAAGAAGCCCGCGGAGGCCGAGGCCGAGCCCGCCGACGAGTGCCCGAGCTCGTGGTTCCCGATGGGTTTCCTCGTGCTCGGCCCGGTGGTGATCGTGCTCATGCGATGGCTGTTCCAGATCCCCCTCTGGGCGGGCCTCATCGCGGTGCCGCTCGCCGTGCTGATGGGCTTCGTGGCCGCGCGTGTCACGGGAGAGACCGACGTGACACCGACGAAGGCCCTCGGCCCCGTGACGCAGCTCGTGTTCGGCGTGCTCACCCCGGGCAACCTCTCCGGCAACATCATGTCGGCCAACGTCACGGGCGGCGTCGGGCTGCACGCGGCCGATCTCTTGACCACGCTGAAGACGGGCAAGCTCCTCGGCGCGAGCCCGCGCCAGCAGTTCTTCGCGCAGCTCTTCGGCGTCGCGGCCGGCGCGCTGATCGTGGTGCCCGCGTTCAACCTGGTGATCCCCGATCCGAGCGTGCTCGGCTCCGACGCCTGGCCCGCGCCCTCGTGCCTCGTGTGGGCCGGCGTCTCCAAGGCCTTCGCCGGCGGCGTGGGCGCGCTCGATCCGTCGGCGCGCACCGCGATCGTGGTCGGCCTCGGGCTCGGCGTCGCGCTCGCCCTGCTCGAGAAGATGGTGCCGAAGAAGCACGTCGCCTACGTGCCTTCACCCTCCGGGATCGGCATCGCCATGGTCATCCCGGGGAGCAACGCGGTCGCGATGTTCCTCGGCGCGGCGATCGCCGAGGTGATGCGCCGCAAGAAGCCGGATCTGGCCGAGCGCCTGGTGGTGCCGGTGAGCTCGGGGCTCATCGCGGGGGAGAGCCTGATGGGCATCCTCGTCGCGCTGCTGATCGTGGCGGGCGTGCTCCAGAAGTGAGGGGTGGCGGCCCCGCCCGGGCATGAACCTTGGATGAGCGGTGCTCGACCACCCCCGCGGTGGCCGGCTCCTCCTCCAGAACCCGGGCAAATCGATGGCGAACCACCCTCCGAGCCCCTCCGAAGGCGCGCCGCGCGATCCGCAAACGGTGCGCGCCGATCTGCAAGGCGAGCACCCCCACGGGCACGATCACCCGCACGGCCACGCCCATCCCCACCCGCATGCCCACCATGGACATGCCACGGGTGGCCCGGTCGAGTTCATCCTCAACGGGGCGCCGCAACACGTCGTGATCGAGCCGCACGAGACGCTGCTCTTCACGCTGCGCGAGCGCTGCGGCGTCACCTCGCTCAAAGACGGCTGCCACCCGCAGGGGCAATGCGGGGCATGCCTCGCCATCGTCCATGGCCACGCCCGGGTCACCTGCAACCTGCCGACCGAGATGGTGCGCGGGCACGAGGTGACGACGCTCGAAGGGCTGCCCGAGCGCGAGCGCGCGCTGCTCGCCCAGGCCTTCAGCAGCTCCGGCGCGGTGCAGTGCGGCTTTTGCCTCCCGGCCATCGCCTTGCACGCGAGCGCCTTCCTCGACAAGCACCCGGACGCCACCCGCGAGGTGATCGCCAAGGGGCTCGACCAGCACCTCTGCCGCTGCACCGGCTACACCTCGATCCTCGACGGCGTCGAGCTGATGGCCCGCGCTCGGCGGGGCGAGCCGATCCCGCCGCCTCTCGCCGAGGGCGGCGTGGGCGCGTCCATCCGCCGCTACGACGTCGCGAGCTCGGTCCTCGGCGTGCGCCCCTACGTGGCCGATCTCCGTCGGCCGGAGATGCTCCACGGCGCCCTGGTTTTCACCAAGCATGCCCGGGCGAAGGTCGTCCACATCGACACCGCCGGGGCCCGCGCGATCGAGGGCGTGCGCGCGGTGCTCACCGCGGCCGATGTCCCCGGCGAGCGCTGGTACGGCCTCATCCTCTCCGACTGGCCGGGTCTCGTGGCCGAGGGTGAAGAGGTCCGATGCGCAGGCGACGTGCTCGCGGTGATCGCGGCCGACACCGAGGCGATCGCGCGCGAGGCCGCGGCCCTGGTGGAGGTCACGTACGAGGTCCGGAGCCCGCTCGTCGATCCCGAAGAAGCGCTGCGCCCGGGCGCGGCCCGGGTGAACCCGTGCCACGACAACTTGCTCTCGCGCACCGAGCTCCACCGCGGAGACGCGCGGGCCGCCCTCGGCGCGAGCGCCCATGTGGTGCACCAGACGTTCCACACGCAGCGGATCGAGCACCTCTTCCTCGAGCCGGAGTGCGCGCTGTGCGAGCCCTTGCCCGACGGCCGGCTCAAGCTCTACACGCAGGGCCAGGGTGTGTTCGACGATCGCCGGCAGGTCGCCGCGTACCTGAAGATCGACGAGGAAGATCTCATCGTCGAGCTCATGCCGACCGGCGGCGCGTTCGGCGGCAAGGAAGACCTCTCGGTGCAGGCGCATGCCGCGCTCCTCGCCCGAATCACAGGCCGGCCGGTCAAGGTGGCGCTCCGCCGGGACGAGTCGATCCGGATGCACCCGAAGCGCCACCCGATGAAGCTCGAGTACACCGTCGGCTGCGACGAGCAAGGCCACCTCACGGCGATCGTGGCGCGCATCCTCGGCGACAGCGGCGCCTATGCGTCGGTGGGCGCCAAGGTGCTGGAGCGCGCGGCGGGCCACGCGGCCGGCCCGTACCGTGTGCCTGCGGTCGAGATCGAGGCGCTGGCGGTCTACACCAACAACCCGCCGAGCGGCGCGATGCGCGGCTTCGGCGTCAACCAGACCTCGTTCGCGATGGAAGGGTGCCTCGACGCGCTCGCCGCCAAGGTTGGGATCGACGGCTGGGAGATTCGCCGGCGCAACGTGATCGCGTGGGGTGACGCGCTCGTCACCGGGCAGATCATGGACAAGGCGACGGGGATCGTGGAGACGCTCGACGCGGTCAAAGGCGCCTATTACCAGGCGAAGGCCGAGGGCCGCGCGGTGGGGATCGCGTGCGGCATCAAGAACAGCGGGCTCGGCAACGGCGCCGAGGAGTGGGGCAAGACGCGCCTCGTCGTCGAGCCCGATCGCACCGTGTCGATCTACGGCTGCTTCACCGAGATGGGCCAGGGGCTCTTCACGATCCAGACGCAGATCGCGGCGGAGGCCACGAGGCTCCCCTCGTCCGTCTTCCGGCCGCGCGTCGACTCCACGTACCCGCTCGGCGCGGGGCAGACGACGGGGTCGCGCGCCACTTTGCTCGGTGGCCGCGCCGTCGAGCATGCCGCGCGGCGCCTCCGGGCCGATCTCGACGAGGGCAACACGCTCGGCGATCTGGTCGGCAGGGTCTACCCCGGGGAGATCGTGGTGAAGGACACCTGCGCGCCGGGCGAGGGCGAGGTGAGCCCCAAGGTCCACACGAGCTTCGGCTTCGCTACGCAGGTCTGCGTGCTCGACGCGCAGGGCAAGCTCGCCCGGATCATCGCCGCCCACGACGTGGGGCGCGCCATCAACCCGGCGCTCTGCAAAGGGCAGATCGAGGGCGCCGTCGCCATGGGTCTCGGCTACGCGCTCACCGAGGAGCTCCTCTGCGAGGACGGCATCCCCGTGCACACCACGCTGCGCGAGATCGGCGCGCTCCGGGCCCACGACATGCCGCCCGTCGACGTGATCCTCGTCGAGGTGCCGGAGCCCGAGGGCCCCTACGGCGCGAAGGGGGTCGGCGAGATCGGCCTCGTGCCCACCGCGGGGGCCGTCGCCGGCGCGCTCGAGGCGTTCGACGGCATCCGCCGCACGCGCCTGCCCATGCGCGACTCACCCGCGGCGCGCGCCACGAGCGCGGGGCACATCCACCTCCACCGCGGCCGGCCGCATCCATGATCGCCCCAGGCGCCGTCAACGCCCACACGCACCTCTACAGCGGCCTCGTCCCGCTCGGGATGCCGCCGCTCGATCCGCCCGCGCGCGGCTTCCTCGACATCTTGACGCGCCTCTGGTGGCGGCTCGATCGGGCGATCGACGCGCCGATCCTGCGCGCGTCGGCCCGCTACTACGCCGCGCATGCGCTGCTCGCCGGGACGACCGCGGTGATCGATCACCACGAGTCGCCGTCGTTCATCGAGGGCTCGCTCGACGTGATCGCCGACGCCTGCGAGGCGCTCGGGCTCAGGGCGCTCGTGTGCTACGGCGCCACCGAGCGCAACTTCGGCCGGGACGAGGCGCGGCGCGGGCTCGCCGAGTGCAGGCGCTTCCTGCGCGAGAACGATCGGCCGCTCGTGCGCGGCATGATCGGCCTGCATGCGTCGTTCACCGTCTCCGACGAGACGCTCCGCGACGCCGGCCGCCTCTCGTGGGAGCTCGGCGCGCCGGCCCACGTGCACATGGCCGAGGATCGCGCCGACGTCGAGGACGCCTGGCAGCGCGGGGCCGCGGGGCCGCTCGAGCGCATGCTCGGCCACGAGGCGCTCGCGCGGGGATCGATCCTCGCGCACGGCGTCCACCTGAGCCGGGAGGAGGTCAAGCTCGCCGACGAGATGGGCCTCTGGCTCGTCCACAACCCGCGCTCCAACGAGAACAACGGAGTGGGCTACGCCGAGGCCCTCGGCGAGAGCATGCACGTGGCCCTCGGGACCGACGGGTTCCCGGCGGACATGGCGGACGAGGCCGCCGCCTCGCGCGCCCTCGCGGCGTCGCACGGCGACGATCCGACCCTCGCCGATCGCCGCCTCGGCGCGGGCTCGACGCTGATCGCCGCGCGCTTCGGCGAGGCGATCGACGACGTTGTGGATCACGATGTTGACGGCCGGGTACGCGCCGTGAGGGTCGGCCGGCGCGTGGTGGTCGAGGACGGCCTACTCGTCGCGGCCGACCTCGACGAGATCGAGGCCGAGGCCCGCGAGCAGGCCGAACGCCTCTGGCAGCGGATGCGATCGCAGGGCGATCGCTGAGGAGGAGCCCGTGGAACGCGTGGAACGATTCGGAATCGAGACGAAGGTCACCGACCGCGAGACCTTGAAGAGGGCCGCCGCCCAGCTCGGCAAGGCGAAGATCATCCTGCCCACCTTCGCCCAGCTCGCCGATCCCACGCTGATCCCGCCGAGGATCCGCGAGGCGCTCGGCGCCATCGACCCCGACGCGCCTCACCCGCTGAACCTCTTCCGCGTCCACTGGTTCAACGCGGCAAACCGGCGGAGCTTCACCGCCGTGCCCGAGCACGTGGTGCTGCCCCGAGAGCTCACCGGCGTCGCCTCGCCGATCGTCGTCGCGCTCGGCGATCGCTTCCCGATGATCGGCGCCCACAAGGTGCTGGCCGCCTACGGCTGCCTCGTCCCGCGCCTCGTCACCGGCCGCTTCGATCCCGCGACCGACCGCGCCCTCTGGCCGAGCACGGGCAACTACTGCCGGGGCGGCGTGGCCATCTCCCGGATCCTCGACTGCCGCGGCGTCGCGATCCTCCCGGCGGAGATGAGCGAGGAGCGCTTCCGCTGGCTCGGCAGGTGGGTGAAGGAGCCCTCGGACATCGTGAAGACGCGCGGCTCGGAGAGCAACGTCAAGGAGATCTACGACCGCTGCGCCGAGCTCTCGCGGGACCCGAGGAACGTGATCTTGAACCAGTTCTCGCAGTTCGAGAACCACCTCGTCCACGAGCTCTGCACGGGCCGCGCGATGAGCGCGATCTTCGAGGCCGAGCGCGAGGCGCACCCGGGGTACTCGCTCTTCGGCTTCGTCTCGGCGACCGGCTCGGCCGGCACCATCGCGGCGGGCGATCACCTCAAGGAGCGCTACGGATCGAAGACGGTGGCGGTCGAGCCGGTCGAGTGTCCCACCCTGCTCTACAACGGCTTCGGTGCCCACAACATCCAGGGCATCGGCGACAAGCACGTGCCGCTCATCCACAACGTCATGGGCACCGACGTGGTGACCGCGATCTCCGACCGCGCGACCGACGCGCTCGCGCTGCTCTTCAACCACCCCGCCGGCCTCGACTACCTGCGCGCCCGGCGGAACGTGCCGGAGGACGTGATCGAGAAGCTCTCCTCGTTCGGGCTCTCCAGCATCTGCAACACGCTCGCGGCGATCAAGACGGCCAAGGCCTTCCACCTCGGGCCGAACGACGTGCTAATGACGGTCGCCACCGACGGCGCCGCGCTCTACCAGACCGAGATGGACAAGGTGCTCGGCGAGCGCTTCGAGGGCACCTTCGACGAGCGCCGGGCCGGCGAGGTCTACGCCCAGTACCTCGGCGGCGCGGGCACCGATCACCTCGCCGAGCTGTCCGACGCCGATCGCCGCCGCATCTTCAACCTCGGCTACTTCACGTGGGTCGAGCAGCAGGGCGTCTCCCTGGAGGACTTCGAGGCCCGGAGGCAGCCGAGCTTCTGGCGCGGCCTGCGCGAGGCCCTGCCCCTCTGGGACGAGCGGATCGCCGAGATGAACCGCCTCTCCTCCGGCGAAGAGAGCTGAGCCGTGCCCACCTCCACGTTGCGCTGCACCGGCTGCGGGGCCGAGCCGCCCGATCTCCGCGCCGCGCCCTACCCCTTCCGCTGCGCCCGCGCGCACCCCGGCGACGACATCGATCATCGGATCGAACGGGCCTTCCACCCCGGCGATCTCCGCTTCCCCGGAGGCGACGAGCCGAACCCATTCCTCCGCTTCCGCGCGCTCTCGCACGCCTACCAGGTCGGCGTGGAGAACGGCCTCGGCGACGAGGACTTCACCGCGATCGTCGATCGCCTCGATCGAGCGATCGCGCGCGTCGACGGGCGCGGCTTCCGCGTCACGCCCTTCGCGCGCGCCGCGCGGCTGAGCGAGGCGCTCGGCTTCACGGGCGAGGGCGGCGTGTGGGTGAAGGACGAGACGGGCAACGTCTCGGGGACGCACAAGGCCCGGCACCTGATGGGGATCGCGCTCTACCTCCAGGTGATCGAGGCGCTCGGCCTCGCGCCGCGGGAGCGCCCGCCGCTCGCCATCGCGAGCTGCGGCAACGCGGCCCTCGCCGCGGCGATCGTCGCCCGGGCGGCCGGGCGCGCGCTCGAGGTGTTCGTCCCCCCGGACGCTGCACCCTCGGTGCTCCACCGGCTCGGGGCGCTCGGCGCACAGGTCACCCTCTGCCCGCGCGAGCCGGGGATGCTCGGCGATCCGTGCGTGCACCGCTTCCGCGAGGCCATCGCCGCGGGCGCCCTGCCCTTCTGCTGCCAGGGCAGCGACAACGGCCTGACCATCGACGGCGGCGAGACGCTCGGCTTCGAGATCCTCGCGGCACAGGCGGGCCAGCCCTTCGATCGGGTCTTCCTCCAGGTGGGCGGCGGCGCCCTCGGGACCTCGTGCATCCAGGCCTACGAGGAGGCGCGCGCCCTCGGGCGCGTCGTCGCGCTGCCGCGCTTCCATGCGGTGCAGACCGCCGCCGTCGCCCCGCTCGCCCGGGCCTGGGATGCGTTCCGCGATCGCCTCGGCGACGACGATGGCCCGCCCAGCCGCGCGCGCGCGCTCGCCCACGTGGCCGAGCACCGATCCTCGTACATGTGGCCGTGGGAAGAGGAGCCGAAGAGCGTCGCCCACGGCATCATCGACGACGAGACCTACGATTTCCGGCCCTTGCTCCGCGGCATGGCCGAGAGCGGAGGCACACCGGTCCTCGCCGGCGAGGCGTTGCTCGTGGAAGCCAACGTGCTCGGCCGTGACACGACGGGTATCGACGTGGACGAGACAGGCTCCTCGGGCCTCGCCGGTCTCCTCGCCCTGCTCCGCGAGCACCCCGAGGTGCGCCGCGAGAAGGTCGCGGTCGTCTTCTCCGGCGTACGCCGCTCGGCGTCACCTTCTCCTTGATCTGAAGCTCAGCGCCGCTCGAGGTAGAGCACGAGCACGGTGCGCGCGTCGCGATCAACGCGCAGAGCGAGCCGGTAGCCAGCTCCGCGCAGCGCGTATGCTCCGGTGTCGAGGAGCGGCGCACGGACCTTTGCGAAGCGGTAGACGAGGGCGGCCACGTCGGCGCTGTTTGGCCATGGGATCCGGTCGAATGCGGCGCGCGCCGGAAAGTCCCATTCGACAGTGAAGATCATCCGGCTTTCATCGCTGCAAGCCGTTGCCTCTCGACGAGAGCTTCGATCTCGGAGTGTGGTACGGCGCGGACACCCCCGTCCTGCGCGCGGTCGAGAGCCGCGGCGATGATGGCCTGTCCCTCGGCGGAGAACTCCGAAAAGTCGCCGACAGGGCCGATGTCCAGGTCATCGTCTGGGAGGGGTCGCACTGCGTTCATGATCGAAAGTTTAGCGCGCCGGCGTGCGCCCTGTCCACCGGCGCCGGCGCGCGCTCTGTCCACCGGCGCCGGCGTGCGCTGGACGCCGACGGGCCGAAGACGCGCTTCGAGGTCAGCGGTGCCGAGGCTTCGCTTCGCCGAGGAGCTTCGCGAGGGTCGCCGCGGGCTTGGGCACGCGCGTCGCGAGGAGCATGGCCGCGATGACGAAGGGCTTGTGCGATGCCTCGCGGTAGGTGTCGAGGCGGGCCTTCTCGAAGACGGCGCGGCTCACCTCGCCCGAGACGCAGGAGACGGAGCTCACGTCGGCCGGGAGGCAGTGCATGTAGAGCGCCTTGCCGTCCTTCGTCTTCGCCATCCGGTCCTCGGTGCACTCCCAGTCCTTGTAGATCTCGTTCTGCGCGAGCGCCGCGCGCTCCAGATCGACGAGCTTGTCGCGCTCGCCGGCCCGGAGCAGGCGCGTGCGCTCCCGCATCACCGAGGCCGGCGCCCAGCTCTTCGGGTAGACGATGTCGGCCCCCTCGAAGGCGCTGTCCATCGAGGCCTGGATCTCGAACGACCCTCCGCTCTCCTCGGCGAACCTGCGGGCCGCGGCGAGCGGCTCCTCTTCGAGCGAGTAGCCCTCGGGGTGCGCGAGGACCACGTTCATCCCGAAGCGGGTCATCAGCGCCACGACGGCCTGCGGCACGCTGAGCGGCTTGCCGTAGCTCGGCGAGTGGGCCCAGGTCATCGCGAGCTTCTTCCCCTTCAGGTTGTCGAGCCCGCCGAAGACCGAGGCGAGGTGACAGAGGTCGGCCATGCTCTGGGTCGGGTGGTCGAGATCGCTCTGGAGGTTGATCACGGCCGGCCTGTTCGGGAGCACGCCCACCGCGTGGCACTCGGCGAGCGAGGCCGAGACCTGGGACATGTACGCGTGCCCCTCGCCGAGGAACATGTCGTCGCGCACGCCCACCGCCTCGGTGCCGAAGGCGATCATCGCCGCGGTCTCCCGCACCGTCTCGCCGTGGGCGATCTGCGAGGTCGACTCGTCGAGCTCGCCCTCGGTGAGACCGACGAGGTTGCAGCCGGCCCGGAAGGCGTGCCGCGTGCGCGTCGACTTGTCGCGGAAGATCGAGATCCCGAGGCCCGCGTCGAAGAGCCGGGTCGAGAGGTTCTTCCTGTGCATCTCCTCGAGGATCTCGGCGGCGAGCACGAGGAAGCGGATCGCGGCCGGCGTGAGGTCCCAGGTCGCGAGGACATCGCCGTCGCGGAGGCCCGCGTCGAGCTCGGCGAGCTGCTCGATCTTGGCGAGGATGTTCTTCTTCTTCATAAACGGTCACTTGCTCCGGAGGGATGCGTCGGTGAAGAGCCGGGGGAAATCGGCGTAAAAGCGGGCGGCCCGGGTCAGGTGCTCGACGGGGCACTGATCCTCGGGCGTGTGCGCGTAGATCTCGTTGCCGGGGCCGAAGCCCACGGTGGGCACGCCGAACATGCCGGCCGTCGCCACGCCGTTGGTGGAGAAGACCCACTTGTCGACGATCGGCGCCGCGCCGAGCGCGCCCTCGGCCGCCTGCACGGCCGCCGTCACCGCCGGGTGCTCGCGATCGGTCGCCCAGGTGGGGTAGTACTTCTTGGTCGGGTACGTGAGCCCCTTGTACGAGGCGCGCGCATAGTCGAGCACGGTGACGGTGGCCTCGGCGGCGCGCACCGCGGGCAGCGCGAGGATCTCGGCCACCGAGCTCTCCAGCGTCTCGCCGCGGGTGAGGCGCCGGTCGAGGTGGATGGTGCAGCTGTCGGCCACCGCGCAGAGCGAGGGCGAGGTCGATCGGATCTCGCTGATCGTCACCGAGCCCTTGCCGAGGAAGGGATCGGCCGAGCGGACGAGCGCGTCGTTGAGGCGCTCGATCTCGGCGAGGATCGGGCCCATCTTGTAGACGGCGTTGACGCCTCGCTCCGGCGCCGATCCATGGCACGAGCGCCCCTGCGTGCGCACCTCGATCTCCATCCGGCCGCGGTGCCCGCGGTAGACGCCGAGGTTGGTCGGCTCGGTGATCACGACCACGTCGGGCTTCAAGATCCCCTGCGAGAGGATGTACTGCCAGCAGAGGCCGTCGCAGTCCTCCTCCATGATCGTCCCGGTGACCCAGAGCTGGAAGTCGCCCTCGAGACCGAGCTCGCGCACCATGGCCGCGCCGTGCACTGCCGCGGCGATGCCCGCCTCTTGATCGCTGGCGCCGCGGCCGTAGATCACGCCGCCCTCGACGGTGCCCGCGTAGGGATCGCGGGTCCACGTCGAGCGATCGCCGACGCCCACCGTGTCGAGGTGCCCGTCGAGGACGATCACCTTCTTGCCCGAGCCGATGCGGCCGAGGACGTTGCCCATCCCGTCGATCTTCACCTCGTCGAACCCGACCGCCTCCATCTCGGCGGCCACCCGGGCGACCACCCGGCTCTCGTCGCCGCTCTCCGAGGGGATGGCGATCATGTCGCGGAGGAAACGGACCATCGCCGGCGTCCTTCGCTCGGCCGAAGCGGCGATCTCCAGGGTCTTCTGTTCCACGGTGGCTCCTTCTCTTGTCCGTCAGGTAATGCTGTTGACGAAGTTGACGCTGCGCGTGTGGAAGAGGGCCCGGCGCAGCCCGTTCATCCACCGCACCCGATCGCGATCGCGCGGGCCGAGACCTCGCTCGCCCACGGCCCGCTCCAGCTCGTCCTCGCGGAAGGCGAGCTCGGCGCGGGGGCTCGTGAACGAGAGCAGCCCCGCCGAGGCGTCGAGGCAGAGCTCTTCGCCGTCGATCCGCGCCCGCACGATCTCGCGCTCTCCCTCGCGCCCGGCCCAGAAGGCGTCGCCGGTCGCGGCGGCGTAGCCCTCCAGGGTCCCGAAGAAGCGAGGCTTGCTCCGGTGGGGCCCGCCGTCCTCCGGGCAGATGACGTCGCAGTTGCCGCAGGCGTTGCAGACATCGGCGTAGATCCCGATCTGGTGATCCTCCCCGAGGGGCAGATCGAGCCGGAAGATCGCGTCGTTCGGGCACGCGGGGATGCACTTGTCGCAGCTCAGGCAGTCGAAGAGCGCGAGCGTCCGGCCCACCTTCTTCGGGCTCTTCTCGTGGGCCGACGCGGCGTAGCGAGCGTCCTTGGCGGCGGCGCGCGCGTAGATCGCGGTGTTGCAGAGGGCCGCCTCCGCGACCCAGCGGGCATGCGCCGCGTCGCCGGCCGCCTCGCGCAGATCGGCCTTGTTTTCCAGCGCAGCCACGCAGCGGGCCCGGGCCTCGGCGTCGAGCCCGAGCGCGTCGAGGGCCGCGCCGCCCTGCCCGAACGCGCGGATCACGAAGTCCTCCCGCGTGCGGGCGGAGACCTCGTCCATCCGGCGGTACAGCTCCTCGAAGTAACGGTGCCCGCGCCCGTAGCCGCCCGCCTTGAGCCAGTCCGTGCAGACGGTGACGGGGCGCAGATCGAGGGCCACGGCGTAGGGGAAGTTGCGCGCGTCGATGCCCGCGGAGAACGAGATCGGGTAGCGGTGGCCCACCTCGCGGCGGAAGCGGCCGACGAGCTCCATCGCGAGCACGTGGAGCGGTGGGCCGGAGAGGTACGAGAGGGGCTCGCTCGCGGGGAGGAAGCCCCCGGTGTTCTCGACGACCAGGGTGTTCGTGAGCTTGACGCCGAAGCCGAGGCCGAGCGATCGCGCGAGGGCGCTCAGTCGATCGAGCATGGCGAGCGCCCGGTCCCACCCGAGATCTTGCTCGAAGGCGGCGTCGGGCACGGTGATCGATCGGTAGCCGAGCTGATCGTGGAGGAGGCCGAGCAGCGCCGCCTTGCCGAGCAGGGTCGGGTTGAGCTTGATCACGCAGGCGAGGCGGTGCTCGCGGAGCACATGCGCGGCGATCTTCTCGATCTCCGCCGGGGGGCAGCCGTGGAAGGTGCTGAGCGTGACGCCCTCGGCGATCTTCCGGTCGAAGTCGAGATCGCGGTAACGCCGGTGCTCCTCGGGGATCTCCGCGCGCAGCCGCTCGACGATCGCGGTCGCGTCCGCGAGGCCTCGCAGGAACCCCTGCACCTTCGAGCCCGTGATCCCGGCGAGGTCGTAGCCGATGCTGGCCTCGAACATGGTGTCGGCGAAGCCGGGCTCGATGGGCAAGAGGCCGCTCTCGACGAGGACGCGGAGCGCCATCCTGGCCTTGACGTACTCCTCCAGCGACTCGTGGATCTTGAGCTCCTGCGACCACTCGACGTTGAAGCCCACGGTCCGCATGTCGATGCAGGGGCGGGCGATCACCAGATCGTCCTTGTCCTGCACGGTCTTGAGCTCGATGACGCGCCCGCCGGCGAGCCACGAGAGCACGATGTTCTGGGCGAGCTGCGTGTGCGGGCCCGCTGCGGGGCCGAGGGGGGTCGAGACGGGGATGCCGTGGATCGTCGTCGCGATCGCATGCCGCCCATCGCCGACCGCGAACTTGGAGCTCGGCAGATCGAACGCGGCGCGGCGCTCGGAGAGCTCGCGCAGCATGCGACGGAGGAGCGCGGCGAAGGGATAGGGACGCAGCTCGCCCATGGATCAGGCCCTGGCCGGGGGCCATCAAGCTCCGTGCCGGCAGCGCGCGGATCGCCTGATTTGCAGGGTTTCTGCGATGATCGCGCGCGGGCGAGCAGGCTCGCAGCGCGCAGCGCTTGCGCGCCCGACGCAGCCCGTGCGGGGCGGGGCGCGTCAGAAGCGGTAGCCGAGCGAGAGCCCGAGCAGGGGCATCTTGCCGTACTTGGTGTAGGTGTCGTTGAGGCGGGTATCGAGGGCCTGGTTCACCTGCGGAAGGCGCGTCGCCACCTCGGGGATCGAGGAGACGGCCGAGGGGACCTCGACGTGCGACGAGGAGCTGAGGCTCTGGAGGTAGCCGAGCGAGGCGCGGATCACGAAGTGATCGGCGATGACCCAGCGCCAGCCGATCGTGGCGTGGACGTTGTGGATCGTCGTCTTCACCGCGATGTCCCCGTCGGGGACGCTGGACGGCAAGCTGATGCCCGCCACCGCGGCCACCGCGTCGCGCGCGCTCACGCCGCCGCCGAACGAGGCGAGCGTGTAGCCGCCGGAGAGCTCGAAGCCGTGCTTGGCGAAGGGGCGGATGCCGGCGGAGAAGCGCGCAACGAGGGAGTTTTTCAGGCCGTTGCGCACGAGCGAAGAGGTGGTGCTGTCGTAGGTCCCGGCGGAGACGAGCACGCTGTCGAGGGCGTTGATGTACGCCGGCGGGAGCGCGCCGAGCTCTCCCTGGAGGAGGATGCGGTAGGGCAGCTCGAAGGTGGCCTGGCCGCCGATCATCAGGGGGAGCTGGGAGACGACCGCGATGTCGACCGCCGGGCCATCGGACGCATCCGGCGGAGGCGCCGCGGCGTCGGGCTGCGCGGTCGGGGCGAGCGGGGCCGGCGCCTCGGGCGGTGCGCCGTAACCCGTGGGCGGCGGATAGACGCCGTAGGACGGATCGCCCCAGGACGGCGGCGCCGTCTGGATGTACCCCATCGCGGCGCCCGGCGCTGCGGGCGCGGACGCGGGCCGAGGAGGCGCGGGCCGAGGAGGCACGGGCGCGGGGCTCGGCGCGGCTTGCTGCGTGGCCACCGGCGGCGGGCTGCCGGGCGCGCTGAAGCCGGTCGGGACGGGCGCGAGGGTCTGGGCCGAAGCGAGGGCGCTCCCGAGGAGCGCTGCGGCGCCGGCGGCGGCTCCGAGCAGGGACCTGGAAGACGATGGGACCGAGCGACGAGGGGCAGCGCGGTTCATGGGGGTTCCCTGGCGCGCGAGCGCGCCGGTGACGATCCCGCCCGGAGGGCAGGTCGCGTGGAGGTTCATCGAAGAGCGGGAGATCGACCGGTTGGGCCGACGGGCCCAGCCGGGGGATCACGACGACCGATCTCCGGGCTCTCGAGACAACCGATGCATGCCGGCGAGGCCGCATTCAAGTCGTCATGGTGATTTACGGCGCTCGCTGTCCGACCTTGAGCGCGACGCGGTCGATCACGCGGCCGGACGGGGCGTTTCGGCGAGGGAAGGCGCCTGCGGCAAGGCTTCCTGGAGCGCCGCTGCGCGCAGCTCGAGCGCGGCAAAGGGAGAGTCTGGAATCGGCTGCTCGGCCTCGGCCATCAGGGCCGCGGCGTAGGCGTCGATCGCCGCTTCGATCACCCGATCGAGCGGCCGGTCGAGGAGCGAGGCCGGGGTGTCCTGCGACGCTGCGGCGCCCATCAGCACCGCGCGCACCGCGGCGGCGGCCCGCGGCGGGGCCCAGGGCAAGGCCGGCGCGCTCCCTGCCGTGCTCGTCACGCCTGCCGGCGCCGCGCTCTGGGCCGCGCGGGTCAGCTCGGCGATCAGCGGATCGGCGAGGCGGGAGACGAAGCGCTCGCCGAGGTAAGCCCGGAGGCCCGCGTCCCCTCGCTGCCGCACGTCCGGGATTTCCCCGAGCGGACGGAGATCCGCGCCGAGCATGCGGCGCGCCGGCTCGATGGTCTTGTCGGCGGCCGCGGCGATCGCCGGACGCTCGCGGCGGAGGTGCGCGGCGAACGCCCGGAGCTGCTCCATCCGCTCGCGGGTCGCGCGGATCGCGTCGCGGTCGAGGGCCGCCCGCGCCCGGGCGAGCGCCGAGAGCTGGGCCGAGAGGTGCCCGGCCCGCCGCCGGAGCGCCCGCTCCTTCAGCGCGTCGCTCTGATCGACGATCTGCCCCGCGATGAGCGCCTCGACCGCGGGCCAGCCGGACGCGGCGAGCGCGGCCTCGTCCCCGAGGCGCCCCTTGAGCGAGAGCTTGGCCGAGAAGGCCACGGGCGGCGCGTGGGAGCGGAGCCCCACCGCCGCGAGGCCCTCGTGAATATGCTCGATCACCACCGCGAGCTCGTCCGGCTTCAGGCGATCGGCCTTGTTGGCGAGGATCTGCACGGGTACGCCCAGCCCCTGGATCTCGGCGAGCACCTTGCGCTCGGTCTCCTTGAGCGCGTGGGTCGCGTCGAGCAGCCAGATGGCCACCTGCGCCTCCTCGAAGGCCTGCCGCGCGGCGGCGAGGTGATCGGGATCGGGCGCGTTGAAGCCGGGCGTGTCGAGGATCTCCACCCGCTTCAACCGCTCGATCGGGGCGTAAATGAAGACCCGCTCGACCTTCGCCTTCTCGGCCGCGAGCTCGGTCAAGGTGGCCTTGAGCTCGTCGTGGGGGACGACCCGATCCGGAGCCCCGCGGACCATGATCCGCGCGAAGGGATCGGGCGCCCAGGCGACCCAGTGGAGCGTCGCCGTGGTGGGGAGCACGCCCGTGGGGGCCACGTCCTCGCCGAGCAGCGCGTTCAGGAAGGTGCTCTTGCCGGCGTTGAACTCGCCGACCACCGCCACGCGGAGCGGGCGCTCCCGCTCGATCACCAGCGTCTCGACGGCGCCGGCCAGGTCGAGGCGATCGAGGGCCCGGGCGATCTGGCGGAGCTGGTGGAAGATCTCGCCCCAGGCGGCCTGGGGGGCCGGCGAGGCAGTCGTTTGATCTCCAACAGCTTTCGCACCAACGACCTTGGCCTCGCCGTCGAGCGGCGGCAGCCAGCGCTGGATCACCGCCCGCCGGAGCTCGGCGGCCCAGCCCGCGACCTCGAAGGAGAGGCCGTCGAGCAGATCGAGCGCCTCCCTCCCCTGCCCGGCCTCGCCGAGGACGGCAGCCTTGCGCAGCGTGCGGAGCGCCGGGGGCAGGAGGGCCGGATCGCGCGCGTGCAGGACGTGGAGCGCGTCGAGGTCGCGCGTCTCGGTGGCCATGCCGAGCAGCGCCGCCGCGGCCTGCGGAGATCCCTGGCCGAGCCCGCGCGAGAGGGCCTGACGCGCGTCGTCGCGCCGCCCCTCGGCGAAGGCGAAGGCCGCCGCCCAGGTCGGCTCGTCCATGCGCCCGGCCGCCTTCACGACGCGCTTGACCCGATCGACGACCACCACGTCGCGCGAGGCGGCGACCAGCGTCGCCACGAGATCGTCCGCGCCCGGCGTCTCCAGCACCAGCGCGCGCAGCCCGAGATCGAGCGCCTCGTCCGTGTCGGCGCGGCCGAGGGCGAGGCGCGCCCGCACGAGGGCCTCGCGCCCGTCGGTCGCGTCGCCGCCTCCGAGCTTGTCGATCTCCTGCGCCGCGGCCGCGTGGTCACCGCGGAAGAGGGCATGCTCGGCGCGTCGCAGGGCCACGTCCCGATCGACCCCGGTGAGCACCGGCGGCACGCGATCGAGCCACCGCATCGCCCGATCCGGATCGCCGGCCGAGAGATCGAGATCGGCCAGATCGAGCAGGGCGAGGCGCGCCGACTCGCGCTCGTCGGGCGCGGTGGCGGCCCGCTCGAGCGCCTCGCGCGCGCCCGGCCACTCGGTGCGCAGGCCCGCGCGCCCGAGGCGCAGCCACACGTCCGCGCGCCAGGGCACGCGCTTGACGAGCTCGGAGAGCGCCGCCACCACCTCGTGATCGAGCCACGCCTCCTCGGCCGCGTCGGCCCAGAGCGCCAGGCCGAGCGGCGAGTCCGGGAGCTGGGCGAGGATCTCCCGGGCGTGATCGCGCGCCTCGAGCGGCTCGCCCCGGAGCAGCGCGGCCTCGGCGGCCTGGCGCTCGCTCTCCAGACCGAGCGCGAAGATCTCCACCCGGCCGAAGAAGCGGGTCAACCCTTCGACGAGCCTCGGCATGGGGGCATCAAAGGCGACAAGGCCGACAAGATCAAGGGCCGCCTCCGCGACGCGCCCGGATTCGGCTTGAGCTTGCCGTGGACGTAGGGCACCCTCGCCTGCCGATGGACTTCCCGACTTACATCGACATCATCGCGCGCAGCGCCCCCGCGGACTGGAACGTGGAGTCGGGGCCCCTGTTCTTCCAGCCCGCCCCCGGGCCCGCGTCGAGCCACGACGCGCATGTCTCGACGCACGCCTTCGTGATGGCCTACCGCCGCGATCTCTGCATCACGATGGCCTACGGGATGCCGTGCAGCGCCCCGGTGCCCTCCGGCTTCGCCGAGCGCTTCCCGAACCCCAACGGCTCGACGCGCTACCTCGACTTCTTCTACAACTCCGCCCTGGTTTTCCGGGAGATCTTGATCAGCGTCGACGGCGAGCAGGGCATCCTACCCATCCCCAACCCGGGCCCGACGGCCCCCTACGAGGCGCCGCGCCGCAAGTGCGCCATCGCCCGCCTCGTCCACCAGATCACCAACCCCGCGCGCGATTTCGACGACTACTTCACGTATGCCAACCTGAAGGCGATCGACGAGTACTGGCCGCTCTGACGAGCGCTAGAAGCGGCCGCTGAAGGTCAGACCGCCGCCGCCGGGCAACGACGAAGGGGCGAGCCAGGTCGTGGCCTTCGGGGGCTTCGCATCCTTGGTGTCCTTCGTGTCTTTGGTGTCGGCGGGGGCGCCGCTCTTGTGGGTGATCACGAGCACGAGGCCCACGGCCGCGGCGGCGCTGCCGGCGATCCACAGCGTGTCGCCGATGAGCGCGAGGCGGTTCGAGGACTCGATGCCGTCCTTGGCCGAGGCGAGGCAGATCTGCGAGTCGCCGGCGGGGCGGCACGACGTCGACGCGTCGGGGCGCCGCCCGTTGGCGAGCACGTCGAGGGTCACGCCGACGGCGATCAGCGCGCCGCCGCCGCCCATCAGCACGACGCCCGGGATGGAGGGCCCGGAGCCCTTCTCCTGCTCGGCCTTGCGCGCCTTCTCCTGCTCGGCTTGCAGGGCCTTGGCCTTCTCGGCCTCGGCCTGGCGCGCCTTCTCGAGCTCGTCCTCCCGGGTGATGCGGGCCTCGAGGTTCTTGATGCGCGAGTCGAGCAGCTCCTGCTCTTCCTTGGGCGCGACCTCGCGCCACTTGCTGAGGTACTCGCGGGCCTTGCGCGCGTCGCCGAGCCGCTCGTACGCGTTGCCGATGCTCTCGAAGATGAGCGGCTTCTTCGAGATCTCGTACGACTTCTGCCAGGCGTCGATCGCCGCCTCGTAGTTGCCCTGGGTGTACGAGGCCGCGCCCTGCTCGAAGAGCTTCTTGGCCTCGGCCATCTTCGGATCCTGCTTGCCCGGGGGCTTCTTGCCCTGAGCCAAGGCGGGAGCGGCTGGGGCCAGCGCGATCGCGGCGGCCAGGGCGGCGATGAAGGGTCGCATCAGTCGAAGGGGCTCCGGATTTCGGTCGGCGGCTTGCGCGGGCCGGTGGCGGACGGAGGAGGTTTGCCGACGGCGGCGCCGGTGCCCGCAGGCAGCCGGCCCTTGAGGGCCGACGCGCTCGGCGCCACGGGCTGCGGATCGGCGGACGCCGAGGCGGGGGGCGCGGCGGCGCTCGCCGTGGACGCCGTGGACGATGGCGTCGCCGCGGGCACATCGTTCGACGGTGTGGACGACGGGGTCGCCGCCGTCGTGGCGGGCCCGGCGGCGCCGCTCACCACGGACGCGGGCGCGCGGCCGGCGAACGCGAAGTAGGCCCCGAGCGCGCCCACGCCGAGCATCAGGAGCGCGCCGATGGCCATCACCACGGCGCCCTTGCCCTTCGAGGGCGGGGGCTGCTGCGTCGCCGCGAAGCCCCGCGCCGTCGTCCCGGGGGGCCAGCGGAGCGAGGTCATCGACGACTCGGCGGCGAGCGCTGGATCGGCCGCGGGGTGGCCTCCGCTCGGGTTGCTGCTCCGGTGGAGCGCGCCCATCGCGGCCGGATCGACGGCCGGCATCGACGCGCCGACGGCCGGCCCGCTCGCGCGGAAGTCATGGCTCGGCGGCGCGGGCATCCCCTGCCCGCTTCGCCTCGGATCGGCCGAGGGCGGCGCACCGTAGACCTGCGCGGCGGCCTGGGGCGCGGACGCGGGCGCGTAGGCCCCGCTCGGCCCGCTGATCGCCGCGTGGGGCCCGCTCACCGCCTGCGGGTAGGAGCCGCTCGGCGACGCGGGCGCGTAGGCCCCGCTCGGCCCGCTGACCGGGTGCGCCGCCGCGGGCCCGTACGCTCCGCTCGGCGCATAGGCCCCGCTCTGCCCGTACGCTCCGCTCGGCGCGTAAGCCCCGCTCGCGCCATGCGGGCCCGTGTGCGCGCCTGTGGCGTGGGCGGCGTGCGCGGCGTGCGCGCCGGTCGCGTAGCCCGCGGGATGCCCCGCGCTCGGCTGGCGCCGATCGGCCACCGTCGGCTCGTCTCGCGCCGGCGCGCCCGGCGTGAGCGGGAGCGCGCGCAGCGCCGCGGCCACCTCGTGCATGCTCTGGAACCGGTTCTGCGGGTTCTTCTCCATGCAGCGGAGGATCAGCCGCTCCGTCGCGGGATCGACGTTGCCGATGCGGCTCGGCAGCTCGGGCGCCTCGGTGATGTGGCGCGTGAGCACGCCCATCGTCGAGTCGGCCACGAAGGGCAGCCTCCCCGTGAACGCGCGGTACATCATCACGCCGAGCGAGTAGATGTCGCTGCGGTGATCGATGAGATCGGCGCGCGCCTGCTCGGGGGACATGTAGTAGGGCGTGCCGAGGATCACGCCCGTCTCGGTGAGCCCCGCGTTCGACTCGCCGTGCAGCACCTTGGCGATGCCGAAATCGAGCAGCTTCACGAAGCGCCGATCGGTCCCCTCCTGCACGAGGAAGACGTTGTCGGGCTTGAGATCGCGGTGGATGATCCCCTGCGCGTGGGCGAGGGCCAGCGTCTCGGCGACCTGCGTGAAGATGTGGATCATCTCCGGGCGGGTCGTCTTGCCCGCCTTCATCGCCTTGGTGAGATCTTCGCCTTCGAGCAGCTCCATCACCACGAAGAGCAGGCCGTTCGGGAGCTGGCCGAAGTCGGTGATCTCGGCGATGTGCCGGCTCTTCAGGAGGTTCGTCGTCTGCGCCTCGCGGATGAAGCGCTGGAGCACGGGCTCGCCCGACTCGTTGCCGGGGCGCAGCACCTTCATCGCCGCGACCTTGCCGACGACGACGTGCCGGCACGCGTAGACGGTGCCCATCCCGCCCTTGCCGACGATGCGCTCGATCCGGTAGCGCCCCTCGACGATCTGTCCGAGCAGCTCCTCGGGACGTCCGGTGGCCGCGGTGTTCATCGACACCAGCGCGACTCCGTCGTCGGGGCAATGGGTGACGCCCGGAGGAAATTCCTGCGAGCACACCGGACAGATCTTCACTGCGCAAATATGCCTGATCTCTCCGGAGGGGGCAGATTCTTTTTCCCGCCTCGCCGGGCGATCGTCAGCCGGGGAGCGGGAGCGGCCCTTCGAGGCGCAGCGTTTTCATGCGAATTTCCGCTCCAGCATCGCAAAAGACGGCAGTGAGGGCCGGGTCACCCTCGATGAAGAGCTGGATGAAGGTCTGGCCGGGGCGAGCGTGGGGGCGGAAGGCTTCGAGCAGGGGGCGGGCCTGGTCGGGCGAGGCGGCGCGGAAGGGCATGGCGCCCGGGAAAGCCGGATCGAAGGCCCCGAACGCGAGCGGCTCCCCGGCGGGCCCCTCGATCCAGCGCATCACGCGCGTGCCGGCCGCGGCGATCGTGGCGAGCTGGCCGTCGAGCAGGCCGAGGGCCCGCTCGATCGTGCCGTGGTGCTCCGCGGAGAGCTCCCGCACCTGGCCGGCCAGCGCGGGCGCGGGCAGCTTTTCCACCCGTTCCCAGTCGATCCGGAGGCCCGTCGAGCTCAGCACCCGGCGCATCCCGAGGCCCTCGTAGAGCCGCAGCGCGGCGGTGTTCTCGGGCTTGACGTTGAGCATCCAGCGCGCGCATCCCGCGGCCTGGAAGCGCTCTGCCGCGTCGCGCATCAGGGCGAGGCCGAGCTTCTTTCCACGCTCCGCGGGCGAGACGACCAGGTGCCGGACATGGCCCGCGGCGTGATGGGCCTGGGCATAGCAGTAGGCCACGACCGCGCCGGCCCGCACGGCGACCGTCGTGTGGCCGAGGATCTCGCGCTCCCAGGTCTCCCGGGGAGGTACGTTCTCGCCCGTGGCGAGCTCGGGGAAGAGGCCGGCGAGGGCGGCGAGATCGCCGGGGGCGGCGGGGCGAAGGAGGATCTCCGGGTCCACGGGGCGAAATTAGCAAAGCCCGGGCGGTGCGCGCGCACCAAGGGCCATTGGGGGCCGGAAGAACGACCGAATGCCTTGCTTGTCGCCCGAAACGACGCCAGCGCCAGCCGCTTGCTCCCGCGCGCGGTTCGGGCGGCGGCCCAAGAGCATTGCTTTTCCATCAACCCACATGGCCGCCGCGCTAAGCTCCGCCCCCACGATGACCGTGGCCGCCGGCAACAGAGCCGACCTCGTGCGCCCTGCCGGCGCCCCTCCGCCCGCGCCGCCCGCGGTGCCGGAGCCCGGCGCGCTCCACCAGATGGGCACCTCCTTCCTGGAGATCGCCTTCACGGTCGGGGGCATGGCCATCCTCGCCGGCAAGATCGTCTCGCGCATCGCCACCCTCCGGATCGACGGCGAGGAGGTGATGCGAAACCTCTACAAGATGGGGGTGAAATCGGTGCCGATCGTGATCGTCACCGCCCTCTTCACGGGCGCGATCATGGTCATCCAGGCCGCGCCCCTGGTCGAGCGCTTCGGCGCCTACGGCCTGCTCGGATGGGGCGCGGGCTTCGGCACGCTCCGGGAGATCGCCCCGCTGCTCACGGCGATGATGATCAACGGCCGCGTCGGCGCCAACAACACGGCCGAGCTCGGCACCATGGTCGTCACCGAGCAGATCGACGCCCTGCGCGTGCTCGCGATCGATCCGATCGCCTTCCTCATCGCGCCGCGCTTCCTCGCGATGATCATCACCCTCTTCCTCTCGACGATCTTCGCCGACACCCTCGCGCTCATCGGCGCGGCCTACGCGGGCGACGGCCTGCTCGGCGTGGCCCCGGCCGTCTTCTACAACGGCGTCACCTCCGGCCTTCTCGGCATCAGCGATGTCTTCAACGGGCTCATCAAGAGCGTGGTCTTCGGCATCGTCATGGCCCTCGCGAGCTGCCAGTACGGCCTCGGGGTCAAGGGCGGCGCGCCGGGCGTGGGCCGCGCCGTCAACGCCACCGTCGTCGCCTCGGCGGCCGGCATCTTCATCCTCGACTACCTGGTCTCGTTCACCCTCGACTGACCGACGATGAGCGACGCACCCCGGTCCAGAAAGAAGCCGCCCCGCGACGTCGCGCCCGAGAGCGTGCCCGCGAGCGAGCTGCGCGTCGTCGCCCCGGAGCCGAGCGGCGTGGGCGTGCTCGGGGCCCGCGCCATCCAGATGTTCGAGGAGGCCCGGGAGCTCTACTCGGTGTTCGTGAGGACGCTGTACTACTGCGTCAACGGCCGGACGGAGAAGGGTGCGCTCGTCTCGCAGATGTACGAGATCGGCAACAAATCGCTCTTCTTCCTCACCGTGGTCATGGGCTTCATCGGGATGATCCTGGTCTACCAGGCCGGCCTCCAGACGAAGCGCGTCGTCCCCGATCTCACGCTGCTCGGCGCCAACTACCTCCAGCTCCTGATCCGCGATCTCGCCGCCTCGATCGGCTCGCTCATGCTCGCGACGCGCGTGGGCGCAGGCATCGCCGCAGAGATCGGCTCGATGGTGGTGACCGAGCAGGTCGACGCCCTCCGCATGTGCGCCGCCGATCCGATCGACTACCTGATCAAGCCGCGCTTCCAGGCGAGCATCGTGATGACCACCGCGCTCGTCATCTGGTCGGCCGGCATCGCCTTCCTCGCCGGGATGCTCACGGCCTACGCGATGTTCGACGTGATCCCGGAGACCTTCTTCAACACCAGCATGGTCAAGCCCGGTGACCTCATCATCGGCCTCACCAAGTGCGTCGCCTACGGCGCGGTGATCCCCGTGGTCTCGGGCCACTCCGGCCTCTCGACCTTCGGCGGCTCCGAGGGCGTGGGCTGGGCGACGACCCGGGCCGTGGTCAACTCGTCGCTCGCCGTGATCATCCTCAACATGTTCATCTCCGCCGCGGGCTTCCTGATCTTCCGCTGAGGGCGCCGCTCCCTCCGGCGTGGTGATAGGCTCCCTCCTCGATGGAGACGCTCTTCCGCTGGATCCACCTCTCGGACATCCATTTCGGTCACGGCGACGCCCAGCATGGCTGGGATCAGAAGATGGTCCTCGAGACCTTGCGCGCCGATCTCGCCGCGATGGTGAAGAAGGATCCGGCGCCGATCGACGCGATCTTCGTGACCGGGGACATCGCGTTCAGCGGCAACGGGCGGCGCGCGACCGAGTACGACGACGCGCGGGAGCGGCTCGCGAGCTTCGCCGCGGAGGCGGGCGTGTCGGCCTCGCAGATCTTCCTGGTCCCCGGCAACCACGACGTGAACCGCAAGGTGGACGACGATCCCGACATCAAGAAGCTCGTCACCGATCTGCGCGCGGCGACCGTGAAGATCGACACCGCCCTCGGCAAGGCGGATCAGCGCCGGCAGCTCGCCCGGCGCATGGCCGCGTACCTCGACTTCGCGAAGGCCTTCGCGCCGGCCTGCCTCGACGCCGCGCCGAAGGCGCCCGAGGAGCGGCTCTACTGGTCGCACCGCCTCGTCACCAGGAAGGGGCTGCCGGTGCGCATCGTGGGGCTCAACACGTCCCTGCTCTGCGCCGACGAGCAGGACAAAGGCAGGCTCGTGCTCGGCAACGAGCAGCTCGCCCGCGCGCTCTTCGATCCGCCGATCGACAAGGGCAAGGAGCTCGTGCTGGTGCTGAGCCACCACCCCCTGCGCGCGGGCTGGCTCGCCGACGAGGACGCCGCGGGCGCGTGGATCCGCAACCACGCCCACGCGCACCTCTCGGGCCATGTGCACGTGGCGCGCACGGAGCAGACGCGCACGGGAGGCGGAGGCGACTTCGTATGGCTGACCGCCGGTGCCGCGCATGGAGACGCCGAACCGAGCGGCGTACCGGCGGCGCATGGGTACGGTCTGGGCGCGGTCGTGCGCGCCGGTGGCAAGGCCAGGCTCCACACGTGGCCGCGCAAGTGGTCTCCCGAGAACGCGGGCTTCCGGATCGATCACGACAACGTGCCCGACGGGGCGGACCACGCCGAGCACGATCTGCCCGACATCGCGCTCCCCTCGCTGCCCGCGGCGACGATCGCGCCCGGAGAGCCGGTGACGATCTTCTTCTCCTACGCGCCGGAGGACGAGCCGCTCGTGAAGAAGCTCCAGACGCACCTCACGCTCCTCAAGCGCAAGGGGCATATCAAGAGCTTCGGCGGCCGGGAGGTCGACGCCGGCGCGAGCTGGAAGGGCTCGGTCGACGAGGCGCTCCGCGCGGCCAAGATCGTCCTGCTGCTCATCAGCAACGACTACCTCGCCTCGGACTACTGCTTCGACACCGAGATGGCGCTCGCCAAGGAGCTGCACGAGCAGGGCCGGGCGCGGGTCATCCCGGTGCTCCTCCGCCCCGGCGATTTCCACCACGCGGGCGACACCTCGAACAACCAGCGGAGCGAGAGCCCTTTCTGGTTCGAGGCGCTCGACGCCTTGCCCAAGGTGAGGGTCAGCAAGGGCCCTCGCGGCGAGGACGTGACCTGGACGGCGCTCACCCAGTGGAAGGACCTCGACGAGGCCCTCGCCCATGTGGCGGAGCAGATCCGCCTGATCGTCGAGCGGATGAGGAAGAGCGGTTCGTGATCCACCGGGCGCCGCCCGGGCACGATGGATCCCACCGTGCCCGGTCGTGCCACACCGGTCCCATGTCGTGTCAGACGATGATCCCGCTGATCGACGGGCCGCTGTAGAACTGCTTGACCACGCTCATGTTGCCCTTGGCGACCGCGTAAGCCACCGCCGCGCCCGCCGCGGTCGAGGTCTCCGCCGGTGACTTGCCGGGCATGGTCGCGCCGGTCATCGGATCGAAGCCGTCGACCGAGCCGTCGGCATGCACGCCGCCGAACCAGCCGGTGCGCACGTACCCGCCGCCCATCACGTAGAGCCAGTTGGCGTTGCCGGGGGTCGCGTCGGGCCACGCCGAGGCCTGGAGGGGCGTCTTCGGCGTGTCGCCGTGCACGGTGAGGATGGTGGTCTTCGAGAGGTTGCTCCCCGTGCAGGTGAGATCCGGCGCGGTGTCGAGGTCCTTGTAGAAGCCGTCGAAGATGGCGCCGAGGGCGGTCACCGTCGCCTTGAGCGAGCTCATGTTGTCGAAGGCCGAGTGGGGATCGACGAAGGTCTGCTCGCTGGTCGCGCCGGGGGCGAGGCCGAGGACGACGCAGTTGGTGAGGCCGAGCTTGAAGGCCTTGGCCGTGGTGATCATCGCCTTGCCGAAGTTGGCGAGGCGATCCTTCGCCGAGGCGCCCGCGGTCGACGCGGCGAGCGCCGTGAGCCCGTAGAGATCGAGATCGGCCTGGGTGGGGGTGAGCTGGCCGGCGAGGTTGCGCCCGAGGAGGTTCGCGGCGGTCTTGGTCACGTCGAGGTGGCGCTTCCACGTCGGGCGGCCGGCCGCGTCGCGCAGGCCGACGATCGC
The DNA here is from genome assembly GCA_046351295.1 of Byssovorax sp. Lineage (GTDB taxonomy): Bacteria > Myxococcota_A > Polyangia > Polyangiales > Polyangiaceae > JAXLYT01. The sequence continues at coordinate 28,140 of JAXLYT010000024.1, forward strand.
CTTGTAGTACGTCTCGTAGAGCTGCTTGTCGCTCTGCGCGGCGAGCGTGAGCTGCGAGGCCGCGCTGTTGAACAGCTCGATCATGCCCTGCGCGCTCGGCACGGTGGCGATCGAGGGCGAGCCCGGGGCGGCGCCGAAGCCCACCGGCTCGACGCCGATGACGGGGAGCAGGCACGTCGTCGCCCGCTGGATGGACGACGCGGTGGCGATCATGCTCGCGTTGTTGGCGACGATCGCCGCGCTGTTCGGCGTCTGCGTGTGCGTCTCGTTGGCGCCGGCCATGAAGCCCGTCACCGGGTACGTCGGCACGCCGCCCGACATCCACGGCGCCTCGGGCGCGTAGTAGAAGGGCTTGTCGGCGCCGCCCGGGTTGTAGAGCGTCCCCGGCGTGTCGAACGAGTGGTACGCGAAGGCGTTGTTGTTCGACTGGGCGATGTCGAGGTGGGGCCAGAGGAGCTGGAACCAGGCGAAGCTCCCGTTGCCGCCGATGATGTGCACCGAGCGGTTGGTGGTCGCGCACGACGCCGGATCGGCCAGGGCGACGCCGCCCTGATCGAGGAGGTAGTTGAGCACCTTGCTGCGATCGACGGCCATGGCCGCGGCGGCCGCGCCGAAGAGGCGGAGGAAGGTGCGGCGGGAGCCCCCGCGCAGGTCTTTCATGCTGCTGCTCATCGTCGTTCCTCCCGGCTACTCGCAGGTGTGGGCGCCGGCCAGGAAGGCGGCGACGGTGATGTTCCGCTTGAGGGTGAGATCGGCCATGTCCCCGGGCTTGGCCTGCGCGATCATCTTGTTGCAGAGCAAGAGATCGTCCTGCGTGGCCGGGCGCCCCATGATGCAGGTGAGCGAGGCGTAGACGCACTTGCCGGTCGAAGGATCGAACATCGGCGCGTTCTGCCCGTTGAGCTTGCACGCGTCGGCGGTCTCGACCCCGGCGATGACCTCGGGGGCGGCCTGGACGAAGATGTCGAAGAGCTTCGTCGCCCCGGCCGTGGTGTGGAAGTACGTCTCGCCCTCGCGCGCGTCGAAGCGGGCGAAGCCGAGGGCGTCCTTGCCGTTCTTGTACAGATCGCCCGCGCTCTTCGCCTTGTTCGAGGCGATGTCGACGCCGCGCGAGGCGAGGAAATCGCCGAGCGAGGCGTAGGGGATCTTGGTGCACGAGTGGAGCCGGGTGCGGATGGCGGGCGGCCCTTCTTCCGCGCGCTCCTTGAGGATCTCGAATGGATCTTTCTGGCCGCTCTCGCCTGGATCGTTGAAGTGATCAAAGGTGTTGCCGTCCTTGCCGCTCGTGAGGATGCCGCCGGGCAGCGTCACCTCGCCGCTCCCGCCGGTGCCCGCGTCGGCGCCCGCGCTCCCGCCCGCGCCGGAGGTGGTCGTGGCCGTGGCGTCGCCGCCGCCGGAGCCGCTCGAGACGCAGGGCCCGCCGGAGGTCACCGCGTCGCTGCACGCGGAGAAGGCGAGCATGCCGGAGAAGACGAGGCCGGGCAGCGCCCACTGTGCGAATCTCGTCATGGCTAGAACCTCACGAAGTCGTCGGAGACGAAGGCCGCGCGGATCACCTTGCGAAGGTTGTAGCCGCCATCCTTGAACACCTTGTTGAGCGGATCGATCACCTCGGTGGGCACGTCCGCGGCGTCGTTCACGATGTCGCCCTTGGACATCGCGTAGTTCCAGATCCGCTTCACCGCGCAGCCGAGCACCTCGTCGTCCTTGGCCATGGCCGCGCCGAGCTCGGCCAGATCCTTCGTGGGCACGCCGAACTTCCACGCGGGTGGCTCGGGCGAGGGCATCTGCGGCAAGAGGTCGTCGATGACGGCGACCGGCTCGCCCACCACCGGCACGTGGACCTGGATGGTGTCCTGGTACTTGCCGTTCGCGTCGAAGTTGGCGAAGAGCGGCGCCCGGTGGTTCGACGTCGTGTGGCAGTTCGCGCAGATCGCCGAGCTGATGTCGTGGAAGTCGATCCGCCCGCCGTTGTCGGTGCCGGCGATCGAGGCCATGTCCCAGGGCGAGCTGTACGTCGCGCCGTTGCTGCCGATCGGCTTCGGGTTCTGCACGAGCTCGGCCGGCTGCTTGCGGCAGACGAAGGTCTCCTGGAAGAAGCGCACCCGCCGGAAGGCGAGGTTGCCGTAGTACTGCGCGTGGATGCCAGGATCGGAGAGCAGGCCGGCGGTGACGGGGCCGTTCGGGCACTCGCCGTCGGCGAACGTCGTCCCGTCGAAGGTCGGGCAGGTGTGCTCGGTGGCGGTGAAGAGATCGGTGTAGGGCCGGCCTTCCACCGTGATGCGCGCGGCGAGGGTGGGCGCGGTGTCGCGGCTCGGCTTGCCGCCCGCGGCCGCGCCGCCCATGCGCATCGTGTTCTTCCAGAAGGCGACCATCCGCACCGCGAAGCGCGGGTCATCCATCATCGCGTCGATCATCTCGCCGTACTTCGCCGGCTTGTCGGCGTCGGGCGTCGTCCGGAGCGCCTCGATCTGCTCGAGCGTCGGCGCGTTGCCGACCAGCTTGAAGCTCGCCGTGCGCAGGGCCTCCGGGTAGTCGAGCACCCGGTCGTCGAGCACCGTCTTCGGCGGCGGAGGCGGCGCCCCCGTGCCGGTCGTGGTCGTCGCGCCGCTCGACGTGCTGCTCGTGCTGCTGCTCGTGCTGCTCGTCGAGCTCCCGGCGCCGCCTGCGCCCGGGCTCCCGCCCATGCCCACGCAGCTCGTGTTGCTCGTCCCCGAGCCGAGCAGCGCGTTGGGATCGTTCTTGTTGCAGCTCGCTCCCGCGAGCGCCGCGAGCAAGATCGCCGAGCCGAGCCCGGCCGGGTAGAGGGTGCCTATCGTGAACGGGTGTCTCATTTCTCCGCCATGATCCAGGGAGAGACCGCCTGCTTGAAGGCGGCATACTTGTTCTTGTTGCCCGTGAATTTGTACATGTGCACCGCCGGCGCGGTCGGATCGGTCACGATCAGGATGGGGCTAGAGTCCGGATCGCCCGGCACGATGTGCGATCGCACCTGGATGCACGCCGCATCGGGGGGTTTCTCGCCGAGCTGGCTGAGATCCATCGCGGCCTGGGCCTCGGCCTTGGCGCCGCCGTGGCAGAGCGACGCGCAGGTCTGCATCTGCGGGGCGACCTCGCTCTGGAACTGATCGAGCTTGTTGCAGCTCACGATGTCGCCGCCCTTGCCCTTGGCCTCGAGCGTCTCGAAGGCGATGTTCAACCGGGCGTCTTTGACCCAGTTGGTGAGCACCACCGTGCCCGTGCCCAGCGTGGCATCACCGTCGATGGTAAACGATTGATCGTAATTCGAGAAGCTGTCGACCGGATCCGGATACTCGCCGCCTTGCGCTGGAAAGACGGTAAAGAGCGGATGAACGATGTGCAGCGTCACGTCCGCCACGGGGTGGACCGTGAGGTGGGTGAGCACGAGCATCGACGGCGGGCTGCCGAGCTCCTCGGCGTTGAAGGAAATCGACATGTTCGCGAATTCCTTGCCGAGCGGGTCGAGATACACCGTGTTGAAGGCCCCCTTGAGGAAGGGCTTGAACGGGACGATGTAGGGTTTGCTGCTGTCCTTGGGCTTGGGGAGGGCCTTGGCCTCTTTGGCGAGCCACGTGAGGAGCTTTTGCCGCAAGGCCTCCGAGAGATCGGGCGCTTGCCCGCCGCCGTGGTTCGGATCGGCCGGGTGGGTGATGAGGATGCTCTGCGAGGGCGTGCCGACGACCACGCCGGGCCAGCTCGTCAGGCTCACGTAGACATCCGGCGCGGCGAGGAAGGGCGCGTCCGCGGCGCCGCCGAGCTGGTGGCAAGCGCCGCACTCCTTGAGCAGATCGTCCTTGATCGAGGCCTCGAAGACCTCTCTCCCCGTCTGCGGCACGGGCCCGGAGCCACCACCTCCACCGCTGCCGCCGCCGCCGTCACCGCCGCTCGAGCTGCTGGTGGTGGCCGGCGTGCTCACCCCGGGGACGGTGGTGCAGCTCGCCATGGCACCGGCGAGCGCAGGACAGAGGACAAGCAAGGTGGTGAGAGGGGAAAACTTCATCCTTACCGCGCTCCTACATCTGTGCAGCTTTCGCGCCACGGACTGCCGAGAGAGAGGGCTCCAGGATCACCGGAAGATTGCACCGGAGGCTGCATCGGGTGGTGGATCATCGATGATCCGGTGAGACAGCGATTGCCCAGGGGCCGCCGGGCCCCAGGTCGATCGCCGGGAAGGAGCACAAGACCGCGGCGCATGCGCCGAGCTGTTTCAGTATTGCCCGCCGGAGGCGCACCGGAAAGGGCCTTTGTTGAAGCTCTCCGAAATTCCGTGTAGCCGTGCACTATGCGCCGTAGCGTCACCGCGTCGGTCCTGCTCTTTGCGGCGGGCTGCGCGCTCGATCCCCTCCCCTTGCCCGCCGGCACGGGCAAGCCTGCGCCGATCGACGCCGGCGCGCCCTGCTCCGACAAGACCGACTGCGACGACGGCGACCCTTGCACCGCCGACCGCTGCGTCGACGGCCTCTGCTCGTCCGTGATCGCGCCCGGCGCGTCGTGCGCCGACGGCGACGCATGCAACGGCGACGAGCTCTGCGACGAGAGCGGAGCCTGCCAGCCCGGCCAGCCCCTCGACAAGGACGACGGAGACGCATGCACGGCCGACGCATGCGATCCCGCGACCGGCGCGGTGAGCCACGCGCCCGCGGCGATCGACGACGGCGACGCATGCACGACCGACGCATGCGACGCCGCGACGGGCGCCGTCAGCCACACCAAGATCCCCGGCTGCGGCTCGCCCTGGTCACCCACCAGCACCACCGGCGCGCCGAGCGCTCGCCGCGATCACACCGCGGTCTGGACGGGCAAGCGGATGATCATCTGGGGCGGCGAGGTGAAGGGATCGCCGAGCCTCACGGACACGGGCGGCATCTACGACCCCATGACCGACACCTGGACGCCCACCTCGACGATCGGCGCGCCCGCCGCGCGGCGCGCGCATGTGGCGGCGTGGACGGGCTCGCGGATGATCGTCTGGGGAGGCTTCGGTACCGGCGGCTACCAGTCGAGCGGCGGCCTCTACGATCCGGAGACGGACACCTGGTCGCCGATGTCCGAGGCCGGCGCGCCGCCCGGGCGCACCGAGGCCGCAGCCGTGTGGACAGGGAGCGAGCTGCTCGTGTGGGGCGGCCTGATCGCCGGGGTGGCCCAGGGCAGCGGCGGCCGCTACAAGCCCGATGTGGACGCGTGGGTCACGCTGTCCAACAACGGTTCCCCCCAGGGCCGGACGGATCACACCGCCGTCTGGACCGGGAGCGAGATGATCATCTGGGGCGGCACGGACATCGTGAACTGGCACGCCGACGGGGCGCGCTACTCGCCCGCCCTCGACCAGTGGATCGGCCCGACGAGCTTCGCGGGCGCGCCCGAGCAGCGGCGCCAGCACAGCGCGGTCTACGGCGGATCGAGCATGATCGTGTGGGGCGGATCGAACCCGGTGGCCTACGTCGACACCGGCGGCGTGCTCGACCTGCAAGGCGGCGGCGCCGGCGTATGGAGCGCCACCAGCACGAGCGGCGCGCCCTCGCCGCGCGCGCAGCACAGCGCCCTCTGGCTCGGGAGCAAGATGATGATCTGGGGCGGGTGCGGCGGCTCGTCGTGCGACGCGCCCTTCGGCGACGGCGCCTACTTCACCCCGGGCCCGAACGGCGGCGCGTGGACGCCGATCGCCGACGAGCCCTCGATGGCCCGGCGCGTCCACACCGCGGTCGTCGCGGCGGACAAGGTCATCGTCTGGGGCGGCGTCGGGCCCAAGGGGATCACCGACACGGGCGGCGTGATCACGCCCTGATCGGCGCTCACTCGAGGATCGCCACGTAGGCCCGGGTCTTCCCGATCGATCCCTGCGTCCAGCCGGCGAGCGCGCGATCGCCGGGGCCGATGCCGATCGCCGGGCTCCCGGCGTTGCCGAGCGCGTCGTCCGAGAGCGGCTCGATCGCGGTGAAGGTGCGCCGATCGCTGCCGGTGCGACGGGCGACGACGCGGCTCTTGGTGCCGAAGGTCTCGATCCACGCGGTGGCCACGCCGCCGTCGGGCCCCACGGCGAGCGCAGGTGAGTAGGCGAGCGCGTCGGGCGACGAGATCACGACCGGGCTCTTGCCTCCATCGATCCACGTTCCATCGGGCGCGCGCCGCGCGAAGAGCACCGACTCGCGCTCTCCCACGCGCTGCGACCAGATCACGTAGAGCTCGCCCGCCGGGCCGAAGGCGATCTTCCCGCCGCGTGTCACGCCGTTCGTGGTGGAGAACGCGTCGGCGAGGCTCGCCGGCTTCTTCCACGGCCCATCCGCCGCGCGCGTGGCGAGGTAGAGCGAGGTCTTGCCCTGCCCGTCCTCCTGCGACCAGACGACCGCCGCCTCGCCGTGCGGGCCGAACGCGGGCATGGGGTTGTGGGGCGTGCCGCTCGCGACCGGCGCGCCGGGCGGGGAGAGAAAATCGTTCGGGCCGGGATGGGTGAACGCGCCGTCCGTACCGCGCCGCTCGCTCAGGTAGGTCATGAGCGGCCCCGTGTTCGACTGGTACCACGTGACCATCGCGTCGCCGCGCGCGTCGAGCGCGAGGAGCGGCGCGTTGGCGAAGAGGATGTTGGGCGAGACCACGTCGTCCTGCGCCTTCGGCCGCTCCCACGGCGAATCCCACGAGCGGCGCCGGACGATGGCGGTGCCCCAGCCGGTGGTGGTGGCCTGGCAGAAGGTGACGAGCCACTCGCCCGCCGGCGAGCTGGCGATCGACGGCTCGACGGCGCCCGCCGGGAACGCGAGCGAGTCGGCCGATCCAGGGTCTTTCCATGCGCCGTGGGCGTCGCGCTCGCTCACGTACACGCCCTTGTCGCTCACCGCTTCGAGCCAGACGAGCATGGCCGTGGAGGCGGGCCCGACCGCCAGGAACGAGGCCGTCATGCGACCCGAGAGCGCCGCGTCCGGGCGCCGCGTGACCCAGTGGCCCGGGGAGCGCTCCTCGCCGATCTCGATCTGCGATTGCCCGTCGACCGTCGGGATGCCGAGGGTCAAGAGGCCCGCGCCTCGCTCGTCGACGAGGAGCTGCCCGAGGATGGCGCCCGGCGCGCCGAGGGCGCCGTCCGGCGAGGGGCGTAACCAGCGGCGGAGGACACACTCGCCCACGTTGTTGGGCGATGTCCACGTCGGGCAACAGAGGCCCGTTGGACGCCGCCGGGAGGCCGCGCAAGCGCAGGGAGGCTCTCCCCAGGACCCGCAGGCCGCGGGCGCCTGCTTGTCGTGACAGCCGCCGGCGACGCCGAGGAGGGCTAGCAAGGCCGGAGCGAGGATCGATCGCGCGCTCACTGGGTCACGAGGCGCCGGGCGCGTGTGAGGGTGGTGAGGTAGACGCGCACCGGGGCGCGCTCGGAGTCCTTGAGCGCCGCGTAGGCATCCCGCGCGGCCTGCGCTTCGCCGCCGTGGAGGAGGATCGCGTCCTCCAGCGTGGCCGCGCGACCATCGTGCAGGTAGGGCCGGCTGCGCGAGAGCCCCCAGAGCGGGCGGGTGAAGAAGAGGCGCCCCTCGACGCCGCGATCGGCGCGCGATTCGGCGAGCTTCGGGCCCATGTCGTGGCGCTTGAGATCGCTGAAGACGAAGGCCTGGAAGCCTCCCCTCTGCGCGTCGGGCACGAGGCGAGGCTCGGCGCCGTCGCGCGCGAGATCGACGGACACGCCCGCGCCGCCCTGGCGGCCCGGGAGCGAGAAGACCGTGCTCGCGAGCGGGAGCGCAGGGACATGGCAACCCGCACAGCCGAGGCTCGAAAAGAGGTTCCGCCCCTCGGCCATCATCATCAGGTGATCGCCGTCCTCCGGCGGGACAATCTGCGGGATCTCCTGCATGCCAACGTAGAGCGAGAGCACGGTGACCTGCCCCTCGGTGATCTCCGAACGCACGCCGTCGCCATCGGGATCCTGACCTCCATAAGGCCCGATCCGCTCCTTCGGCGCATGCGCGACTAGGTAGTCCGACTCCATGCCATGGTGGATGAGGAGCGCGTCCTCCACGGCGTCGCGGATCGTGCGCATGTTGCCCTTCCACCCGAAGGGCTTGATCACGAGATCGTCGTCCACACCGCGCACCTCGCCGAAATCGAGCGAGCCGTCCGCGCGCTTGCCGAGCGTGCCGAAGGAGATGCCCTTGGCGGAGAGCTCGACCTTGTCGCCGGGCTTGCCCGAGGACGAAAACGCCTTCTTTTGCCGGTCGAGCTCGGTGCTGATCTCGCCCGCGAGGATCTCGATCACCCCCGCGCCCGAGAGCGCGGGCGGGTTGCGCGCGAGCGCGCTCGACTGCCGATCGCCGTCACCGTCGAGGTACGCATCGTCGGCCGCGTCCCCTCCCCCGGCCGGTCCTCCGCGCCAGTGGCAAGAGACGCAACGCGACGCATCGGGGCCACCCCGCCTGCCCTTGTGGAAGCGCGCGAGCGGCGGGAGATCGCGCGATCCGTAGCCCACGTCGGGCGTGAAGGTGACGTTGAAGAGCTGGCCGCCCAGCTCGTAGAGCTCGGCCATCGAATGCCGTCGGGCCTCGATCGCTTCCTCGCTCACCCGCGTCGCCTCGAAGAGCATCCGCGGCTCGGCCGCGTCGAGGAAGCGCATCTCGCGGCGATACGCATCACGCGCGAGCGCCGCGAGGGCCTGCTCGTTCATGTCGGCCGGGAGATCGGCCGAGACCATGCGGAGCGGCATCGCCGTACCGCGCTCGCTCTCCCCGTGCGCACCGCGCGGTCGCAACGACGCGAAGACCGCCGCGGCAAACGCGCCGAGCGCGAAGATGGAAAGCCACCGCGCATTCATCGGGCGACCCTCACCTTGGGCTCGCGGGTGAGCGAGAGGAGGAAGATGGTGACGTTCGCCTGCTCGTCCCTGGAGAGCGCCGCATACGCATCCCGCGCCGCCTTCGCCTCGCCTCCATGCGCGAGGATCGCCTCGGGCAAGGTGGCCGCGCGCCCATCGTGCAGATACGGCGGCGTCTCGGCGACACCCCAGAGCGGGCGGGTGAGAAACACGCTGCGCGGGAGGCGCTCTTCCCCGTCATGCGGGTCCGCGAGCGCGGGGCCCATGTCGTGCCGCTTGAGATCGCTGAAGAGCTTGATCTGCGGCGATCCACGGGGCTCGTCGCCATCTTCGAGGAGCTTGATCGCGACCTCCCCCGCCGTGGTGTCCGCCGTCTCCTTCCACGTGCGGTTCTGGAGCGGGAGCTCGCGGACATGGCACGAGGCGCACCCGAGCCCATCGAAGCGCGCGCTGCCCTTGGCCCAGCGATCGAGCAGGCCGGGATCGCGCGGGGGCAAGACGACCGGCGCCTCGAGCATGGCGAGGTACGAGGCCGTGGCCGTGATCACGCCCTCCTCGAGCTCGTGGACATGGTTGTCGTGATCGGGGTCGTACCAGAGCGCTCCATCGCCGAGGTGCGCCGGATCCGGCGTCTTTTCGTGCTTGATCGCGAGCACGTGCGACTGGATGCCGAAGTGGATGCGCGCCGCGTCCTCGACGAAGCGGCGGAGGCGCGCGACGTTGCCCTTCCACCCGAAGGGCTTGATCGTGAGGTCGATGTCGACGCCCTGGATCCTGCGATAATCCGGGATGCCATCCGCCCCGACCACGAGGGCGCCGAACGAGACGCCCTTGCTGCGGAGCTCGACCGTCTGCGGCGCGCCCGTCTCCTTCGCGCGGGCGATCGCATCCGCGCGCTGCTTCCTGAGCTCCGCGCTCATCTCGACCGCGAGCGCCTGGACGAGGCCGAGGCCGAGGACCGCCGGGGGGTTGCGGACATTGGCCGTGCTGAAGCGATCCCCGTCACCACCGAGGTGCGCATTCTGGGTGGCCGCCCCGGCGCCGTCCGGACCGCCGACCGAGTGACAGCCGGAGCACGAGAAGGTGTCGAGGCCCCCGCGGACGCCGGCATGGACGCGCCGCATGGTGACGAACGCGCCGTCTCCGTACCCATTGTCGAGGGTGAACTCGTGCGAGAAGAGCTCGTCCCCGATGAGGAAGAGGGCGGCCTTGTCGTAGCGCCCCTGGTCGATGTCGACCTGCGCGGTGTTGAGGCGATCACTGTCCTCGCCGTGCTCCGCCGCCGCGAGGATCTCCTCGGCCCGCTCGCGATCGGCGAGCTCGACCGCATCCTTGACGAGCCGCGCGACGCGAGCCCCGGTGGGGGGCTCGCCGTGCGGCCAGGGAACGACGGGAGGAGGAGCCGGCGGGAGAGCCCCGGCGAGGAGGGGGATGCTCAGGAAGAGCGCTGCACGGCGAGGCACGAGGAGGGGCGCCGGAGGGTTTTCCTCACGGGCAGGGGTAGCAGCAGAGGATCGAGCGATCGAGATCGTTATGGCCGCAAGGGGCGTCCTTGGGGTTGGCCTGGATCGCGTTCGGATCGTTGTCGAAGTGATAGGTCGGAACACCCTGGGCCTTGAACTCCGCCCACTCGCCGTCGTTGAGGTGATCGGTGGCATAGGTCCAATCGTCGCAGCGGGCGCCCTTGGCCACCTGCAAGGTTTGACCACCGACATCGACCGCCTTCGTACGGTGGACCCACGCGGTCGTGTTCTGCGGGATCGCCTTGAAGCCGGCTTCGTTCGCCGCCATCACCAGCTCTTCGTAGATGCAAGCGTGGCTTCCAGCGGCCATTTGATCGCACATGGCATTGCCAGCATCGACTCCAGTCTTTCCTCCGGGAGGCGCCATCTTGGGAACGCCGTGACCGCTGGCCCAAACCGAGCCGACGGCGTCCACCTTTCCAGCATAAATGACAACACCCTGACAAGCGCCCCCCGCGCCGCTGGACGTCGTGGTGGTCGTCGTGCCACCCCCTGCCCCACCAGCGCCGCCGCAATCGGCTGCGCAGTAGAACTCGCCAGGGTTGCACTCGCCTGGCTGCTGGATGCCGTCGCCGCAGGTACCCATCTGGGTCCCGGTGGAGCCCGTGAAGCCGCCCACGCCGCTTCCGCCGGTACCCGAGGTCGTCGTCGACACGCTGCCGCACTCGCAGGGCTTGAAGCTCCGGCCGTCGTCCGCGCAGACCTGGACGCCCTGGGTCCCGCCGGGGCACGCGCACGCTTGCTGAGCGCCCGGCGTGCAGCCCGAGCCACCCGAGGTGGAGCCCGAGCCGCCCGAGCCGCACGCTGCCACGAGTGAGGCGATCGCCCCGAGAATCGCAACGCCGATCCAACGCTTCATCGAGCTGGCACGCATGTACACTCCTGAGAAAGCTGAAAGTTGACGGGCAGACGGCCCAGGGAACCACAGGAGACCCGATCCTTGCCCGGGCGTCAACCACCGTCTGTGGGACGGCGTCCTCCCGCGACCGCGTCCGTCGACCGCGTCCACAAAGTGGGCGGTCCTCCACGCCCGGCCACGGAAGGGTTGCGAACCGGCCGAGCCGGGACAAAGATGCGCGCGTGTTGTCCTTGTCACCGCACTGTTACCGGGAGGGTTTCCCCGTATGATCCGACGCTCGCTTCATCGACCGCTCTTCATTTCATCCGCCACCATCTTGGTCGCATCGGGCGGATGCGCACAGGTCCTCGGCCTGGGGGATTTCAAAGAAGGAAGCGGCGGCGCGGGTGGCTCGTCAACCACGACGACCTCCACGGCAGCGACAACCACGGCGACAGGCACAGGCGGACAAGGGGTCGGTGGGTCTGGCGGGGAAACCGGCACGACGACATCGAGCAGTTCGACTGGCGGGGCCGGAGGAACTGGTGGCGCGGGAGGCGCTCCTTGTGTTCCGACAGGCGCGGAGGATTGTGCAAAAGCCGGTGACGAAGACTGTGACGGCACTGCGTGCAGCGACGTCATATGGAGTAAGAATGCGGTGAGTGCCGGAGAGCAGAACTCAGCCAGTGTGGCCATCGACTCTCAGAAAACTCGATCCTGGCAGGCTTTTTTGTAGGAACAATCACGTTCGGCAACAAGACGCTTATTTCTTCAGGCATGAACGATTATTACCTGGCAAAGGTAAGCCCTTCAGGAGACGCCATCTGGGCGTTCAAATTCGGAAACGCAGAAGAAAACGGAACTTTGATTCGTGTGGCCGTGGACTCCAGCAACAACATCTACATCGCAGGCTCATTTCTTGGCAGCGTGGATTTTGGCACCGGAGTTCTGACCAGCGCCGGCGGAGAAGACACTTTTGTCTCAGCATTTGATCCTCTGAAATTCTCTTTGGTCAAAGCGCTTTGGCGACGCCGAGCCACAACGGAACCATAGCCTTGCCGTGGACAGCGCTGGCAACGTATTAATAGCTGGCGGATTCAACGGGAGCATCAACTTCGGCTCCGGCGTGCTTACTAGTCAGGTGGCACCAGCGACGGCTTCATAGCAAAGTTCGATCCGAGCGGAAAACTGCTCACCGCAAGAGACATTGGAGACGTATCCGGACAAGCAACATCATTTCAAGTAGTCTACGGCATCGCGACCGACCCCGCAAACAACATTCTTATCCACGGATCGTACGGAACAAGCATCGGATTCGGCGCGGGCTCACTCATGGGTGGAAGCAAGTTCGTGGCAAATTCGATGGCGCAATCACCACGTATGGAGCAAATTGCCGGTCGGACCCATCGCTCCCCTTATTGGAACTGACTCTCTGGGCGACATCTACCTTGCCGGAGGAATATCCGGGGTCGTTGACTACGATGGCCACACAGTAGTCGCTGGAATGTACAGTGTATACGTTTCAAAGTTCGATACGCTCGGGATTTCCCAATGGATCCAAGCCTCTAACGCCTCAGGGGCCATCAGCGTGGAATCCCTTGCTGTCGATTCGGACGGTAACCCCATCATCACCGGTCGAGCCTACGGCGACGCCAACTTCGGGAACGGCCAGCTACCGATCGTGGGTCAAGATGGCAACACCTTCCTCGCCAAGTTCGGCCCCAACGGGGGCAATGCGCTCTGGAGCAAGATGTTCGGTGGCCCTGGCCAGCACGACCCCACCGCCGTCGCCACCGACCCCACCAGCAAGGCCATCGTCCTCACGGGCATGATCACCCAGTCCGTGGACTTCGGCACCGGCACCCTCACCTCCATGGGGGGCTACGACGTCGTCCTCGCCAAGTTCCAGCCCTGATCCACCCCGGGGCGCGGCTCACCGCGGGCGGCGCCCTTCCCTTCCCTACAGCTTGAACATCGCCATCGCGGTCCCGCCGCTCGTCACCGTCACGCTCTTCGATTTCGTCGCGCCGGTCGCGGGCTTGCAGGTCACCGAGTAGGTCCCGGCCTTCACCTGCACCTTCAGCGTCGAGGCGGTCCCCTTCGAGGCGCCGTTCACGGAGAACGCGCAGCTCCCGCCCACGGCGACGGCTACGATTGTCCCCATCCCGCCCGAGTCGGGGGGTGTCGTCGCGGGGGGAGGAGGTGCGGCGGTTGCGGTCACGGTCGGCTTTGCGCTCGGTTTTGCGCTCGGCGTCGTGCCCGCCTGCGGGGTGTTCGACGGCGCCAGCGCGACCTTCGTCGCCGTGGCGGTCACCGCGGGATCGTGCTCGACAGGGGGTGGCGTGTCGGCGGTCGTGCTCGGCGGTGTGGAGGGCACCAGGGCGGCCACGGCGGAGCTCGCGGTGGTGGCGGCGGTCGTCGCGGCCTGGGCGGAGTCGGCGGAGGCGGGGGTCTCGCTCGGGTGACCTTTGACGATCACGACGCCGGCCACCACGGAGAGCAGCGCCACGGTTCCGGCGACGGCCACGATGGCCACTTTTTGCCCGGAGGATTGCGGCTTTGCCGTCCCCACGAGCGTCGGCATTCGCTGCTTGATCTTCGCCTGCGAGGCGGGCGGCTCGACGCCGATGCCCGGCGTCGCGGCGGCTGCGCCGAAGCCCTGGGAAGACGGGGTTCCCTGGTTGCTCCCCCACGAAGGGCGAGGTTGCTCGTTGAGGTTCAGCGACGGGCCGAGCAGGCCGATGTCGGAGGTGCCGGGAGCGCTCGGCGGGGCGGGGCGGGGCGCGGGCATTTGCATCCCGGCGGCGGCGCCTCCGAAGACGGGGCCGGAGGGGGCCGGGGCGGGCACGGCGCGCGCGCCGCCTTGCGCGGCGGGGGATGTGGGCACGTAGTCGGCGCCCATGAAGACGGTGCTCTCGAAGGGCGAGTCCTTCGCGGGCTGTCCGGCGGCGGGCATGGGCTTCGCCATGGCGCCGGCGAGCGCCTCGGAGGACTGGATGCGCGTGGGCGCCTCTTCGCCCTCATTCACGTCCTCGAGGAGATCGTCGTTGTCCATCGTGATCGGGTGATCCCGATCGACGGCCGCGGCGGCGGCTTGCTTGCGCTTCTTACCGGCGGTGGTGATCTCGCCGATGCGCTGGATGAGCACCTGCCCCTCGGGGGACGCGTAGGGCGTGAGCGCGTGGGCGAAGGCGTGCACGTTGGCGAAGCGGCCGTCGACGTCCTTCGCCATCGCCCAGCCGATGATCTGATCGATCTCGCGCGGCAGATCGCGGCGCAGGCTGGAGAGGGGCACGGGGTTGTCGCGGGAGATCTGCAGCATCAGCGCGGCCATTTCACCGTCGAAGGGCGGGCGGCCGGCGAGGAGCTGGTAGAAGATCGCGCCGATGGACCAGACGTCCGTGCGCACGTCGATGTGCTTGGCCTTGCGGACGAGCTCGGGCGAGCTGTAGCAGGAGAGGCCGAACATCGAGGTCGACGTCATCTCGCCGCCGGCGGTGGGGGCGGCGGCGTCGCGCAGGAGCTTGGCGGTCCCGAAGTCGATGAGCTTCAGGACGGGGCCGCCGCCGAGGCGCTGCGTGAGGAACAGGTGCGACGGCTGGAGCTCGCGCAGGATGATGTTGTGCACGTGCGTCTCGCTCACCGCCTCGGCCACCTGCAGGATGAGCAGGGTGGCCTCGGGCAGCGGGAGCGGGCCGCGCTTCTTCAGGTGGGAGGCGAGGTCGACGCCCTCGAGGTAGGGGCGGGCCAGGTAGAAGGCGCCGTCGGGGAGCGTCCCCACGTCGAGGATGCGGGCGACGTACTCGGACTCGAGCTTGGCGAGGATGCGCGACTCGCGGCGGAAGCGCTCGACCTCTTTCTCGTCGCAGAGGGCGGGCGAGAGCACCCGGACGACCACGCGCTGGTCGAACTCGGTGTGGAAGGCCTCGACCAGGAAGCCGCGGGTGCGGCTCAAGATGGCGCGGACGCGGTATTTACCGCCGATTACATCGCCAGGTCGGATCGCGTCGGAGCGCATTCGTGGAACGTCCTCAGACGAAGGCACCGCCCGAGCAGTCGTCGACCGGACCGCGGGGGGCCTCGCCGGAGTCGGGGCATTGTGGCATGCGTCCGGGGAAAGGTGGGAACAATCGTCCCGCGGCCCGCGCGGCGATCTGCGATTGGCGGCGCTTTTTGCGCAGGAGCCCGCGCACAGCGCGCGCTATTGCAGCTCTTCCACGGCCTTCTTGCAGTGGGGCGCGACGTCGTCGACGCTGGCGTGCTGCCCGCTCTGGAGCCAGCCGAGCAGGCACTGATCCGCCTCGCTCCCTTGCAGCACCACGACCCCGCCCTTGTGCCCCTGAACGCCCCGCGCCTTCTGGAGGATGATGAGCTTCTCGGCCGAGGCGCCGTCGTCGTCGACGGCCTTGGACATCTCCTCGGGGGCCACGTTGCAGACCGAGTCGTAGTTCAGGTCGAGCTCGCGGACGGTGGTGCCGTTGCCACCGGTGACGTTGTTGTCGCTCGGATCACGCAGGCCGATGCGGCCGTAGATGCGCATCGGCCGGTAGATGCTCCCGTGGCAGTCGAGCGTCCCGCAGCGGCGTTCCATGTAGGCCGAGACGCCCGTGGCGGGGGGCCCGCCGTCGGCGCGGCGGCCGGTGAAGATCTCCTTCGACGGGCACTGGAACGTGACCGTGGCGGTGGCCTCGTCGCCGAGGCAGCCGCCGAGGAGCGACGCCGCCGAGGCGGCCACGCCGAGCGCGATCGCGACGATCAGCAGGCCTTGCTTCACATCCCACCTCCCCCGCAGCTCGCCCCGGGCGCGGTCACGTCGACGAGGATCACCCCCGGCGAGTCGTGGCCGGCGCCGGTCACGGGATCGATGCTGTTCTCGTCGGGCAGCTTGTGGCAGCTCGCGCAGGAGCCTTCGCGGCCGATCAGCGACGACATGGACCGGTCGCCCACCGTCGCGCTGAGCGGGTAGGTGATCGTGTCCCAGTTGTCGGCCTCGATGTAGAAGTTGCCGCTCGTCTTCGTGCACGCCGGGCGCTTGCCGCCGGCCGAATCGCGGAGGGTGACGGCCACGTTGGCCGCGGGCACGAGCTTGCCATCCATGCTCTTGGTGAAGGCGGTGCCCGCCACGGCGAAGACGGGCGTCGCTCCGCCGTAGGCGCTGTGGCAAACGTTGCAGGGCTGGCCGGGGCGATGGTTCGGGCCGGGCTCGCCGTCGTCGGGCGGGAGCGAGTCGATGATCGCCTGCGGCACGGGGTCGTACCGGCAGGAGGTGCCGAGGAGCAGGCCGGCGAGCGCGGCGAGCGAGAGCAGGCGCGGGAGGATCATTCGAGGCCGATCTCCAGGGTGGTGGCCGAGAAGAAACCCCAGCGATCGTAGACGTAGATGTGATCGAGGAACTGGGTGTAGATGCCCTCGGCCTGCACGCTCACGGCGAAGATGTCGGTGAGCTTGTAGCGGACGCCGGCGCCGAGCGTGACGCCGAAGAGGGGGCCGAGCTCGCGATCGCCCGTCCGGTACTTGGGCAGCGACCATTCACCCGTCGGCGTCTGCTCGGCCACGTAGGCGCGCTTCCAGAAATCGACCGGGCCCTGGATGTGGAAGCGGAGGTGCGGCCCGACGCGGAGGGACTTGGTCGCGTCGTAGAAGAAGCGCGCGTCGGTGGTGCTGGCCTTGAGGCCCCAGGTGTCGGTGTAGATCCGCTCGTCGCCGCGTACGGTGGCGTTCTCGAAGCGGTGCGAGAGGCGGCCCATCAGGGCGAAGCGCTTGCGGTTGTCGGGGAGCTGCTCGAACGGCATCAGCGGGAGCCGGTAGGTCCCGACGAGGAGGGGCGTCGCGCCGCGCGGGATCTGCTGGGAGATCCCGTCGGTGAACATCGGGATGTGGCGGTAGGGCTTCGAGGTGTCGCCGTCCTGGATCTCGATCGTGCCGCCGACCACGGCGATGGTCGTGGCGTTCACCACGAGCGACACGCCGAGGTCGATGTCGTGGGTCATGATGTTGCGGTGGAAGACATAGAAGGGCGTGTGACCCTTGCCGAGGATGTCGAAGCCGAGGTGGTAGGCGAGCGTCGGCGTCACCGTCTTGTTGACGATGTCGGCGCTGACGTTCGCGCCCACGCCGCGGCCGATGTAGTCGGGCTCGACCGAGACCGCGCCGTCGATGCCCACGCGGGCAGGGCCGAGCTTGACCTCGGCGGCGAGCGAGCCGGCGTTGCGCACCTCGTCGAAGCGGCGGGTGGCGGTCGCCACGATGTCGGGCGAGGCGTTGCTCACCACGTCGACGGTGTAGCTGCCGCCCACGCGCCAGCCCGCGGTGGGGTTCTCGGCGGAGATGAAGAGCGTCGGCGAGAGCACGTCGACGTTGGTGCTGTCGTTGTACGACGCGACTTCCATCCCCCCGCGGATGGTGAGGCCGCGGCCCTTGCCGCCCGTCTCGATGCAGAGGCTCACGTCGGCCGCGGTGCGCGCTGCCTGGATGCACTGGAAGACGGCGCTGTTGCCCTTGGTGTCGTCGGCGACGTTGACGGTGACCTTCTCGCCGCGATCGAAGGTCTCGGTCGACTTGAAATTGAAGGGAAACTGGCCCTTCTTGCCCTTGACCTCGATCGTCGCCTTGCCCGGGTTGTGGGGGATGGGCTTGTCGGCCTTGTCCTTGGGGACGGAGACGCCGTCGACGATCACCTCGGGATCGTCGACGGTGCGAGGCACGGCGACGACGATGGTCGGGGTGTCGTTGGCGAGGCGGGCGAGGAGATCGTCGGCCTTCTTCTTGACGTCGTTGTTCAGCTCTTCTTCGGCGTATTTCGAGGCGAGCTTGGCGTCGCCGGTGGCCTCGAGGACGAGGCCGCCCATGTCCTCGCACTGGGCGAGCACGAGCTTGCCGGCGGCGAACTCGTTCTCGGCCATGCCGGCGATGATGAGGCCCATGCAGTCGCTCCAGTTCTTCTGGGCGAGCTGCTCCTTGGCAGCGTTGACGGCCTCGAGCTGGGCCCGGGTCGGCGCAGGGCGCGTGGCGGTGGGGCCGCCGGTCGTGCCCTTCTTCATCGCCGCCTTGGCCTCGTTCCAGAGCTTGTTCAGCTCCTTGTTCATGAACTGCTTGTCGGGGATGGCCTTCGGGTCTTCCTTCAGCGCGGCCTGGAAGGCGGCGAAGGCCTTGGCGCTCTGCTTGAGGCCCGCCCCCTGGACGATGCCGATGGTGATCTGGATCTGGGCGCGCGTGGTGCCGAGGCATGCCGAGCCCGCGCAGAGCTTGAGGGCGTCCTCGAGCTTCTTCAGCGCGTCGGCGTGCTTGTTGGCGGTGTAGTCGCTGAGGGCGTCGGCGACGGCCACGAGCCCGTCGGCGTCCTTGTCCTGGGCGAGGGCGGGTGCGCCCTGCGCGAGCAGCAGCGCGCCGATGCAGAGGGCGCCGAGCGCGCGGCCGAGCGCGCCGTTTCTCAGTTGTCGGGCGCGCCGCATGCGATCCACTCCGCGATCTGGTCGTACTGCGCCTTCGTGATCTTAGCGCCGATGGGCATCGCCGTGCCGCAGGGCACGTCGGTGCTGTCCTCGACCGCCAGGTTGCAAAGCAGCCTCGACTGGGCGTCACACGGGGTCACGTAAGGGCCGCCGCCCGTGCCGCTCTTCGGCATGAGCGTGTAGTTGAGCAGCTCGCTGTATGCGCCCGCCGCGTCGCCCGGGTTCAGCTCCATGTTCCCGTTGGCCGTGCCGGTGGTGTGGCAGCCGTTCTTCGTGCAGCCCCCGGAGCCCTCGATGATGTTGGGGAAGATGTCGTTCTTGAAGCTCACGGAGCACGCCATGTTCACCACGCAGCCCCCGCCGCTCGTGCTCGACGAGCTGCTGCTCGTGCTCCCGCTGGTGACCGAGGGCTCGCCGTTGGGGGTCTGCCCGGCGTCGGCGAAGGTCACCGGCTCCTCGGTGGCGCAGGAGGGCGCCGCGAAGGCGAGCCCCGCCACGAGCAGGATGGCCAGCGCCGAGGCGCCGAGGTGGCGGAGCGTGCTCACGCCCATTCGCTCGTCGTTGGAGATCCGAAAAACATGCGTCCCGCCAGGATAGAACGAAGGCGATTGGCTTTAAAAGCCTTTCGCGACGATCCGCTCGATGGTCCGGGTCGACATCGTCCCGGCGATGACCTCCGCGTCGCGGAGGAGGGCCTGGTGCAAGGGAATGTTCGTGCGGATCCCGCCGATGATGAACTCGTCGAGGGCGCAGCGCATCTTGGCGATCGCCTCGGCGCGCGTGGGCCCGTGGGCGATCACCTTGGCGATCAGGGCGTCGTAGCAGCTCGGGACCTTCCAGCCGCCGTAGACGCCGGAGTCGACCCGTATGCCGCCGCCGCCCGGGGGGTGATACTCGGTGATCTTCCCCGGCCAGGGCGCGAAGCTCCGCGGATCTTCGGCGTTGACGCGGCACTCGATGGCGTGGCCGCGGAAGCTCCAGGGACGCGTGTCGGGCAGGGAGAGCTTCTCGCCCGCGGCGGCGCGGATCTGTTGTTCGACGAGGTCGACGCCGGTGACCATTTCGGTCACCGGGTGCTCGACCTGGACGCGGGTGTTCATCTCCATGAAGTAGAGCTCGCCGCGCTCATCCATGAGGAACTCGAGGGTGCCGAGCGTGGTGTACCCCGTCTCCCGGATGGCGGTGCGGACGACCTCACCGAGGCGGGTGCGCTGATCTTCACGCATGGAGGGGCTCGGGGCCTCCTCGATGACCTTCTGGTGGCGGCGCTGGAGGGAGCACTCGCGCTCGCCGAGCGTCCACACCCCGCCGTGGGTGTCGGCGATCACCTGGAGCTCAATGTGCTTCGGCTCCTCGATGAAGCGCTCGAGGTACACGTCGGGGTTCTTGAAGCCGACCTCGGCCTCGTGGCTCGCGGTCTCGAAGGCGCGGGCGACCTCGGACTCCTCGCGCACGATGCGCATCCCGCGGCCGCCGCCGCCGCCGGAGGCCTTGAGGATCACCGGGTAGCCGATCTCGTTGGCCTTCTCGATCGCGTCGCGCGCGCTCTCGAGCACGCCCGTGCCCGGGAGCAGCGGGAGGCCGAAGCGGCGCGCCACGCCGCGGGAAGACACCTTGTCGCCCCAGAGGCGCATGGCCTCGGGCGAGGGCCCGATGAAGGCCACATGGCACTTCTTGCAGACCTCGGCGAAGTGGGCGTTCTCGGAGAGGAAGCCGTAGCCGGGGTGGATCGCGTCGGCGCCCGTGATCTCGGCGGCGGCGATGATGTTCGGGATGTTGAGGTAGCTCTTGCTCGCCTCGGCGGGGCCGATGCACACCGCCTCGTCGGCGAAGCGGACGTGGAGCGCGTCCGCGTCGACCTCGGAGTGGACCGCGACCGAGCGGATGCCGAGCATGCGGCAGGCCCGCACGACGCGCATGGCGATCTCGCCGCGGTTGGCGATGAGGATCTTCTTGAACAAGGCGCCTCGCTCAGGCCTTCCGGATCCTGAAGAGCTTCTGGCCGAACTCGACGGGCTTGCCGTTCTCGACGAGGATCTCTTCCACCGTGCCGGCGCAGTCGGCCTCGATCTCGTTCATCAGCTTCATCGCCTCGACGATGCAGAGCGCCTGCCCCTCGCGGATGACGCTCCCGACCTCGACGAAGGTGGGCGCGTCGGGCGAAGGCGCGCGGTAGAAGGTGCCGACGAAGGGCGAGGTCACGTACACGACCCGGAGGTCGTCGTTCTCGTGGGGGGCCGGGGCCGCGGGGCTCGCCGTGGCGCCGGGCGCGACCGCGGGCGGAGGGGCCGCCGCGACCTGCACGTAGCCCGCGGGCGACGCGCCGCCGCGCACCAGGCGGATGCGCGATTTTTCGTCTTCGTACTCGAACTCGGCGACGTTGCGCTTCTCGAGCAAGCGGAGCAGCCTTCGCAGGTCTTTCAGATCGAGGTTCATGAAGGGGCTCGTCTCTTAGCGAACAGGGTGCCGCGTGGGAAGCATCATCCGCTGCGTAGCGCCGCTCACACCGCGGCGGTGAGGCGGTCGAGCAGGCCTTCGAGCGCGAGCGTGTACGACCGGGGCCCGAAGCCGGCGATCGTGCCGACGCAGGCGCGGGCGACGTACGAGCGCCGGCGATACGGCTCGCGGGCGGCGGGGTTCGAGAGGTGGACCTCGACCGCGGGCAGGCCGGCGCCCTTGACGGCGTCGAGCAGCGCGATCGACGTGTGCGTGTAGGCGCCCGGGTTGATGAGGATGCCCGCGAACCCGTCGCCCGCGGCGGCGCCGATCCAGTCGATCAGCGCGCCTTCGTGGTTCGACTGCCGGCACACCACGGAGGCTCCCCGGGCGCGGGCCGCGGCGGCGAGCGCGGCGTGGATCTCGGCGAGCGTGGTCGTGCCGTACACGTCGGGCTCTCGCGTGCCGAGCCGATCGAGGTTCGGGCCGGAGAGGACGAGGATCTGCGGCGCGCCCACGCCGCGTCGCCTATTCGAGCTCCTTGAGCAGCACCGGCACGCGCGTCCGCAGCATGTAGCGGGCCTTGCCGATGTTGGCGCCGGGCGCCATCGAGAAGGCGACGAAGTACGAGTCGTTCACGACCCGGATGAGCGTCGTCATCTTCTCGGCCTGGATGGCCACCTCGGCGGTGTCGCCGGCCTCGAGCATCTGCGCGGCGCGCTGGATGGACTTGAGGACGACGCTGAACTCGGCGCCGATCGTGGTGATGTCGAACGCGGAGCCGGGCTTCGAGTAGCTGTCCACCGCGATGCCCTCGAAATCCATCAGCAGGGTCGCGAGACCGCCTTCGGTTCCCTCGACGACCTCCTTCAGCACGGCCTGGAACATGGGTGGCAGACTAACCAAGGACGGCCGATTCGAGAAAGAAATCTCGATCCGGGTCGCTGGGCCCCGCTCCGGACGCGGGCCGCAGGCCGGTTTTCTGCGGGGCGAGCGCCGCCTGGGGCCGCGCGTACCCCCTTGCTTCCTGAACAAAGCCGGTCCATGCCCGCCCGAGGGGCCCGCTCTACACAGCACGCCTTGACCCTTCTGCCGGCGAGCGGCTAACGTGCGCCTAGCTTTTCGTCGCTGCCGGCCTGGCCGAGCGGCAGACACCAGCGCTTTTCACGCTCCGCTCGAACGGAAAAGGACGACCCAACCACCATGCGCGCACGAGCCGGGGATCCGCCCCGCACGATGCCCCAGAAGATCCTCGCTGGACGTGCCACCGACCCGCAGCTCCGCGGAGATCTCGTCCAGGTCAAGGTCGACCAGGTGATCCTCTCCCGCGCGCCTTCGCGCGCGCTGGCCGAGGCGCTGGCCGCGGGCATGAAGAAGACGCCTGTGGAGGCCGCCGTCGCCTACGACGGCACCTGCGTCACCGACGCGGCCTCGCTGGCCGCCATCGACGAGGGGGCCCACGGCTCGGTCTCGCCGGAGCTACCGAGCCACAACATCCCGATCGCCCGGCCGGGCATCGGCTTCCCCGGGCCGGTGCACCTCGAGCGCTTCGCGGCGCCGGCCCGCCTCGCGCTGACCGACGATCCGCGCCTCTGCACGGTGGGCGGCATCGGGATGCTCTCCCTGGTGGTCTCGCCCCAGCAGCTCGGCCAGGCGCTCGCCACGGGCTCGATCTGGGTGCGCCCGCCGCGCAGCGTGCAGATCCACCTCTCCGGCCGCGTGCGCCCCTTCGTGTGTGCCCGCGACGTGGCGCTCGAGCTGCTCCGCCGGAGCCTCGACGAGATCGTCCGGCGCATCGAGCAGGAGCACGGCGCGCCGGTGGTGCTCGAGTTCGCAGGACCGAGCGCGCGCCTGCTCTCGGTCTCCGAGCGCGCGGTGCTCTGCGGCATCGCGCCCCAGGTCGGCGCCGCCGCCGCCCTCTTCGTGAGCGACGAGAAGACCGAGGTCTTCCTCCGCGATCAGCGGCGATCCAAGGCCCACCGCGCGCTCATCCCCGACCCCGGCGCCCCCTGCGAGGAGGTGATCTCGATCGACCTCGCCACGGTCGATCCGCTGCTCATGGACGAGGCGGGCACCGTGCGCGCCGTGCGCGATCTGGCCGGCAAGCCGGTCGGCCAGGTGGTCCTCGGCGGCGACTCCGGGGTCACGCTCCGCGACATGCTGGCCGCGGCCCTGCTGCTGAAATCGAAGCGCGTCCCCTCGCGGCTCGATCTGCTCGTGGCGCCGCCCTCGCGGCAGGTGCTCGAGGTGCTCGCCCAGTCGGGATCGCTCGTCGATCTGGTCGCGACCGGCGCCCGGATCCTGGAGCCCGATCACCGCGTGGTGAGCGCGGAGACCTACCCTCCCCCGCCCGGCACGCTGTCGATCCGCACCGCCGACCCCGAGCCGCGCGCGCCGGGAACACCGTCCTTCGTCGTGGCCTCGGCGGAGACGCTGGCGTACGCCGTTGCCACCGGCGCCGTGGGCGATCCGCGGTCGTTCAAGCGCCCGGTCCGGGTGACAGTACCCCGCGCCCTGCCGACGGACGACGTGCTGATCCTCCGCGACAAGAAGGGCACGGAGTCGCCCGCCAAGAAGGCGCCGCTCCTGCCCGTCACGGCGCCGTGGAAGGGCGCGCACAGCTTCGAGATCGTGCGTGGGGTGCCGCGCGGCGCGCAGCAACCGGTGGTCGGCCCGCGGCCCTCGGTGCCGGCCGCGCCTCCGTCGAGCGGCGCCGTCGAGCCGACGTCCGGCGTGGCGCTCCTGCTCTCCACGATTGACGAGGTGCGGGCCGTCGCCCAGCGCGCCACGGAGCTCCCGTCGCTGCGGGCGATCGTCTCCCCCTTCGTGCCGAGCATGATCGTCTCCGCCCTCGCCGCCGAGGGCATCGCAGCGTTCAGCGTCGACGCCGCGGCGATCGACAGCCTCAAGGACCAGAAGACGCTGTCCCTCCCCGCGCCCGCGCAGTGGGCCGACACGGTGACGGCCACCGCCGGCAAGGCGAAGGTCGAGCTGCGCTGGCTCGCCTCGGGCATCGAGCGCGGCTGGACCCACGCGGGCACCGGGCGCACGGTCGCGAAGGCCGCCGCGCGCTGATCCACGTGGTCGAAGAACGAGGGCCGAGCCCGCTCCGGGCCCGGCCCTTTTTCTCGTTGCACGCTCAGGGCACGGGGAGCGGCTTGACCATCTTGATGGGGTTGATGAGATCGCGGAAGCGGACGGTCTGCTCGCTGATCTGCATCTCCAGCACGATCGAGCGCTTGGTGATCTCGTCGATCCGCGCCGAGGCCTTGCCGAGCCGCTCGGTGAGCTGGCGGCGCAGGTCGTCGGCGAGCTTGTTCTTCTCGATGGCCCGGAGGCTCGAGTTGAGCTGATCGATCTGGGCGTCGAGCTGAGCCCGCTCGGCGTTGAGCTTGTCGCGCTCGTCGAGCGAGGTGCGGAGCTTGCCGCGCGCGTCCCACGCCTGGCGGAGCTGCGCGACCACCGCCTGATCGGCGCGCTGATCGGCCATGTAGTTCTTCACGGCGTCGTCCGCGAGCGGGTCGAGCCAGTCGACCCCGCGGCGCTGGATGCTGCGCTCGTCGACGTCGAGCACCTCGCTCTTGCGGGCGGGCACGTCGATCGGGACGAGCGCGGTCCCGGTGCCGGTGTTGTCCTCCGTGCCCTTCGGCGGGTTGTTGAGGCGCGTGCCGTACTGGCGCGGATGCTTGACGAGGATCTTCCCGGCCGCGTCGCCGCCGTTCTTGATCGTGTACTTGGTGTGGGTCACCCAGTCGCGCTCGATCTCGATCCGGCCGCCCTCGATCATCGCGAGGCGCGCGCCCTCCTCGTTGGCGGTGCGCGCGCTCTCCACGGCGAGGCTGCGCTCGAGCGCGAAGGGCACGGTGGCCGTGGCGCCGGGCGGGAGCGGATCGACCATGCCCTGGCCGAGGAAGGCGCCGTTCTCGAAGACGGCGATCGGCCCGCGCTCGAGCAGGCCCTTGCCGTCGTTGGTGAAGCGCACGACGCGGAAGGGGTGGGAGGTCGACTCGGGCACGCCGCCGTCGGGCGCGAAGAGGAAGATCGACTCCCCCGGCACGGGCCGCGAGAGAAGGAGCACCATGGTCGCGCTGTTGTTGGGGACGTCGACCGCGAAGGGCAGATCATAGTGGGTCGTCCCCGCTTCCATCGCGACGGCCGCGAGCGCGCGCACGTTGCGCGGCGGCGAGGGGTTGCGCATCGGCTCCGGGGCAGGCGCGGCCGGGACCGGCGCATACGAAGGCTTGGGCATCGCCGAGGCGTAGGAGCGCCCCGCGAAATCACCCTTGGACGCCTTGCCCGCACCACCCGGCCCCATGCTCCGCGCCGGCGCCTTCTTCATCGGCGCGCGCCGCGCGCCGCCCATCGGCTTCTCGTCTGCAGCCTGCTCCTCGCGATCCTTGTCGGCGTTGGCGAGCAAGCCATCGAGGGAGTGCATGTCGTCCGGCGCCGACTCGGCGGCCGCGGGCGGAGCAGGCGGTGGAGGCGGCGGCATCCCGCCCTCGCCGAGGCTCGTCTCGCCCGTGGGGACCGAGGCGATGACCTCGCCCTGATCGCTGACCACGGGCCGCATCGGGATGACCGCGCGCTCCAGCGTCGCCTGGAACGCGAGGGGCGCGCCGGCCACGAGCGAGAGCGTGACGCCCTTCCAGTCCTCGCCGGAGAGGTTCTGGACGATGCCCCACGCCTGCAGATCCGCCGTCCCCGGGCCCTTCTGCGCGCTGTCTTTCTTGCCGGTGATCACGAGGCGATACGAGGGGCGCCACACCGGCGTCTCGGCCACGTAGCCGACGATCAGATCGTGCTCCTTGCCGTCGAGCGAGAGCTTGACGGTCTCGAGCTTGTCCTTCTTGCTCTTCTTCTTGGCCGGCGGCGCCTTGAGGAGGACCTCGAAGCGCCCGTCCGTGTCGTCGTCGTCGTCGTCCGCGGTGCTCTTCTCGACCTCGACCGGGAACGAGGCGCTGCGCACGCTGCTGCCGCCCTGCTCGATCACCGCGAGCGTGGCGAGGAAGTCGCCCACCTTCTCGTTGCGGACCTTGAACGTCACCTGGTCGGCCTCGACGTGCCCCTCGCGCTCGAAGTAGCCGACGCCGTTCCTGTAGATCACCACGCGCTTGAGGCCGAGGCCGGTCGCCTCGACGTCGGGGCCACGGGCGCACCCGATCGAGAGCCCCGCCCCGAGCAGGAGCGCGGCGAACGAACAGAGCGCCCCCGTCGATCCTGCCCTTCGGCTTCGAAACGTCGTCCGGATGTTCATCGTCGATCCTTTCCTTGGTCGATGTCGGCCTGCGCGCTGGCCGATCAAACGGCGGAGGCGCCCGCTGCCTGCCGCCAGTCGGGGGGCAGATCGAGGAAGCCTTCGTTGCAGAGCAGCTCGTAGACGCCGTCGCAGATCTCCCCGACGATCATGCTGAAGATCCGGGGATCGGTGACGAAGGCCACCGTCTCTTCGCGCGCGGCGCCCGCCGTGTCCGCGAGGCGGCCGAGGAGCTGATCCTCGGCGTGGCCGACCAGGCGCACCATCAGGCGCCGCTCGAAGGTCGCCCGGAAGCGAGGGAAGGCCTCGGTCGTGATCTTGTACGGGAACGCGCGCCCCTCGAAGGTCGCCGCCTGCTGGATGACCTCGCGGCTCAGCTCGGGGACGACCGACGCGAGGTGCTTGCCGAAGAACTCGGCGAGCACCACGTTGAAGACGGCGACGATCCGCTTCAGCTCCGAGGAGCGGCGGGAGAGGAAGGCGTCCTGCATGTCCTTCGAGAGGCGGGCGAGCAGCTCGAAGGCCCGATCGCGCACCTCGTCGGAGGCGTAGTCGAAGCCGTCGAGCTCGCTCTTCAGGCGTTTGTCGTAGCGGACCAGGACGTAGTAGAGCGCCTGCTCACCGTGCTGGATCACCTTGGCGGAGCCGTCGTTGCCGCGCGTCTTGTCGTGCAGCTCCGAGGTGAAGAAGAGGCGCGCGAGCTTGCGCGTGATCTCCTTCAGCTTCCGCTCGACGAGGAGCGAGGTCACGTCGGCGCGGAAGACGCGCTCGAGCAGGCCGGAGAGCAGGCGCTCGTGCGAGGCGCGGATCGACTCGCGGCTGGCGCTCGGCCCGGCGCCGTGCTGCGCCTTTATCTGGTTGAGCTGCTCGACGACCTGAGCCGTGATGGCGTCGAGCTCCGGGTTGGTGGACAGCTCGGCCTTGTAGTGGACGATGCGCGCCGTCACCTGCTCTTCGAGCAGGCCGAGGGCCATCTCGCAGATCTGATCCTTGATGGCCTGGCTGGCCTGCTCGCCCTGCCGCGGTCGGGGGATCGGCGCGGGCGGCGCCCCTCGGCCGGCAGGCGGCGGGGGCGGCTTCGGAGGCGATCCGGCGGTCATGGCGGGCCGGGAGCATACCGGAAGCCAGGGTCGAATGTGCTGTTTTGGCGGCCTTCCCCCCGGGATGAGGGTAAAGAACGCATGTGCTCCCCTCCCCCGCCGCGCCCTCCCGTCGTGCCCGCCCCCGCGATCACCTGACCGCCGTCTGCGCTCTGCTGCTCGCGGTGCCGGCCTGCAGCGGCGAGCCCGAGCATGCCCCCGTCGCGCCGGTCGCTCCGCCCGCCTCGGCCGCACCGACGCCCGTCTCTTCCGCGAGCGCAGCGCCCCCTCCGTCGGCGAGCGCAGCGGTAGCGCCGACCACCACAGCGGCCGCCTCCGCCGCTCCTGCCCCCGCGAGCGCGCCGCCGGGGAAGCTGAACGTCCTGCTCATCACCATCGACAGCCTGCGCGCGGACATGCCGTGGAACGGGTACGGGCGGGACATCGCGCCGGCGCTGACCGCGTTCGAGAAGACCGCGGTGAGCTACACGCGCTTCTATTCGATCTCGTCGTACACCGCGATGAGCCTCGGCGGCTTCCTCTCCGGCCGCTATCCAGGCGAGATCGAGCGCAGCGGCTACTTCTTCTCGGGCCACCCGGACAGCGTGCTCATGTTCCCCGAGGTGCTGCAGAAGGCCGGGGTGCGCACGGTGACGGCGCACGCCCACTTCTACTTCGATCAGAAGGCGGGCTTCCGCCAGGGCTTCGACGTGTACGAGATCGTCCCCGGGCTCACGGCCGACAACAAGACGGACAGCAACATCACGAGCCCCCAGCACCTGGCGCTCGCCGAGAAGCTCCTCTCCGACAAGGCCAACACCGACAAGACCTTCTTCGCCTGGTTCCACTTCCTCGATCCGCACGATCAGTACATGGCGCACGAGGGCATCGGCCCGTACGGCAAGTCGGCGCGCGATCGGTACGACGGCGAGGTGACGTTCACCGATCAGCACGTGGGCAAGCTGCTCGCGTTCGTCGATCAGCAGCCGTGGGGCAAGGACACCGCGATCATCATCTCCGCCGATCACGGCGAGGCCTTCGGCGAGCACAAGATGCGCCGGCACGGCTTCGAGCTCTACGAGGCGCTCGTCCACGTGCCGCTGATGATCCGCGCGCCGGGCATCAAGCCCCGGCGGATCGACACGCCGCGGAGCGCGATCGATCTCGCGCCCACCATCCTGGAGCTGACGGGCACGCCGGCCGAGCCCACGTTCCGCGGCAAATCAATCGTGCCCGAGCTCTACGGCAAGGAGGCCGAGGCCCGCGACGTGGTGGTCGATCTACCGCGCACGAGCGACAACGACCGGCGGCGGGGGCTGATCCACGGGAAGTACAAGCTCCTCTCGTTCGGGGACGACGACGCGTACATGCTCTACGACGTGGTCGCCGATCCGACCGAAGAGAACGACCTGAAGAAGAAGGACAAGGCGCTCTTCGAGGAGATGAAGAGCCTCTACAAGGCGACGGGCGCCACGATCAAGGACATCTGCCCGAAGCACACCGAGCACCTCAAGGACAAGAAGAAGCACAAGAAGTGCTGAGCGCCCCCCCGCGGCGGCCCCGAAGGTCCTGACGAGACCTCTCAGGTGTCGCCCGGGTCGTAGAGACCGCGCTTCTTGAGCAGGGCGCGCAGGTGGTTACGCGCGATGTCCGCCTGGCGTGACGCCTTCGAGAGGTTGCCGCCGCAGCGGCGGAGGAGCGCGTCGAGGTAGGCCGCCTCGAAGCGCTCGACGGCCCGGGCCTTGGCCTCGGCGAAGGTCCCGCCGAGATCGAGGGCCTGCCGCTCGGCCATGCTCCCCCGGAAGCCGAAGCCTTCGCCGGAGAGATCGGCCGCGGTGATCACCCGGTCGGCCGAGAGGGCGACCGCGCGCGCGATCACGTTGCGCAGCTCGCGCACGTTGCCGGGCCAGCGCCGCCCGAGCAGGCTCTCCACGGCCTCGGGCGTCATGGAGATCGGCTCCTCGCCGCTGAGCTCTTCGAGGAAACGCTGCGCGAGGAGCGGGATGTCGGCCGGGCGCGCGCGGAGGGGCGGGAGCACGACGCGGGCCTCGGCCAGGCGGTAGTAGAGGTCTTCGCGGAAGCGGTGGGCGTCGATCTCCACGCGCAGATCGCGGTGGGTCGCCGCGACGAGGCGGAAGTCGACCGGGATGGACTCGACGCCTCCGACGCGCGAGATCACCCGCGTCTCGAGGACGCGCAGGAGCTTCGGCTGGAGGTCGAGGGGCAGCTCGCCCACCTCGTCGAGGAAGAGCGTGCCCCCGTGGGCGCGCTCGAAAGCGCCGATGTGACGAGCGTCGGCGCCCGTGAAGGACCCGCGCTCGTGGCCGAAGAGGATGCTCTCGGCGAGGCTCGGCGGGATGGTCGCGGCGTCGAGGACCACGAAGGGGCCGCTCTTGCGGGTCGAGCAGGCGTGGATCGCGCGCGCCAGCTCTTCTTTGCCGGTGCCCGTCTCCCCGTGGGCGAGGACGGTGAGCTGGGTCGGGGCGATCCGCTCGAGCGTGGCGAAGAGCTCGCGCATCTCGGGGGAGCTCCCGACGAGCGGCCCGAAGCGCGCGGCGTCGCTCCCGCGCTCGGGCTCGGCGCGATCGTCGAGCTCGACCCGCACGGCGCTGTCGCCGATCCGCAGGAGCGCGCCCGGCCCGAGCTCCATCTCGAGCAGGCGGTGGGCGCCGATGAAGGTCCCGTTGGTCGTCTCGAGATCGCGCACGAGGACGCGCCCCTCGGCGCGGCGTTCGAGCTCGAGGTGGGTGGCGGAGACGCGCGGATCGGCGATCACCAGATCGTTGGTCGGGTGGCGACCGACGGTGGCGCGGGCGCGGGTCAGGACCAGCGTCTTGCCGGCGCTCGGCCCCTGCGTGACGACGAGGCGGGAGACCCCGCCGCTCGGGCGCCGGGGCAAGGGGGTCGATTCGGTCGGGGGCAGCATGGCGTGATGCTCGGCGAAGGTCTTCGTAGCACGGTGACGCGCCGGGCAATACAGGGAGTCCGGAGGGCGCCCGCAGGTCAGCCGGCGAGCAGGCGCACCAGGCTGTTGTGCCAGCCGATCAGGGTGCGGCGCGTCTGCCCCGTGGCGCCGAGCGCCTCGTAGGTCGCGACGCCGTGCCGCCGCAGGCGCTGGAACGCGCCGACGCCGCGGAACTGCGCCGGCACGAGCTTGGCGATCCGGAGCCGCGTGCCCCGGAGCGGCACGATCCAGCGCCCGTGCCCGAGCGGGAAGAGCTCGTCGAAGGCGCCGAGCCCCTGCTCCACCTCGGCCGGCGAGAGGCCGGTCTGCGCCCCGAGCCAGCGCTTCTCCTCTTCCTCGCGATCGATCAGGAAGAAGCCGCCGAACCCCCAGAGGAAGACCTGCCAGAGGAGCGCGAAGCGCCGGAACGACGGGCGAGACACGAGGGCCTCGAGCCCGCTCCGGCTGGCCGCGAACGGCGCATGCATCCCGCCGGCGGCGCCGTGGCACACGAGATCGATCGTGGCCTTGAGGATGGCGAGCCTCGCCCTGTGCTCCACGTAGAAGGCCGCCTGCACCGCGGGGTGCGCGCCCTCGAACAGCGCCTCGTGTACGACCGGGCACTCGAACGAGGCGCAGCGCGCGTCGAAGGGCTGCCCGCCGATCTCTGCGGCGAGCGCGAGCGAGAGCTTCGGGTGATCGCGGTAGGCGCCGTAGAGGAGCCGCAAACGCTCGGCGATGTCCTTCACGAAGAAGACGTGGTCGTGGACGAGGTCGTGGTAGCCGAGCGCGGCGGCCGGCCCCTGGGACGCGGGGTTGGTCTTGCGGCTCGCGCGGAGCCCGTCGACGAGCGCGCGCTCGACCCAGAACGAGTAGCGCCACAGATCCGGCAGGAAGGGGTCGCGGATGTCCCCGAAGCCGGCGTCGCGGAAGCGCGCGCGCGGATCGCGAAAGCCGCAGAGATCGACGAGCGAGACGCCGAGCGGCGCGACCTTCTGGTGAAACGCGCCGATCGACCGCGCCGAGGGCTCGCCGGCGACGAAGAACCCGCCCTGATCGATGCCCAGGTACTGCATCCACCCGATGACCTTGAAGAGATCGGGGAACCCCCAGCGCCCGCCCTTGGCCTCGACCAGCACCGAGCGCGGCGCCGCGTCGGTGTAGCGGGTCGCCACCACGTCCAGCTCGAGCACGTCGGTGAAGGAGCGCTCGTGGAGACCGCGCTCGACGTAGTAGCCGGCGGCCTGGAACAGGCCGGCGACGAAGTCTTCGAGCTCACGCCCTGCGGACGGCGACTTCGGAAGCGTGATGCGAGCCATGGCGAGCAGTTCACCCAGCGAGGGCGCGGAGGTGCGAAAGGCAGCCCTGGCCGGCGGCGAGCCCTGCGCATCGCCCCCGAGCAAGGTCGATGTCACCACGGTACGCGGGTTCAGTGCGTTCGTCCACGGGCCCGAGCACGTCTCGACGCAGCGACCCGAGCTGCGCGTCGGCAACCGTGCCGGAGCAAAGCCGGGCAAGTTGCGCCCAGGCTCGGGAGCCCGACGGGCTGACGCCGTACGTCAACCGTGGGATGATGCTCTTCGTCACGTTCGTGACGGGAAGCGAAGCGGCTCGAAGAGCTACGGCCGGTCGCTGGAACCTGTGGAGCGGGAGACGGGATTTGAACCCGCGACGTCAACCTTGGCAAGGTTGCACTCTACCACTGAGTTACTCCCGCACTGAAGCATTGGGTGTGCCAACACGTCAGGCTGCCCGCCGCGCGCCGGAAAATCTCGGCGACGAGCGGGGCCGTAGCTACCGCCTTCCCAGAGCCATGTCAAGCTCCCGTGATCAAAAAAATGACACGGCTTGGATTTGGGCGGACTTGGATGGTTGCCGGGGGGACAAGGTCAGGTATCGTAGCGTCATCAACCATCCACACCTGACTGTGAGCACCTCGAGGTACGTTCGCGCCGCGCTCTCTACGGGCCACAGGCATCAGCGCGCGAAGCAGCCTACGCGGGGCTCATGGAAATGGGGGAAATGATGAACGAACATCATGCTTCGAAAATCACCGGTCCGGACGCTGGCTCGTCGCTCGACCGCGACACCACCGCGCACCGTTCCGGCGTTTTTTCGCGAACGTCTCGCGATGGATCCGGGGGATGGGGGCTCGTTCTCATCGAGGACGACGGCTCGCTATCCCCTGTCGCGCTACAAGACGGAGCCACCGTCGGCTCCTCTTCACGGGAGGCGATGGTCGAAGGTGATGGCGTAGCGGCGCAACATCTGCGGGTGAGCGTCCGTTCCGACGGCTGCTACCTGGAGGATCTCGGATCCCCCGAGGGCACGTTCGTGGGCGGCGTCCGCGCGCACCGGATCGGCGTGGCACACGGGGATGTCGTCCGGCTCGGACGTCGTCTCGCCGTGTTCGTCGAGCGGGACCTCCGCGCGTACGTGGGATCGATCACCCGCGTGGGGGACTTGCTCGTCGGACCGAAGCAGAAGACCGACTGGGTCGATCCGGTGATCGAGCTGTGCGCCGCCGGCTCGTGTGTGTGCATCGAGGGCGGGCCCGGCACCGGGAAGCGAACGCTCGCGCTCCACGCGGTGCGGGCGCGCGGCGCGAACCACGTGATCGTCATCGACGGCGCGAAGGAGGGCGCGTCCGACGCCGTGCCCCGCGACGGCGCGACGTCGTCGTCGACGACCTGGGTCGTGCTGGCCGCGGACCGGTTGCCCCGGGCGAGGCAGGTGGACCTGATGCACGCGGTCGGCACCGCGAACGGCGGGCAGATCGTCGCTACCATGCGCGCGCCGTTCGATCTCGCCATGAAGGATGGGCTGCTCTCACCGTGGTTCGGCTCGCTGTTCTCCGGCAAGCGGGTGAGCGTGCCCCCTCTCCAGTCCCGGCGCGAGGACCTGCCCGCCATCGTGCGCGATCTCGCCGAGCGCCGCGGCATCGGCGCGGCGCGGCTGTCGCCCGAGCTGCTCGAGGCGCTGCTGCGGGCCGGGTGGCCGGGCGGTGTCCCCGAGCTCGACGGGATGCTCGCGGACGTCGCGGCGGTGATCACCGAAGGCCCGCTGGTCCCGGAGCCGATCGCCCAGCGCCTCGCCCGGCCGAGCACGCGACCGGCGTCGCTGCCCCCGGCGGCCGATCCGACGCTCGCCCGCGCCCGTCTGGAGGACGCCCTCGCGCGCGCCAACGGCTCGGTCGCCTCGGCCGCTCGCTCGCTCGGGATGTCCCGCCAGGCCATCTACCGCGAGGCCGAGCGCCTCGGCCTGCACGTCGCCCACCGCAAGGCCTCCCGCGGCTGAGCGCCCGCCTCCCGCACCCGATCCAATGGCCAAGCCCTCCGCGAGCCGGGACAACGCTTCCACCGCGTTGCTCACGGCGCTCGCGGAGGTCTATGCCGCAGCAGACGCAGTCTTTGCCGGCTGGGCCTGCCCCGCCTCCACCGAGTGCTGCCGCTTCGGCGTGACGGGCCGCGAGCCGTACGTCACCTCGATCGAGCTCCTCGCGGTGCGGCGCGCTCTCGCCGCCCGGGGCGGGCCCCGCTCGTTTCCCCGCGCGGGCCCGCTCGCGCCGGCCGAGGGGGCGGGGCGCGTCCGACTCCCGCGCGCGGACGGCGAGCGCCGCTGCCCGCTCCTCGATCGCGACGGCCGCTGCGCCGTCTACGCCGATCGGCCCCTCGGCTGCCGCACGTTCTACTGCGATCGCGCGTCGGAGGGAGGGCGGGTGCGGCACCGCGAAATCGGAGCGCTGGTCCGCCGCATCCAGGACATCGCGCTCCGCCACCGCGCGGGCGGAGACATCGGCCGCCCGCTCACCCGCGCCCTCGACGACCCATCCTTCGGCTGATCTCCCGCAAGGCGCGACGAGCTCAGGTCCGCTCCACCGCCATCACGCCGGGGATCCGCTGGAGCTGGCGGATCACGTTCTTGAGCTGCGCCAGATCCGAGCAGAGGAACGTGAAGGTGTTCATGGCGCGGCCGTCGTCGCCGGCGCGGCACGTGGCCTCGCTGATGTTGATCCCCTGCTCGTGGAAGGTGTGACCCACCGTCGCCAGGATGCCCGGGCGGTTGGCCGTCATCACCTTCACCTGCACCGGGCGGTTGATCTTGGCGCGCGAATCCCAGGAGATCTCCACGCGGCGCTCCGGATCGGTGTCGAACGCCTTGGGGCAGTTGCGGCGGTGCACGGTGATGCCGCGACCGCGGGTGATGAAGCCCACGATCTCGTCGCCCGGGAGGGGGTTGCAGCACTTGGTGTACCGCACCAGCACGTCGTCGATGCCGTTGAGGCGGATACCCTGGCTGTCCTTGCCCGTGACCTTGCGGACCAGGGACTCGATGCGCCCTTCCTTGATCGCCGCCGGGAGCTCGGGCTCCTTCTCGCCCTCCTTCGCGGGCGCGAGGAAATCGGTCACCGCGCGGACCGCGATCTTCCCGTAGCCGACGCCCACGTAGAGCTCGTCGGCCGTGGTCGTGCCGAAGTGCTCGGTGACCTTGCGCATCTCGGCGTCGTTCTTGACGAGCTTGGCGAGGGAGAGGCCGCGGCCGTGCATCTCCTTCTCGAGCAGCTCCTTGCCGAGCTTGATCGACTTGTCGCGCTGATCGGCGCGGAGGTAGTTGCGGATCTTCGAGCGGGCGCGGCTCGTCACCACGAAGTCGAGCCAGTCCTTCGACGGGCTCTGGTTCGGGTTCGTCATGACCTCGACGACGTCGCCGTTGCGGAGCTTGTAACGAAGCGGCGCGATCGCCCCGTTCACCCGCGCGCCCGAGCAGTGCTCGCCGACCTGCGTGTGGATCGCGTACGCAAAATCGATCGGCGTCGACCCACGCGGGAAGACGCGGACGTCGCCCTTGGGCGTGAAGACGTACACCTCGTCCTGGAAGAGGTCGACCTTGACGCTCTCCAGGAACTCGGCCGGATCCTTGAGATCCTTCTGGAACTCCATGAGCTGGCGCAGCCAGCCGAAGCGCGCGGCGTCCTTCGGATCGACCCCGCCGGAGTTTCGCTCCTTGTATTTCCAGTGCGCGGCGATGCCTTGCTCGGCCACGCGGTGCATGTCGTGGGTGCGGATCTGGATCTCGATCCGCTCGCGGCCGGGGCCGATGACCGTCGTGTGCAGCGACTGGTACATGTTCGGCTTGGGGAGCGCGACGTAGTCCTTGAACCGGCCGGGGACCGGGGTCCACTGCGAGTGGATGACGCCGAGGGTCGCGTAGCAGTCGGCCACCGACTCGACGAGGGCGCGGAAGGCGATCACGTCGTAGACCTGATCGAAGTCGCACTGCTGCGCCTGCATCTTGCGCCAGATCGAGTAGAGGTGCTTGGCGCGCCCGGTGATGTCGGCGGCGAAGCCCTGCTCGGCGAGCTTGCCCGCGAGGATCTTGCAGACCTCGGCGATGTACTTGTCGCGCTCGGCGGCCGTCGTCTGGAGCTTCTTCTCGAGGTCGGCGTAGGCGAGCGGCTCGGTGTAGCGGAAGGACAGGTCTTCGAGCTCGCTCTTGAAGCGGGCGATGCCGAGCCGGTTGGCGAGCGGCGCGTAGATCTCCATCGTCTCGCGGGCGATGCGATCCTGCGAGTCGGGCTTCATGAACTCGAGCGTCCGCATGTTGTCGAGGCGGTCGCAGAGCTTGACCAGCAGCACGCGGATGTCGCGCGCCATGGCCACCAGCATCTTCCGGAAGTTCTCGGCCTGGCGATCTTCCTTCGAGGCGAAGTTGATCTTGGAGAGCTTGGTCACCCCGTCGACGAGGAACGCGACCTCCTTGCCGAACTCGCGCTCGATGTCGGTCGTGGTGGCGAGGGTGTCCTCGACGACGTCGTGGAGGAGGCCGGCGCAGACGCTCGCGGTGTCGAGCTTCAGGTCGCTGATGATGCCGGCGACGCTCGCGGGGTGGGAGAAGTACGGGTCTCCGCTCTTGCGCGTCTGCCCGTCGTGCGCCTTCTCGCTGTACTCGTAGGCGCGCGCGATCAGCTCGACGTCGGCGGCGGGCTGGTATGTGCGAACGCGATCGACGAGCTCGGGCAGCTTCAGCATGTGGACAGGGGCGCGGAGACAGGATCCGCTCGAAACACGCTAACACCGCGATCGGTACCTCGCAAATCCGTGGCGGAGCGCGATCCCCGCGCCGGGCGGGGCGCGCGGGCGATTTCGGGGAAAGCGGGCGACGTTCCGCGGCAAAATCCCGGCAATCTTCGTGCGCGCCGGCGGCGGCGGCGCTACGAGCTTGCTCCGCATGGATCCGATCGGCGTCTACGTGCACTTCCCGTACTGCCTCAAGAAGTGTCCGTATTGCGACTTCGTGTCGTTCGCGCGCGACCGGGAGGCCATCGAGCACCGCGCGTACGCCGACGCGGTGCTCGCCGAGCTCGAGCTCCGCAGGGCGCGCCTCGGGGGGCGCCGCCTCGGGAGCGTCTTCTTCGGC
The DNA here is from genome assembly GCA_046351295.1 of Byssovorax sp. Lineage (GTDB taxonomy): Bacteria > Myxococcota_A > Polyangia > Polyangiales > Polyangiaceae > JAXLYT01. The sequence goes on from JAXLYT010000024.1 coordinate 64,885, forward strand.
GGCGGGACCCCTTCCCTGTGGGCGCCGGAAGAGCTCGGGCGCGTGCTCTCGGCCATCCTCGCGACCGCAGGGGCGCGCGCCGAGGACGTGGAGATCACGGTCGAGTGCAACCCCACGTCGCTCGACGAGCACCGGGCCCGCGCGCTCCGCGAGGTCGGGGTCAACCGGCTGAGCATCGGCATGCAGAGCCTCGATCCGGAGCGCCTCGCCTTCCTCGGCCGCCTGCACTCGGTCGACGGCGGGCTCTCCGCGGTGGAGCAAGCTCTCCGCTCCGGCATGCCGCGGGTGAGCGCAGATCTCATCTACGGGGTGGCGACCGCGGCGGGCATGCCGGGCCCGGAGCAGGCCGCCGCCGAGGCCGTCCGGCTGAGCGAGACCGGTGTGTCCCACCTCTCCGCATACAGCCTCACCATCGAGCCTGGCACCCAGTTCGGCGAGCTCCACCGGCGGGGCCGCCTGCCCATCGCCCCGGACGACGCGGTGGCCGAGAGCTTCTTCGCCATCGAGGAGGCCCTCGAGGCGCGCGGCTTCGTCCACTACGAGATCTCGAACTACGCGCGGCCAGGAGAAGAGGCGCAGCACAACCTCGGCTACTGGAACGGACACGAGTACCTCGGCCTCGGGTGCGCCGCGTTCGGCACGGTGGCCGGGCCGGACGGGCATGCCGAGCGCTACCGCAACCTGCCGGATCCAGCGCGCTACGAGGCCAGCCGGCCGGGGCGATCTCGCCGAGCTCACCGAGAGCCGGGAGCCGCTCGATCCGGACACGAGGCTCCGGGAGCGGATCATGCTCGGCCTCCGCCTGCGCGACGGCCTCGATCTCGCGGCCGCCGCGGGCGCGCTCGGCCTCGATCCGTGGCCCGCGTCGCGCCGCCGCGCGGCCGAGCGGCACGTGGCGGCAGGGCGGCTCATCGTCGAGGGAGGCCGCGTGCGCCTGCCCCCCGCGCGCGCGTCTTCGCCGATGGCATCGCGGCCTCGCTGTTCTGATCGTCAGAAGCGGCCGCTCAGCGCTTCACCGTAGAGGCCCGGCCCGATCACCGGCACCGCCGCCATGTCCATGGGCATCGCCGAGGGCGCGGCGGGCTCGGGCGCCCGTCTTCGGCTTGTCGGAGCGCACGTTGGCGGCGCCGACCGTGGGCTGATCGAACGCGTAGAGCAGCAGGCCGCTCACCCCGATCACCACGCCGGCTCCGGCCGCGACGCCGGCCCAGCGCCGATCTTCGTCGCGGGCGTTGCGCGCGTCGTCGTAGGCGGCGAACGAGCAGCTCGCGTCGGTGGGCGCGCAGCCGAGCCCCGACGCCTTGTCGAGGATCGTCTCCGCCTTGTGCTGCTCGAGGAGCGCCATGCCGATCAGCACACCCCCGGTCGCGAGGCCGGCCGCGCCCACACCCATCAGCGCATACGAGGCCTTGCGCTGCGGCGTCGAGTCGAGACGCGCCTCGATCTGGCGCTTCTCGCCGCGGTTGACCTCGATCTCCTCCGCGTGGGCGCGGTGGCCGTTGAGCGTGATGGCCACGAGGTGGCGGCCCGCCGGCACCTCGAGCGGCTTGAGGAAGGGCACGGTCCCGCGGGGCCGCCCGTCGACGCTCACCTCCGCGCCGCGGATCGCCTTGATCTCCAGCGACGCGGGCATCTCCTGGAGCGGGACATCGACCGGCGTGGTGATCCCCGCCGACGCCGGCACCTCGCGCTCGTCCGGGAAATAGCCGTCCGCGGTGACCTTCACCATGTGCTTGCCGGGCTTGACCTCCGCGACCACGGGGGTCGGCGCCGGCTTGCTCCCGTCGACGCTGATCATCGCGCCCTTCACGCGCGTCATGACCATCAGGCTCGTCTGGAGCTCGGCGCGCGGTGGCGCCTTCGCGGCGGCATCGGGCGCGTTTCCGAGCTTTTCGGCCAGCGGCTCCAGGTAGTCGAGCGCCTGCATGACCTCCTCGCGACGGCCGCCCGTCTCCACCTTGGTGAGGTACTCGCGGTAGTACTTCACGGCGGCGCGCAGGTCTTCCGGCTTGCGGTCGACGCCGTACTGGCGCCGGTGGGCCTGCGCGAGGGAGAAGGTCACGCCCGGGCGGGGCGCGAGGCGGTAGGCCTCGTCGAAGGCCTTGATCGCGGCCTTGAAATTGCCGGCCTCGTAGGCCTGCGCGCCCACCTCGAAGAACGCGAGCGCCTTCTTGGTGGTGGCGTCGTCCGCTGCCCGCGCGGAGAGCGGGGCGAGGAGGAGGGCCAGGGCGACGGCTGCGGAGCGAGAGAGATGGCTCATTGTCCCACCGTGAGATCGAGGCCCGGATCGGCGGGCTGCGCGAGGAACAGCTCCAGGGCGCCTTTGCGGCCGATCACCAGATCGTCCACGCCGTCCCCGTTCACGTCGCCGCCGGCGATGGCGTTGCCGCCGGGCAGCCCCTTCAGGCAGCTCACCGCGAGCTTGCCGCGCGACTGGTCGACCAGGTACGTGACCCGCCCGGTGCTCACCAGGAGCTCCCGGGCCGGATCGGCGTCCGCCGCGATCGAGCCCACGCCGAGGATCGACGCGCTCGCCTGGGCGCCGTCGCATGCGATCTGCCCGAGATCGTCCGGCGAGAGGAAGCTCGCGTGATCGCCGCCGGCGTCGAGCCCGCCGCTCCCCTGGTTCCAGAGCACGAGCATGCCCTTCTTCGAGGCGACGATCACGTCGGCGCCGCGCTCGCCGTCGACATCGGCGACGGTCACGCTCAGCTCTCGCAGGCGGCTGTCGCCGAGCTTTTCGAGGGGCACCTTGGGCGAGAGCTTGAAGGCCCCCTTGCTCGGCGTCGCCACGTAGAGCAGCGGTGGAGAGCCGCCGACCACGACCACGACCTGATCCGTCGCCGGGCCGTCGCCGCCCGTCGGCCCGAGGCGCACCGTCGCGAGCAACGCGCCGCCCTGGATGTCCTCGAGCTTCTCGCCGTCGGCGACGAGGGGCAGGGCCGTGGGCGCCGGCGCGCCCTTCGTGCCTCCAGGCTCGATGTCCGCAGCGCCGGTGGTGGGCACCAGCCAGAGCTGCGGCCCGCAGTCGCCCGCGCCGAAGCAGAGCTGGCGCCCGAACGCGGCGATGTCGTTGTGCGGGTCGCCGTCGAACTGCCCGACCGCGAACTGGCTCGGGAAATCGGGCACCTGCGACGAATCGTTGAGCAGCTAGTAGGGTGCCTGGAGGAGCCTGCCGCTGTTGCCCGGGAAGAGCGAAAGCTCGAGCCCCTTGCCCGTGTGATCGGTGGCGAGGCCGAGCAGGTCGGTGATGAAGTCCGGGTAGATGCCGAGCACGTTCGTCGGGAGGAGCTGCCGGATCGGGCTCGTCTCGCCCATCACGATGGGCTGGGTCGGGCCCCCGGCGATGCCGCCGTAGACCACCGCGATCGACTCGTGCACCGAGCCGTCCACGTCGACCTCGCCGGACTGGGTGAAGGCCAGATCGCGCACGAAATCACCGTCGAAATCGCCGACGGCGAACGTCTTCACGCCCGACTGGGTGACGAGCTTGAACGGGTTCAAGAGGTTCGTGCCGGTGCCCTTGTAGAAGGTCAAGCCCGGGGTGTTGATGGATCCGACCATCACGTCGAGCAGCCCGTCGGCGGAGAAGTCGTCCACCGCGGCGCTCGTCCACACATGCTCGTCCTCGACCACCGAGAGCGTGAAGAAGGTGTCGGGCTTGAAGCAGCTCCCCTTGCCGATGGCGCTCAGGTAGATGCCGAACTGGTTGACGAAATCGATCGCGCAGTCGTTGTTGATGTCGCCGACGGCGAGCGGCGCGTCGTGGAGGTGCTTGCGCACCTGCTCGGGCTGGGCGAGCGCCGTGTGGACGGGGTAGAGCGCCGCCTTGTTGTCGGCCGGGACGGCCTTGTCCGGCGTGGAGGAGAACGTGCCGTCGCCGCGGCTGAAGGCCAGGCAGAGCGAGCTCGCGCCTCCGATCGCGTCGTCGACGGAGATGAGCAGATCGGGTGTCCCGTCCTTGTCGGCGTCGACCACGAAGAGCCCCTGCGCGTCCTTGCGGATCGTCGAGCCGATCGGCAGGGTGATCAGCGCGGGCTGCACGTAGCCGGGCTTGCCCTCCTCGTTGAGCGTTCCGTCGGCCTTGCAGGGCGTGTACACGCGGACGCCCTTCGCCTCCTCGAAGGTGACGGCGAACTGATCGCAGGGGAACGGCGGGAAGAGCGTGTTGTAGAACGGGGCCACCACCGCGTCGCCCGCGAGCTTCCCCGCCACGGGGACCGTGCCCAGCGTCGCGATGGCGCTGCCGGACTCGAAGCCCTGGATGGACGACGTCTTCCCGTCGGCGTCCTGGGGGAAGAAGAGCACCGCGGGCGCGTGGAGGCTGTCGTCGAGGAAGCTGAAGCTCTGGGCGCGGCCGAGCACGGGCAGCGCCTGCGACGCGTAGATCGTGGGCTGCATGACGCTGTCGGTCGAGCCGCGGAACACCTCGATGCCGCGGCTCACGTCGACCACGAAATCATGCGTCGGGAAGAGATCGGGGGGAGCCGAGGGGTCGGGGCTCGTGAGATCGCCCACGGCGGGGTTCGCGTCCGGGACCACGAGCACATCGCTGTCGAGCAGGCGCCCCGACTCGTCGAACGAGTGGACGCTCACGAGGGGCGAGGCGACCGAGAGCAGGCTCCCACGCCCGCTCCCGTCGAAGTCGGCGATGATCACCTGGCTCGCGGTCTCGGGCAGGAGCGCCGCGCTCTCCCAGCGATCGCAGAGGGTGCCCTTGCACACGCGCGGCCGGCGGCAGACATGGTCGATGCCGCAGCCCCAGCCGAGCCCGTCGGCAGGGCAGTCGCTCGCCTGATCGCAGCGGAAGCGGCACTCGTTCAGCTCGCCGTGCTGGCGGCATGCGCAGGTGGACGAGTCGGCCGAGCAATCCGCCCCGTCGGCCGTCGCCTTCGAGTCGCAGTCTTCGCCCACCTCGACCAGCCCGTTGCCGCAGGTGTTCTCCTGGATCTGGGAGAGATCGGCGCAGCCGAGCGCGGCAAACGCGCCAAACGCCGCGCCAAGCAGCGCGATCCCGTACCCCTTCGTCCTCATGGTGCGCTCCCTCGCCTGCGCGTGATCGGGCACGCCGGCCTCATCAGAACTCGACCTCGGGTTTGTTGGTGGGCTTCTTCACCGCGGGCCCGGCGCGTTCGAGGCGCACGGGGACGACCGCGCTCGCGCCGGCGGAGACCTCGAGATCGAGCGGCGAAAAGCCCGGCGATTTGAAGGTGAGCTTCACCTTGCCGTCGGACCGGGGGACGCGGATCGGCGCAGCCGACGTCCCGATCTTCTCCGTCCCGCGGAACACCTCGACCAGCTTGGGCGTGGCGTCGATGGTCAGCTCGATCTCCGCCGGCGCCGCGGGCGCTACTTCCGTGGAGGTCGCCGGGCTCACCGAGATCGCCGGCTCGGGCACCTTGGGAGGCGGCGCGCTCGCGACCGTCGAAGGACCGAGCGGTGCGGCGGTGGCGATGCCCTTGTCGCCCGGGCTGCCCTGGCGCGCGAGCAGCAGCGCCGCCCCTCCGCCGCCGATCAGGAGCGCCAGGCCTGCCACGAGCGCGACGCGCGGCCCTGCGCCGCCGCGCGCTCCCTTCTCGGCGGGCTTCAGCGTGTGCTGCGTGCCCCCGGCCACGGCCATCGTCTGCGCCTCGACGAGCTTGCCGAGATCGGCCGGCGTGAGGTTCTGCCGCGGGGGCGCGCCTCCGGAGAAGCTCTGCGGCTCGAACGCGCCGCGGCGCTGCGAGGACTGGACGGAGTAGCCCACCCCGGCCGCGGCATCGGCGAGGGCATCGACCGCGGAGAGCAGGCTCGCCGGGCGCCGGGCAGGCTCCTTTTCGAGCATGTGCAGCACGGGCGCGTCGAGGGCCGCGGGCAGATCCGGGCACACCGAGGAGACGCGGGGCGCTGCCTCGCTCGTGTGCTTGATGAGGAGCGACATCACGTCCTCGGCGTCGAACGGGAGCTGCCCGGTGAGCACCTGGTGGGTCATCACCCCGAACGAATAGATGTCCGTTCGGTGATCGACGTCGCGGCCGCGGCACTGCTCGGGCGACATGTAGTGCGGCGTGCCCATGGGCGCGCCGGTGCGCGTTTTGTGGCCGCTCATCGTCTCACCGAGCAGCTTGGCGATCCCGAAATCGAGCAGCTTGGGGAAGCTCACGGCCCCGTCCTCGAAGACCAGGAAGATGTTCTCGGGCTTGAGATCGCGGTGCGCGATGCCCGCGGCATGGGCGGCGTCGAGGGCGCGCGCGATGCCGCGCAGGAGCGGGATGGCCTCGTCCGGCCGGAGGCGCCCTTTGTCTCGCAGGTAGCGGTCGAAGGTCACCCCGTCGAGCAGCTCCATCACGTAGTACTGCCGGCCGTCGTCGAGCTTCCCGAACGAGAAGATGTCGATGATGTTCCGGTTGCGGATCTGGTTGACGGCCCGCGCCTCGGCGATGAAGCGCGACACCATCTGCGGGCTCGACGAGTACTGCCGGTTCAGGACCTTGATCGCCGCCGTCTTGCCGATCAGCGGGTGGACGGCGCGGTAGACGGCCCCGAACCCGCCCTCGCCCAGCTTGCCCTCGATCTGGTACTCGCCCACCTGTTGCCCCGCCCGGAGGTCGTGATCGGCCCCCTCGAAGGCCTCGTCCGGGAGGAGCCGCTCGCCGTCGCTCGGGCAGACGGACACGTCGTTTCCATACTGAACGCGGCAGGTCGGGCAGGTGGCCATGGTGGAGGGGTGACGTGAGGGAAGCCGCCGGGGGCCGGCTTGTGCGACCAGGGTACACGAGCGCGGCGACAATCTCACCTTTCAGCCGCTCCTGTGTCGACGTGGGTCGGTGACCTCCTCCGTTGAGCCTCGTCGGCATTCTGCACGAGCTTTCCCTCCCGAGTTGGGTAGGCTGCGCCCCCTGATGAGCTCGACGAGCGACGATCTGCCTCGCGGAACCACCTTCGCCGCCCTGGGGGACACCTTCGGCACCTTGCTCTCCCGGGTGCGCCCGGCCATCGAGTCGCGCCTCGCGCGCCTGTGGGCGGCGAAGCTCGAGTCCCTCCGGCGCCACGGCCCCGAGGTGCTCACCATGGCCGCGGCGGCGCGCGATCTGACCTTGCGCGGCGGCAAGCGCTACCGCGCGGCCCTGCTCGCCGCCGCCTACGGGGGCCTCCTGCCCGACGCGCCGATCGAGCCCGCGCTCCAGGCGGGCCTCGCCCTCGAGCTGCTCCAAACCTACCTGCTCATCCAGGACGACTGGATGGACGGCGACAACACCCGCCGCGGCGGCCCGAGCGTGCATGCGGCGCTCGCGAGCGCGCTCGGCGATCATCTGGGCGCCGGCTCGGCCATGCTCTCCAGCGACCTCACCTTCGGGATGGCCTTCCACGTGCTCACGCACATCGAGGCGCCCGCCTCCGCGCTCGTCGAGACCATCCGCGCCTTCGCCAAGATGAACGAGGACGTGGTGATCGGGCAGCAGATCGATCTGCTCGGCCACGCCGAGGACGTCGAGGCGATGCACGATCTCAAGACGGGCAGCTACACCGTGCGCGGCCCGCTCAACCTGGGCGCCACGCTGGCGGGCGCGTCCGCCGAGACCCTCGCGGCCTTCGAGCGCTTCGCGGGGCCCGTCGGCGTGGCCTTCCAGCTCCGCGACGATCTGCTCAGCACCTTCGGCACCTCGTCGCAGACGGGCAAGCCGGTGGGCAACGATCTGCGCGCCGGCAAGCGCACGGCGATCATCATGGAGGCCGAGGGGCGCCTCGACGCCGAGGGGCGCGCGGCCCTCGCCCGGGCCCACGGCAACGCCAGCGCGAGCGCGGCCGACGTGATCGCCGCGACGCATGCGCTCGAGGCCTGCGGCGCGAAGATGGCGGTCGTCGATCGCCTCTGCCGGCTCTGCGACGACGCCGAGTCCATGGCCGATCGGCTCCCCGTCGCGCCCACGGCCAAGCGCATCCTGGCCGGCTCGGCGAGCGCGCTCCGCCCCAAGCTCGAGGACACCTGGGGCTCGTCGATCTCCATGGTGATCGGGTGAGCGAGGCCGGCGCGTCGTCCCGCGGGAGCGCCTGCGGCAAGGTCATCCTGCTCGGCGAGCATGCCGTGGTGCATGGCTCGCCGGCCCTCGCCGCCGGCATCGACCGCGGCGCGCGGGCCGAGGTGACGCGGCGCCCCGATGGATCTCCGAGCCTGCTCCACCTCGGTCACGACGCGATCCCAGCCGATCCCACCTCCTCGGACGCGCGCGCCCGGGCCTTCGCTGCGCTGCTCGCCGAGGGCGCGCCAGTGCCCCCGATCGAGGCAAACGCGTCGAGCGATCTCCCGCAGGGCGGCGGCCTCGGCAGCTCGTCGGCCCTCGGCGTGGCCATCGCCCGGGCGGTGGAGGCGCTGCTCGATCCCTCGGCGACGCCGCCGTCCTCCGCTGTGCTCGCCCGGGCCACGGCGTGGGACAAAGTGTTCCATGGCAATCCATCGGGCGTCGACATCGCGGCCGCAGCCCACGGCGGCTGCCTGCGCTTCTCCCGCAAGGAGGGCATCCGCCCGCTCCGCCTCCGCCGCCCGCTCGATCTGTGCATCGGCTGGAGCGGGTCTCCCTCCTCCACCAGGGAGATGGTCGAGAACGTCGCGAGGCTCCTCGAACGGAAGCCCGATCTCGTCGAGACGGCCATCGGCGGCGTCACCTCGCTCGTGGAGAACGCCGTGCTCGCCGTGGAGGCCGGCGACCTGAGAGGCCTCGGCAAGCTGATGGATCTGAACCAGATGATCCTCGCCGGCCTGATGCTCTCCACCGAGGGCATCGAGGCGCTCTGCGCGGGCGCCCGTGATGCCGGAGCCCTCGGGGCCAAGCTCACGGGCGGAGGCGGGGGCGGCTCGGTGATCGCCCTCGTCGAGAGCCCCGAGGCCGCGTCGCCCGTCCTCGCCGCGTGGACCGAGGCAGGCTACAGCGGCTTCTCCACCCGCATCTCCACCCCCGAGCCTGCTCGATGACCGACCGAGAGCCCCAGAGCGCCACCGCCGCCGCCCACCCCAACATCGCCCTCGCCAAGTACTGGGGAAAACGCGATTTCGGGCACAACCTCCCCGCCGTCCCGAGCCTCTCCGTCACCCTCGACGGGATGCGCACGACGACCACCGTGACCTTCGATCCGGCGCTCGGCGCGGACACGTTCACGCTCGGCGGCGAGCCCGCGCCCGAGGGGGCGACCCGCCGGGTGAGCGCCATGCTCGATCGCATCCGCGCGGCCTCGGGGAAGGCCGAGCGGGCCCATGTTTTGAGCTCCAACGATTTTCCCACCGCGGCCGGCCTGGCGTCGAGCGCCTCGGCCTTCGCGGCGCTCGCGCTCGCCGCCTCCCGCGCCGCCGGCCTCTCCCCGGACGGCGCGGCCGTGAGCGATCTGGCCCGCAAGAGCTCGGTCTCCGCCGCCCGATCGGCCTTCGGGGGCTTCGTCGCCCTGCGCGCCGGCGTCCAGGGCGACATCGACCTCGCGGCCGAGCCGGTGGCGCCGCCCGATCACCTGCCGCTGCGGGTGATCGTGGCGGTGACCCGCGAGGGGCCGAAGTCCACGCTCTCCTCCGAGGGGATGCTCCACACCCAGCGCACGAGCCCTTACTACCCGGCGTGGGTCGAGACGGCGCCCTCGCTGTTCGCCCGCATCCGCGACGCCCTGCTCGCCCGCGACATCGAGGCGCTCGGCGTCGCCGCCGAGGAGAGCGCGCTGCGCATGCACGCCGCCGCGATCGCCGCTTGCCCGGGCCTCGTCTACTGGGTCGGCGCCACGGTCGAGGTGATGGACGAGGTGCGCCGCCTCCGCAAGCAGGGCCTGCCGGCCTACTTCACGATCGACGCCGGGCCCCACGTGAAGGTGCTCACCACCGCCGAGCACGAGGCGGCGATCGTCGCGGCGCTCGAGGCAGTGCCCGGCGTGCGTCGCACGATCCGCACCCGCCCGGGCGGCCCGGCCGTGGAGATCGCGAAGCCCGGATGAAGGCGCGCGCGCCCGGCAAGATCGTGATCTCGGGCGCGTACTCGGTGCTCGAAGGTGCCCCTGCCCTCGTGGCGGCCGTCGATCGCTACGCCCTCGCCGACAGCGATCGCCCGCCGCCGATGGTGACCGCCGAGGTGCAGGCCGCGATCGACCTCGGCGCCCTCGATCGCGCGCCCTTCTTCGACGCTTCCGCGCTCCGGGCTCCCCTGCCCGGCGGCGGCTCGCGCAAGCTCGGCCTCGGATCGAGCGCGGCCATCCTCGTGGCCTCGATCGCCGCGGCCTCCGGCGACCCTCTGCGCGACGGCGCCGCCCTCGCCCGCGCCGTCTTCCCCCCTGCCCTCGCCGCCCACCGCCGCGCCCAGCCGCGCGGGAGCGGGATCGACGTGGCCGCCAGCGCCTACGGGGGCGTCATCGAGGCCCGCCTCGCCGCGGACGGCGCGCTCGCGGTCGCGCCGCATGCGCTGCCGGCGGGCCTCATCCTCGAAGTGTACGCCTGTCCAACATCGGCAACGACGGACGACCTCGTTGGACGGGTGAAGACGCTGGCGCACACCGATCGCCACCGGTACACCCGCCTGCTCGGCCGGGCCGGCGACGGCGCCCGCGCGGCCGCCGGCACCGCCGATCTGCGCGCGTGGCTCGACGCGGTGGAGCTGCAGATCGACGCCCTCGGCGAGCTCGGCGCCGCCGCGGGCGCGGGCATCGTCACGAGCGAGGTGGGGCTCCTCCGCCGCGTCGCGCTCACCGAGGGCGCGGTCTTCGGCCCGAGCGGCGCCGGCGGGGGCGACATCGCGCTCTATGCCGGCGCGCGCGCCTCCTCCGCCGCGTTCCGGGCCCAGGCGGCGCGCCTCGGCTTCGACTTGCTCGATCTCCACGTGGGCGCGCCGGGCGTCTCGCTCGTCGCGGACTAGGCGCGCGGCATCACGGCCCGTCGGGCGGCACCTCGGCGTCGGGATCGGCGCCCGCGTCGGGATCGGGGAAGGCCCCGTCGAGATCAGGGAAGCCCGCGTCGAGATCCGGGAAGCCCGCGTCGAGGCCGAGGTCCATGCACACGCACATGTTGCCCTGGCACATGCCGAGCGCGAACATCTGCGCGCACTGCGCGAGGCACGTGAAGGGATCGCAGCCCACGCCGCCGGTGCTGCTCGACGAGCTACTCGAGCTGCTCGACGAGCTGGACGAGCTCGAGCTCGACGAGCTGGACGAGCTCGAGCTCGACGAGCTCGATCCGCCGCCGCCCCCGTTCTCGGGCACGCCGCCCGTGCCCGCGGCCGTCGTCGTCGAGGTCGCTCCGCCCGCGCCGCCGACCCCGCCGGTGCCGTTCGCGCCCTCCGCGCAGCTGAAGAAGGCCACGGTCGGGATGATCAGCGAAAGCGCATAAACCAAGGATTGCTTCATGACTTCTCCGCTCGCAGTTCGGGCACGGATACGCAAGACTACACACCGGAGCCCGCGGAAAAGCAACGCATCCGAGCGACCATCCACGCGGCCGGGACACATTTCACGGGCGGAGCTCTCCAGCCAGTACCGCCCTTCCATGGACGGCCGCGGCGATCGTCACATCCGGATGATGGCCGACCCCCAGGAGATCCCGGCCCCGAGCGCGCACAGCAGGATATTCTGGCCGGGCTGGATGCGGCCGTCGCGCACCCCTTCGTCGAGGGCGATCGGGATGGAGGCGCTCGACGTGTTTCCGTACTCCTCGATGTTGAGGATGAACTTGTCGAGCGGGAAGCCGAGCCGATCGGAGACCTGGGTGATGATCCGCAGGTTCGCCTGGTGGGCGACGACCCACGACAGCTCCTTGCTCGTCAGGCCCGCGGCCTTGAGCGCGGCGGCCGAGGCGCTCGTGAGGTTCTTGATCGCCACCCGGAAGACCTCCGAGCCCGTCATGTGCACCTTGTTGCGCTTGCGCTCCACGCCCTCGGCCGTCATCGGCTCGGCCGATCCGCCGCCCGGGATGTGCAGGGCGCCCGCGAGCGAGCCGTCGGTGAAGAGCTTCGTCGCGAGGATGCCGCGCCCGTCGTCCTTGGCGGGGCCGAGCACCACCGCGCCCGCGCCGTCGCCGAAGAGCACGCAGGTCGTGCGGTCCTGCCAGTTCATCAGCCGCGAGAGCAGCTCGACGCCGACCACCAGGATGCAGTTCGCCGTCCCGTTGGCGATGAACTGATCGGCGATCGTCAGGCCGTAGACGAACCCGGCGCATGCCGCGGAGATGTCGAACGAGGGGATCTCGTCGGCCCCGAGCTTCTGCTGCACGTAGGCGGCGCATGCGGGCATCGGCGTGTCACCGCTGATCGTCCCGACGATGATCATGTCGAGATCGGCGACGTTCAGCCCGGCCGCCTCGAGCGCGCGCTTGCCGGCGGCCGCGGCCATGTCGCTCGTCAGCTCGTCGTCGGCCGCGTAATGGCGCCGCCGGATCCCGGTGCGCTCGGTGATCCACGCGTCCGAGGTGTCGACGACCTTCTCGAGATCGACGTTGGAGACGACGCGCTCGGGCGTGTAATGGCCCGTGCCCAGGATCCGGCTCTTCGGGACGATCGTCACGAAACCTGCCTCGCGCTCGCCGCGGGACGGCCGTGCTGCAGCCCGAAAGCCGGGACCCCGGCCGTCCGCTGGGCGGTGGATAGAAGGAAGACAAGGCCCGGCGAGCCGGGCCCGGCGATCACTGCGTGACCTTGGTAGCCTTGGCCTTGCGGCCCTTGTAGTGACCGCAGGCACCGCAGGCGCGGTGCGGGAGGGTCGCCTCGCCGCAGTTCTCGCAGGCCGAGAGCTGGACGGGGGTCACCTTGTCGTGGTTGGCGCGGCGCATGTCGCGCTTGCTGGGGGTGGTTTTCCTCTTGGGGACGGCCACGGGCTACTCCTTCGCGTTCTTCTTCTGCTTCTTGGTCTTGGTCGGCTCGGCCTGTGGGCCGGAGGGTCGCTCGCCTGCGAGCTTCGCGCGCAGCGCGTCGAGGGGTGCGAGCCGGGGGTCGATCCGAGGGGCCTCGGGCTGCTCGGCCGACTCCGCCGCGGCGGGACGGATACCCGGACAGTCCTCGGAGCACAAGGGAAAGTTGGGGATCTCGAGGAGGATGGCCTCGCGCACGAACGGGTCGAGGACCACCGTCTCGCCGTCATAGGCGTCGAAATCGGCCTCTTCCGAGGTGAACTCGTACTCGTCCTCGACCGCCTTGGCCTTGTCGCCGTGCCCCTTGCCGTTCGCTTTCTTCCGGTCGGCCTCGTGCTGGTGATGCGGGCCCGCGCTCGCCTGGGGGCGGAGCAGGAGGGACAGCTCGCCCTCGACCTGGATAGCCGTGGGGCCGAGGCAGCGGGCGCAGGGGGTGCGCAGATCGGCCGTCACGCGCCCGCGCACGACGATGTCGTCGCCGGTGCGGGAGAGGCGCGCCTTGACATGGCCGGGCTTCTCGGAGGTCAGATCGGCGTCCGACAGCTCTTCCGCGAGCCAGCCGGGAGGCAGATCGGCCTCGAAATCTCGGCCGGAGGTGTCGATGTCGTTGGCGGCGATGGCGAGGAGAGGCATTCTCGGCGACCCTGGGAGCCCTGGGGAGGCGGAGACCTAGCGCGATAGGGTCCGGCTCGCAAGCAGTGGTAGCGTGCGAACAGCCGAATGGACCCCGCTCGCCGACGGTTGCTCACCTCGCTGTGCCTCTACGCCGCGGTCACCCTCGTGTTCTTCGTGACCACCGCGCCCGAGCGCCTCTCGGCCCACACGCCGTTCAACCACTTCGCCCTCCTCGCGGACGCCTGGCTCCACGGGCGCCTCGACCTCGGCGGGCCTCCCCCGGCGTACACCGGCAACAACGACTTCGCCGTCTTCCACGACCGCTACTTCGTCAGCTTCCCGCCCTTCCCCGCGGTGCTGATCGCGCCCCTGGTGAAGCTCGCCGGCAGCGCCGACAAGGTCCGCGACGGCCGCTTCTTCCTGTGGTTCGCCGGCGTCGGCCCCGCGGCGCTCTACCTCGCCCTCGACAAGCTCTCCCGCGGCGGTCGGAGCCGCCTCCGCGACGGCGAGAACATCGGCCTCGCGGCCCTGTTTGCCCTCGGCACCGTGTACTGGTTCTCCTCGGTGCAGGGCACCGTCTGGTTCGCCGCGCACACCGTGGGCGTGGCCCTCGCCGGCCTCTACATTCTCTTTTCGCTCGACGCGGAGCACCCCTTCCTCGCCGGCCTCTGCCTCGCCCTCGGCTACGCCACCCGCACCCCGCTCGGCTTCGCCTTTCCGCTCTTTCTCTACGAGGCCCACCGCGCCGCGAGCCTCGCCGACGCCGAGCCCTCCGACACCTTCGCGCCCCGCCTCGGCCGGGCCGATCTGCGCGCCCTCGCCGGCACCCTGGCGACCTTCGCCGCCCCGGCGATGCTCGTCGTCGCCCTGCTCTTCTGGCACAACCGCGCGCGCTTCGGCGATCCGTTCGAGTTCGGGCACCACCACCTGGCGATCGGCTGGCGCGGGCGCATCGATCGCTGGGGGCTCTTCTCGTACCACTACCTCGGGCGCAACCTCGGCGTGATCCTGACGAGCTTGCCGTACACCGGCGTGCCCGAGGCGCCCTTCCAGATCAACGTCCACGGCCTCGCCCTGTGGGTCACGAGCCCCTTCTACGCGTGGGCCTTCTGGCCGAAGCGGGCCACGCCCACCTTCCTCGCGTTCGCCCTCACGGCGGCCTTCGTGGCGGCGCCGAGCCTGCTCTACCAGAACAGCGGGTGGATCCAGTTCGGCTACCGCTTCTCCAACGACTTCGCCCCGTTCTTGATCGTGATGATCGCCCTCGGCGGGCGGCGCCTCTCGGCCCCATTCTGGGCGCTCGGCGCGGCCGCGGTGGCCGTCAACGCCTTCGGGGCCCTCACCTTCCAGCGCGGCGGCTTCGAGAGATACTACTTCCTCGACCGCACCCAGCGCGTCCTCCACCAGCCCGACTGACCCGATGGACGCGCCGCGCCCCGCGACGAGGCTCGGCCTCGCGTTCATCGGCCTGGGGCTCGGCCTCGGCGGCTTCGCGCTCCGGGCCGTCCCGCGCGCCGCCGTCGAGCAATTTCGTTGGAGCACAAACGATTTCGAAGATCTGCTCCTCGCCGTGGGCGCGGCGCAGCTCGCCGCCTCGCTCCTGCTCGTGGCCATGCCCTCGTCGCGCGTCGCGCGCGGGCTCACCGCGCTGCCCGCGCTCGCCGGTCTGCTCGCGGCGCTCGGCCACCACCTGCAAGGGCGACCGCAGAGCATGCGCGCGGATCTCGGACCGCTCGGGCGGCTCGTGAACCTGGCCGTCGATGTCGGGGCGACGCGGCTCGTGGCGGCGCTCGGGCTGGGTGGGGCGGCGAGCCTGCTGCTCGCGGCGGCGATCGTCGCGGCCGGCCACGACGGCGCGCGGCGCCCGGTCGCGCGATCGCCGGTGCTCTTCGGGGGCGCCGCGATCCTCTCGATCGCCCTCTTCGCCGTCGCGCGAGCGCGGGGCGCGGTCACGCTCTCGCCGTACGATCTGATCGCCGGCGTCGGCCTCGTGGTCGAGCTCGGCCTCCTCGCGGCGGCGCGGGCCGGGCGAGTCGATCCCGGGCCGGCCTTGCTCGCGGCGCTCGCGGTCGTCGCCGGCTCGGCGGCGGCCCTGGAGCATGCGCTCGGCGTGGCCACGCTCGCGGGGCTCAACCTCACCGACGCGCCGGATCTGCTCGATCGCGCGGCGCGGGATCAGCTCGTCCGGCCGCGGGTGCTCGGGCTCGACGCGCTCGCAGCCCTCGGTCCCGCGGCCCTGCTCGCCTGGCCGGCGCTCCGCGCGCTGCGCCCCCGCGCGCTCCTCGCCGCGCTCGCCTGGATGGCACCGCTCCTCGGGCTCGCGATCACCTTCGAGTCGATCGCCCGCGCCGATCTGGCGGCGCCGATCGCCTTCTTCTCGCGCTTCTCTGCGATCGATCTGCCCGCGGTGGGCGCGGGTGTCGATCGTCCGCTCGGCGATCTCCCGGCGCTGCGCGCGCTGATCGCGGACGGCGCAGGGCAGCTTCGGCTCGACGACAGCGACGGCCTCGCGCCGCCGATCCCGCTCGATCCCGATCGCTTCCACGGCCCTGCCCGGAGCCCGTTCATCGCCGAGTCCGACGCCCGGGCGCGGAGGCGCGCCGCCGAGGGGCGCCCCCTCGCCGTGCGCGCGCTCGTCGCGGCCGATCGCCGCCTGCCCTTCGCGCCCCTGGCCCGCGCGCTCGGCGGCCTCGACCGACCGGGCGTCGAGGTGGAGCTCGGGGTGCTCGCGGCCGCCGTGCCTGCCCCGGAGGCCAGCGGGAAAGTCGGCCGCGCGCTCGCGCTCTCCCACGCGCGCAATCGTACCTTGATCCGCGTGGCGCTGCTCCCGGGCCCCGCGAGCCCGCCCGCATGCCCGCGCGGCGGATCACCCGAGGAAGGGCCCGGCGCCTGTGCTCCGCCGGTGGCCGTCGTGGCCCGCGAAGGCGAGCTCCGGCTCGCGATCCTCGGGGCCGGAGCCGGCACCCTGCGCTTGCCGCGCGGGCTCGCGCCCGAGCCTTCGGCGGCCCGCGTGCGCCTGCTCGCGCCGCTCCTGCCTGCGCTGAAGGGCCGCCCTCTGCTGCTCGCGCCGGCGCCGGGCGATGATCTCGGCGCGGTGGTGCTGCTCCTCGATCAGCTCGGCGCGCTCGATCGCACCGTGCCCGGCGGCAAGCTCTTTGCACGGATCTGGCTGACGATCGACGAGGCGGGGCTCACCGCGAGGCTCGACGCGGAGGGCCCGGAGGCGAGCGCGGAGGCGATGCGCGATCGGCTGCGCGCGCCGGCACCGTGAGCGCGAGCGCGCTCCGGCGCTGCCCGGTGCCCGGCACGTGCCGGACACGGTGCCGGCCTGGCTCCCGATGGATCCACCCCGATAAACCCGATATTTTTCGAAGGGTTAGACGGCTTGTGCCGTTGCACGCGAGCCCCAGCCCGGGCACGCTCCATGCTACGGTGAATCATTCCATGAGCCAGCTCGATCCTCTCCTCGGACAGACGCTCGGGGGACGCTTCACCATCGTTCGCCTCATCGCGCGGGGTGGGATGGGCGCGGTGTACCGGGCCGTGCAGCCCGGCGAGCCGCGCAAGGTGGCGATCAAGGTGCTTCACCCGGAGACGAGCGGCGACGCGACGATGCTCGCGCGCTTCGAGCGCGAGGCGGACGCGATGATGCGCCTCAGCCACCCGAACGCGGTGAAGGTCATCGAGCGAGGCACCGACGGGCCGACGAGCTACCTCGTGATGGAGCTCGTCGAGGGCCAGAGCTTGAAGGAGCGGCTCGCGGCGCGGGGCAAGCTCTCGCCGAGCGAGGCGGTCGATCTGATCACGCCCGTGTGCGAGGCCCTCGCCGCCACGCACGAGGCCGGGCTCATCCACCGCGATCTCAAGCCCGAGAACATCATGATCACGGACGACCCGCGCTCGCCGGGGAACGAGGTGCCGAAGATCCTCGATTTCGGCCTCGCCAAGCCGCTCGACGATCAGCCCGGGCAACAGCTCACCGCGCTCGGATCGGTGGTGGGCACGCCGGCGTACATGGCGCCGGAGCAGGTCTCGGCGCGGCCCGTGACGATCGCCACCGACATCTACGCGCTCGGCGTGCTGCTCTACGAGCTCGTCACCGGCCGGCTGCCCTTCGACAGCGAAGACCCGCTCCGCATCGTCTGGCTGCACCTGCACGGAGAGATCGACCCGCCGAGCAAGCTCGTGCCCGATCTCCCGCCGGCCCTCGAGCGCGCGATCTTGAAGGCCCTCTCGCGGCAGCCCGAAGGTCGCCACCAGAGCGCCCTCGATCTGCGCGACGATCTGCGCGCCTCGCTCACCACCATCCCCGTGCCGGTGCTCCCGAACGCGATCCCCGGCGCGGTGCGGGTGAAGGTCAACGCCGAGGCCGACGAGAGCGGCGAGACGCTCCCGGCGCGAGGCCCCGGCCAGCCGCTGCCTTCGTCCGTCCGGCCGCGCCACGTGGTCATCCCTTCGGGCTCGGCGGCGGGCGAGGCGCTCGCCACGACCCTCAGCGTGGACTCGCCGCCGGTGGCGTTGCCGCAGCCCAAGGCCGCTTCGCCCGTGGTCGTGTCGCCCGCGGCGCCCGCGCCGAAGGCCGACCTCGCACCGCCGGCTCCCCCGCCCAAGAAATCGATTTTCCTGCGCAGCCCGGTGCTCTCCATCGCGGCCGGAATCGCCCTGGCCTTCGGCCTCGCGGCCCTCGCGCTGCCGCTGCTCCTGCACTGATCGAGGGCCGGCCTTGTACCGGCCCGCCGCCTCGGCTAGCGGTGCGCCATGCAAGACGCGCTTCTCGACCCGGTGGCGGTCGCCCGCGGGCTGCGGCGGGTCGCCGTGGAGATCGCCGAGCGCGGCCAGGGAGTGAAGGGCCTCGGCCTCGTCGGCATTCGCCGCGGCGGTGAGCCGATCGCCGCCCAGCTCGCCTCGCTGCTCGAAGAGCTCGAGGGCGAGAGGCCGCCGGTCGGCTCGGTGGACATCACGCTCTACCGCGACGACGCGGCGACCGCGCTCCCGAACCCGCGGATCGGCCCGAGCCACATCCCCTTCTCGGTCGAGGGCCGCCGCATCGTCCTCGTCGACGACGTGCTCTACACGGGCCGCACCATCCGCGCCGCCGTCGACGCGCTGCTCGACTACGGGCGGCCGCGGAAGATCGAGCTCGTGGTCCTCGTCGACCGGGGCGGGCGCGAGCTGCCGATCC
Source organism: Byssovorax sp. (assembly GCA_046351295.1). Taxonomy (GTDB): domain Bacteria; phylum Myxococcota_A; class Polyangia; order Polyangiales; family Polyangiaceae; genus JAXLYT01. Next base: position 83,523 of record JAXLYT010000024.1, read on the forward strand.
AGCCTGACTACGTGGTGCGCACCATCGATCTCGACGCCTCGCGCAAGGTCGAGGTCGTCGAGCGCGGCGCCGAGCTGTGGGCGGTGGTCGTCCCCTCCACGTCCCGCTCCACCCCGCCGGAGCCCGCCTCATGACCGCCCGCTCGCTCTACCCGCACCGCCACCTCCTCGGCATCGAAGGCCTGGAGGCGCCCGCCATCACTTCGCTGCTCGACGCGGCCGAGTCCTTCTTCGACGTGAGCCGCCGCGCCGTGCGCAAGGTGCCCACCCTGCGCGGCAAGACGGTCGTGAACCTCTTCTACGAGGCCTCGACCCGCACCCGCACGTCGTTCGAGCTGGCCGGCAAGCGCCTCTCCGCCGACGTGATCAACATCAGCGTCGCCACCTCCAGCGCCGTGAAGGGCGAGACGCTGCTCGACACGGTGAAGAACCTGGAGGCCATGCAGCCCGACGTGGTCGTGCTCCGTCACTTCTCGTCCGGCGCGCCCCACTTCGTCGCGGCCCGCACGCGCGCCGCGGTCGTCAACGCGGGCGACGGCACCCACGAGCACCCGACGCAGGCCTTGCTCGACGCCTTCACGATCCGGCGTCAAAAGGGCAAGATCGCGGGGCTCACCGTGGCCATCTGCGGCGACGTGGCGCACAGCCGCGTGGCCCGCTCCAACGTCCACCTGCTGCGCGCGCTCGGCGCCCAGGTGCGCTTCGCCGCGCCCTACACGCTGATGCCCGTGGACGCACAGAGCCTCGGCGCCGAGATCCACACGCGGATCGAGCCGGCGCTCGAGGGCGCCGACGTGGTGATGATGCTGCGCGTGCAGAAGGAGCGGATGGACGGGTCGTTCCTCCCCAGCACCCGCGAGTACAGCCGCACCTTCGGCCTCAACGCGGCGCGCCTCGCCCTCGCCAAGCCCGACGCGATCGTCATGCACCCTGGGCCGATGAACCGCGGCGTCGAAATCGATCCCGCCGTGGCAGACGGCTCGCGGAGCGTGATCCTCGATCAGGTCGAGGCCGGCGTGGCCGTGCGCATGGCCGTGCTCTGGCGGCTCGCGGCCGAGAGCGGCGAGCCCCCGCCGTCCTGATTCACCGGCTCATTCGAGGTCGAACGGCGCCACGGTCACCTTGTCGAGGCGTGGGATGGCCTTCTGCACGGCCTCGCCGATCTCCGCGTGCGTGCCCACGAGGGCCACGAGCAGATCGTCCTCGGAGAGGCGATCGCGGACCGCGGCGTTGGCGGCCTCGACCGTCACGGCCTCGACCTTCGCGAGGTAGGTCTCGTGGTAGTCGGCGGGCAGGCCGAAGAGCTCGACCTCCAGCTTCTGGTGGACGCGCTTGCGAGCCGTGTCGATCTCGAAGGCGTGGGAGCGGACGAGGTAGCGCTTCACGAAATCGAGCTCGGCCTGCGTGATGCCTTCTGCGCGGAAGGTGTGCAGGAGCTCGAGCTGCAGGGCGAGGCAGGCCGCCGCGTCGCCGGCGGCGGGCGCCGTCCACATGGTGAACGCGTCGCGCTGGCGATCGAAGCCGACCCGCGAGGACGCGCCGTACGACCAGCCGCGCTTGGCGCGCACCTCCTGCATGAGGCGCGAGGTGAACGTGCCGCCGAAGACGGTGTTGGCGACGAGGAGGGGGATGTGGTCCGGATCGCGCGCGTCGGTGCCGAGGCCGCCGAGGACCATCTGGGTCTGGGTGCGGTCGGGCTTGTCGACGAAGACGAGGTTGCGGCCGGGGAGGCGCGGCGGCGGCGTCACGGGATCGGCGACGGGCTCGCCCTCGGGCAGGCCGGCGAGCACCCGCTCGGCGAGCGCACGGCCCTCCGCGGTGTCGACATCGCCGGACACGGCCACCACCGCGTTCTGCCGCGTGTAGTGCCGCGCGTAGAAGGCGCGGACGTCGGCCTGGGTCAGCCCGGCGAGGCTCGCGATGTTCCCGGAGACGCGCCGGCCGTAGGGGTGCCCCGCGAAGAGCGTGCGGCGGAAGGCGCGGCTCGCGAGGGATCGATCGCTGTCGCGGGCCTCGATGAGCTCGGCCTCGGCCTCGCGGAGCAGGCGCCCGAGCTCGCCCTCGTCGAAGGTCGGCGCGGCGAGGGCCGTGGCCATGAGCGACGCGAACGGATCGAGGTTCCGGCGGATCACCTCGAAGTGGACGGTGGTGGCGCTGACCGAAGCGTCGGCGCCGAGCTCACCGCCGAGCGCGTCCACGGTCTCCTCGAACTGCTGCGACGCATACCCCTGGCACCCGCGCCGGAGCATGCGCGCACAGATGCGCCCGAGGCCGTCTTTGCCGGGCGGATCGTGCGCCGAGCCCGATCGGAAGGCGACGAGCACGCTGACGATCGGCAGCGCGTCCGAGGTCTCCACGAAGACCGAGGGCCCCCCTGCGGCGGGCGCGGATCCAGCGAGCGCGCTCACGAGCTCACCCCCTCGTCGCAGTCGCCCTCGCTCTCGCGCTCGAGCGTCTCCTCATCGTCGTCATCGTCCTTGGAGCCGGCCTCCGGCATCACCTCGATCACGGTCCGCGCCGAGCTCGTGAGGTAGCGCCGCGCCACGCGCAGCAAGTCCGACAAGGTGACGCGCCGGTACGCATCGAGGCGCGTGAAGAGCTGGCCCGGATCGCCGAGGACCGTCTCGTAGAAGCCGATCTGCTCGGCCTTGCCCGCCACCGTCTCGAGCCCCTGCACCATCGACAGCTCGAGCTTGGCCTTCGCGCGATCGAGCTCGGCCTCGCTCACGGGCGCGGCGCGCACCGCGTCGAGCTCGCGATCGAGCGCGGCCACGAGCTCGTCCACCGTGTGCTCGCCCCGGGCAGAGAGGAAGATGTCGTAGAGCGCCGGATCGCGGAACGTGCCCACCCACCCGCGCACCTCGGTGGCGATCTCCTGATCGCGCACGAGCGCGCGGTGCACGCGCGAGGAGCGCCCGCCGAAGAGGATCTCGTTCAGCAGGACGAGCGGGGCGTGATCGAAATCGCCGAGCGCCGGCGATCGGTAGCCGATCGCGACCTTCTGCGTGGGCGTCTGCTTGGTGGTGCGCGCCCGCCGCTCCTCCGTCTGCGGCGGCTCGGGCCGCACGTCCTCCACCGGGATCACCGAAGGCTCGAGCGCGCCGAAGTAGCGCTGCACGAGCGAGAGCACCTCGCGCGGATCGGTGTCGCCCACGACGACCAGCGCCGCGTTGTTGGGCGCGTAGTACGTCCGGTAGAAGGCCACGCAGTCGTCGGCGGTGAAGCCCTGGATGTCGGCCATCCAGCCGATCGTGGGCCAGCCGTAGCCGTGGACCTTGAAGGCCTCCTTGTAGAGCAGCTCGCTCACGGCGCCGTCGACGTCGTCCTCGACCCGCTGCCGCCGCTCGTTGGCCACCACCTCCTTCTCGCTCGACACCTGCGGCTCGCGCAGCACGAGTTTCGCGATCCGGCCCGCCTCGAGGCGCATCCCGAGCTCGAGCGCGTCCTTGGGGAGGTTCATGTGGTAGTACGTCCAGTCGAGGAACGTCGCGGCGTTGGTCTCCGCGCCCGCCTCCTCGAGCATCCGGTCGAAGGCGCCGTGGGGCGTCTCCTCCGTCTCGCCGAACATGAGGTGCTCGAAGAGGTGGGCGATGCCCGTCTTGCCGATCTTCTCGTGGCGCGAGCCGGTGCCGAACCAGGTCTCGTGGCAGATGACGGGCGCGGCGTGATCTTCGGCGATCAGCACCTTGAGGCCGTTGCCGAGGACGAAGCGCTCGATCCGCATCGATGCGCCGAAGGGGATGGTCGCGTCGTGCCGGACCTGCGCGAGCGGCGCCTTGTCCTGGTTCAGCTCGGCGAGCAAATCGGCGTAGGGGCCGCGGCGCGAAGGGGCCGCGGGCGAGGGAGCCACAGGCGAGATCTGCATGGGACGCGAGGTCTAACACGGCGTCGCGCGGGCGCCGCCGGTTTCCGGTGAGCGCATCGCGCGCGCCTCAGGATCCCGGGAAGCGGTGCAGCAGCGACCACGCGAACATGGGCCAGAAGGGCGTGCGGAGACCGCGTTCGTCCACGAGAAACCAGGCGGATTCACGCGAGGGACGGAGCACCTGGAAGCTCTGGGCCGGCATGAAGCCTTGCCCCAGCAAGAGCGCGCGGCGGCCGTCCGGGTGAACGGCGAGATCGAGCACGAGGACGGCGTGCCCCGGCCCACCGGGCTGGACCACGAAATCGCCCGGTCGCAGATCCGCGAGCGCCACCGCCGTGGTGTCGCGGGCGAGCGCGCCCGTGTTGGCCCACGCGAAGACCGCGTCGAGATAGGCCCGAAACGCCGCGTGGGACGGGTCCGGCTTCGGCCCCATCGTCCAGCGCAGGGTGTTGCCATCGGCCACCACGCGCTCGCCTCCCGCCCAGCGCGAAAAGGGAAGCGGAAAGCCGCTCGCCGCGCGGTAGCTCTCGTCTCGCCTTCCCTTCGACCACTGCCACTCGGCGTGCAGGCGGATCACCGAGTCGGCGCACTGTTGCAGATCCCCCGCGCCCACGTCGATCGCCACCACCGCCGCGAGGTTCTCGTGATCGGGCGGGAGGATCACGGCGCCGCGATGGCTCGTCACGGGGGTGCGCGGGCGTGTGAGCGGCAGGTGCCGGAGCCAGCGACCGAACGAGCCTTCGGGCAGATCGATCCGCGCAAAGCCGGGCGGCGGGGCGAAGCGATCATCGAGCGCTCCCGCCACGTCCGGGACGTGGAGCGTCGCGTCACCGAGCCAGGGGTAGCGCGCCGGATCGGCTCGCGTTTCTGCCTCGCCTCCATGCGCGGGGAGCGCCGCCGAGGCCGCAGCGCTCGGCGAAACCGGCGCAGCCGAGGGTGGGGCGCTGCGCGCGACGAGCGGCTGGGCCGAGGCCGCGATGGCCGGCGAATCCGGCCTGCTCGACGGCAGATCGGGCCTCCCCGGAGGCGGCTCGCCGGCCGTGGTGCAGCCGCTCAGGGCCGCGCCGATCAGGATCGCGGCCGCGCCAATCCGCTCAGTGGCGCGGCGCCGCATGGCAGAGCACGTCGTTGGGATCGCGCGTCGACTGGTGGCACTCCCACTTGTCGTCGTGGCAGGCGATCACGAGGACGCCTGCGTCGTACGCGGCCTTGAGCGACGATCCGGCCCGCTGGGCGATGAGGTTCGACGGCACCTTGTCCGTGCACCCCTTGCCCATCTCCACCTCGATCTTCCGGTTGCCCTTGGTGGCCTTGACGGGGTTGGGCGGCGTCTTGCCCTTGTCGGCCGTGCGCACCGCCGCCTCGAGCTTGTGCGTGATGTCCTCGAGGTAATCCTTGTCCACCGTCGGCGGGTCGTTCCCCCGCGGCGTGACCATGGCCAGCGTGTACGAGATGGCCATCATCTGTTGCTCCTGCGGCGCAGAAGGCTGGATCGGCCCGCTCGACCCGATCGGCACGGGGCGCGGTGGCATGGGCGGAGGCGGGATGTTCACGGGCGCCGGCGTGCTCGCAGGCGGGGCCGCGCTCGGCTTGGGAGCCTCGACCGTGGCCGCCGCCGTCGGCGAGGCGCCGGCGGGCTTCTTGTCGTCGTCACAGGCCGTGAGGGAGAACGAGGCGAGGGCGAGGGCGAGCAAGGAGGTGGCGCGCATGGTCGCGTTATAGCCGGCCTCGGCCCGGAGAGGCACTTTGCCGCGCTGGCAGCGCACAGGGCTCGCTACGCCAGCTTGGCGATGATCTGTCCCTCGGTCACCGCCTGGCCCTCGGTGACGAGGATCTCTTCCACGACGCCGCTGTCCTCGGCCTCGACGGGCATCTCCATCTTCATCGACTCGAGGATCGCGATGACGGTGCCTTCATCGACCTCGTCGCCGACCTTGACCTCGATTTTCCAGACAGTCCCGGTGATGTGAGCCTTGACGACGCTTGCCATGGGGCGGCGAACGTACCGGAGCGGAAGAAGAAATGAAACCTCCTCGCGCGCGACGTCGTCCGGCCTCGTGGATCCGATGTGGGAGAGCGCGACGCGAGGCGCTCGATCGCACGGCGGAAGGACCAAGTTCCCCTTTGCGGCGGCGGGCGGCCGCGGTAATCTTCACGCGTCCGGGGTCTTGCGGAAAGAAAGCTTGATCAGAGCCCGAGAGACCAGGTTACACTGAACCTGCGTTTTTTCAGTGAAGATCGGCGAGCCCGCGCCGCGCGAAGGAGCCACTCAGTCATGTCGGAACAGAAGGAAAGCTCGGTCCTGTTCTCCCTCAAAGAGCTGATGAGCCTCGAAGAGGATCGCATCAGGAACGAGGAATCCGAGAAGGCGGCCGCGGTCGCCGCCGCCGAGAAGGCCCGGCTCGACGCCGAGCGCGCGGCCCGGGAGGCGGAAGAGTCCCGCATCCGCGCCGAGGAAGAGCGGCGCCGCGCGGAGGAGCAGCGGGCCCGCGAAGAGGCCGCCCGCCACGAGGCCATCCGCATCGCCGAGGTCGAGCGCGCCCGCGTGGAAGCCGAGCAGAAGGCGCGCATGGAAGCCTTGGCGGCCCAGCAGCAGCACGAGCGCTCGCTGGCGGCCCTCAAGCACGACGAGTCGAAGAAGAAGCTCCGCAACATGCTGATCGGAGGCGGCATCTTCGTGGTGCTCGCGGGCACCGCGATCGGCTACGCGGTCGTCGACAACAACCGCAAGGCCGAGGCGCAGCGCCTCGCCCTCGAAGCGCAGGCCCGCGAGGCCGCCGAGAACGCGAAGAAGCTCGAGCAGCAGCAGAAGGAGCAGCAGGCCAAGATCGACAGCCTGATGACCCAGCTCTCCAGCGCGAGCGACGAGGCCACCCGCCTCAAGCTGCAGCAGCAGATCAAGGCCGAGCAGGCCGCGAAGGAAGCGCTCAGCAAGCCCGGCGCCGGCGGCCCCGCGGGCCCCAAGCCCGACAAGCCCGCCAAGCCCGCCTGCAAGTGCACCCCAGGCGATCCGCTTTGCTCTTGTCTTTGAGAGGTGTTCCCTGGGCTGCTGCGCGGGCCGATGCGTCGGTCGGAACCGCTCAACGTACCGCTGTACGCCTCGCGGTTCCTCCCTAGCCTCGGCCCGCTCGCGACGCCCATGGAACCCCTCACAAGCTGGTCCTTTCGATGAAGCGCCTCTCGCCCCGCGAGCGGCTCGTCTTCCCGCTCGACTTCGGGTCCCTCGACGAAGCGCGGGCTTCGGCGGCCGCGCTCGCTCCCCATATCGGCGTCCTCAAGGTGGGCCTCGAGCTCTTCGTGCGCGAAGGGCCCGCGGCTGTGCGCCTGGGCGACGAGCTCGGCCTCGACGTCTTCCTCGACCTCAAGCTCCACGACATCCCGGAGACCGTCGAGCGCGCCGTGGCCTCCGCGGCGGCGCTCGGCGCCCGCTACCTCACCGTCCACGCGGCCGGCGGTGCCGCCATGCTGGCCCGCGCGGCCGCCCGCGCTGCGCAGGCGCCGAGGCCGCTCACCCTGCTGGCGGTCACCGTCCTCACCTCGCTCGACGCGGCCGATCTCGCCGCGCAACATGTCCAGGGCACACCGGCCGATCATGTGCTGCGGCTCGCGCGCCTGGCCTGGGGCGCGGGCATCCGCGGGTTCGTCACGTCGCCCGCCGAGGTGGGCGCGCTGCGCGAGGCGCTCGGCCCCGAGGCCCTGCTCGTGACACCCGGAGTTCGCCCCGCCGGCGCCGAGGCCGGCGACCAGAAGCGCATCGCCACCCCGGCCGCCGCCATCCGCGCAGGGGCCGACCTCCTGGTCGTCGGACGCCCCATCCGCGACGCCGCCGATCCGCCCGCCGCCGCCCGGGCGATCACGGCCGAGATCGCCAGCGTGCTCGACCAAGGAGCGGCCTGATGGCCCGGCTCATCCTCGGCATCCAGCCCGCCCGGGAGGCCATCCGCGCCCGGGGCGAAGCCCTCGAAAAAGTCCTCGTCCAGCAGGACGGCGGCCCCACCCTCGACGCCCTGGCCCGGTTCGCCACGGGGCGCGGCGTCGCCGTCGAGACCCGCTCCCGCGGCGAGCTCGATCGCATGGCCGCCGGCGGGCGCCACCAGGGCGTCATCGTCGTCGCCCCGGAGCTCGAGCTCGTCCCGCTCGAGAAGCTCCCGATCGGCCCGACCTCGCTCTTCATGGTCCTCGACGGGGTGATGGACCCGCAGAACTTCGGCGCCGTCATCCGCAGCGCCGTCGCGCTCGGGGCCAGCGCCATCGTCTGGCCCGAGCACAGCTCGGCGCCCCTCTCCCCGGCCACCTTCCGCGCCTCGGCCGGCGCCGTCGAGCATGCGGCGCTCTGCCGCGTCCCTTCCCTCCCCGAAGCCCTCGATCTCCTTGCCGAAAAAGGCGTCACCGCCGTCGCCCTCGACGCCCAGGGCCCGACCTTGCTCAGCGGCGTCGACCTTCGCGGCCCCATCGCCATCGTGATCGGCGCCGAGGACAAGGGCGTCCGCCGCCCCGTCCGCCGCGCCTGCCGCTTCACCGCGCGCCTGCCCATGGCCGGGCCCATCGCCTCGCTCAACGCGTCGGTGGCCGCCGCCCTCGCCCTCTACGAGGCCGCCCGCCAGCGCACCGCCGAGCCCCCGCGTGCCACCCCCGGCGCCCAGCCCTGAGCGCGCGCTCCCGCCCTTTCCGCCCGCCGCGCTCGGCCTCGCCGCGGCCGCTCTCCCGCTCCACCTCGCCCTGGCCCTCGCCACCGATCTCTCGCCCGACGAGGCCTACTACCTCTGCGCCGCCCGCCATGCCGGCGCGCTCTCCGGGATCCCCGACCACCCGCCCCTGACCCTCTGGCTGCTCCGCCTGAGCGACGGTCTCCCGGGCCCGATCGAGCTCCGGGTCCGGATCTGGCCCATCCTCCTCTCGTTCGCCACCACGCTGGCCTGGACCGACCTCGCCCGCCGCCGGGGCGCAGGCCCGAACGGATGCCTCCTCGCAGCCGCCCTGGCCTCGTTCGCGCTGCTCCCCACCGCGGGCGGCTTCCTGATGACCCCGGACGGCCCCGCGCTCCTGGCGATCGCCCTCGCGCTCCTGCTCGTCACCGAGCCCCTCACCGTGCCCCGCGCCGCCCTGGCTGGCCTGGCCCTCGCCGTCGGGGCCCTGGCCAAGGTCGTCCTCCTCCCGATCGCCCTCCTGCTGGCCTTCACCGCCCGCCCCGCGACCCGCTCCCCGGCTCCCCGCCTGCTGCTCCTCCTCCCCCCGGCGGCCGCCTTGCCCTTGCTCCTCCCGAGCCTGCGCTTCCAGCTCCACCACGCCTTTGCCCAGCAAGCACCCGCGGGCTGGACGTTCCTGGGCGCGCTCGGCGCCCTCGGGGCGGCCCTCGGCGCCCAGGCCCTGCTCTGGTCGCCCCCGGTCCTCTGGCTCGGCGGCAGGGCCCTCCCTCGCCTCCCCCGCGCGGACCAGGCGCTCCTGGCCGGGCTCACCCTCCTCGTCGTGGCTTCGGCGCTCCTCCGCGCCGTGCCCCCCGAGCCCAACTGGTGGGCCCCGGCGGCCCTCGTCCTGGTGGTCGCCGCCGCGATCGCCGCGGATTCGGCCCCGCGCGCCCGATATGCCATCCTTGCGCTGGCGCTCCTGCCCACCCTCCCGGCAGCCGCCCACACGGCCCACCCTTGCCTGCCGCTCCCCCTCCGGGCCGACCCGACGGCGCGCCTCCACGGGTGGAGCCGGGGCGCCGAGCCGCTGGCGGCGCCGGGCATCGGCCCCTACGGCCCCGCCGCCGAGCGCTGCGCCTACCGTGGCAACTGCGAAGAAATAATCAAATATTTCGATGAGATAGACAGCTATAGCAAAGGCTCTACATCATCTTTACTTCAGGGGCCGGCCGGCGTTTTTCGGCCCTGAACACCGGGCTAGCAGTGGCCTCGCCAAATTCCACTGAATGGAACGCCCTCCAGCTCGCGATCGTCGCTTGAAAGCACAATAGATTCAATGGCTTAGCAACCAAGATCCCGGCACTGATCCCGGAAAGCCCCGCCTCTTCGGGTGCTACATGAAGAACGGGGCTGCCTCCCCAAGTACCCGGATCAATTGCTCTTTTTACCTAGACCCACCCGAGGCGACGCGCGCGGGGCGGGGGTCGCCGGTCATTCGCGCGAACGAGCCACCTCGGCCCCGCTTGCGGCCGGTCTCCGGTCAGCTCCCGACGCCGCCGACCTCGCCCGGAGCCCGCACGGCCACCGTCAGGTAAAACGCTGCGCCTCCGAGCTCCACGCCCTCGATGACCTCGCGGCAGGGCGACGCCACCCGGACATCGCCGCCCAGCCCACGGGCCGTGCGCCGCGCGATGGCGAGCCCGACGCCCACCCCGCCGTGCTCCCGGGTCACGGAGCCGTCGACCTGGAAGAAGGGCTCGAAGACGCGCTCCAGCCGGTCCGGGCGAACGCCGGGGCCGCTGTCCGCGACGCAGAGCTCGTAGTGGCCGGAAGGCAGGCGCGTGACCCGGACGCCCACCGTCCCGCCCGAGGGGGTGAACTTGGCCGCGTTGTCGAGGAGCTGGAGCATCGCCCGCTGGAGGCGGCCCGCGTCGCCCCAGGCCGAGAGCGGACCGCGGGGCAGCTCTTCCACGAGGGTCAGCTTCTGGCTGTCGAGGCGGTCGGCGATGGCCGCGAGGGCCCGGCGGGTCGTGTCGAGGAAATCGTAGTCGGCGTGGATGAAGCGCATCCGGCCTGTCTCCAGGCCGGTCACGTCGATCAGGTTGTCGATGAGCGAGCGTAGCCGCCGGACGCAGTCGTCCATCGACCGGAGGGCCTTCTGCTGGGCCTTGCTGAGCGGGCCGAGCTCCTCGTCCTTGAGGAGCTTCACGTAGCCGACGATCGGCGTCATCGGGGTGGCGAGCTCGTGGGAGATGTTCCGGTAGAACTCCGTCCGGGCCGCGTCGAGCTCGCGCAGGCGCGCGTTCGCCCGGGAGAGCTCGGCCACCTTCTCTTCCAGGTGGGCCACGATCCGCTGGCTCTGCTCCATCAGCCGGGCCGACTTCGCCCCGGCCGGCGCGACTTCCTTCGCGCCCTTGAGGTAGCGCTCGATCACCTTGCTGAACGACCGGGCGTCGATGGGCTTCTGGAGGAAGCCGTCGCACCCCACGGCCAGGCTCGTGTCCCGATCGCCCTCGGCGGTGATGGCCACGATCGGCACCCCGCTCAGGGCCGGCTCGCCTCGCAGGCGGAGCGCCACCTCGAAGCCGTCGAGCCCGGGGATGTTCAGATCCACCAGCACCAGATCCGGCGGCTCGGCCAGGGCGAGGCGCACCCCCTCCAGGCCATCGGCGGCATCGATCACCTCGTAGCCCGCGTTCTGGAGCAGCTTTCGCACCAGCAAGCGGTTGGCGGGGTCATCCTCGATGTGAAGGATCCGGGGCATCGTCCTCGCATATCATGGCAGGGGCATCCGGTGGACGCCGGTTGACGGCAGAACGGGGCTTCGACATACCCGTGGGAGGTGCGACACCCCTCTTCGCCTGCCATCCACCTGACCTTCATTCCGGCCGCGCTCCTGCTCGTCGCCTCCGGGTGCGACCGGCCCACCACGGGCCCGTCGCCGGAAGAGAGTCTACCCCCTGCCCCGGCCTCCGCGCCCGCGGCGCCTGTGCCGAGCGGCCCCCTCCCGGGCCCCTGGGCGAGCGCCCTCGGTCCCGAGCCGAGCGCCTCCGTGGCGGCCGCGCCCGCCGAGGCGGTCCCCACCTATGCCCCGGGGCGCGAGGTGGTCGGCGCCATCCACATCCTCATCGCGTACAAGGGCGCAGCGGGCGCACCCCCCACCGTCACCCGCACCAAGGACGAGGCCCGGAAGCTCGCCGTCGAGCTGCGCGAGCGCATCCTCGACAACAAGGCCACCTTCGAGGAGCTCGTCCCGAAGTACACCGACGACGCGCTCTCCCGGAACACCGGCGGTGCCGTGGGCAGCTTCGAGCGCTACGCCATGCCCCGCCCCTTCTCGGACGCCGCCTTCGGGATGCAGGTCGGCTCTCTCTCCGAGGCCGTCGAGACCGAGCGCGGCTTCCACATCATCCGGCGGATCCGCTGACCGATGAGCATGACCGCGACCTCCGCCGAGGCGCCTCGCCCGACCGCCGCGCGCGCGATCCCCCTCCGGACGGGCCCGGCCTTCGCCCTCGCCGCGCTCACCGGCATCGTCTACTTCCTCGGTTTTCCAGGGGTCAACCTCTGGCCCCTCGCCTTCATCGCCCAGGCCCCGCTGATCATCGCCCTGCGCGGCCAGGCCCCGAAGCGCGCCGCCGCCCTCGGCCTCGTCATGGGCACGGTGATGAGCATCTTCGGCTTCTACTGGCTGCTTGAAATGCTCAAGGTCTTCAGCGGCTTCCCCCTGCCGCTCTGCGCCTTGCTCGCCCTCCTCGTCTGCGCCCAGCAAGGAGGCCGCGGCGCCCTGTGCGGCTACCTCCACGCCCGCGCCGAGGCCCGCGGCTGGCCCGCCGCCCCCGTCTTCGTCCTCGCCTTCATCGCGAGCGAGCTCGCCTACCCCGTCCTCTTCCCCTGGTTCTTCGGCGCCTCGGTCCACAACGCCCCGATCTTCCTCCAGGTCGCCGACCTCGGCGGCGCCTACCTCATCGGCGCCGTCCTCCTCGGCACGAACGTGGCTCTCGCCGAGCTCGTCCTCGCCCGCCTCGAAGCTCGCCCGATCTCCCGGCTCACGCTCGGCCTCGGCCTCGCCGCCCCGGCCCTGGCCGCGCTCTATGGCTTCGTCCAGATGCGCCGGATCGACGCCCGGAGCGCCCAGGCCCCCGCGGTCAAGATCGGCATCGCCCAGGGCAACCAGCCCTTGCTCGGCAAGACGAACGCGGTCGAGACGCACCTCAAGCTCACCCGCGAGCTGCGTGAGCGCGGCGCCGAGCTCGTCGTGTGGAGCGAGGACGCGGTGCCCCTGAACTTCCGCGAGGCCGAGTATGCCGACCAGGCGAAGCGCGAGCTCACCGGCCTGCTCGGCGTGCCCGCCATCGTCGGCGCCGGCATCATCAAGAAGAGCGATCGCGGGCACATCTACTACAACACCGCCTTCTTCGCCGATCGCGACGGCACCATCCTCGGCCGCTACGACAAGCACTACTTGCTCGCCTTCGGCGAGTACCTCCCCCTCGGCGAGACCTTCCCCATCCTCTACGACTGGTCGCGCAACTCCGGCCACCTGGCCCCCGGCACGAGCCTCGCGCCCCTCGTCTGGGGCGACCACCGGATCAGCACCATCATCTGTTACGAGGACATCCTGCCCTCGTTCGTCAACGATGTGGTCCATGCGGGCGACCCGGATCTCCTCGTCAACATCACGAACGACGCGTGGTTCGGCGACACCACCGAGCCGTGGGAGCACTTCGCCCTCGCGCAGATCCGCGCGGTCGAGCACCGGCGCTACCTCGTCCGGGCCACCAACAGCGGCGTCTCGGGCATCGTCGACGCCGCCGGGAGGCTCGTCCTCCACGGCGGCACGTTCAAGCAAGAGGCCCTGCTCGGTGAGGCGCGCTTCCTCCGGGCGAAGACGGGCTACGAGCTGTGGGGCGACATCCCCTTCTGGCTCGGCACGATCGCCGTGGTCGCGATGGGCTTCGTCCCGCGAAGGAAGAAGGTGCCGGCTACGGCTTGAGCGCCTTCTTGAAGCGCTTGGCGTCGGCGAACATGTCCACGTTGGTGAACACGTACGTCGCGTCGGTGTGCTTCGCGCCGCGGGCGATCTCCCCGAGGCGCTCGATGGCCGGGTCCTCGTAGCGGGACTTGTGGCCGGCGGGGCCGTGCAGGCGGTAGTACGCCACGGGGAGCTTGGAGAGGCCGGCGATCAGCGGATCGCGCGCGGCGATGGCGCCGACCTCGCGGGTCAGCTCGTCGCACTCGTCCGCGTCCCAGCCGGGGGCGGGCTCGAAGACCACCCGCTCGAAGCGCGTCTTGACGGCGGCGAGGAACTCGCGGACCACGCCCTTGTGGGTCTTGGTCGGGGAGAACTCGGGGGGCGCGACGAACACCGCCGTCTTCGCCTCCAGCTCCTCGGCGACGGCCTCGATGCTCTTGAGGGCGGTCTCGATGACCTTGCCCTCGCGGAAGCCCTCTTGCCCGACCTCGCGGGGGCCTAGCAGCGCGAAGCGAAAGCCCTCGGGGGCCTCGCGCCGCCAGCGCCGGATCGTCCCGGGGCCGGGCTGAGACATGTGCGTCTCCTGCACCTCGACGAAATTGAACTCCCGGAAGTACCGCGTCGCCGGGACGGGAAATCCGGCGCAGCCGACAGTAATCATCGCGGGGGACGTTAGCCCAGCCACACCGCGGCGCAAAGCGCTCGCACGGTCGGGGAGGCAAAAAGCACCGCGGGCCTCCGGCGGCGGCGTTTCGGCCCGGCGGGAGCGCGCGGGCATGGATCGCTGATTATCCAGCCGCGGGGGCGAGGCAGCGGCGGGCGAAGGCGGTGAGGCGGTCCACCGCAGGCGGGGGGATCTCGTGGGCGCCGTGGTGGGGCACCCATTCGACCTGGGCGCCCGCACCTTCGAGCAGCGCGCGCAGGGCCTCGGCGCCCTCGAAGGGCAGGAGCGGATCGGCGCGACCGTGCGTGACGAGGGCCTTGATCGAGGGCCCGGTCCGCTTCACCGCCGCGGCCCAGCGCTCCGCCGAGATCAGGGTGCCCGAGAGGATCGCCAGCCCCGCGAAGGGCCGCTCGGCGTGGAGGGCGATCTCGGTGGTGATCATCGCCCCCTGCGAGAAGCCCCCGAGGAGCAGCCGGTCGCGCGTCACCCCGTGGCTCTCCTCGAGCTCGGCGATCGTCGCTTCGAGCGCGGCCCGGGCCTCGGCGAGCCCGTCCGGCGTCTCGTTCGCCATCTCGCGGCGCGCGCCCCGCATCGCCAGCGTCTGCAAGCGCACCATGTCGATGTTCCACCAGGCGCGCCCGCCCCAGTCGAGGGAGAGCGGGGCCTCGGGGAAGAACCAGCGCACACCGCGCCCGGCGTCGATCACCCGGGAGAACGCGACCAGATCGTCGCCGGGGGCGCCGAAGCCGTGGCAGAGGAGGATGGCGGGGCCCGCGCCGCCGCCGCGGCGATCGTCGCCGCCTCGGGCGTGCACGCGGAGAGGTCCGATGCGAAAGGTCATGGGCGTGTCGTCACTTCTTCCGGGCCGCGATCGCGGCCTCGATCTTCGCGGCCGCGACCTCGGGCGTCTCCTCGTCGAGCTCGATCACCAGCCGGCGCAGCTTCTCGTGCTCCACGTCGATGCCCACGGCCTTGTCCGGGTTGTGCACGTCGTAGAACGCCAGGTACTTCACCGCGTCGGGCACCTTCGCGGCCTCGAGGCCGAGGCGCACCTCGGCTGTCGCCTCGTCGATGTGCTGCACGGCCTTGGCGTAGTGGCCGCCCGGATCCTCCGCCGGGTGCTCCAGCCGCTTGCGCGCCAGATCGAGCTTCTCGAGCGCCTCCTGATGGCCCCCGAAGGCGCCGCCGGTGACCCAGAAGTAGCCCGCGGCGAAGGAGCCGGGCCAGTACCCGCCGGCTACGCGGAGCCCGCGCATCTCGTCGTAGCGCGCGTCGGCCGGCTTGGCCGTCGCGCCGGTGACATGGGCCATCGGGATGGTGAGGGTGCTGCGGAGGGCGAGGAGCTTGTCCCAGCCGTGGATGTGGACGATCAGGTTGTCGCCCTGGATTTCGATGCTGGCCATGGTCGTCTCTCCGGTCGCGCGCGGCGCGAAATCGATGGGGTCGAGGGTGGGTCGGAGGCTCGGGGAACGATCGAAAACGGCAGCGCGACGCTACCTCCATCGCGCGCCGAAAGGCAGGGCCGATCGGCGCTCTCGACGCTCAAGGCTCGCCCGGCTCGGGATAGCCGAGCAAGCGGCGCCCGAGGCGCTCGCCCAGGACACGCGCGGCGCGCCGGACGGCCTCGCGCCGCGCCGCGAGCGACACCGCGGCATCTTCGGCGCGCGCGATGGTCTCGGTGGCCCTCACATCGCCGGTGTCGCGCAACGTCTCCTGGCCGCGCCGGATCGTGGCCCGCCCGGTGACGCTCAACGTCGTGCCACGCGCGAGCGGGAACGCGCCCGACGGCCCCTCCACCGCGGCGATCCCCTCGGGCGCCTCCTCCACCGCGAGCACCTCGATCACCACCCGGCTCGACGCCTCGGACGGCGAACCGAGCGCACCCAGCCTCGACAGCTCGGCCCGCGCCCCCTCCTCGGCCGCGCTCACCGCCTCGAGGTACGGCACGCGCACCGCGCCGCTCTCCACCGTGAAGGGCCCGAGCGGATCGGGCGTCTGCCCTGCGAGGTGATAGCCGCAACCCCCGATCGCGAGCGCCGTCAACAAGAGGACACACCGCGACACGAGGGTCACCGCCGGCGCCCGATCTTCTTCGCGAGCCGCGCCTTCCGCTTCGCCGCGGCCTCCTCCCCCTCCCCCGTCCCCTGCGCCACCAGCATGAGCGCCGCCCCGTACGCCGTCACCTGGTGCTCGTAGAGCTTGCTCAATTCGAGCCGCACCGCCGGATCGTCCACCTCCAGTGACAGCTCCTCGTAGTCCGCGAGCGCCCGCGCCTTGTCGCCCCGCGCCTTGGCGATCTCGCCCCGCGCCTTCTTCGCCTCCACGCCCCCGCCTCGGCTCACCGCTTCATCCGCCAGCTCGGCCGCCCGATCGAGCGCCCCTGCCCTGCGCAGCACCCGCGCCGCGCCGGCCAGATCGCCCGCGGTCAAGCTCCCGAGCGGCTCGCCGTAGAGCCCCACGAGCGCGACCATCGAGAGCACGTCCGCCGCGTTGTGCTCGACGACGCCGAGCAGCGCCTCTTCGTCGGCGGTGCGGAGAAAATGCAGGTACGTCGAGACGATGTCCCCGCCCGACACATCGCCCACGCGGGCCCGGCCGAGCACCTCGGCCTCGATGGACGCGAGCGTGCGGCTCTTGAGGCGCGCCTTGTGGACGCGCCTCGCCACGTGCACCAGATCGAGGTGCGGCGGCAGCGCGGGCGCCTCCATCCGGTTCATCACGAAGCGCGTCTTGAGCAGCGGCAGATCGAAGGCCTTGCCGTTGTAGCTGACGATCATCGAGGCCGCGCGGAGCCGCTCGGCGACGAGCGCGAGCATCGGCGCCTCTTCGCCGAGCCGCCGGAGGAGCACCTGCTCCAGCATGAAGGCGTTGGCCTCGGCATCGAACCACGAGAGGCCGATCAAAAAAGGCACCGTCCCCGTCCCGCCCGCGAGCCCCGTCGTCTCCGTGTCCACGTAGAGCGCGCCCTTGGGATCGCGGCCCGCGAGCGCGGGATCGAGCGCGAGGAGCGCCAGCATCGCCGGATCGGCGTCGCGGCCCGCCACGAGCGGCGCGCGCCCCACCCGCGCGCCCGGCAGCGAGCGCACGCGGCGCACGTAGAGCGGCCCGAGCTCGGTGCGCTCGAGCAAGAAGGGAAGCTCGCCCCGCGTCGGATCGGCCCGCGGCGCGGGCGGAGGTGCCTTGCCGAGCATCGCCGCGATCTTCTCGCGCAGCTCGTCGAGGCTCGGCGGGCCCGGCGCAGCAACGGGCGCCGGTCTCGGCAACGCCTTGGGGCGCATGGCCTGCGCGTCGAGCTCGACCGTCCGCTCGGGCGGCGCTTGCGGCGGCTCCGGCGCGGGCTCGGCCGGCATGCCCGGGAGCCTCGGCAAGCGGGCCAGCTTGGACGCGAACGAGGCCATGGGACCCCGGAACGCTTGCACAGGTGATCATCCCCGCGCAAGCGCTCTCGATCGAATCCATCGCCTCAGCGCGCGTGCTTCTTCCGGATCTCCGCGAGCACCTCGGCGGCCCGCGCCCCCGTCGCCTCGCGATCGCCGCCGTTGTCGATCACGAAGTCCGCCGCGGCCACCTTGGCCGAGAGCGGGAGCTGCGCCGCGATGCGCGCGCGCGCTTGCTCTTCCGTGGCGCCGTCGCGCGCCATGGCCCGGGCGACCTGCACGTCCAGGGGCACGGCGACCACCACGAGCGGCCGGAACGCGTCCGCGATCCCGTTCTCCACGAGCAGCGCGGCCTCGTAGCAGGCGAGCGTCTCCCCCGCGGCCGCGAGCTCCGCGGCGCGCTCGGCCGTCAACGCCGCGATCCGCGGGTGGACGATGGAGTTCAACGTGCGACGCTTGTCCGGCGACGAGAACACGAGCTCCGCCATCCTCGCCCGATCGAGCGATCCATCCGCCGCGAGCACGCCCTCACCGAAGGCCTTCACCACGGCCTGAAGCCCCTCGCTCCCCGGCGCCACCACCTCGCGCGCGAGCTGATCGGCGTCGATCACCGGCAGGCCGAGCGCCCGGAAACGCGCCGCGACCGTGCTCTTGCCCGAGGCGAGCCCGCCGGTCAGCCCGAAGAGGTGGAGCGCCATCGCTCAGCCCTTCCCGGCCCACGGGAAGCGGGGCGCGGCCGCCCCCGCGACGAAGCGCGGCTCGCGCGCGCCGGTCACCTCGACCGCGCGAGCCCAGCCCTGCTCGACCAAGAAGGCCGGAAACGCAGCCGGATCGAGCGGCGCGCCGAGGATCGCCTCGAAGGCCCGCCGCGCCTCGTCGATCGAGAACGGGCTCGGCACGAGCGCGAGCGCGAGCCGGTGGACCTGATCGCGCATCCGCGACACCGCGGCGGCCATCACCTCGCGATGATCGAACGCCAGCTCCTCGGCCGCGATCGCTACGTCTTGCTTCGCGAGCCGGAAGCTCCCATCCGCGCCGATGCCGAGCGTGAGCCACGCGGTCTCCGAAGCGTCGTCCCCGGCCTGCGCCTCGGCGAGCCGAGCCGCCGGCAGCATCGCGAGGTGCGCCACCGAGACCACCCAGCCCCGCGGATCGCGCCCCGGCGTCGTGAACGAGGCGAGCTCCTCCATGTGCACGCCCGTGAGCTTCGTCTCTTCGCAGAGCTCGCGCGCCGCCGCTTGCATCACCGTCTCGCCCGGCTCGCAGAAGCCTCCCGGCAGCGCCCAGTGCCCTTGAAACGGCGGCTGCCCGCGCCGGATGAACAGCACCCGCAGCGCCGCATGCTCGTCGAGCGCCACCACCACGATGTCGGCCGTCAAGCTCGGCCGCGGATACTCGCGCTTCTCCTCGCTCATGCCTGCGCTCCTCCGAGGAGCCCCTCCGCGGTGGCGAGCTTCACGCCGGCCTTCGCCATCTCGTCGAGCGCCGCCTGCGTGCCCGCGGGCGTGATGCCGGCGACCGCGTCGGTGAGCAGCGTCGTCGCGTAGCCACGTTGTGCGAGCCCGAGGGCCGCCGCCTTCACGCAGTAGTCGGTGGCGACGCCGTACACGTAGAGCTCGATCGCCCCGTACGCCGCGGCGAACGCGGCGAGGAAGCGCTCGGCCAGCGGGTTCGCGAAGAGGCTGTACACCTCCTTCTCGAAGTACACGCCCTGCGTCTCCTGCCGCACGAGCTCGCCGACGATGGAGTCGAAGGGCGCGTCCGGCACGTTGGCGAGGAAGCGGAAGCGAGGCGGGAGCGTGCCCGGGACCTTGAGCCAGCCCTCGGTGCCCTTCACGCAATGGTCGGGGAAATTGGGCTTTGCTCCATCCGGCCCGCGCGTCGTGCTGCTCGCGAACTCCCACGCGTCCCAGGCATGCGAGTCGACCGATCCGAGGATCGGGATCTGGTGCGCCACGGCATGGGCAGTGAGCGCCCGGTAGGTCTCGTTCGGCGAGCCCTTGACGAAGAGGGCGCCCGTCGGCTCGCAGAAATCCCGCTGGATGTCGACATCGATGAAGACCTTGCGCGCGGTCATGCCTTGGCTCCTTCCGTGGGCTCGTTCGTTGACGATGTGGACGAGTGGGCCCTCCGCACCTCCTCGATCAGCGCGGAGAGGCGCGGGGAGATCTCGGGCACGAGCCCCTTCCAGCTCGGCGTGGGCTCCTCGAGCAAGTGCAGCTCGTCCGGCAGCGACGCGAGCTCGCGCCTCGCCCGCGCGCGGATCGCGTCGAGCGTCTCCGCCGGCCCGACCCGCTTGCCACCGCGCATCACCGGCACGAGCAGCGGCTCGGTCGGGCCCGCGCCGAGCTCCTCCGCCCGATCGTCGTCGAGCGCGATCACGTCGCGGGCGACGCGCCCATGCTCGTCGCGGAAGCGGTGCACCTGGTGGACGCCGGGCAGCGTGGCCTTGCCTTCGGAGAACTTGGCGATCGGCGCGCGCACCCCATCGCGGTGGAGCTCGACGAGCTTGTAGACCCCGCCGAGCGAGGGCGCGTCGAGCGAGGTCACGAGGTCCGTCCCGACGCCGTAGAGATCGATCGGCGCACCCGCCGCCCGCAGCTCGGCGATCCGGTACTCGTTGAGATCGCCCGAGGCGACGATCTTCGCCGAGGCGCAACCGTGCTCGTCGAGGATCTTCCGCACCGCGCGGCTCAAGACGAGCAGATCGCCCGAGTCGAGGCGCACGCCCTTGAGCTTGTCCTTGGCGATCTTCGCCGCCCGCTCCGCTCCACGCAGCGTGTCGTACGTGTCGATGAGCAGGATCGACGCGCTCGGGAAGATCGCCGTGTAGCTCTCGAACGCAGCCTCCTCGCTCGGATGGGCCATCGTCCACATATGCGCCGCCGTGCCCATCACCGGCACGCCGAAGCGCATCCCCGCCTCGACGTTCGACGTGCCCACGCACCCCGCTGCATAGGCCGCCCGCGCCGCGTCGATCGCCCCCTCCGGGTGCGTGCGCCGCGTGCCGAACTCGATCACCTGCGCGCTCCCCGCGGCCTGCACCACGCGCGCGGCCTTGGAGGCGACCATCGTCGCGTGGTTGACCGCCGAGAGGAGGAACGTCTCGACGATCTGCGCCTCGACGATCGGCGCCTTGATCTGCACGAGCGGCTCACCCGCGAAGGCGACCGTGCCCTCCGGCATGGCCGAGACCTCGCCCGTGAAGGAGAAGCGCCCGAGGAACGCCTTGAAATCCGGCGTCATCGCGTCGCGCAGCGCCGGGATGGTCCCGAGGAACTCGATCTCCTCCGGCGAGAAGCGCAGGCCCTCGAGGTAGCGCAGCACCCGCTCGAGCCCCATGGCGAGGAGGTAGCGGCGGCGCCTGGGCAGCCGGCGCACGAACATCTCGCAACAGGCCGTGGCCGAGGTCATACCGCGGTGGAAATATCCCGCGGCCATGGTGAGCTGGTAGAGGTCGGTGTGCAGAGCGTCCACGCTCCGGGAAGTAGAAGGTCATCCGGACGCGGTCAACCTCCCCGTGCCCCTCCCCGCCGGCCCCGAAATGAGGTAGCTCGCCCCCGATGGATACCAGGCTCATCGACGGCAAGGCGATCGCCCAGAAAGTTCGGGATGAGGTGCGGGTGGAGGTGACCCGCTTCGTCGAGGAGTTCGGCCGCCCGCCCGGCCTCCACGTGGTGCTCGTGGGCGATGACCCGGCGAGCGTGGTCTACACCCGCAACAAGGAGAAGGCCTCGAACGAGGTGGGGATGCACGGCGTCCTGCACCGCCTCGACGCGAGCACGAGCGAGGCCGATGTGCTCGACCTGGTCACGAAGCTCAACAACGATGACACCGTTGACGGCATCCTGGTACAGCTCCCGCTCCCCAAGGGCATCCGCGACGACCGCGTGCTCGACGCGGTCGATCCGAAGAAGGACGTCGACGGCTTCCACCCCGTGAACGCAGGCTTGCTCGCCTCGGGCCGCCCCGGCCTCGTGCCCTGCACGCCCTGGGGGTCGATGTGGTTGCTCGCCGAGACGGGCACGGCCCTGCAGGGGGCGCGCGCGGTGGTGGTGGGCCGGAGCAACATCGTGGGCAAGCCCATGGCGCAGTTGCTCCTGGCGGCGAACGCGACGGTGACGATCGCGCATTCCCGGACGAAGGATTTGCCCGGGCTCTGCCGCGAGGCCGAGGTGCTGGTGGTGGCGATCGGCCGCGCGAAGATGGTGCAGGGCGACTGGATCCGCGAGGGCGCGACGGTGATCGATGTGGGGATGAACCGGGATGCCAATGGGAAGCTGTGCGGTGACGTCGATACGGCGGCGGCAATGGGGAAGGCCGGTTGGATCACGCCGAAGCCGAGGCGTCGGGCCGATGACGATTGCGTGCCTGCTGGAGAATACGGTGAAGCGGGCGCGGATGGCAGGCAAGGCGGCGCGCTGGAAGTCATCACGCTAGACCGATTCTCCCCCGACCTGCGGACAGGCGTCCGACGTCGAGATGTCGGTGGCGCCGAAATCCAACCTTCGCAGTCGCGTCTTCGCCCCCGCACCTCCCCGAGAGACGAGGCCAAGCGGGCGCTTGCGCCGCGCAATCGCCCGTGGTATGCGGCGTCATGCCCTTGCGCCTCGTCATGGCTGGCAGCTCGCGATGGATCCGACCGCCGTGCTTCGGCATCCTCGCCCCTGCCCAGGCCTCGACCCTCGGCTGCGCGACCACAGCGTCAACCAGCGTCGAGTATGGCGGACGTGCTCCGTGGCGCCGCCGCCCCGGCACGTCGTGACGGCCCTGCGCGGCAGCAAACCCACCGAGCCCTACGAGGACAAGCTCGGCGCCGTCCACGTGGCCTGCCCGGCCTGGGCGGAACGCACCTGGGGCCTCGCCCGTGTCGAGGTTCAAGGCGGTTGCAGCTACGATTATGCGCTCTACCTCGCCCGAACGCGCGTTGGAGAGACGGGCGCCGACGGCATCTATGCCATCGAGACCGCCGCAGCCGAGAACGGGATGATCGTGTCCTCGAACGGGACGGCTTTCACCACCGGCGCCACCGCGCCTGCTCATCGGTGCCTCCGGCCCCCGCGCCCCCGCACCGCAGGCGACACCGGAAGCGCGCCTCCGGCTGCAAGAGCTGTTCCAGGCCGGCCTCATCACCCAGCAAGATTACGATCAGCGCAAAGCGGAGATCCTCAAAGGTCTTTGACGATATCCGTCCTCTGGTGCACGCCGCCGTCACGCCCGCCGCATCGCTATCAGCGCTTCCAGCCGCGGTGACCGCAAAGATGGCCTGGTCGTGCCAGCTCGGGAGGGTGGCAAGGTCCGTGCAACCGGCGATCTGCTGCTCCTGCTCGGGCCCGAGCGGCAGCTTTTCGCAGGGCGAGTGCTCCAGGGGACGCAGCGCGTCGCGCGCTCTTCCTCGCGGCACCCTCGTCGAAGCCGAGGTCCTCCCCGAACTTCACGAGGTCCTCGATGATCACCGGCTCCAGGCTCATCTGTTCCATCGCGTTCACCATCGAATGATACCGCCCGCGCATCGCCGCCGCAACCACCGCCATGTGCCGCTCCGCCCAGCTCGCGTTCCTCGCCCGCAGGTGGACCACCACCTCCCAGCACAGCTCCTCGTCCGACCGGTGCTCCCCGTCGGCGCCTGCCGCAAAACACGCCATCTTCGGGTCCGAGAGCAGCAAGCTGGCCTTGACTTCGTGAAGAACGACCGTGGTCACCCGGACCACGATGTCGTCCACCGTCACCTCACTGCGCCTCTGGCTCTTCGGCGGCGACATGAGCCAGAGCGCGACGGTACGAACGCGCCGCTTGCCTCGGTACCGGAGCGCCGCTAGATCGACATGATACCAGAGCACACGCTCGCCGAAGGTTTCGTCGCGGTAGCCTTGGCATTCAAGGTGGGTCAAGCCATCGGTCGATATGCGAGCAGCGAAGTCGGCGTCGAGCCTGGGGCAAGGCGTCGACCTGAAGGTGCCAGATCATCGGGGATGAGGATGGCGCCCAGGAAGGACCCCGGGCGCCACCAGGGAGAGGAATCCGGCGATAAGGTCAGGCTCGACGCGGGCGAGGGAGCGGAAGGCGCGGTCGGACTTGGGCATGGCTCGGAGGCCGCTGCTCTGGCGCTCGGGGGGAATTCCTCGGGCGGGAGCGGCGGCGCGGACCTCCTCGGAGGAGGGGTATTGGCAGGTTTGGTGCCAGGGGTCCGGGCCGCGAAATCATTGAGGATTGTTTTGAAAATCGGGTGGCGGCGCCATGGCGGAGCTCCAGCGCCCGCCAGATCGACGAGGAGAGATGGAACAGTCTCGTTACGCGATCTACAAAGGCGGTTGCGTGCTCAATACTCGTAGAGCGCGATCGTCGCCGCGCCCGCCGCCACGGGGATCGAGAACGCATACGTCTCGTTCGCCTCGTCGGTCAGCAAGATATCGAGATCCTTCCCGGCCACCGGCGCGCCCACGTTCAGCATCACGATGACCCCCGAGCCGCCCGTCTTCTTCGCGCCCGCGCTCGAGTACACCCCGGCCGACTGATCGTAGGCCACCGTCCCTCCGAATGCGCTGCTCGTCAGCGTCAGCCCCGAGGCGGGCGAGCCCTGCCGCCGCAAGAGCAGCACCACCTGCGCGGCGAGACCGTCGATGGTGATCGCGCTTGGCTGCGTCGCGGCGATCGTCTGGAGCACCTGCAGATCCATCACCGGCACGACCAAGGGTGACGACGACGGCACGCGGTGCGCCGAGTAGGTCGACAGCACCCCTGCCCCGCCGCCCGAGTCGTCGCGCGCGAAGAACCACTGGTTGCCTGTGGCCACGCCCTTCAGCGAGAAGCCTGCGCTCGACCCGTCGGTCGATCCCTCCACCGTCCCACCGAGGGTCGGCGCGACCACGGTCACCTTCTTCGTGTACACGCCCAGGTGATCGAAGGTCGTCGTGTCCACGACGGCGACCGTCCCGTTCACGTCGACGGCCTGCGCCGGTGCGCCCCCTTGCCCGCCGCCTTCGCCGCCGGTACCTCCCGTCCCGGTGCCCGCGCCCACGACCACGCCGGGGATCCCGCAGTCGCCGCCCTTGCCGAGCGCGCAGTCGCTGGCCTTGTAGCTCTTGCCCGGGCTCTGGCAGCCGAGGCCCAGGCCGAGGGTCACGAGCGCCGTCCCAACCGCGATATACCGGCGGATCACCATGCCCTCACCTTACGAGGGCACCGGCCCGGGCGCCAATTTCTCCGGGGCGCCGTGCGTCAAGCCGGGACGGGCGCGGCGGGGCTCGCGGTGCTCTTCGAGCGGCGCAGGTGGAGCGCGATCGCGAGCCCGAGCACGCCGACGCCGATGAGCTGCGAGGTGGACAGCGCGAGCAGGCCGCCGCGATCGTCGTCGCGCAGCATCTCCAGCACGAAGCGACCGATCGCGTAGAGGCCGAGGAAGGACACGAAGACCTGCCCGTCGTAGCGCTTGCGCCCGTGGACCCAGAGCAGGCAGAAGGCCGCGATGCCGAGCGACATCGCCGACTCGTAGATCTGCGTCGGGTGCACCGCGTAGGACCACTCGCCGGCGCTCGCCAGTGTGTGGGCTTTGAAGTGCGCCTCGCTCGCGGGGCTGTGCGGCGGGAAGGCCATCCCGAGCGCGCTCGACGTGCGCGTCCCGAAGCAGCAGCCGGCGAGCAGGCAGCCCATCCGGCCGAAGCCGAGGCCGAGCGGCACGGTGAAGCCCGCCATGTCGGCGGCCTTCCAGAACGGGAAGCGATCGCGGCGCAGGAGGTACACGGCCATCACCGAGGCGCCGATGAAGCCGCCGTAATAGGTGAGCCCGCCCGCCCAGAACTTCGCCCACGCGAAGCAGTCGGTCGCGACCGGGTGACACACGCCCTTCGCGGCGTCCCACACCCCGTGGTAGCGCGGCACGCATGCCGCTTCCTCGACCTTCCAGTCGACGAGGCTCGGGTCGGTGCAGAGGTGCACGTAGTCCCAGAAGTACCCGTCGGCGATCACGTGCAGGAGGCGCCCGCCCACCACGCCCATCAGCAGGCATGCGAGCCCGAGATCGACGATCACGTCCGGGTCTTGCCCGATGCGGCGAGCCCAGAGGGCGCCGGCCGCAGTGGCGAACAGGAAGCCCGTGAGCAGGAGGAGGAAGTACGCCGGGAAGGCGATGTCGAAGACGCGGAAGAGCTCGGGGTGCATGCGCGACCGCTCCCTTATAGCGCGGGCCCGGGGGCAGCGCTCCACCTCGACGTGGATCGATGCGCGGCGAGCAGGGAAACGCGCTCGCTCAGGCGCCTGCGGCCGGCGGCGGCGCCTCGCTCGGCTTGTCCGCGGCGGCCGGCGGCGGGACCGGGGCGATCGACACGTCGGCGGCGGCCGAGGTCTTCACCGGACGGCGCGAGGTGAACATGTCCACGGCCATCAACCCCACGCCCACCACGATCGCCACGTCGGCGATGTTGAAGGTCGGCCAGTGGTGCTCCTCGTGGCCGGTTTTGTAGTACACGTCGATGAAGTCGACGACGAAGTTGTACTGGATCCGGTTGACGAGGTTCCCGAGCGCGCCGCCGAGCACGAGCGGCAGGCCCCACTTGAGCGCGGTCTGCTGCGGGGTGAGGCGCCGGTAGAGCGAGACGATGAAGAGCACCGCCAGCACCGAGATCCCCAGGAAAAAGGGCCTGCGGATCGACTCGGGCTCGTTCTGGAGCAGGCCCCACGCGCCGCCTTTGTTGCGGGCGAACGCGAACGAGAAGTAGTTCGGGATGACCTCGATGTGCCGGTCGACGTAGGATTTCGCGTCTTCGAGGCGCGCCTTCGCCCACCACTTCGAGCCGAGATCGAGGGCGAGCGAGACGACCGAGACCACGCCGAGGAACACGTAGCTCGGGTGGTGCGTGCCCTCGGCCGGCTTGGCCGCCTCGACGAGCGGCGCCACGGGCGGGCTCGCAGCGGGCGGGCTCGCAGCCTCGGGGCTCGGGGCGGCGCTCTCTGTGGTCGCAGGGCCGGCGGGCGCGTCGGCCCCCGAGCGCTCCGCGACCTCGGCGGCGGCCTGCTCACCGCCGCCGGACACGCCTCCGTCCGGCGATGCGCCCTCGGCTGCGGATGCGCTCTCGGCGGGGGCGGCGCTCTCGTCGCCGGGCGGGGTGGGCTCTTGCTCGTCGGACATGCGGGGCCGGTCTACGACAGTTGCCGCGGCATCGCAAATTGGTTTCATCGGGGCCGGGTGCCCGGCCCCCGGTGGCGCGGCCTACTCCCTCAGGCGGGCAGATCCTTGGCGTGCATGATCTCGCCCATGGCGACGACGATCTTCCGCGGCCCCTTGTAGGGGAGGCGCGCGTGGGAGACGAGCATGTTGTCGACCATCACCACGTCGTAGGGCTGCCAGTCGAAGCTCTTCGCCGCCGCCCAGAACACGTCGTCGACCTCCTTCATCACCTCGTCGGGGATGCGGCTCCCGTCGCCGTAGTAGACGTTGCGGGGCAGGTCTTCTTCCTTGAAGAGCTTGAGGAGCGAGGTGCGGAGCGCCGGCTCGAGGCACGACACATGGTGGAGCTGCACCTGGTTGAAGAAGAGCTCTTCGTGCGTGTAGGGGTGCTTGACCACGGCCTTGCAGTTCTGCGAGACGCGCAGATCGCCCCACTTCTTCCACTTGAACTCCATCCCGGCGGCCTTGCAGAACTCCTCCACCTTCGCCTTGTCCGTCGTGTGGAAGAACGTCTGCCACGAGATGTCCACGCCCTCGGAGAAGTTGCGCACGTACTTGAGCCCCTTCGTCGCGAAGGCCTCGCGCGTCTCCGGCTTGAGCATCTTCAGCACCTGGCGCGCGTCGTAGATCGGCGTGCGTCCGCCCTCGGCCGAGGGCTGGATGCAGAAGAAGAACTGCTTCATCGGCCAGCGGTGCATGTGCGAGCTCTCGTTGTGGAAGAGGATCGCCTTGTCCGGCGGGTAGGGCGTGGTGCCGTAGATCTTGCCGGCCTCGTGGGGCAGATCGTTGTACTCGCCGAAGAGCGTCGGGCAGATCGTCGACGCGACCGCCTCGAACTCCTGCACCGTGCGCAGGCCGAAGCCCCGGAAGAGGAAGGCCCCGTGCACGTAGAGCTTCTCGAGGATGAAATCGAGGTTCTCCCTCGCCCAGCGGCCGAGATCGAGGTCGGGGGACTTCGCCTGGATGATCAGGGGCAGCGTCTCCGTCGGGCCGAGGGTCGAGATCGACACCTCGCTCTCGTCGGGGACGCGCGTCGCGGTCGGGGCGCTCTTCTGCTGCGTGGGCTCCAGATTGCGATGCTCTACCTGCTCCATGGCCGTTCCTTTCGCTGGTCGATCTCGTTTCGCCCAGCAAAAGCCGATCCAGCGCGACGCCCGCGACGTAACGAAACGCTATTTCAAGAGCAATCGGCGCCATTTCACGCGCCGCTCGCGCAGCAAGCGCCCGCGCGTTCGCGAGCCCACTGCAAGGCTCGCGCGTGTCACGCAAACCGTGCGTGAGCAATCAGGCAGCAGGAGGGATGGGCGCGGGCGGCGCAGGGGCCGGCGTGTCGTGCAGATCGAGCATCCTCGGCCGGTGCCCGCGCGATCCGATCATGTCGATGGCCATCAGCAGCACGCCCACCACGATGGCGATGTCGGCCACGTTGAACGTCGGCCAGTGGTGCTCCCGCCCGCCGCGCTTCAGGTACACGTCGACGAAATCGACCACCCAGCCGTAACGAATGCGATCGACGAGGTTGCCCATCGCGCCGCCGAGCGCGAGCGGCAGGCCCCATTTCATCGCGCGCTGATCGGCGTGGACCCGCCGGTAGATCGAGACGATGAAGACGATCGCCGAGGCCGAGACCACGAGGAAGAAGGGGCGGCGCAGGGTGTCGGGCAGGCCGCGCAGGAAGCTCCAGGCGCCCCCGGGGTTCTGGGCGAAGATGAAATCGACGTGGTCCTTGATGACCTCGAATTTCTTCAGCGTGCGGGCCTTGGTGTCGTAGCCCGAGAGGTGCGACTTCGCCCACCACTTGCTCGCGAGATCGGCCGCGAGCGAGACCACGGTGACGACCACGAGCAGCGTCATCGACGCGGGCTTGCGCGCGGACGCGCTCGCCGGCCCCGCGGGATCGACCGCGTAGGCAGGGCGAGGCACGATCTCCGCGGACGCCTGCGCAGGCGGGGGGAGCGCGGCCGGTGGATCGATCGCGGCGGGCGGCGCCGCGTGCCCCGGAGACCCTTCTGGCTGGCTCACCCCGGAGAGCAAGGTCGTGGTCGCCTCGGTCCCGGCCGGAGGGCCGGGGGGGTTCTGCTCGGGGTCGCTCTGCATGGAAGGGTCCTTCTACGCGATGGAGGGTCGCCGCGCAAAGCGCCCGATGCAGCCCGGCTATTCCGCGCAAAGGTCGCGTGTCCCGCGGGCCGCCCGCAGCCTCAGGCGCCCCGCTGGGCCTCGACGCGCCGGAGCTGCTGCACGAGCGCCGCGAGCAGCCGCTCGTCCGGCTTCTCGCCCTGGGGACCGGGCCGGTAGCGCACCGAGAAGCGCGCGGTCGTGGCGTAGGCCGGCGCCTCGTCGCGCGCGGCGATCACCACCGTGCTCCTCCCGCGCGGATCGAAGCACGAGAGCTCGTGCGATCCATCCGAGAGGCGCCGCACCTCGCGCACCCCGACCTTGCGATCGGGCGCCCCGCTCACGAACATCGCGCGCAGAGCCCGGGTGAGCGGCGCGTCCTCCGCCGGGAGCACCGCGCGCCCGTTGCGCACCACCGTCCTGCGCTCCGCGAGCGGGACGAGCTCGGCGAGCCCGTGCAGCTCGGCGTAGGGCGCGTACACGCCCCCGCACACCGCATCGTACGCGCACGCGCGGCAGCTCTCGGCCTTCACCTGGAGCGAGCGCTTCCAGAGCTGCTTGTTGACGAGGCTCCCGTCGTGGTGCTGCGTCTGCGTCGTCCCCGCCTCCTCCGAGCAGAGGTGCTCGGCCCCCGGCACGAGGCACGCGGGGAAGCTCACGAGCCGCACCGTCAGCCCGGCCGCCTCCATGGCCAGCACGGCGTCGCGCAGCGCCGCCGAGTAGCCGCTCATCTTCGGCAAGAGGTGCGCATAGCTCTCCCGCCCGCTCGCGAACGCGTTCGAGGGCTTGACCGTGTCCATGCCGATCTCCTCCGGCCGGAGATCGATCATCAGCGCCGCGAACTCGCGGATCGAGTCGAGCAGGTGCAGCGTGAGCACCGCGTTGATCTTCACCCGCTGGCCGAGCGCGATGAGCCGCCGCGATCCGGCCACCGTCTGCTCGAACGCCCCCTTGGCGCCCACCGAGGCGTCGTGCGCCTCGGCCGTGCCACCCTGGATCGAGACCTGGAACCAGGTGACGTTCATGCCCGCGAGCCAGCGGGCCCCGGCGCGCGAAGCGGCCATGCGCGCGTTGGTGAAGATGGTGGTGACCTCGTACCCGATGGCGTGCGCGTCGGCGAGCAGGTCGCCGAGATCGCGGCGGATGGTGGGCTCGCCCCCCTGGAAGAGCGCGCGGCGGGCGCCGTTCTTGTACGCCTCTTCGAGGCGCATGCGGATGAGCTCGCGCGGGGGGTGGCCCATCTCCTCGCCTTGCTCGCGCATGAGCCAGCCGGTCGTGCAGAAGCTGCAGCGGTTGTTGCACGCGTCGGTGGCGTGGATCTCGACCTTGGGGAGCTGGTTGTCGTTGGGGAAGCTGCCGCGGGTCATCGGGGATCAATGTAGCGCAGCGAGCGGGGCTGTGGCGGCTTTCGCCGAGGGCTGGGGGCGATCCGGAGACCGGCGACGGCGACGGCGACGGCAACGGTGGGTAACGTGGTTGCCGGTGTCAACGTTGTGGCTGCTGGGGGGACAGGCGAAGCGGGATGAGGCCTCCGGGGCCGACGGCGGCGAGGATGGTTTCGGCCACGCCTGGGCAGTGATCGCGCATCGAGCAATCGGTGCAGGTCGCTTCCGGGAAGAGCATGCGCAGGCCGGTGTCGGTGCGTTCGAGGCGGGCGCGCGCGGCGCGGAGGGGCTCGGGGAGCACACACAGGGGCAGCGCGTCGACGGAGGCGCGCACGTGCGAGGCGCGGGTGAGGGCTTCGCGGAGGGCGGCGAAAGGGGGCACGACGGCGTCGAAGGCGTGGCCTACCACCGGGTCGGGGGCGTAGGCGATCAAGGTGAGCGGGGAGCCGGTGAGGGCGAGGGCTTTGGCGGCGATGGGCTCGATGTGGTCGAGCAGCGGGGCGATGAGCGGGGTGAGCAGCTCCACCGTGATCCCGGCGGCCTTCATGGCGGGGACGGCCTCGGTGAGCGCGGCGAAGGCTCCGGCCTTGCCGCCGATGTGATCGTGAAGCTCGGCGGTCGGGCCGAGGAGGGCGGTGGTGTATTTGCGCAGGCCGGCGCGGGCGAGGGCCGGCGCGAGCGCGGCGGTGGCGTGGAGGCGGGGTGGGCCGATGACGGACGCGGAGAGGCCACGGGACGTTGCGCGCTCGATCCACAAGGGGAGCGCGGGGTTCGAGAGGGCGTCGTCGCCGGTGAAGAGGATGGGGCCCTCGGCGGCGTCGATCCGGCGGAGCACGTCGGCCTCGGAGCCGCGCGGCGCGCGCTCGTCGAGAGGGACCTGGGAGATGTGGCAGAAGATGCAGGCGCGCTCGCAGGTCGAGGGGACGTCGAGGATGGTCGGCGGGCGATCGGCGGCGGCGGTCTGGAGCTCGGCCGGGTCGATCGCGGCGGGATCGAAGCCCTCGGCGAGGCGCGGGCCGAGGCGCTCGACGGCGCCGACGAGGAGCGCCTTGGCTCGCGGATCGCGCGCGTCGCCCCAGATGCGGAGGGCGATCGGGCCGAGGCGCACGGGCGCGTCCGGGGTGCGCGCCACGATCTCCAGGCGGTGCGAGCGCTCCGGATCGCCGAAGACGATGCCCTGCTCCGTCCGGCGAACCGAGGTGCCGAGGCCGAGCGCGGCCCGCTCGCTCGTATCGAGCCACCACCAGGGTCGAGGAGCCGATCCGGACATCATCGCGCGTCGATTCGTGTTGGCCGATTTTCCTCGTCGCAGCAAGGGCCTATGCTGCGCGCGCCCGGCGAGGAGACGGGCGCGATGAGCAGCGATCCCGCGGCGGACCACGACAACGAGGACGGCGGAGACGATCCGGGCGACGAGGCGCGCCCCGGGGTCGGCGGCTTCCTCCGCGACAACCTGCGCTGGTGGCTCCTGCCGATGGTGCTGGTGGTGCTGCTCCTGCTCGCCCTGGCCCTGCTCAACGCGAGCCAGACCTTGCCCTTCATGTATCGCCTGGTGGAGCAGCGCCCGGCACCGGGACTCCTCCGCGGCGGAGGGCCGCCGTGGCCGATCCGGACCTGAAGAAGACCGCTCCTCCGGCGAGGGCGCGCCGCCGCCGCCGCCCGAAGGCCCCGCTCTGGCAGCGCGCGCTCCTCGGCGTCGCGAGCCTCGCCGTCACCTCGCTCGTCCTCGAGATCGCCGCCCGGATCCTCTGGCCGCTCCCGCCGGTGGTGCAGCTCCGCGACGGCATCTACGTCCACGCGCTCCCCCTCGTGAACGGGCGCAACACCGTGCCTTCGGTGGCCGGCGGTCCCCTCCCCGAGGCCAAGCGCCCCGGTGAAAAGCGTGTCTTCGTCTTCGGCGAGTCGAGCGTGGAGGGCGGCCCCTGGGGCTACCCCGGCGGACCGGTCACGATGTTGTACGATCAGATCCACGCGGCGCTCCCGGGCGACGATGTCACCATCGTCAACATGGGCCGGGGCGCGGGGACAGCGCTCGACAGCTACTACTTCCTGCTCTCGATCCGGCGCTACGCGCCCGACGTGGTGATCTTCTACCAGGGCGGCAACGACTTCTTCAGCGTCGATCGCGAGCGCTGCCTCCCCTCCACGCACCCGGCCCTCCACCGCGCGTTCCGCTTCCTCGTCGAGCGCTCTCACCTCGTCTGGACGCTGCGCGCGCGCGGCCCCGCGTACGTCGCGAGCCTCGGCGGCGCGCCTCCCGCGGGCGGCGGCGCGGGCGGGAGCGAGGCAGATCTGTGCGAGGAGCATGCGGGCTTCGCCGCGTGGGCCGACGTGCTCGTCTCCACCGCGAAATCCATGGGAGCCCAGGTGATCACCGTCTCCCCGGTGCAGCACCCCCTGCGCTGGGCCGAGCGCTCCGGGCGGTGGGGCGTCGAGCACCCGCTCACGCTCGCCGACAAGGACGAGAGCTACAGGCGCCTGCTCGGCTGCGTGCTCGCGCCCGGCTGCGATCTCGCCTTCGGCCTTCGCGAAGGAAGAGACCACCGCGCGCTATCATTCCCCGTGGATGGCCGAGCGGCGCGCCGCGTGGGAGCGGGCCTCCGCGGGGCGCGCCTCGTTCGTCGACTTCGGCGAGGACCTCGCCGCGCATGCGCACCGCGGCCTCTCGCCGCCGATGTTCAGCGACGAGGTGCACC
Source organism: Byssovorax sp. (assembly GCA_046351295.1). Lineage (GTDB taxonomy): Bacteria > Myxococcota_A > Polyangia > Polyangiales > Polyangiaceae > JAXLYT01. The sequence goes on from JAXLYT010000024.1 coordinate 116,387, forward strand.
TCACGTTCGACGGCTACTGGCGGCTCGCCTGGCTCTGGTCGAAGGAGGTCCGCGCGGTCCTCCACGGGCGCGCGCAGGAGAGCGACGCCCCTCCCCCGCTCGACACCGCGCGCTACCTCGGCGCCGTCACCCGCGGCGCGCGCAAGACGGGCGCGTGCATCCTGCTCGCCGATGCGGACGTGTATCTGCGCGCGGACATGCCGCTCCTCGCCGCGTCGATCCTCCGCCTCGCCGCCGACATGGAGGCCCAGCTCCCCACCGAGCCCGCCCGCTCGCGCGCCGGGCGAATGGCCCAGCTCATCCTCGGCAAGATGCGCAGCGATCTAGGCCAAGATCCGGCCCTTCCAGCGCTCCTCGCCCCTCACCTCGACGCGCTCGATCTCGGCAAGCTCTCCGCCGAGCTGCGCGATCACCCCGGACTGCTCCACCGCGGGCGGCTCCGGCTTCCCGGCGGCGCCCGAGGCCGAGGAAGAGCTCGGCGACGAGGCACGAGCTACATGATCCCCGGCGGGCAAGATGCCTTGATCGGCCAGATGCTCGGCGGCTCTCCGGCCGGCTGCTCCCTCGAACGGGCGAGCATCCCCGGCGATCACATCGAGGCTCGGTTCCGCTGCCCGGATGGACGCGCCGCGGCGATCGAGCTCCGGCACCCGTCGACCGCGCTGCCCGCGCTGGCCGTCACCCAGCGCTTCCTCGTCCGCGCCGGCGATCCAGCCCCACCCGCGGCGATGCTGGACGCGCTCACCGCATCCATCCGCGACAACGAGCGCTCCTTCGTCTGGAAGCGAGACGGCGCGCCGAGGACCAAGCCTCCAGCGCCCGAAGCGCCTTCTGCGTCGGCCCGCCCGATCGTGCCATTTGCAATCACACTTGTGATTATTGCCATTGGCACATGGCTTTGGATAATCCGTCGCGGACGTTTTTCATGAGCGACGCGCCCAAGATGTCAATCGCCCGCACAGCATTGTTACGAATCCGTGACAGCGCGCCGGATCGACGCTTCATGACTTCGCCATAGTCGCCTCAAATATGGACAATCGGGGCATTCCACACCATGAATAGGACCATTTCGTACACGGTCTCACACGCTCGGAACACGTGGGTGAGAGGGCGAGGCCACCTCCCCAAAAATGGGCACCCCGCTCGATCGAGTAGCCCAGTTGGCGGCGATAACCAGCATGATGGGCCCGGCCCCCGCGTGGTCAGTCGTGACCTGCGCGGACGAAAGGAGCTGCATGCTTGAGGCGCAAACCCGAACGCCGGCGGAGACGCTGGAGGCCGATTTCACCCGAAACCTCCGCCTCGTCTTCGAATCGTCCCCCGAGATCTTGCTCGTCCTGCTGCCGGACAGCCCGCGGTTCACCATGGTCGCCGCGACGGACACGCGCCTGAAGACGACTTTCACGACGCGCGAGGCGACCGTCGGTCGCGGGCTCTTCGAGGTGTTCCCCGACAACCCCGACACCCCGGAGGCGACGGGCACGAGCAACCTGCGCGCGTCGCTCGAGCGTGTCCTCGCGACGCGCGCGCCCGACACGATGCCGGTGCAGCGCTACGACATCCGCGGCGAGGACGGGGCGTTCCACACGAAGTACTGGAGCCCGAAGAACCTGCCTGTCCTCACGCCGGCGGGCGAGGTGCTCTACATCCTGCACCGCGTCGAGGACGTGACGGAGCTGGTCCAGGCCACGGAGCTCGGCGTGGTGCTGCGCGACAAGACGCAGGCCATGGAGCGGGAGGTCATCCGCCGCGGGCACGAGCTCGCCGAGGCCAACCGGGGGCTGCGCGAGGCGAACGCCAGGCTCGGCGAGCTCGACGCCGCCAAGACGGCGTTCTTCGGCAACGTGAGCCACGAGCTCAGGACGCCGCTCACGCTCATCCTCGGCCCCATCGAGGACGCGATCGAGCGGCGCCAGCCGCTCGGCGGAGAGAGCCTGCGCGCCGTCCACCGCAACGCCGTCCGGCTGATGCACCTCGTCAACCGGCTCCTCGAGTTCTCGCGCCTCGAGGCCGGCCGCGTCCAGGCCTCGTTCGAGGAGATCGATCTCGCGTCCTTGACGGCCGGCATCGCGAGCACCTTCCGCTCGCTGGTCGAGTCGGCCGGCCTGCGGTTCACGGTCGAGTGCCCTCCCCTCGACGGCCCCGCGTTCGTCGATCGGGCGCAGTGGGAGAAGATCGTGCTGAACCTCCTGTCGAACGCGTACAAGTTCACGTTCGACGGCGAGATCGGCGTGCGCCTGAAGGAGCACGACGATCGGATCGAGCTCGCCGTGAGCGACACGGGGACGGGCATCCCGGCGCACGAGCTCCCGCGCGTCTTCGAGCGGTTCCACCGCGTGGAGGGCGCGCGCGGGCGCAGCTTCGAGGGGACGGGATCGGGCTCGCGCTGGTCGCCGAGCTCGTCGGGCTGCTCGGCGGCACGGTCCGCGTGGAAGAGCTGCTCGGCAAGGGCACCACGTTCACCGTGACGATCCCCACCGGCTCGGCGCACCTGCCCCAGGATCGGATCGTCGAGGCGCACGAGCCCGCGATCGGGTCCCACGTCGTCCCCATCGTGACCGAGGCCTCCCAGTGGTCGAAGGGCCGCTGCGCGGAGGCCTCGACCGAGGGTGCGCCCCTGGATCCCGCGGCCGAACCGCGATCCAGGATCCTCCTCGTCGACGACAGCGACGACATGCGCACCTACATCGCGGGGCTCCTGCGCCGGCACTGGACGGTGGACGAGGCCGCCGACGGCGAAGAGGCGCTCGCGCGCGTCCAGAGCGCCCCGCCCGATCTCATCCTGACCGACCTGATGATGCCGAGGATGGACGGCCAGGCCCTCATCAAGGCGCTGCGCGCCTCGCCCGCGACGCGGAGCGTGCCGGTGATCGTCCTCTCGGCGCGCGCCGGCGAGGAGTCCGTGCTCGAGGGCTTCGACCTCGGCGCGGACGCGTACCTCGTCAAGCCATTCTCCGCGCGGGAGCTGTTCTCCCGGGTCCGGGGCACCTGGACGCCGCGCGCTCTGATCGAACGCGCTGCGCGCGAGCGAGGCCGGTTCCGCCGCCTCGCCGAGTCGGGATGATCGGGATCACCATCGCGGACTTCCTCGGCAACGTCCTCGAGGCCAACGAGACCTTCCTGGAGATGGCGGGCTACACCCGCGACGATCTGCTGGCGGGCAGATCGCCTGGGACATCGCGAGCTCCACGAGCACGCACGGCGACCGATCGGCGCGCGTGGGAGGGCGAGTACCGCCGGAAGACGGGCGGCGCATCCCGGTGCTCGTCGCGGTCGCGCCCCTGGAGGACGGGGAGACCATCGCCGTGACCCTCGATCTCTCCGATCGCAAGCGCCTCGAGGAGCAGTTCCGCCAGGCGCAGAAGATGGAAGCGGTCGGGCGCCTCGCCGGCGGCATCGCCCACGACTTCAACAACATCCTCTCGGTGATCAGCACCTACACCGAGCCTTGCTGGCCGATCTCGACCCCGGCGACGTACACCCGCGGACATCACCGAGATCAAGACGGCGGCGACCCGCGCCGCGACCCTGACCCGGCAGCTCCTGGCCTTCAGCCGGCAGCAGGTGCTGGAGACGAAGGTGCTCTCCCTCAACCTCGCCGTCGCCGGGATGGAGAAGATGCTGCTCCGCCTGCTCGGCGCCGACATCGAGCTCGCCGTGATGACGCAGGCCGATCTCGGCAGCATCCTCGCCGATCCAGGCGAGATCGAGCAGATCATCATGAACCTCGCGGTCAACGCGCGGGACGCCATGCCCATGGGCAAGCTGACCATCGAGACCACCAACGTCGAGCTCGACGGCGACTACGCCGCCGCCCACCACGACGTGCGCCCCGGCGCCTACGTGACACTGGCCGTCACCGACACGGGCGTCGGGATCGACGCGCAGACGCAGGCGCGCATCTTCGACCCTTCTTCACGACCAAGGAGAAGGGCCGCGGGACGGGGCTCGGACTGGCGACGGTGTTCGGCATCGTCAAGCAGAGCGGCGGGCACATCTGGGTCTACAGCGAGCCCGGCAAGGGCGCGACGTTCAAGCTCTACTTTCCCGCGTGAACGGCGTCGCGACCGCGAGCTCGGAGCCCGCGCCGGCGGCCGGCGACCTCCGCGGCGACGAGACGATCCTGCTCGTGGAGGACGACCCCAGGTGCGCGCCCTCGCCCGCACCGTCCTCCGGCGCAGCGGCTACACCGTCCTCGACGCCGCGAACGGCGGCGAGGCGCTCCTCCACAGCGAGCAGCACGGCGCGAAGATCGATCTATCCTCACCGACGTCGTCCTGCCCTTCATGAGCGGCCGGCGAGATCGCCGAGCGCCTCAGGCTCCTCCGTCCCGGCATGCGGGTGCTCTTCATGTCCGGCTACACCGACGAGGCGATCCTGCACCACGGGGTGCTCGACTCCGGCGAGGCTTATCTCCAGAAGCCGCTCACGCCGAGCGCGCTGACCCGCAAGGTGCGGGAGGTCCTCGATCGAGGCTCCGTGCACCACGGTTGACGATGGATCACGACGGTCACCGCGCGGTCACGCCGGCGGCGCCGTCCCCACGTACGCCCTCGCCCGCCGGAGCTCCTCCGGCGCGTGGAGCCGCGCGTTCGTGTGGCAGCAAGCTGGCCAACCACTCATCATCCGTTTAGTATGCCGCCATGCCTCGTCCCCCCTGGTCCACGCTCACGGGCCTCGATCCGGTTGTCTCGTCCTGGCTCGCCTCCGGGTACGTGCGGCCCTGCCTCGCCGCCGACCGCAGGCTCGACGCCGAGGAGGGTGCCTATGCCCCCTTCCCCGGCGCCCTCTCCGCGAGCCTGCGGAGCGCCCTCGAGAGCCGGGGCATCGAGCGCCTGTATCAGCACCAGGCCCAGGCCTTCGAGGCCGCGCGCGCCGGCAGCACGTCGTCATCGCCACGCCCACGGCCAGCGGCAAGAGCCTCTGCTGCACCTCCCCGTCCTCGACACGCTCGCGCGCAGGCCGACGCGAGCGCCATCTACCTCTACCCGACCAAGGCCCTGAGCCGCGATCAAGAGGCCGACCTCCGCGGCTTGATCCGCGACGCCGGCCTCACCGTCCCCGCCCTCGTCTATGACGGCGACACCCCGGGCGACGCCCGCCGCGCGGCCCGCGAGCGCTGCCCGATCGTGATGACCAACCCCGACATGCTCCACGCGGGCATCCTCCCCCAGCACGCCCACTGGGCGCGGATGTTCCAGAAGCTCAGGTACGTCATCCTCGATGAATTGCACACCTACCGGGGCGTGTTCGGCTCCCACGTCGCCCACGTGATCGCCCGCCTCCGCCGCGCCGCCCGGTTCCACGGCGCCAACCCCACCTTCCTCTGCGCGACGGCCACCATCGGTAACCCTCGCGAGCACGCCGCGCGCCTGCTCGGCGAGGACGAAGAGAACATCGCGCTCGTCGATCGCTCCGGCGCGCCCCGCGGGAGCCGCCGCTTCTTCGTCTTCAATCCCCCCGTCGTCAACGCCGAGCTCGGCATCCGCGCGAGCACGCTCAAGAGCGCGGTCAACCTCGCGGCGGATCTCGTCCGCGCCCGCGTGCCCACCATCGTCTTCGGCCACTCGCGCAACTCGGTGGAGATCATGCTCAAATACCTGCGCGACAAGCTCGCGAGCGACTCCATCGATCCCGAGGCGATCATGGCCTATCGCGGCGGTTATCTGCCCGAGACGAGGCGGCGCATCGAGAAGGGGCTCCGCGAGGGGTCGATCCTCTGCGTCGTCGCCACCAACGCGCTCGAGCTCGGCATCGACATCGGCGATCTCGACGCGGTGATCTGCGCCGGATACCCGGGATCGGTGGCCGGCGCCTTCCAGCGCTTCGGACGGGCCGGGCGCCGCGGCGAGGCGAGCGTGGCCGTCCTCGTCGCGTCGAGCGAGCCGCTCGATCAATACCTGGCCCAGAACCCCGATTTCCTCTTCGACGCAGACGTGGAGTCGGCCCGGATCGACCCTCATAACACCGAGATCTTGATTCAACACCTCAAGTGCGCCGCCTTCGAGCTCCCGTTCGTTTCAGGCGAGCGCTACGCGGCGATGCCCGAAGAGGACACCTCGGCCGCCCTCGGCTACCTCGCCGGCCACGGCGTCGTCCACGAGGGCGGAGGCCGCTTTCACTGGGCCGCCGACGCCTACCCCGCCAACCACGTGAGCCTGCGCAGCGTCGGCTGGGACAACTTCGTCATCATCGATGTCTCGTCCGGCAAGGCCCTCGGCGAGCTCGATTTCCGCGCCGCACCGACGATGCTCCACGAGCAGGCCATCTACCAGCACGACGCCGAGCAATACCAGGTCGAGAAGCTCGACTACGAGAACCACAAGGCCTTCGTACGCCCCGTCGAGCCCGATTATTTCACCACCGCCTTGACCCACCGCAAGGTGAGCGTCATCGAGCTTTTGGCCGAGAGCCGCCTCGGCCGGGCCACCGTCGCGTGGGGCGAGGTGAGCGTGGTGGAGAAGGTGGTCGGCTACAAGAAGATCAAGTTCTTCACCCACGAGAACGCCGGCTACGGCGACGTGCGTTTGCCCGACATCCAGATGCACACCACGAGCTTCTGGCTCACCGTGCCGGAGCACCTCTGCGGCGGCCCGACCGGCCGCGCCGACGCCATCGAGGGCTTGCGGGGCATCGCCGTGGCCCTGGAGACGGTCGCGACCCTCGCCCTCATGTGCGATCCGCGCGATCTCGGCCAGACGCTCGGCGACAAGAGCGACGAAGAAGGCCCCATCGTGGGCGGCCGCGTCCCCGAGCCGGGCTTCGATCCGACCATCTTCCTCTTCGACAACGTGCCCTCCGGCGTGGGCCTCGCCGAGCGCATCTACGAGCGCGCCGCCGACCTGCTCGCCCAGACCCGCCTCCTCCTCCGCTCCTGCCCCTGCCCCACCGGCTGCCCCCTCTGCGTCGGCGCCACCGAGTCCGCCCACCCCATCCGCAAAAAAGCCGCCCTCGCCATGCTCGCGTCCATCCTCTCGGATGCGTGAGCTGAGCATTGATTCGGATCCACGTTCGACCCACGACGTCTTGCTTCGCCCCGGGTTAAAACCCGGGGCTACGCTTGGCGAAAGTCCCCCTTCGGGGACTGCGCTCAACCCGATTGGCTTCGCCAAAACGTGGGTCGGTACGTCCGCTCTCCACACCGCCCGCATTTGTTACGGAAACCCCGTTCGACGCCGCACGACGCAAGCCCGCGAAGGCGGGCTTTCCAAGCGTAGCCCTGGGTTTTAACCCCGGGCGTCGCCGCTGTTTGATAAGCCAGCTCAAACGATCCCGGGGATGAAGCGATACGGGACCTTCTTTGCGTAGGCCTGGTATTCGGGGTCGAGGCCGAGGTGGCGCTCCTCGGTGATGGCGCGCATGTAATAGATGCTGCTCATCATCACGAGGCCGAGCACCTGGAGCAAGGGGCCGGCGGACCGGTGCGTGCCGGCGTCGTAGAGGGCGTAGGGGAGCATCACGCACCACCAGGAGAAGTTCTTGGCGGCGTAGGCCGGGTGGCGCACGATCGCGTAGGGGCCGGTGGTGATGATGCCGCGGTGGGTGAGGTTCGAGAAGCGCAGGCCGAAGCACACGGTGGCGGACATGTAGCCGACGAAGGAGAGCACCGAGCAGAGCGCCAGGAACGTCACCGCGGTGTGGGAGCTGATCGAGAGGAAGCCGTTTTCGCCGGGCGTCGAGAAATAGAAGCCGAAGACGCGGTTGAAGGGGGGATAGGAGAGCAAGGCCACCACCCAGCCGAGCACCGTGGGCTCGACGGAGTACATCCCGTTCTTGATCCAGCGCGAGGAGATGACGTAGCCCGCCCAGGCGAGGCCCACGTCGATCGAGAAGATCACGGTGAAGGAGACGTTGTAAAAGTCGCGGATCCCGAAGGTCGTCGTCCTGCCGGGCGTGGGGAACAACAGATCGTTCAGGTAGCCGACGTTCTTGATCAGGTGGGAGAACTGGTCGGCGAAGAAGACCGTCATGATGGGGACGAAGAAGAGCTTCACGAACAGGCCGAGGATGGCTGTCCGGTCGTTCCCGTCGAAGGGCTCGGGCGCCTCGTAGCTCGCCGGCGAGACGCGGGCGAGCAGGGCGCGCCCCGCCTTCATCACCGTGAAGGCCGCCTGCCTTTTGTCGGCCCGCGGGTCGTGCTGGAGGGCCCGCGTGAGCATCACGTAGGGCAGGCCGCCGTACACGTAGATCCAGAAGAAATACCGCATCACCGAGAACCACGGGCGGTAGTACTCGGCGTTCTTGGCGAAGCCGTACTCGTTCGCGAGCTGGTAGACGGCGAGGGCGAGGTAGAGCAGGCCGACCTCGACGGCGTAGACGGCGATGCACTCGCGCACGAACGCGCCGAAGCCGCCCGATCGCAGGCCCTCCGGCATCTTGATGATCTTGCCGCGGTCGACCTTGATCCGGATGCCGATCTCCACGGTGAGCATGACCGCCGCGATCACGAGGAGCGGAAAGGCCGTCGCCAGCGCCGGATCGCCCGCGCCGAAGAGGCCCCAGCCCTTCGTCATCACGTCGCGGCCCGCGGCGACCCAGCCCATCACGAGCACCGTGAACGCGCCCGCGAGGCCCGCGATCCACCCGTGCACCGAGAGGCGGGAGATGGCCTTGGAGCGCCGGAGCTTCTCGAGCGGTGGCGGCGGCTCGGCCGGCGGCGAGCCCTCGCGCGCGCCTGCCTCGGCCCCCTCGTCCGCTGCGGCACCCTCGTCCGCGCTCGCCTCCTCGGGGCTCTTCTCGTCGCTCGCCCGGGCGGGCGGCGCGCCTTCGTGCTTCGCGGACGGCTTCATTTTCAGGGCGTATACCACACGGGCGACGACCACGCGCGCTCCTGGATCGTCTTCGGGACGCCGAGCGCGTCGCATGCGAGCTCGGCCTGTTTCTCCGGCGTGAGGCCGTTGCACACCCAGGTGCTCCATCGGCACGTCGGGTTCTCCACCGCGCGCAGGTAGTAGGCCGCGGGCAGCGCAGGATCGAAGTCCGGATCGGACCACACGGTGCAGAAGAGATCGGCCCCGTCGCCCTTGGGCGCGCAGGTCTTTTCGTCGACCGAGGCGCCGTTGTCCGCGCTGCCCGCCACGACGATCACCTTCTCCTGCGGCTCGCCCTTCGCGTCGAGCCAGATCTTGATCACCTCCACGCGCTGGAGCTTCGTCCCCGGGCTCTCGGCCGTCCCCGGATCGCGAAGCGCGCTCACCACGAAGCGCGGCGCGCCGCTCGACGCGGCGTGCGGCGGCAGATCGCCGCCCATCGGCACCCCGCCCGCATACCCCTTCTTCACCATCTCCGGATCGTCGCAGAGGTCGCCCGGGTAATCCCACCCCGCGAAGAGGCGCACGGTGATCCTCGGCCCGCTCGTCCCGAAGGTCTCGCGGCGCCGGAGCGCGTCGAAGATCGCGTCGCGCGAGTTCTCCTCGGCCCACACGCCCGCGAGCCCACCCGGGTTGCTCCGGAGCGGAGGCGCCGCGACGGCCTTCGTCCCGAGCGCCACAGCCGGATCGCGATCGGCGTTGCCGAGGTGCCCCTCGAACGTCGATTCGTCCACGCGCCCCGGCGTGCCGTTGTGCGTGTCGGTGCTGGCGATCACGCCGAGCTTGTACGGATCGACGCCGATCCGCGCCTGCTCCATCAGCCCGGCCTTCCAGACGTTGCGCACGTAGTCGAGCCACGAGGTGCAGCCGATCCCCGCGAGCGCCCCGGTGCCCGTGCCCGTCGGCCCGCAGTCGAGGAGCGGCTGCTTCTGCATCTTCTCCGCGTCGCACAGCTCGTCCGGCGCGCCCGCGAAGGTGGAGAGCCCGTTGATGCACTCCGAGTCGCCCTTGTGCTGGTAAATCTCCACGAGCGGCTCCATCTCCGCCCGCAGGCGCGCCTGCCGCTTCTCGTCCTCGACGCCCTTCTTGCCCCAGTACTCGACGTGGAAGAGCCGCCCGTTGCTCACGTTGGAGTTGTGGGGGATCGCGAGCGCGTCGCAGCCGTTTCCCGCGTCATTGCAGGTGTTGCGGAGCGCCGTCCAGAGGTCGATCGCCCTCGGCGCGTCGTAGTACGTGATGGGCGCCGGGAGCGCGGTCGCGTTCCGGAAGATCACGTTCCGGTGCATGTTGCTGCCGAAGGGAGACAGCGTGTACTCGTACGCGACGAAGCTCGTGAACGAGCACGCCGACGTGCGATCGTAGGCCGCCTCGGCCGCCTCCTGGATGCCCTTCCACACGGGCAGCGCGGCGTCGGTGCAGGGCTTGCCATCGGGCCCGCAGATGTCCGCGCGGGAGGGAGGATCGGCGCCGACGCCGAGGCCGAAGAAGGAGCCGGGGCGGTACTGCTTGCACGTCGATGTGTCGTACGCGGGCGACCCCGGCGTGGTGCAGAGGCTCGTCTCGCCGAGGTACTCGGAGTGATCGGTGACGGCCGCGAAATCGAGAGGCCTGGCGAGCTTGACGGGGCGGGTCGGCTTCCCGTCGGCGTCGAGCGGCGCGAGCTTGATCGTCTCGCCGCGCGCGAACTTGTACGCGTCGGCCGGCAGCGTCCGCACGTCGTACGTCCACGCGTCGAAGGAGAGCGACGTGTGGACATGGAGGTCGCCGAAGAAGGCCTTGCGCAGCGGATCGCGCTCGGCGCACGGCTCGCGCATCTCGGTGTAGCCCCGGCGGCCGCCCGCCCCGCCGTCGGCCGGGGGATCGGACGAGGAGCATGCGACCGCCGGGAGGGCGAGGAGCGCGGCGAGCACGATGTGCGACGAGAGGGGACGATGGATCACGGTGGACATGGGGTAAGCCTTCAGGACCAGAAGTCGGCGATCCGCTCGAGGCCGAGCAGCGCGGCGAACGAGCCGAGGACATAGGCAGGGGCGCGGCGCGCGAAGGCCGGCGCGCGGGCGATCGGCCGCCCGAGCAGCGCGAGCGCGCCGAGGGCCACGACGACGAAGGCGAGCTGGCCGAGCTCGACCCCGAGGTTGAAGGAGAGGAGCGAGAGCGGCGCCTGTCCCGCCGGGAGCCCGAGCGATCGGAGGGCGCCCGCGAAGCCGAAACCGTGGAGGAGGCCGAAGGCGAAGGCCGCCTTGCCGGCGCGCCCGCGCGGCGGAGCAGCGCCCTCCCGCGCGAGCTCGAGCGCCACGAAGAAGATGCTGAGCGCGATCGCGGCCTCGACCGGTGGGGGCGAGAGCTCGACCACGCCGAGCACGGAGAGCCCGAGGGTCACGCTGTGCGCCAGCGTGAACGCCGTGACCGTCCGTACCACGGTGGATCCGGTGCGGCGCTCGGCCGGTGGAAACGCCGCCTCGCTCCGGCGGACGAGGAGCAGCAGGCCGAGCACGAAGAGCAGGTGATCGGCGCCGCCGAGGATATGCTCGATACCCGCGACGAGGTAGGTCCGGGCGAGCGCGAGGCGGGTCGAAAACCGCGGCCCGCCGGGGACGTCCGGGTCGGGGATCACCATGCGCGGCGATCCTTCCCGGAGCACCGCGGTGACGATCGGCCCCGTGCGCGGCGTGAAGCGCACCACCACCTCGGCGCCGCCGGAGAGGCCGTCGACGCCGATCGGCTGCCCGCGCAGGCCCGCTGGACCGCAGTCGAGGAGGCCGGCCGGCGAGGGCGGGAGCGACGGGCCATCGAGCCGGACGCAGGCCGCCGGGAAGACCAGCCCGAGCGCCGCGCCGGGCGAAGCGCCCTCGCCCGAAGAAGGCGCGGGTCGAAAGGCGAGCTCGTACCGGCCTCCGCCGAGATCGCGCAGGTCGAGGAGCGACGGCAAGAACTCGTGCGCGGCCGCCGGCGTGGCGAGGCCGATCGCCGCGAGAATGAGCGCGAAGAGCGCGAGGAGACGGCCTTTGCGCATCAGCGGCCCTCGCTCCGGGCGAGGCCCGCGGTCGTGGTCGGGTGGTTCCCTTCGATCTCCACCGTGGCACGCTGTCGCAAGCCGTCCACGACCGCGCGCCGGCGCCGCTCGCGCTCCTCGCTCATCCACTCCTCGGCCACGCGGGGCCGCACGGCCGCGAGGGGCAAGGTGCGGCCGGGGCGCTGCTCGCTCACCCGCACGAGGTGCTCGCCGTAGCTCGACGCGATGGGATCGGACCAGCGTCCGGGCGGGAGGGCCGCCACCTCGGCCGCGAACGAGGGCCCGAACACCTGCGCGATCTCCGGCGCGCTGCGCAGCGACCAGGCGCGGCCCTGGAGGAAGGGGTCGCCGAACCTGGCCGGATCGGCGCCGCCTCGCAGCTCGCCCGCGAGACGTCGGGCCTCGCCCTCGGCGGCCTCACCACGCCGATCGCGGCTCACGAAGACCTGCTCGAAGCTCGTGCGCGCAGGCTCCTGGAAGCGATCCGCATGCGCGTCGAGGAAGGCTTGCAGCTCGGCGTCGCCCGGCTCGGGGAGCGGGCTCGCGCCCTCGCCCACGCGCTCCATCTTCTGCACGAGCCGGCGTCGCACGATGGGATCGCCGCGATCGAGGCCGAGGGCCAGGGCCTCGCGGTAGAGCAGCTCCTCGTCGACCCACCGATCGACGAGCGCCTGCCGCTCCTCGATCGTCGGCGGCTTGCCGAGGAGCGCGGCCTGCTCGGCGGCGAGCGCGTCGGCGAAGGCGGCGGAGACGACGATCCGCTCGGGCGGCGGGCGGCGCACCCGGGCGTGGAGCGCGAAGAGGCCGAGCCCGAGGACGAGGAAGTGAAGCGCAGGCTCGCGGAGCAGGCGCCCCGGGGACGGAAGGGACATCGGCGCGACCATAGCAAAGAGCGGGGAGCGCCGAATCGGATGCTTGCCGGGAGCCGGCCAAGCCCTGCTACCCTCGTGCGTCGAACGCGTCACCGGGAGCGAGATCCAGAGATGAGCCACGCCCGCCTGCTGATCCGATCCGCCCTGCTCGCCGCGCTCGCCGGCTGTGCCTCGGCGCCCCACGAAGGCGACGCCGGCGCAGGCAGCCCGTCCCCTCCGATCGAGAGCACGGCGAAGGCCCAGGGCCCGGCGCCGGCGGCCATCCTCCCCGGACCGAAGCGCCCCCTCGCCCCCTCGGAGATGGCCTTCGACCCGGACGCACACCCGACCGGATCGTTCCTCGCCGATCTCGACACCTGCGAGGGCTGCCACGCCGACGCCGCCGCCGGCTGGCGCACGAGCGCCCACGCGTTCTCGTCGTTCTCGAACCCGATCTACCGCGTCTCCGTCGATCGCTTCCGCGCCGAGGTCTCGCCCTCGCAGAGCCGCCACTGCGGCGGCTGCCACGACATCGCGCTCATGGCCGACGGCGCGATGGACCACCCGATCGAGGCGAGCGACAAGCGCGCCTACGCCGGCGTCAACTGCCGCACCTGCCACGGGATCGAGGAGACGCGCGCCGACGGCAACGGGAGCTACACGCTCACCGGCCGGCCCATCCCCCTGCCGAAGGAAGGCGACGCCGAGAGCCTGAAGCAGCACATCGCGCGCGTGACGCCCGCGCCGCTCCGCACCGCCGCGCTCTGCGGCACTTGCCACAAGGCCTTCCTCGACGAGTCCACCGGCAACCCTCACTTCTTCGCCGGCGCCGACGACATCACGCCGTGGCAGCGCTCGATCTACGCGGGCAGCCAGCTCGCGCGGATCGACGAGCCCGTCGCCGCCGCCGAGTGCCGCACCTGCCACATGCCCAAGGAGCCCGCGCCCCTCGGCGATGTCTCCGCGAAGGACGGGAAGATCGCCTCCCACCGCTTCCTCGGCGGGCACACCTGGCTCGCGAGCATGCGCGGCGACAAGGAGCAGCTCGAGCTCTTCCGGGCGCGGCTGCGCGCGGCGCTCAGCCTCGATATCCCGGTCATCAAGCACGGCGACGGGAGCCGCTCTTTGCCGGCCGAGGGCGCGCCCGTGGTGCCCGGGCAAGAGCTCACCTTCGAGGTGGCGATCAAGAACGTCGGCGTGGGCCACCGCTTCCCCGGCGGCACGCTCGACTCGCAGGACGCGTGGGTCGAGGCCACGGTGGAAGACAGTCACGGTCGCGTGCTCGCCGAGGTGGGCACCGAGCAAGAGGCGACCGGCGACGATCTCGGCGCCCACCGTCTGCGCGCGCTGATCGCCGGCCAGGGCGGCGTGCCCTTCCTCGCGCGGGAGGTGAACCACTTCAAGGCCGTGGTCACGAACCACACCATCCTCCCCCGCGACGTGGAGCTCGTCGAGCTCTCCTTCACCCCCGACGCGAAGCTCGATCCCGCCGATTTGCCGCTGCGGATCAAGGCCCGGCTCCGCCACCGTTCGAGAACGTTGGAGCTCCAACGAGCTGCATGCGCCGAGTCGAAGACCGCGCGCGGCAAGTCGTTCCGCGGCAAGACGCTGCTCGACCCCTGCCCCGCCCAGCCGGTGCTCGACGTGGCCGAGGCCGAGGTGTGGATCGGCACAGGCTGGGAGAAGCGGGCGAGCGCGCCCGCGCAGCCGCTCTGGAAGCGCCTGCTCGATCACGCCTACGGGCTCCAGCACGCGGTGCAAGAGCGGCTCGACGAGGCGCGCCCGAGCCTCGACCGGGCGCTCGTCGAGGCGAGCCGCGAAGGGACCCCCTTCGATCGCGCCCGGGTGCTCGCCGCCCTCGCCTGGCTCGAAGCCCACGAGGGCCGGACCGCCGACGCGCTCCTCCGCGTCGACGAGGCCGCCGCGATCGTGCCCGATCACCCCGCCCTCACCCACCTGCGCGGCGAGGCCTTGTCGCTCGTGTGGCGCTGGGGCGAGGCCGTGGGCCCGCTCCAGAAGGCCGCCGAGGCCGCCCCGCGCGACGACAGCGCGTGGACGCACCTGGCGATCGCGCTCGGGAGCCGGGGCGGCGACGACCGCGCGACGCTCGACGCCACCGCCGTGGGTCTGCGGCTGCAACCGCGCGATCCGGATCTGCTGCGCGTGCAAGCCCTGGGGCTGCGCTCGCTCGGCCACCCGGACGCCGAGGCCGACGCGGCCTACGACACCTTCCGCGTGGCCGACGACGTGCCCGGGACGCGCGGCGCGTGCAGCGCGAAGGTGCCGAACTGCGCGCTGGAGCGGAACCCGGTGCACGTGCACCGGATGCGCGCGGTGGGCGAGCGGGGGCGGGAGAAGTGACAGAGCCCGGGGGAGCTCCCGTCCGCGCAACGCAGGAAGGTACCGAGGCGGGCGTGGACAAGGCCACGTTGATCGCGATCGCCGTGCTCGTGTACGCCGCCGCCAACGTGACCCACGAGGCCCTGGGGCACGGCGGCGCCTGTGTGCTCGTGGGCGGCAAGCCGGTCGAGCTCAACGCCGTCTACTTCGAGTGCGACGAGCGCGGGCTCGGCGGGGCAGCCATCCGCTGGATCTCCGCGGGGGGCACCCTCGTCAACCTGATCGTGGGCGCGCTCGCCGCCCTCGGCTTGCGCCTGTCCGGCCGCGGCGCGACGCCGGGGCGATACGCCCTCTGGCTCCTGATGACGGTGAGCCTGCTCCAGGGCACCGGATACTGGCTCTTCTCCGGCCTGGGCAACCTCGGCGACTGGGCCAAGGTGGTGGAAGGACGCTCTCCGATCTGGCTCTATCGAGGCCTGCTCTCGCTCCTCGGCGGCCTCGGCTACGTCGTCAGCATCCGCGCTTCGCTGCGAGCGCTCGCGCCCTTCCTCGGCGAGGGCGAACCGAGGGTTCAACGCGCCCGGACCCTGATGCTGATTCCCTATCTCGCAGGCGGTCTGCTCTACGTGACCGCCGGCCTGTTCAACCCGGTGAGCCCCGCGCTCGTCCTCATCTCGGGGGCCGCCGCGTCGTTCGGCGGGACATCGGCCTTGATGTGGTCGTTCAACCTGCTCCGGTCGCCGCGGTGGGCCGCGGTCGATCCGGGAAGACCACTCTCGATCGAGCGCTCGCCGTTGCTGATCGCCTGTGCCACGGCGGTGGCGCTCTTCTTCATCGTGGTGCTGGGGCGGACCCTTCGTTTGTGAGCACACTTCGCCCGCCGGTACATCGAGGGTAACCGTTCACGGACTGGAACCGGACCACTGACGGCATGGCCCCGGAGGGGCCATGGGATTTAGCCCCTGGCTTCAGCCAGGGGTTCATGCGGCATACCATCACGCGCCCCAGCGGGGCGCGGCTCGATGGTTACAGATGAGACTACGCCAGTCTTCATGATCTGCGCAGCGCCCCTCCGGGGCGCGGGGGGTGGCGGCGCAGATTACCCACGACTGAAGTCGTGGGCTAACATCCGCGGCCCCTCCGGGGCCAAGATCTCAGGTCAACTGCACGATACGAATGAAGGGTGAAGCCCCGGGAATTTCTCACGCGCATCCAGGGCGGTGAACAGTTCCGCCCCGTGAACGGGTACCATCGAGCGACGATCGGGTGGATGGCGGGCTAAGCGCTGATGAGACCCAGCAGCCCAGCCCGGCGCTTTGCGGCATGTTCGAGGAGGTCTTTGTGGTTGTTCAGGTGGTGCTCGAAGTCGGCAAAGGTCGGAAGGTACTTGCTCTCCCACTGCACCGCCGACGCCGCCGCTTCCAGCGCCTCCAGGGGGAGTCTCCGTAGCTGGGCAAGAACCAGGGCAACCGATGCCGGCGCCAGCGCATACCAGATACCGTCGAGGGAACAGCCGGTGCCGCGGAGATCGCTGGAACGATCACCGCTACCGTTATCCCAGAAGAGCCTCGAAAAACAGGCGTCGCACGCCGCGCGGCTCTCGGCGTCGAGGCCCTTCCTGAGCATGTCGTAGATCCAGTCCGCCTCCGGATCGCGCCACCCCGGGCAGCTGGCGATCGGCCCTTCGGAACAGAGCACCGGCTTTGGTCCGTCTTCGCGGGATTCAGCCTCGTCTGCCTCGCGTTCGCGCCAGTAGAAGTCGACCCCTCTGGCACGCAGTGCCTCGACCGTCGCGGGCCAATCCCGCGTGACGAGCCTGATGATTTCGTAGCTCATTTGGGCCGGTGGGGCATGAGAGGGGCGAGGCCGTTCGGGACAGCGAGAGTCTTCGACAGGCTGTGCGCAACACCATGGCCCGGTGAGCAGGGGCGAGGGCACTCAAGCTTTTGGGATGAGGTGCAGCCTCTGGTCTGGAGGCAAGGCCCAGTCTTCAAGAAATACTCGCAGTGGCAGCGCGTACGCGAGCCGGTGATTCTGCTCTCGGAAACGTGACTGACGTGCTTGACGACGAATGGGTCGGAGAGGTGGAAGTCGTCGACGAACGGTGGCTCGGATTCGCCGGTCGTCAGGCTGACGCGTGCCAGCGTTTCGCGAAAGACGGCCGGGGCTCGGTCGCCGAGGAAAGGACGAAGATCGATCCGACGCTGGTGGCACTAATAATCGTATCCACAACACCACAAGTTACAGCTGCTGTAGCAGAGCCCTCGGTTAGGGCCGTGCATGCCGGCGCAGTCATGGTAGCAGTCGACGAGGCATTCGCCGTTGCAACCCGGGCTCGGCAGATCCCCTTGGGGCTGGACACCCGTGCCAGTGCTTGGTCGCGACGTGATGTAGTGCCGCTCCTTCGAGGGCAACGAGGCAGTGGCAGTGAATCCCGGCAGTCGCATGGCAGTCCTCCTCATTCAATCTGGACACCGTCCCAGCGGTCGGAATCGAGCTCTCGACGTGACGACCATCTGGGGGCAGGCGAAGAGCTTCGCATCGAGCCGCTCAGCACCTTCCCGCTCGTAGCCTCACGCACCGGACATGGAACGACCTCGCGCTGAGCCAGGAGCCCAGTCAGGTACAAGAAGAGGCCAACGACGGCCCGATGTCAAGCGAACAATCTGACGACGCCTCGACTCACCTCGGGAGGCTAGAGACGCCCGACGTCGCTTCCCGGGTCGAGCACCTGCGCGTACGCGCGGAGCCGCTTGCTCGCGCGCCCGCTCGGGATCCCGCGTGGCAACAGATCGATCTGGAATCCGGCGCGGACGCCGCGTAGCCAGGCCACGCGCTTGCCAGTGGAAGCCTTCTTCGCGACCGGCGGAGATGAACCTGCTCGATCGGCACCATGGCGACGACGCTACCACAAACCGCGGCCGCCGGTCGCGAAAGGAGGCCGTTGGACGAAACCGCGGCCAGTCGGCGCGAGCTGGCACGACGCCTGCTATGGGATTTGAATCGGAGCGGGCTCAGCGCGGCGCCGGCTCCGAGGCGGGCGCCGAGCGCCGGCGGCGCGGCCCAGGCAGCGACGGGCGCGCAGGAGGGGTGTCAGCGACCGTCGATCATCGATCTGGACGAGAGAAAATCGAAGCATTTCCGTGCCTTGGGAGTAGCGGATGCGCACGAAGCCTTGGGGCAGGACGTGCAGGAGAAAGCGGCGCAGGAACTCGACCCCGTCGAGCGTCATGACCTGGCGTCCACGCATGTTGTCGCGATAGCTGAAGGTAACCTTGTGGTCCTGGATGGTGAGGATCCGTCGATTGCTGATGGCCACTTTGTGCGGGTAGCGTGCCATGTATTTGAGCACTTGCTCGGGCGAGCCGAATGGGGGTTTGAGATAGACGATCCATTCCTGGTCGCGCTACCCTCTCGAGTAGCGCGCGCCGAACCGAGAAGGTAATACGCCGAGGGAGGCTGCGGCACCGGCGAAACGCAAGAGCCGCGCGCGCGGCATCGGCGAGATGGGCGAGGAACTCGCCGCGAAATACGCGAGCTAAAACCAGGTCGGGCAAGAAGAAGCTGTCGCGACTCTTCACCCACGTCTTCCCGTCGAGAAAGAGCCCCCCCGCACGATGCAACGGATGTGAGGGTGGTGCAGCGCCGTCTGCGTCCAGGTATGGAGGATGGCGAGGAAGCCGATGTCGGCGCCGAGGTGCTCGGTGTCTCGCACCACTTCGAGGAGCGTCTCGGAAGCAGCGCGACCACCGAGGCCAGACGCGGCTACACCATCCGTCACCTTCCGCGCTATCGCCACATCAGGAGCGCAGCGACCCCCGCGGCGATCACCGCCGTCAACGCGCCCGCGACCCACAGCGCCCGCGATCGAACTCGCTGCTCGGCCTCTCCCTGGGTCACCGCCGCGTCGAGCGCCTCGGCCAGCGCCTGCCCGTTCGGGTAGCGCCCGGCCCGATCGCGAGAGAGGCACCGCTCGACCACCGTCGCGAGCGCCGCGGGCACGCCGGACTCGCGCAGCGCGCCGGGCGGCCCCTTCCGGATCGCGGCGAGCACCGCGTTCACGTTGGCGCCGTCGTAGGGGCGCTGCCCGGCCAGCATCTCGTAGAGCACCACGCCGAGCGACCAGACATCGGTGCGGGCGTCGATGTCGCGGGCGCCGGTGGCCTGCTCGTAGCTCATGTACTGCGGCGTCCCGAGGATCTGCCCGCTCGCGGTGAGCGTCGCGAACAGCGCGGGATCGATCGCGGCGGCGCGCACCTTGCTGATCCCGAGATCGATGATCTTGGCCACCGGGGCGCGCGGCGGGCCGCCGGGCGGACCGCGATCGAGGATCACGTTCCCGGGCTTGAGATCACGGTGCACGATGCCCCGGGCGTGGAGCGCGGCGAGGCCGCTCGCCATCTCCCGCGCGAGGGACGCGGCCTCGCGCCAGGAGAGGCGCGGTGGACGCGCGAGCCGCTCGCCCAGCGACTCGCCGTGCAGGCGCTCGAGCACGAGGTAGAGGCTCCCCTCGTCGGTCTCGCCCATCGTCCGCACCTGCACGAGGTGCTCGTGCTGCACCATCGAGAGCAGGCGCGCCTCCTGCTGGAAGCGATCGCGCACCTCGGCGCGCCAGCCGGCTTCTTCGAGCGACACCACCTTGATCGCCACGGTCTCGCCGGTCGCGCGATCGCGCGCCTCCCACACGCTGCTCGCCGCGCCCTCACCGACGAGGGCGCCGAGCTCGTAACGATCATCGAGGACGTCCCCGACCTCCATGCTTCCTCGTACCACGGAAGGGCCGGATCACGGCGGGCTGATGATCACGCGGTCGTCGTCGCCGCCGGGCCGGCCGGCGATCACCTGGGCGCGCACGCCGCGGCAGGAGAGCTCGAGCACCGCCGGCTTCTGGGGGATCTGCTCGCAGCCGGGCGCGCGGGAGAGCGCGTGGCCGAACGCCTCGTGCACCAGATCGGCGACGCGGCGGCCGGCGTCGGCGCGGCGGTCCGCGTCGCCGGGCGAGATGGCGCGGACGGTGAAGGTCTCCTCGAGGCGGAGGAAGAGATCGGGGCCGCCGATCGTGATCTGGAGCGGACGGCCGGGCTCGTCCTGCACCATGGCGATCTCCAGCGTCGCCTCCCGCTCCTCGGGCGCGCCGTTCACGATCACCGCGTACGGCAGCTCGACGAGCTTGGCGCAGCGGCGGGCCGCGCGCGACGAGAACGAGCCCTGCGCGGCGTCGTGGATGTGGCGGCACGACGGCATCGGCAGCGACACGCTCCAGGGGATGATCACGCTGGCCTTGGACTCGCTCATCGGCGCCCTCCACAGGTCAGCGTCGAGGAAGCGCTCGACCCAGCCGGTGAAGTCGGCGATGACCTTGGCACGGGCCGCGCTGTCCTTGTCGAGCTTGGCGGTCACGTCGCCCGCGGCGACCACCCCGGCGCCGGCCTCTTGCCCTGCGCGCATCCCGTCGAGCATGCGCCCGGCCTCCGCCCGGTGCGGGCCCGCCGGCAGGGCGCGCAGGTAGCCTTCGAGCCCCGCGACGCTCCCCTGCTTGCTCGCGAAATAGAGCGGCTCGATCCGTTCGAACGTGGCCCGCACCTCCGGGGCGAAGGCCCCGTCCGGGTAGCGCGCGAGGTAGCTCGCGGACGCCTGGAGACGTTGTTCCACATCGTAACCCAGGCGGGTCTCCCGGTAATCGGCGTACTCGCCCGGGGTCGCGACGAAGGTCGCCGGGCGGCAGCCGGCGAGCACGGCGAGGAGCGCGATGGACGCGGCGGCGGCGAGGGCTACGCGCTTCATTCGGTCGCCCCCGCGTCGGTCGGCCCCGCGTCGGCCCGGAGCGGGCAGAACTGGCACTCGGTGGGCGCGGTCGCGCCGTCGTCGGCCATGAAGCTCTCGTAGTCGGCGCAGCTCGCGGCGCGCAGGGCGTCGACGCACACCTCGCCGTCGTGCACGAGGGGCACGCAGCCGGCCGGGAAATCGCGCACCGCGAGGCCCACGTCGCACGAGCGCTGGCATGCCTTGGTGCTGATCTGGCACTCGTTGCAGCGCTCGCAGTCGGTGTCCTGCTTCTCGGTGAAGAACTTGGTCGGATCGAGCTCGTCCTCCGGCTGGCAGGAGCTGCCGATGTCGCCCGCGGTGGGCGCGGCGGTGAAGAAGACGACCACCGCGGCGAGGCGGAGGATCTCCCAGCGCGTGGGCCGCGGGCGGCTCATGGCAGCACCTCGTAGTCGACGAGCAGGCCGAGCTGCCCGGAGAGGATGGGATAGGCGATCACCCCGCGCTCGGGGGTGCCGGCGCCGTAGTAGAGGTCGAAGCAGAGCTCGCCCGCCACGGCGACGCGCGAGGTCACGAAGTAGGCGAAGCCCCCGTCGAGCTCGGCGCCGAAGGTCGGGTCGGGCGAGAGGACGATCGAGGGGCCGACCCGGCCGTACGCGAACATCCGCGCCGAGGGCCGGTAGCCGAGCACGTAGGTGGGCGTGAGGACCTGCTGGGGCACGCCGGCGAGGGCGAACGTGAGGTGCAGCGCGGCGCCGTGCTCGAGGCCGTGCGCCTCGCCGAGCGTGAAGGCCGCGCCGAGGTCGAGGTAGGTCGCGGTGAGCGAGAGCGACTCGGGCGTGTCGCCGAGCTGGGTGGCGAGGCGATACGGGTTGTTGAAGCGCAGGCCCTTGCCGATCTCGGCCGTGCCGAAGACGTGCAGGTAGCTGCCGAACCGCCGCTCGAGCTCGGCCTTGTCGTCCGCCGAGGGCCTGGAGGGCGCGCCCGGCCACGGCGCCGGAGCAGGCGCGGCCTCGTCGGCGAGCGCGGGCGCCGCGCGGAGCCCCGCGAGGGCCGCGAACAGGCCCGCAAACGCGGAGAGCCGCGCGCCGCGAAGGAGGCGCGCCGGCGAGGCGCGGGACGGCGAGGCTCGGCTCGTCACGATGGCCAAGACAAATACCCCGAGCGGCCCCTCGCCCGCACCCCCAAAGTGGAGCGGGGACGCAAGCTGCCGGGAGAGCTGCCTCACCGGGGCGCTGCTTGCCTTTGGCGACGCCGGGGGAGCGGGGCTAGGCTGCCCTCCGACCAACTTTTCAGGAGGGTCAACATGGCCATCGCTTGGAACCGATCGATCGGACATTACGGCGCGATCGGCGCTT
>JAXLYT010000025.1:0-137386 GCA_046351295.1 Byssovorax sp.
ATGGTGGCGCGATCGAAGAGATCGGTCGCGTACTCGAAGGAGCCGACCAGCCCGTCGGGGCCTTCTCCCATCCAGAGGGAGAGATCGAGCTTGGCCGTGTTGCTCTCGCCGCTCGCGCCCTTGATCGTGAGGCCCGGCAGGCGCAGCGATTCTCTCGGCGCGTTCTGGAGCGTGAAGAGCACCTGGAAGACCGGCGCGCGGCTGAGATCGCGGGCCGGGGAGATCGCTTGTACCAGGCGCTCGAAGGGGAGGCTCTGGTGGGCATAGGCCCCGAGGCAGGTCTCCCGGACGCGGCCGAGCAGCGCGCGGAAGGAGAGCGCGCCCTCGATGCTCGTCCGCAGCACGAGGTTGTTGAGGAAGAAGCCAATCAGCCCCTCGGTCTCGGGGATGGTCCGGTGAATGGCGGGAGTGCCCACCACCAGATCGCCTTGCCCGGTGATCCGGAAGAGGAACGTTTCGAAGGCCGCGAGCAAGGTCATGAACGGCGTCGCGCCCTCCTTGCGGGAGAGCGCGAGCAGCGCGTCGGAGAGCGGGCGCGAGAGTGCGAATCCGAGCCGGTCGCCGCGGTGGCTCTCGATCGGCGGGCGGGGCCGATCGGCCGGCAAGTCGAGGGCGGCCGGCGCTCCGGCGAGCTGTCTCACCCAATAGGCGATCTCAGTGTCGAGGGCGGCCCCGGAGAGCCAGCGGCGCTGGTGCTCGGCGTAATCGGCATACTGGATCGGCAAGGGCGGGAGCGGAGAGGGCTCGCCTGCGAGGAACGCGCGATAGAGGACGCCGATCTCCCGGTTGAGGATCCCTCGTGTCCACGCGTCGGACACGATGTGGTGCATCGTCAACAGGAGCAGGTGCTCGGCCTCGCCGAGGCGGAGGAGCCTCGCCCGGATCAGCGGCCCTCGCTCGAGATCGAAGGGGCGCTTCGCCTCGTCCTCCATGACGGCCCGGATCGCCGCCGGATCGGCGCCGAGGTCGGGTCGATCGACGACCGGGAGGCGGAGATCGATCGTATCGTGGATGATCTGCGCGGGCGCGCCGTCGATCGAGGCAAAGGTGGTGCGGAGCACCTCGTGCCGGGCGATCACCTCCTGGAGCGCGCGCTCGAGCACCGCGGGGTCGAGCGCCCCGGAGAAGCGGAGGGCCGAGGGGACGTTGTAGAACGGGCTCTCCGGTTCGAGCGAGGCGAGGAACCAGAGCCGCTCCTGCGCAAAGGAGAGCGGGAGCGGGCGCCCACGCGGAGCGCGCGTGATCGGCGGGACGATAAGCCCCTGCCCTTCCCGGAGCGCGCCCTCGATCTTCGCTCCGAGCGCGGCGATGGTGGGCGACTCGAAGATCGCCCGGAGCGGGATATCGACCTGGAAGGCGTCGCGGGCACGGGCGATGATCTGGATGGCGAGGAGCGAGTGCCCGCCGAGATCGGTGAAGCTCTCGTGGACGCCGATTCGCGCCTTGCCGAAGACATCGATCCAGATGCCGGTGAGGATCTCCTCGATCGGTGTGCGCGGCGCGGAGGCCTCTTCCCCGGCGTTTCGCTGCTGGGCGGCCTGCCCGAGCGCGGTGAGCGCCCTTCGATCGATCTTGCCGTTCTTCGTGAGCGGCACCGCGTCGATCGTCACGACGGTCGATGGCACCATGAACGAAGGCAGGCGCTCCGAGAGGAACGCCGAGAGCTCGACCGTGCTCGGTCCCGGCGCCTCCACCGGGACCACATAAGCGCAGAGCTGCATGTCGCCGCTCATGGCCTCTTCGGCCTGGATCACGGCCTGGCGGATCCCGGGGTGTGCGGCCAGGGCGGCTTCGATCTCGCCGAGCTCGATCCGGTTCCCTCGGATCTTCACCTGCGCGTCGATCCGGCCGAGGAAGAGGATGTTGCCGTCGGGCAGGTAGCGGGCCCGATCGCCGGTGCGATAGAGGCGCTCGCCGGGCCGGCCAAAGGGATCGGGGATGAAGCGCTCCCGGGTGAGATCGGGCCGGTGGTGATAGCCTCGCGCCACGCCGGCGCCGCCGATGAAGACCTCGCCCGGGACGCCCAGCGGCACCGGCGACAGGCTCGCGTCGAGCAGGTAAATACGGCTGTTGGGCAGCGGGCGGCCGAGGGGCACGATCGGAGAGTCGGCGCGCGATCCGGCCGCGTCGATCGCATACGTCAACACGCCCACCGTGGTCTCGGTGGGCCCGTAATGGTTGGCGATCCGCGTGCCGGGAGAGAGCCTCTCGATCGTCTCGATCAAGCTCCATCGCGCCGCCTCGCCGCCGAGCACGAGGAGCGTCCGGGGGATGACGCGCGAGGGGCTCGGCGCGGAGAGCAACGCGCCGAGGTGCGATGGGACGATCTTCAGGACATCGATGGGGTGCGCCTCGAAATAGGCCGCGAGGCCGGCCGGATCGCTGGTGAGCGCCTCGTCGAGGAGGTGGAGGGTGCCGCCCCGGCAGAGGGACGGAAAGAGCACGGTGTTGCCGAGATCGGCGGTGAGCGTCGAGACATGGGCATAAGCGCCGTCCGGGGGGAGCCCGAGGCGCTCGCTCACGCCGAGCGTGTAATTGACGATCTGCCGGTGCTCGACCGCGACCCCCTTGGGCGTGCCCGACGATCCGGACGTGAAGAGCAGATACGCGAGGTTCTGGGGCGAAACGCCGCTCTCCGGCCGATCCGTCCGCTCGGAGGCGAGCGCCTCCCCGAGCTCGTCGAGGTGGAGGATGGTGAGCCCCTCGGCGGGCAGCGAGCCGGACAGGCGCGTTGCGCTGAGGCACAGCGAGGGGCCGGCCTCGTCGACGATCTGGGCGATCCGACCCGCTGGATGGTGGGGATCGAGCGGGAGATAGGCCGCTCCCGCCTTGAGGATCGCGAGCATCCCGACGACCCAGTCGGCCGAGCGATCGAGGCAGAGCGCGACCACCTGATCCGGGCCGATCCCCCTCGCGCGGAGGTGATGGGCGAGGCGATTGGCGCGCTCGTCCAGGGCACGATAGGTGAGCGTCTCGCCCCCGGCCACGAGGGCCGGCGCGTCCGGGCGGCGATCTACCGCGGCCTCGAAGAGCTGATGAAGGCAGTGCTCGGCTGGATAGGCTACCTCGGTCCGGTTCCAGCCCACGAGGAGCATCGTTCGCTCCTGCTCGGAGAGGATCGGGAGCTCCGAGATGCGCTTGTGCGGATCTCCGGCGAGGCCTTCGAGCAAGAGGGTGAGCTGGGCGAGCATCCGCTCGATCGTCCGGTGCTCGAAGAGGTCGGTGGCATATTCGAGGGCGATCGACAGGCCGGCCGGGCCCTCCCCCATCAGGAAGGTGAGATCGAACTTGGCCGTCGCCGTCTCGGCCCGCAATCCCCGGAGGGCCAGGCCTTCGAGGGCCATGTCCTCCCGCGGGGCGTTGTGCATCGTGAAGATCACCTGGAAGAGCGGCGCGCGGCTGGGATCGGGCCCGGGGCCGATCTCTTGCACCAGCCGCTCGAAGGGGAGATCGTCGTGCGCATAAGCCCCGAGGCAGGTCTCCTTGACGCGGGCGAGCAGATCTCGCCCTGTCATGTCCGCCGTCATCTCGACCCGCAAAACCAGGGCGTTGATGAAGAAGCCAATCAGGCCCTCGGTCTCGGGGTGAGCCCGATTGCCGCTGGAGGTGCCGATCAGGATATCGGTCTGCCCGGTGATGCGGAAGAAGAGCAGATCGAGCCCCGCCAGGAGCGCCATGAAGAGGGTCGCCCCCTCGCGGCGGGCGAGGTCTTTGAGGGCGCGCGTCAGCTCGGCCGGCAACAGGGCGCGGGCCCGGGCGCCGCGGTGCGATTGCGCGGGAGGACGGGGCCTGTCGAGCGGCAGATCGAGGACGAAGGAAGCGCCTTCGAGGCGCTTCTTCCAGTAGCCGAGCTCCGCTTCGAGCGTCGGCCCGCTCATGAAGCGACGTTGCCACGCCGCGTAATCGGCGTACTGGATGGGCAGGTCGGGCAAGGGCGAGGGCTCACCCGCGGCGAAGGCGCGATAAAGCAAGGTGATTTCACGGTTGATGATGGCCCGCGTCCACGCGTCGGAGACGATGTGGTGCAAGGCCACGACGAGCGCCGCAGAGGCCTCCCCGAGGCGGAAGAGGCGCGCGCGAATCACCGGCCCCCTGGTCAGATCGAAGGGGACCCTCACCTCCTCGGCCACCGCGGCGCGAAGACGCTCTTCCCTGCTCTCCGCGGGACCGCCGGAGAGATCGACGACCGGGAGGGAGATGGTCATCGCCTCGTGGATGACGGGGACCGGGCGGCCCTCGATGGATGCATAGGAGGTCCGGAGCACCTCGTGCCGGGCGACGAGAGCCGAGATCGCCTGTTCGAGCGCCGCGATGTCGAGCCGGCCTTCGAGGCGCACGGCGAAGGGAACAACGTAGGTGGGATCGCCCGGCTCGAGCTGATCGAGGAACCAGAGGCGCTCTTGACCGAAGGAGAGGGGGAGATCGCCGTCGCGCGGAACCCGCACGAGGGGCGGCGCCGAGAGGCCCTGTCCCTCGCGCAGCGCGGCGATGACCCTGGCGCCGAGCTCGGCCGGCGTCCCGGCCTCGAACAGGGCCTTGAGGGGGAGATCCACCGAGAACGCGGCGCGGATGCGGGCCATGGCCTGCGTCCCGAGCAGCGAGTGGCCTCCGAGATCGAAGAACCCGTCATGCGCGCCGACCCGATCGGGCGGGAGCTTGAGCACCTCCGCGAAGATGAGCGCGATCGCCTCCTCGACGGGACCGCGCGGCTCCACATGCTCTCGCTCCACCGCCGGCCCGCTCTCCGGCGCAGGCAGGGCTCTCCGATCGACCTTCCCGCTCGGCAGGAGCGGAAAGCGATCGAGCACGACCAGGATGGATGGAATCAGGTGCTCCGGGAGCTTTTGCTGCAGGTGGGCGCGCAGCTCGGATACCCTGGGTCTCTCGGCGCGCGGGGTCACATAGGCGACGAGCCTGATATCGTCCGGCCCGTACGAGCGCGCCGCGGCCACCGCCTCCCGGACCGCAGGGTGACCGAGCAGCGTGGACTCGACCTCTCCGAGCTCGATCCGGTATCCCCGGATCTTGACCTGGAAGTCTGCGCGCCCCAGGTATTCGAGATCGCCGGACGGGAGGCGCCGCCCCAGATCTCCTGTCTTGTACAGCCGCTCTCCGGGGACGAAGGGATCGGCCAGGAAGCGCTCGGCGGTGAGGCCCGGACGATCGAGGTAGCCCTCGGCCACGCCGGCGCCGCCCACGTAGATCTCGCCGGTGACGCCCACGGGGACCGGGGAGAGATGACCGTCGAGCACATAGGCCCTGAGGTTCGAGATGGGCTTGCCGATGGGCACCGAGCCGGAGAACGCGGTCCGGCTCGGCTCGAAGAAGGTCGCGTCCGCGGCGACCTCGGACGAGCCATAGAGGTTGAGCAGGACCCGGCCGGGCAGCGCGGCCAGGAATCTGGCGGTCAGATCGGCTGTCAGCGTCTCTCCGCTGCTCGTCCAGCAATGGAGATCGGGCAAGCGGGCCGCGAGATCCGGCGCGGCGTCGAGCATGACCCGGAGGAGCGAGGGGACGAGGACGAGGCGCGTTACCCGGGCTTCGGCGAGAGCGTCGATGAAACGCGGGATGTCTTTCAGGACGCTGTCGGAGAGGAGGACGAGGGGCACGCCCTGGAGCAGGGGCCCGAAGATCTCCCAGATCGAGTCGACGAAGCTGAGCGTGGTCTTCTGGGCGCTTCGCTCGCCGGGCATGAACGGATACGCGCGCCACATCCACGCAAAGCGGTTGATCGCGCTCCGGTGGCTCCCGAGGACCCCTTTGGGCAGGCCGGTCGACCCCGAGGTGTAGATGACATACGCCGGATCACCGGCGCGCCCGATGACGGGAGGCCGGCTCGACGGCAGATCGGTGAGCTCGGGCTCGCCCTCGTCGAGGCAGAGCGTCCGGAGCGCCGGCCGCTTGTCGAGCGCGGGCCTCAAGCGCGACAGGAGGTGTCGCTGCGTGAGGAGGATGGATGCGCGGGCGTCGTCGGCGAGGAAGAGAAAGCGCTCCTCGGGCGAGGATGGATCGATGGGCACATAGGCAGCTCCCGACGCGAGGACGCCGAGGAGCCCCACGATCATCTCGATCGAGCGCTCGGCGGCGATCCCCACGCGGGCGCCGGGGCCGATCCCCGCCTCGATCAGCCAGAAGGCCAGGCGATTGACCCGCTCCGCGAGGGCCTCGTACGACACGTCCCTGCCCTCGAACGAGAGCGCGAGCGCGCCCGGGGCACGATCGACCTGCTCGTAGAAGAGCTGATGAAAGGTGGCCTCGTCCGGAAATGGCGCCGCGGTGTCGTTGCAGGCGAAGACGACGAAGCTCCGCTCCTCGGGCGTGAGGAGGGACAGCTCGCCCAGGCTGCGAGACGGCGAGCGGACCATCTCCCCGAGGAGCTGGCGCAGGTGGCCGAGCATGCGCTCGATCACCGCGTCGTCGAAGCGGCGCCCGTCGTACCCGATCTTCAGCGACAGCGTGCGGCGGAAGACGCCCACCACCATCAGCGGGTACGCGGGCCGCTCGCTCACCCGAGGCTCGATCATCGTCACCGCCCTGGCCTCCCGCCGGGCCGTGGCCTCCACCGGGTAGTTGTCGAACACGAGCAGGCTCTCGAAGAGCGGCGTCCCCCGGGGCACCTCGCTCTGCGCGAGGATCTCCACGAGCGGCACATGCTCGTGCTCCCGCATCTCGGCCTGCTGGGCTTGCAGCCCGCGGAGGAACGACGACACCGAGGCCGAGGGGCGCGCCGAGACGCGCACCGGCATGGTGTTGATGAAGAGGCCCACCATCCGATCGATGCCTGGCACCGGCGCGGAGCGCCCCGAGACGGTGGCGCCGAAGAGCACGTCCTCCTCGCCGCTGTAGCGCGACAGCAGAAGAGCCCACGCGCCCTGGATCAGGGTGCTCGGGGTGATCTGCTCGCGGCGCGCGAAGGCGATCAGCGCCTCGGCCTCGGCCTCGGGCAGGAGGAGGCCCTTCTCGCCGAAGCGTTCGTCACCCGCGGGCGGGTGATCGACGCCGAGCGGCGTGGGCGCGGAGAACCCCTTCAGCGCTCGCCGGAAGAAGGGCTCGGCCTTCGCTGGATCCTGCTTCTTCAACCAGCGGATCAGCTCGACGTAGGGGCGCGCCGCTTCGAGCCTCGGCGCCTTGCCCGCCGAGAACGCGTCGTAGCAGGTGAAGACCTCCTTGAGGATCAGCGCCGCCGACCAGCCGTCGACCAGGATGTGGTGGATGCTCCACACGAAGCGGCGGCGCTCCTCGCCGAGGCGGACGAGCGCGACGCGGGTGAGCGGCGCCTTGCGGAGATCGAAGCCTCGCTGCCTGTCGTCGGCGAGCAGGCGCGCCATGAAGGACTCCTGGGCGTCGTGGCTCTCTCCGCGCAGATCATGCTCGGCGAAGGGCAGACTGACCTTCTCGCGCACCACCTGCATGGGCCTGTCGAGGCGCTCCCAGACGAAGGCGGTTCGCAGGATGGAGTGCCGCTCGATCACCGCCTCGAAGGCGCGGAGGAAAGCCGGGACGTCGAGGTCGCCCTCGATCGTCGCGTCGTACTGGATGTGGTAGGCCCCGGGGCGCTCGGCGTAGAGCGTGTGGAAGAGGATGCCCTGCTGCATCGGGGAGAGGGCATAGATGTCTTCGACGTTCTTTCGGCTCATCCTGGGCTGCTCTGGTCCTCCCCGTCGAGAGCCTCCAGCATACCGCGAATGTCCTCCTGGCTGAGATCTTCCTCCTCGAAATCCGAGGGCGTGTAGCCGCCGGCGCCGGGTGACGTACAGTGCGCGATCAGCGCCCGGAGCGAGCCGATGAAGCGCTCGCCCAGCGCCTCGATCGTCCGCGGATCGTGGCGGTTCTCGCTGTACGTGAAGCGCGCCTGGAGGCGACCGCCGAGGACGCTGCCGGTCGCTTCGAGGAGGTAGCGGCGGCGGGCTCGCGGGCTGTGGGTCGGGCCTGGATCCAGGCGTGCGCGGCGCAGCCTCGCGTCATCGGCCGCGCCGCGATCGAGCTGCCCGAGGTAGTTGAACGCGATCTCCGCATGCGGCGCTGCCTGGAGAGCGCGCACGTCGTCGTCCTCCGGCCGGAGGTAGCGGAGCAAACCGTACCCTGTGCCGTGCCGGGGGATGGCGCGGAGCTGCTCCTTGACGGCCGGGAGCACGACGGAAGGATCGCCGCCGGCCGGGATCTCCAGGATCACGGGGAAGACGGTCGTGAACCAGCCGATGGTTCGGGAGAGATCGAGCTCGGGAGAGATCTCCTCGCGCCCATGCCCTTCGAGATCGAAGAGGATCCGATCCGATCCGAGCCACCCGGCGAGCGCCTCGCCGAAGGCGGCGAGGAGGACGTCGTTGATCTGCGTGCGGTACGCCCGGGGGACGTCGCGGAGCAAGGACTCGGTCTCCGCCGCGTCGAGGCCGACGAAGATCGATCGCGCCGACGCCTCGGTGTTCGCGCCGTGATCGTGATCGACCGGCAACGTGGGGACGATCGCGCGGAGCCTGGAGAGCCAGAACGGGAGCTCGCCGGCGATCGCGTCGCCGCGCGCCTCCTCGACGAGCGCCTCGGCCCACCGCTTGAACGAGGTGGTCTTCGGCGGGAGCTTCACGGGCTCGCCGCGCCGCTCGGCGTCGTACGCGCTCAGGAGATCGTCGAGCAGCACGCGCCACGAGACGGCGTCGATCGCGAGGTGGTGGACCGCGAGGAGCAGACGATCGGGCTCGCCGTCACCAGCCGGGAAATGCGCGGCCCGGAGCACGGGACCACGCGCGAGATCGAGGCTCGCCTGCGCCTCCATCGCGGCGGAGAGAGCGCGCGCGCGACGCTCCTCGCCGCCGAGCCCCGCGAGATCCACCTGCATGAGCAGCCCCTCCGTCGCGCCCTCGACCGGCGCGAAGCGCTGCTCCGTGGGCCTTCCTTCGCTGCGCGCGAGGCGGAGGCGCAGCGTGTCATGGTGGGCGACGAGCGCCGCGAGCGCACGATCGAGCGCGCCCGGATCGAGGGCCTCGTCCGTCTCGAAGACGAAGGCCTGGTTCCAGTGGTGCGCGTCCTCGAGCTCCTGCTCCAGCCACCAGCGCTGGATCGGCGTGAGCGGCGCCGCGCCGACAACCGGCCCCTGGTCCTCCGGCGCGCGCCCGCGACGCTCCACGACCCTGGCGAGCTCGGCGATGGTCTGGTGCTGGAAGAGCTGCCGCGGCGTGAGCGTGAGGCCGGCCTGCTGGGCCTTGACGACGATCTGGATGGAGAGGATCGAGTCGCCGCCGATCTCGAAGAAGTTGTCGTTCACGCCGACGTGGGGGACGCGGAGCACCGCGGCCCAGATCGCCGCGAGCGTCTCCTCGACGGGACCTTCGGGCGCGATCTCCGCGCGATCGGGCTCGGCCGCGCCGATCTCGCTCGGTCCGGGGAGCGCCTTGCGATCCACCTTGCCGTTGCGCGTGAGCGGCAGGCGTTCGAGGAGGACGAAGGTGGACGGCACCATGTGGTCGGGCAGCCGCTCGGCGAGGTGCGCGCGGAGCATCCCCGGGGTGAGCGGCCCCTCGGCTCCCTCGGGCGACGGGACGACGTAGGCCCAGAGACGCTTGTCTCCCGGGCGATCCTCGCGCGCCAGCGCGACCGCCTCGCGCACGCGCGGGTGCCTGAGGAGCGCCGACTCGATCTCCCCGAGCTCGATGCGGTAACCGCGCACCTTGACCTGGTGATCGATCCGGCCGAGGTACTCGATCGCTCCGTCGGCGCGGAGACGCCCGAGATCACCGGTGCGGTAGAGGCGCTCTCCGGGCGCATACGGATCGGCGACGAAGCGCTCCGCGGTGAGCTCGGGCCGGCCGAGATAGCCGCGCGCGAGGCCCTTCCCTCCGAGGTAGATCTCTCCCGCCACCCCCGGCGGTACGAGCCTGCCCCGCCGATCGAGGAGCCTCACCCGCCCTCCGCCGATGGGCCGGCCGATCGTCACCGGCGCGCCTCGCTCGACGCGGACGAAGGTCGAATACGTCGTGTCCTCGGTCGGACCGTAGAGGTTGTCGACGGCGTCCACCGACGGCTCCGCGTAGATCTGCTCGACCAGCGCGGGCAGGAGCGGCTCGCCCGCGAGGCAGATGATCCGGGCCGACGGAGGGAGGGCCCTCATCCGGAGCAGCTCGGTGATCGCCGTGGGGACGGTGTTGATCAACGTGATCTCCCCGCGCGCCGGCAGCGACGGCAAGGCGAGCGCGCTCTCGGCCACGACCACGGCGCCGCCCGACGCGAGCGGGAGGAAGATCTCGAAGACCGAGAGATCGAAGGAGATCGACGTGGAGAAGAGGACGGCTTGAACCGCCGGCGGCGGGTACACGGTGCGCGCCCAGTCGATCAGCGCGACCGGGCTCCGGTGCTCGATGGCCACGCCCTTGGGCCTCCCGGTGGAGCCCGAGGTGAAGAGCACGTACGCGAGATCCGAGGAGCGCACGGCTGCGTCCGGTCTGCGATCACTCGCGTCTCCGAGCGCGGCATCTTCATCGAGCGAGAGGACGGGCGCGGGCTGCGGTGGCAAGGCGGCGCGGGTCGATCGCTGCGCGAGCACGAGCGAGACACGGGCATCGTCGAGGATCTGGGAGAGGCGAGCCGCAGGATACGCGGGATCGAGCGGCACGTAGGCGAGGCCGGCCTTGAGGATCGCGAGCAGGGCGATCACCAGATCGGCCGAGCGTTCGAGGCACACGCCGACGAGCGCGTCGGGGCCGGAGACACGCGCGCGGAGCACATGCGCGAGGCGGTTCGCCCTCGCGTCCATCTCCCGGTACGAGACGCGCGCTTCGCCGTCGATCAGGGCGACGGCGCCGGGGGCGCGATCGACCGCGGTCTCGACGAGGTGGTGGAGCCCTTCGGCGCTCGGGGTGATCGAGGCGCCCTCGGCCCACGCGCCCATCAGCAGGCGCTCCTCCTCGGGAAGAAGGATCGGCAGCTCGGCGAGCGGAGCCTCGGGGCGCTCGACCGCTCCTTCGAGGAGCTGCTGGTAACGCTGGACCATCCGCTCGATGGTCCCGGCTTCGAAGAGATCGGCGGCGTACTCGAGCGATCCCTGGAGCCCCTCCGCGCCTTCGCTCAGCGCGAGGGTGAGATCGAACTTGGAGGTGGCCGACGCGCGGTGCATGCCGCTCACCCGGAGGCCGGGCATGGAGAGCGCGGTCCGCGGCGCGTTCTGGAGGGTGAACATCACCTGGAAGAGGGGCGCCCTCGCGAGATCGCGCTCGGGCGCGATCGCTTGCACCAGGCGCTCGAAGGGGAGGTCCTGGTGCGCATACGCGCCGAGGCAGGTCTGCTTGACCTGATCGAGCAGATCGCGGAACGAGCGCGCAGGATCGAGCGTCACCCGCAGGGCGAGCGTGTTGACGAAGAAGCCCATCATGCGCTCGGTCTCGGGCCGGCTCCGCCCGGCGACCGGGCTCCCCACGACGATGTCGTCTTGCCCCGAGAGGCGGTGGAGCAGGAGATAGAAGCCGGCGAGCAACGTCATGTAGAGCGTCGCGCCCTCGCGTCGCGACAGGTCCCGCAGCGCGGCGGTGAGCGCGGCGGTGAGCGCGAGCCGGACCCGATCGCCGCGGTGGCTCTCCACGCTGGGTCGCGGGTGATCGAGCGGCAGATCGAGGGCGCTCGGCGCCCCGTCGAGGCGATCGCGGAAGTAGGCGATCTCGGCGTCGAGCGTGGGCCCGGAGAGCGACGCCCGCTGCCACGCCGCGTGATCGGCGTACTGGATCGCCTGCTCCGGCAAGGGCGAGGGGGCCCCTTCGGAGAACGCCCGGTAGAGCGCGCCGAGCTCGGAGACGAAGAGACCCATCGTCCAACCATCGGAGACGATGTGGTGCATCGTCACCAGCAGCACGTGCTCCTCGACATCGAGCTCGAAGAGCTCCGCCCGGACGAGCGGGCCGAGGGTGAGATCGAAGGGCGTCGCGACGCGCTCGGCCATCGCGCGTTCGGCGGCTCGCTCGCGCTCGGCGCGGGGGAGCGCAGGCCACCGCGCGCAAGGCAAGCTGACCGGTGCGGGCGGCGCGATGCGCTGGGAGGGCTGCCCGTCCACGAGGGCAAACGTGGTCCGGAGCGCCTCGTGGCGGCGGACGATCTCGGAGAGCGCGCGACCGAGCAGCTCGATCTCGAGAGGCCCTTCGAGGCGGAGCGCGAGCGGGATCACATAGGCCGCGTCCCCCGGCGAGAGCTGATCGAGGAACCAGAGGCGCTCCTGGGCAAAGGAGAGCGGCAGCGGCGCATCGCGCGGCGCGCGGGCGAGCGGCGCGAGGGGAGACCCGCCGCCCCGGAGCGCCTGCTCCACGCGCCGGGCGAGCGCGCGCGGCGTCGCGGCCTCGAAGAGCGCGAGCAGCGGGAGATCGACGGCGAAGGCCTGCGCGATCCGCGCGACGGTGCGGGCGGCGAGGAGCGAGTGCCCGCCGAGGGCGAAGAAGTCGGCGGTCGGTCCGACCTCGGTCGGATCTCGGCCGAGCAGCTCGGCGAAGAGCCCGCGCAAGGCGTCTTCCACCGGCCCGGTCGAGCCCAGATCGGCCTCCTCGTCGAGCGCGCCCGCGCCTGGATCGGGCGCAGGCAAGGCGCGCCGATCGACCTTGCCGTTCTCGGTGAGCGGGAGCGCGGCGAGGATGACGAAGCTCGACGGGATCATCGCCGCGGGCAGGATCTGCCGGAGACGATCGCGCAGCGCCGCCACCGGAGGCGCGCCCGGCGCGAGGACCAGATACGCCGCGATCGAGGGCTCTCCGGTCCGATCTTCCCGCAGCGCGACCGCAGCCTCGCGGACCGACGGCTCGCGGAGCAGCGCCGCCTCGATCTCGCCGAGCTCGATCCGCTGCCCGCGGACCTTCACCTGATCGTCGATCCGGCCGAGGAACTCGAGCGCGCCGCCGGGGCAGAGGCGCACGCGATCGCCGCTCCTGTAGAGACGATCGAGGGGCGCCGCCGGATCGGCGAGGAAGCGCTCGGCGGTGAGCGCGGGCTGACCGACGTAGCCGCGGGCGAGCCCCACGCCGCCGATGTAGAGCTCGCCCGGGACACCGATCGGCACGGGCGCGAGGCGTGAATCGAGCACGCGGGTCGAGAGGTTGTCGATGGGGAAGCCGATCGGCGGCGGCCCCTCGCCCGAAGGATCGACGGTGATCGCTGTCGCGACCACCGTGACCTCGGTGGGCCCGTAATGGTTGACGAGGCGGAAAGGCAGGCCGGCAGGCGGGCGGCGGCGCAGTCGATCGCCGCCGGTGAGCATGACCCGGAGCGCGGCGCCTTCCGGCCAGGGCTCGGCGAGCACGACCTCCGCGAGCGGGGTCGGGAGGAACGACTGCGTGATGCGCTGCTCGATCAGCCAGCGGGTGAGCGCCTGCGGCGAGGCGCGGGTGAGCTCGTCGGGGACGACGAGGGTCGCGCCGGCCGCGAGCGCGGACCAGATCTCCCAGACCGACGCGTCGAACCCCGGCGCCGCGACGAGCGTTGTTCGATCGCCCGGCCCGAGACCGTGAAAGCGCCTGTGCCACAGCACGAGGTTGGCGAGCCCGCGGTGCGCGATCTCGACGCCCTTCGGCGCGCCGGTGGAGCCCGAGGTGTAGATCACGTACGCAGGATCCTCGGGGCCTGCGCCTCCCTCGATCGCGTCCTCGGGCTCTCGTTCGAGCAGGCTCCCCGCGGCGTCGAGCACGATCAAGGTCGCGCCGGTGGCCGAGAGCCGCGACGCCAGCTTCGGCTGCGTCACGAGCAGCGCCGCCCCCGCGTCACGCAGGGCAAACGCCGTTCGCTCGGCCGGGTGCGCGGGATCGAGCGCCACGAAGGCCGCGCCCGCGCGCAGCACGCCGAGCTGTGCGATCACGGACTCCGCCGAGCGCTCCAGGCACACGCCGACGCGCGCGCCGGGCCCTGCGCCGCGCGCGCCCAGGAGATGGGCGAGGCGCACGCTCTCGCGCTGGAGCGCGCCGTACCTGAGGAGCCGCCCGCTCGATTCGACCGCCACCGCGTCGGGATCGCGAGCGACCTGCGCGTCCACGAGGCGCGTGACCACCGCGTCCGCCGGGAGCGCGATCGCGGGCCCGCGGCTCATCACCGAGAGCGCCGCGCGACCGGCCGGATCGAGCAGAGGGAGCGCCGCGACCGGCAGCGAGGGATCGGCGACCGCCCCTTCGAGCAGCATCCGGAAGGCCAGCATCATCCGCTCGACGGTCGCCGGCTCGAAGCGCTCGGCGTCGAAGATCGCGGTCCCCTGGAGCCCGTCCTTGCCCTCGCTCATCGTGAGCGAAAGATCGAACTTCGCCGGGCCGATCGGCGAGGCCAGCGGTCGCCGCACCAGCCCGGGCAGCTCCAGCGCTTCGCGCGGCTGGTTCTGGAGCGCGAAGGTCACCTGGACGAGCGGCCGGCTCGACGCGCTCCGATCGCCGGCGACCTCCTGCACGAGCCGCTCGAAGGGGAGATCCTGGTGGGCATACGCGCCGAGGCAGGTCTGCTTGACCTGATCGAGAAGATCGAGGAACGAGCCCTCGCTCGACACCTCGGCCCGGAGGACCAGGGTGTTGACGAAGAAGCCGATCAAGCCTTCGACCTCTTGCCGGCTCCGCCC
The DNA here is from genome assembly GCA_046351295.1 of Byssovorax sp. Lineage (GTDB taxonomy): Bacteria > Myxococcota_A > Polyangia > Polyangiales > Polyangiaceae > JAXLYT01. Next base: position 14,555 of record JAXLYT010000025.1, read on the forward strand.
TGCGATCGGCGCGCCCACGAGGAGGTCTCCCTGCCCGGTGAGCCGGTGCAGGAGGGAGAAGAACCCCGCGAGCAGCGCCATGAAGAGGGTGACCCCTCGCTGCCTCGCGAGGGCGCCGAGCCTCTCCGAGAGCGCACGACCGAGCGAGAAGCTCGATCGCCCGCCGCGCGGGCTCGGCGCGTGCGAAGGCGGGTGATCGAAGGAGAGATCGAGCGCCTGCGGGGCCCCGGCGAGGCGACGCTTCCAGTAGGTGAGCTGCTCGACGAGCGCGTCTCCCTGGAGCCTGCGGCGCTGCCACGCCGCGAAGTCGGCCACCTGGATCGGGAGCTCCCGCAACGCTGGATCTCGGCCGTTCAGCGCGGCCTCGTACGCCGCGCCGAGCTCGCGGAGGAGGACGCCGATCGACCACGCATCCGAGACGATGTGGTGCATCGAGAGCACGAGGAGGTGCTCGTCCTCGCCCAGCTCGACGAGGGACGCGCGGAGCAGCGGTCCCTCGCCGAGATCGAAGGGCCGCTCGACCTCCGCGGCGATCGCGGCCCGGGCGGCGGCCTCGCGCTCCACCTCCGTCGCGGGCCGCGGGTCGATTCGTTGGACCTCCAACGAAATGGCCCGGGCCTCGTGGATCACCCGGACGGGGCGGCCGGCCTCGTTCCTGAAAGTCGTCCGGAGCGCCTCTTGGCGCTCGACGACGATCTGGAGCGCGCGGCGGAGCGCTGTCCGGTCGAGCCGCCCGGCGAGGCGCAGGGCGAGCGGGATCGCGTAGGCCCGGCTCCCGGGAGAGAGCGCGTCGAGCAGCCAGAGGCGCTCCTCGCCGAACGAGAGCGGGAGCGGCCCTTGGCGATCGACGCGCCCGAGCGGAGGCTCGTCGAGCGCGCCGCCGCCCCGGAGCGCCTCTTCCACGCGGCCCGCGAGCGCAGCGACCGAAGGGGCCTCGAACAGGGCCCGGAGCGGGAGCTCGACGCCGAACGCGGACCGGATCCGGGCCATGGCCCGCGCCCCGAGGAGCGAGTGACCCCCGAGAGCAAAGAAGCCGTCATGGGCGTCGATGCCGTCGGGGTCGATGCCGAGCACCTCGCCGAAGATCGCGGCGACCCCTTCTTCCACGGGGCCGCGCGGCGCGACCTGCCCGACCGGCGCGGGCGCGGGCTCGGGGAGCGCGCGCCGATCGAGCTTGCCGTTGGCGGTGAGCGGGAGCGCGTCGAGCGCGACATACGCCCCCGGGATCATGATCGCGGGGAGCCGATCTGCGAGGAAGGTCCGGATCTCGGCGGCGGCCGGCGGCGCGTCGCCGCGGGCGACCAGGTAGGCCACCAGGCGCGCCTCGCCGCGGGCGTCGTCGCGCAGCGCCACCGCGGCCTCGGCGATCGCCGGGTGGGCGCCGAGCACGGCCTCGATCTCGCCGAGCTCGATGCGGTGCCCGCGGAGCTTGATCTGCTGATCGATGCGGCCGAGGAAAAGCAATCGTCCGTCCGGCAGGAGGCGACAGCGATCGCCGGTGCGATACATGCGCTCGCCCGGCAGGAAGGGCGCCTCGACGAAGCGAGACGCGGTGAGCTCGGGCCGGCCGAGGTACCCGCGCGCCAACCCCTCTCCGGCCAGGCACAGCTCTCCAGGGACGCCGAGCGGCGCGAGATCGAGCCAGGGATCGACGATATACGCCCTCGTGTTGGCGATGGGGCGGCCGATCGACACCGGTCCTTCTCCGGCGGAGAGCCGCTCGACCGAGGACCAGATCGTCGTCTCCGTGGGGCCATACATGTTCCACACCGAGCCTGCGCAACGCGAAAGGCGATTGACCAGCTCGCGGGGCACGGCCTCGCCGCCGACCAGGAGCTCGAGCCGCGGATCACCTGTCCAGCCTGCGTCGAGGAGCAATCGATACGTCGACGGCGTGGCCTGCAGGATGGTGATGCCTTGGCGGGAGAGCGACGCCGCGAGCAGGGCGCCGTCCGACACCGTGCTCGACCCGGCGATCTCCACGCTGGCGCCGGCGACGAGGGGGAGGAAGAGCTCCAGCCCGGCGATGTCGAACGAGAGGCTCGTCACCGCGAGCAGCCGGTCCGAGACCTCGATCCCGGGCCGATCGCGCATCGCCCACAGAAAGGCGACGAGCGCCCGGTGGGGAATCTCCACGCCCTTGGGCAGGCCCGTGGAGCCGGAGGTGTAGATGACATACGCGATGTCCTCCGGGCCGGCGCTCCGTCCCTCGAGCGCGTCGCCTGGATGCTCGTCGTCGACGAGCACGAGCGGCGCCGCGATCGCGGGGAGACGCGCGGCGACCTCGCGCGCGGCGAGCACCAGGGAGAGGCCGGCGTCCTCTATCATGAACGAGAGCCGCTCGCGCGGATAGGCCGGATCGAGGGGCACATACGCGGCCCCCGCGCCCCAGATACCGAGCGTGCTCACCAGGAGATCGAGCGATCGATCGAGGGCGATCCCCACCTTCGCTCCCGGCCCTATCCCCTTCGCGCGGAGCACGCCGGACAGCCGCCGCGCGCGCTCGACGAGCTCGCCGTACGAGAGCGAGCGCCCCTCCGAGGAGGCGGCGAGCGCGTCCGGAGAGCGCTTTGCCTGATCGACGATCAGATCGAGGACAGAGCGGTCCCGCGGATAATCCGCGGCGGTCCGGTTGTGCTCCGTGATGAGCTGGTGTCGCTCCCAGTCCGGGAGCATCGGGAGACGAGAGAGGGGCCTGTCGGGGTCGGCGGCGACGGCGGCGAGCAGCGTGGACAAGCGCTCGATCCAGCGGTCGATCGTGGCCGTATCGAGGATCTCGATCCGGTGCTCGAACGTGCCCCCGAGCCCCTCCGGTCCAAGGCCCATTCCGAGGGTCAGATCGAGCTTGGCGCCGGCGCTCTCCACGGCCATCGGCGTGATCGAGAGATCAGGCAGGCGCGCGACCTCGACGGTCGTGGTCTGGAAGGTGAACATCACCTGGAAGAGGGGAGAGCGGGCGAGATCGCGCTCGGGGGACAGCTCCGACACGAGGCGCTCGAAGGGCAGATCCTGGTGGGTGTAGGCCCCGAGGCAGGTCTCGCGCACCCGCGAGAGCAGGTCGAGGAAGGTCCATCCGGGATCGATCTTCGCCCGCAGGACGAGGGTGTTGAGGAAGAGGCCGACCATGCCCTCGGTCTCGGGGCTGCGGCTCGCCGCGGGCGTGCCCACCAGGAAATCGGCCTGGCCGGTGTGGCGGAAGAGCAGGAGCTCGAAGGCCGCGAGGAGGACCATGAACATGGTCGCGCCTTCTCGCCGGGCGAGCGCGAGGAGGCCGTCGCGCACCGCGTCGGGGAGGACGAACGAGCGGCGCGCTCCGCGCTGGGTCTCGGTCGCGGGCCTCGGGTGATCGAGCGGGAGATCGAGGACGCGGGGAGCGCCGTCGAGCTGCTCTCTCCAGTAGGCGAGCTGCGCGGCGAGCGCCCCGGCTTCGAGCCAGCGCCGCTGGTGCTCGGCGTGATCGGCGTACTGGAACGGGAGCGGCGCGAGGGCGGAGGGCTCGCCGGCGTGGAACGCGCGGTAGAGCGCGCCGATCTCGCGCACGAGGATGCCGCGGGTCACCCCGTCGGACACGATGTGGTGGACCGTCAACGAGAGGACATGCTCGTCCACGGAGAGGCGGTAGAGCCTGGCGCGGCAGAGGGGTCCGACCCGGAGATCGAAGGGGCGCCTCGCCTCCTCGGCGATCGCGCCGCGGGCTGCCTGCTCGCGCTCGCCGACCGGCAGCGCCCCGAGATCGTCGAACGGGAGCGAGAGCTCGCTGTGCTCGGCGATCCGCAGCACGGGCTGCCCGCCCTCCTCCGCGAAGGTGGTGCGGAGGATCTCGTGGCGATCCACGAGGGTCGAGAGGGCCTGTTCGAGCGCGGTGCGATCGAGCGCACCCCGCAAGCGCAGCGCGAGGGGGACATTGTACGAAGCGCTCTCGGGATCGAGCTCGTTCAGGAACCAGAGGCGCTCCTGGGGATAGGAGAGGCGGAGCGGCCCGCCGCGGGGTATACGCGCAATCGGGGGCACATCGAGCCCTCGCCCCTCGGCGAGCGCCTGCTCGATGCGCCGGGCCAGGCTGCGGATGGTGGGCGCCTCGAAGAGCGCGCGGAGGGGGAGGGAGGTCTGGAAGGCATCGCGCGCTCGCGCGATGATCTGGATGGCGAGGAGCGAGTGCCCGCCGAGCGCCGAGAAGCTCTCTTCGAGCCCGATGCCCTCGCGGCCAAACACCTCTGCCCATATCCCGGCCAGCACCTCCTCCACCGGGCCCCGCGCTGCGCTCGCCCCTTCGGCCGTGGCCTCCGCGAGCATCACGTCGTGCGCCGCGAGGGCTTGCCGGTCGATCTTTCCATTCGGCGTGAGCGGCAGCGACGACAGCGCCACGATCGCCGAGGGCACCATCGCCGGAGGGAGCCGCTCCCCGAGATACGACAGCAGCTCTGCCTCCTCCGGACCGCTCCCCTCCTCCCCCACCACATACCCCACGAGGCGCGCGTCCCCGCCCTCCCCCTTCGCCAGGACGACAGCCTCCCTCACCTTCTCATGCGCGCTCAGCGCAGCCTCGATCTCCCCGAGCTCCACCCGATATCCACGGATCTTGATCTGGTGATCCATCCGCCCGAGGAACACCACCCGACCGTCCGCGAGCTGCTTTACACGGTCCCCCGTGCGGTACATCCGCGCTCCGGCATCGCCCGTGAACGGGTCCGGCAAGAACCTCTCCCGCGTCTGCTCCGGCCGGTTCAAGTACCCCCGCGCCACCCCGGCTCCCCCGATGTACAGCTCCCCGGGCACCCCCACCGGCGAAGGCTCCCCTCGCTCGTCCAGCACATACACACGGCTGTTCGCGAGCGGCCTCCCCACCGGCACCGTCAACGTCCCTTCCACCCGCGCTCCACGGGCGAGCGCCTCCGTCAAGACACCCACCGTCGTCTCCGTCGGACCATAGTGGTTGATGATCCGCAGACCCGACGACAGCTTCTCGATCCGCTCGACGAGCTCCCAGCTCGACGCCTCTCCGCCCAGCACCAGCACCTTGTGCGGCAGCACCGCCGAGGGATGGGAACCCGACAGCAGCGCCGACAGGTGCGAGGGCACGATCTTCAAACAATCGACCCGGTGCCGCTCCATGTACGACGCCATCCCGTCCGGATCGGTCGTCAGCTCCTCGGGCAAAAGGTGCAGCGTCCCCCCGAGGCAGAGCGGCGGAAAGAGCACCGTGTTGCCGAGATCGGCCGAGAGCGTCGAGACATGCGCGTAGCTCGCATTCGGACCGAGGCCGAGACGCTGGGACACACCGTGGACGTAGTTGACGAGCTGCCGGTGCTCCACCGCCACGCCCTTGGGGGTTCCTGTCGAGCCCGAGGTGAAGAGCACGTAACAGAGGTGCTCCGGGCCCGCTCCTCCCATGGGCCTTTCCTCGCTCTCACCGTCGAACGAGGAGGCCAGATCCACCACCTGGTGCCCTCCGGGCGGGAGGCGCGCGCTCAGCGCTCCCTCGGCCAGGACCACAGGAATCCCGGCCTCGTCGAGGAGCTGCCCGAGGCGCCGCGGCGGGTGCGCGGGGTCGAGCGGGACATAGGCCCCTCCGGCCTTGAGGATGCCGAGCAGCCCCACGATGGCGTGTGCGCTGCGGCTCGACAGGAGGCCTACCGGCGCGTCGGGGCCGATACCCAGCCGGCGGAGATGGTGAGCCACGCGGTTGGCGCGCCGGTCGAGGGCCTCGAACGACAAGGCCTCTCCCCCCGCGACGAGGGCGATCGCCTCCGGCGTCCGGTCGGCCTGGGCTTCGAAGAGCTGTGCGATCGTCCGCGGTCCGGAGAACGATGTGGCCGTGTCGTTCCACGCAGAAAGGAGCCGATGGCGCTCGTCTCTGGTGATCAGGGGCAGCGCGGCGATCGGCGCGTCGGGGGAGGCCACGATGCCTTCGAGCAAGGTGGTGAAGCAGAGGAGCATCCGGTCGATGGTGGGCTCGTCGAACAGATCGGTCTTGTAGGCGATGGAGCAGCCCACCGCGCCTTGCCCTTCGCCCATCACGAAGGTCAAATCGTATTTCGAGGTGTCGATCTCCGTGCCCGTCCGGCGGAGCGTCAAGCCCGGGAGCTTCATCGCCTCCGGAGGGGCGTTGTGCATGGTGAAGATGACCTGGAAGAGCGGCGCCCGGCTGGGATCGGGCGCGGGGCTCAGCTCCTGCACCAGGCGCTCGAAGGGCATGTCCTGGTGGGCATAGGCGCCGAGGCAGGTCTCTCGCACCTGGGCGAGCAGGGCGCGGAAGCCGAGATCGGGAGAGAGGCGCGCGCGGAGCACGAGCGCGTTGATGAAGAACCCGATGAGCTTCTCGGTCTCGGCGCGGGTCCGGTTGGTCACCGAGGTGCCGATCAGGAAATCGGCCTGACCGGTGATCCGGTAGAGCAGGACATCGAGCGCGGCGAGCAAGGTCATGTAGAGCGTCGCCCCCTCGCGCCGGGCGAGGTCGCGGAGCGCGCGGGAGAGCGGCGGCGCAAAGACCGTTGATTTCTGCGCGCCGCGCTGGGACTGGACCGGCGGGTGCGGCCGATCGGTCGGCAGCGCGAGGAAGAAGGGCGCGCCCGAGAGCTCGGCCTTCCAGTAAGCGAGCTGCTTTTGCAGGACCTCGCCGTCGAGCCAGCGCCGCTGGTGCTCGGCATAATCGGCGTACTGGAGGGGCAGCTCGGGCAAGGGTGAAGGCGCTCCGGCCCGGAAGGCCGCGTAGAGGGCGCCGACCTCGCGGTTGAGGATCCCGCGTGTCCACCCGTCGGACACGATGTGGTGCATCGTCACCAGGAGGACATGCTCCTCCGGGCCGAGGCGCAGCAGGCGCGCCCGGAGGAGCGGTGCCTCGGTGAGGCGGAAGGGGCGCTGTGCCTCGGCGCGGGCCTCGGCGCGCGCTCGCTCTTCCCGCTCCTCCGCAGGCAGATCGCCAAGATCGATCGCGGGGAGCGGGATCTCGACGGCGTCATGGATGATCTGCACCGGCTTGCCATCCGCGCTGGCAAAGCTCGTGCGGAGCACCTCGTGCCGCCGGCACAGCTCGGTGAGCGCGCGGGCGAGGGCGCGCTCGTCGAGGAGGCCGCCGAGCCGGATCCCGAAAGGCACGTTGTAGGCGGCGCTCCCGGGGTCGAGCTGATCGAGGAACCAGAGGCGCTCCTGGGCAAAGGAGAGGCGCAGAGGGTGGTCGCGGGGGACGCGCTCGATGGGCGGGACGGTGATCCCTTCTTCCTCGTGAATGGCCTCCTCGACGCGCTCGGCCAGCGCGGCGATCGTGGGTGCGTCGAAGATCGCCCGCAGCGGGATCTGGGCGCGGAACGCCTCGCGGACACGAGCGATGATCTGGATGGCGAGGAGCGAGTGCCCGCCGATCTCGGTGAACCGCTCGAAGATGCCGATTCGCTCCCGGCCGAAAACATCGCACCAGATGCTGGCCAGCACCTCCTCCACCGGGCCGCGGGGGCCGACGATCTCGTCGGGTGCTTCTTCTTCCGGCCGTTCGAGCGAGGCGAGGGCCTGCCGGTCGATCTTGCCATTCGGCGTGAGCGGCAGCGACGACAGCGCCACGATCGCCGAGGGCACCATCGCCGGAGGGAGACGCTCCCCGAGATACGACAGCAGCTCTGCCTCCTCCGGACCGCTCCCCTCCTCCCCCACCACATACCCCACGAGGCGCGCGTCCCCGCCCTCCCCCTTCGCCAGGACGACAGCCTCCCTCACCTTCTCATGCGCGCTCAGCGCAGCCTCGATCTCCCCGAGCTCCACCCGATATCCACGGATCTTGATCTGGTGATCCATCCGCCCGAGGAACACCACCCGACCGTCCGCGAGCTGCTTTACACGGTCCCCCGTGCGGTACATCCGCGCTCCGGCATCGCTCGTAAACGGGTCCGGCAAGAACCTCTCCCGCGTCTGCTCCGGCCGGTTCAAGTACCCCCGCGCCACCCCGGCTCCTCCAATGTACAGCTCCCCGGCACCCCCACCGGCGAAGGCTCCCTCGCTCGTCCAGCACATACACACGGCTGTTCGCGAGCGGCCTCCCCACCGGCACCGTCAACGTCCCTTCCACCCGCGCTCCACGGGCGAGCGCCTCCGTCAAGACACCCACCGTCGTCTCCGTCGGACCATAGTGGTTGATGATCCGCAGACCCGACGACAGCTTCTCGATCCGCTCGACGAGCTCCCAGCTCGACGCCTCTCCGCCCAGCACCAGCACCTTGTGCGGCAGCACCGCCGAGGGATGGGAACCCGGACAGCAGCGCCGACAGGTGCGAGGGCACGATCTTCAAACAATCGACCCGGTGCCGCTCCATGTACGACGCCATCCCGTCCGGATCGGTCGTCAGCTCCTCGGGCAAAACGTGCAGCGTCCCCCCGAGGCAGAGCGGCGGAAAGAGCACCGTGTTGCCGAGATCGGCCGAGAGCGTCGAGACATGCGCGTAGCTCGCATTCGGACCGAGGCCGAGACGCTGGGACACACCGTGGACGTAGTTGACGAGCTGCCGGTGCTCCACCGCCACGCCCTTGGGGGTTCCTGTCGAGCCCGAGGTGAAGAGCACGTAACAGAGGTGCTCCGGGCCCGCTCCTCCCATGGGCCTTTCCTCGCTCTCACCGTCGAACGAGGAGGCCGGATCCACCACCTGGTGCCCTCCGGGCGGGAGGCGCGCGCTCAGCGCTCCCTCGGCCAGGACCACAGGAATCCTGGCCTCGTCGCGGAGCTGTCCGAGGCGCCGCGGCGGGTGCGCGGGGTCGAGCGGGACATAGGCCCCTCCGGCCTTGAGGATGCCGAGCAGCCCCACGATGGCGTGTGCGCTGCGGCTCGACAGGAGGCCTACCGGCGCGTCGGGGCCGATACCCAGCCGGCGGAGATGGTGAGCCACGCGGTTGGCGCGCCGGTCGAGGGCCTCGAACGACAAGGCCTCTCCCCCGCGACGAGGGCGATCGCCTCCGGCGTCCGGTCGGCCTGGGCTTCGAAGAGCTGTGCGATCGTCCGCGGTCCGGAGAACGATGTGGCCGTGTCGTTCCAGGTGGAGAGGAGCAATTGACGCTCTTCTCCCGCGATCATCGGGAGATCGCCGATCTTGCGCCCGCTCTCGGCGATCAGCGCCTCGATCAGGTTCCGGTAATGGCCGAGCAACCGCTCGATGGTCCCGGCGTCGAAGCGGCGCGCGTCGTAGCTCAGGTGAATGACGAGCTCGCGGCGGAGAGAGACGGCGAGCGTGATCGGATAATGGGTCTGCGAGCGCATCGCCGGATCGGCCAGGACGAGCTTTCCCTTCTCGCTCACGAGGGCCTCGGCCTCCGGGTAGTTCTCGAAGGCCACCTGGCTCTCGAAGAGCGGTGTCCCGCGAGGGACCTCGGTCAGGCCTTGAAGCTCGACGAGGGGGCTGTGCTCGTGCTCGCGGAGCTCGGCCTGGCGGCGCTGGAGATCGGTGAGCCACGCGAGCGCCGGTTGATCGGCGGGCACGCCGACGCGGACCGGGAGAGTGTTGATGAAGACGCCGATCATCCGATCGATGCCGGGGAGCGGCGCAGAGCGGCCGGAGACGGTGGCGCCGAAGAGGACATCGCGCTCGCCGCTGTAGCGGGCGAGGAGCAGGGCCCAGGCACCTTGCACCACCGTGCTCGGCGTGAGGCGGTGCTGGCGCGCAAAAGTGGAGAGCGATCGCGCCAGCGCCTCGGGCAGGACGAGGCGGCGCTCCTCGGTCCGGCTCTCCTCGGCGCTCGGCCCGAGGGGGTGATCGACGCGGAAGGGTGTGGGCGTCGCGAAGCCTCGAAGCTCCTTTTGCCAGAACGCGAGGGTGCGCGCGCGATCTTGCTTCTTCAGCCACGCGATGTAATCGCCGTAGGGCCTCGGGCGCTCGAGCGTGACGGCATCTCCGCGGGCATATCCATCGTGGAGGGTGAAGATCTCCTTGACCAGCAGAGGGAGCGACCAGCCGTCGGTGATCAGGTGGTGCATCGTCCAGATCAGCCGGTGGCGAGACGGCCCGAGCTCCAGGAGGGCAAAGCGGAGCAAGGGAGCCTTCGTGAGATCGAAGCCCCGGAGGCGCTCGGACTCGGCGAATCGGGCGATGGCCCGGCCTTGCTCGGCGGCCGGAATCGACGAGAGATCGCGCCGTTCGAGCGGGAGATCGACCTGCTTCTTGACGATCTGCATCGGCCGATCGAGCCGCTCCCAGACGAACGCGGTGCGCAGGATGGGGTGGCGCGAGAGGACCTCGGCGAGCGCGCGGGAGAGCGCGTCCACGTCGAGGGCGCCCTCCAGGGTCCAGCCGATCTGGACGGCGTAGACGCTGCGCTGGGAGGCGTAGAGGGCGTGGAAGAGCAGGCCCTCCTGCAAGGGAGAGAGCGAATAGACGTTCTCGATGTTCTTCCGGCTCACGGCGCTTCTCCCTCGGAATCCATGGCCGCGAGGAGATCGACCATGTCCTGGCTGAGCTCCTCCTGGAAATCGGAGGGGGTGTATCCCCCGGCCTCGGGCGACAGGCAGTGGGCGATGAGGCCGCGGAGCGCCTCCAAAAACCTCTCCGCGAGCGCCTCGATCGTCGCTCGTTCATGGCGGGGACCGAACACCCAGCGCAGGTGGAGCCTCCCGCCCGCGATGCTGCCGATCACGTCGAGCGCGTGGCGGCGGACGAGGCCGGGCGCGTGGCTCGGGCCGCTGGGCTCGCGCGCCCGCGAGAACGGCGCCGTGGCGGGCAAGGTCTGATCGATCTGGCCGAGGTAGTTGAAGCTGATGTCGGCGGCGGGCTGCGCGGCGAGGTCTCGATCGTCGGCGAGGTAACGGAGGATGCCATAGCCGATCCCGTGGTTCGGGATGGATCGGACTTGCTCCTTGATCACCTTGAGCGCCTCGCCGGGCAGCGCCTCGGGGCGGAGCGAGAGCAGGACGGGATAGAGGGCCGTGAACCACCCGACCGTGCGCGTGAGATCCAGATCCGGCGCGATCTCTTCCCGGCCATGGCCCTCGAGATCGACGAGCAGAGAGGCGCATCCGAACGATCGCTCGCAGGCCTGGAGCAGCGCGGTGAGCAACACCTCGTGGATCTGCGTCTGGTACGCCTCGGGGACCTTGCGGAGCAGTTTCTCGGTCTCGTCCTCGCCGAGGGCCACCACCACCGATCGAGCGAGCAGCTCGGTGTTGGCTGCGCCGGGGAGATCGACCGGGAGCGGCGCCGCGGATTGGCGTGCTTCGGAGAGCCATACCGGACGTTCGGCGAGGATCTCGGGTGCGCCCGCCAGCGAGGTGAGCCGCTCGGCCCAGGCCCGGAACGAGGTCGTCTTGGGGGGCAGGACTGCGCGCTCACCACGCTCGATCGCGGCGCATGCCGTCCAGAGATCGTCGAGCAGGATCTGCCAGGAGACACTGTCGACGGCGAGGTGATGGACGATGAAAAGGAGGCGATCGGCGCCCAGCTCGCCGAGCCGGAAGAGCAGGGCGCGGAGCGCCGGCCCGCGCGCGAGATCGAGGCTCTTCTGCGCCTCGGCGGCGCGCGCTTCGATGACCGGGCCGAGGTCGGCCGCGGCGTGATCGCGGAGATCGATCAGCTCGAAGGGGATGATCCCTCCGGGCGCGGCGATCCGCTGTTCGAGCCCATGCTCCACCGGGACGAGCCGGACGCGGAGCATGTCATGGTGATCGATCAGCGCGCCGACGGCGCGGAGGAGCACCTCGGGCGCGAGCGGGCGGGCGAGCTCGACGAAGAAGCTCTGGTTGAAATGATCGCGCCCTTCGCCTGCTCCTTCGAGCCACCAGCGCTGGATGGGCGTGAGCGGGACGGCGCCGATCACGGGCCCTTGCTCGGCGAGCGAGACAGCGCGCCTCGTCGTGACCGCCCCGAGCTCGGCGATGGTCTGGTGCTGGAAGAGCTGGCGTGGGGTGAGGTGTAGACCGGCGCGCTCGGCCCGGGCGACGATCTGGATGCCGAGGATCGAGTCGCCTCCGATCTCGAAGAAGTTATCGTGCACTCCCACGCGGGAGACCCGGAGCACCTCCGCCCAGATGCGGCAGAGGGTCGCCTCGACCTCCCCGCGCGGGGCCTCGAAATCGCGCTCGCTCGCGGCGAGATCGGCCTCGGGGGGCGGCGGGAGGGCGCGGCGATCGACCTTGCCGTTCGGCGTGAGGGGGATTCCGTCGAGCATCACGAAGGCCGAGGGAATGAGGTGATCCGGGAGGCGACCGCGGAGGAACGCCCGGAGATCGGAGGCCTGTAGACTCGCGTCCTTCGCGCGCACCACATAGGCCACGAGGCGCTTTTCGCCGGGCCGATCCTCGCGCGCGATCACCACGGCTCGGCGGACACCGAGGTGGAGGCCGAGCGTGGACTCGATCTCTCCGGGCTCGATGCGATAGCCGCGGATCTTCACCTGCTGGTCGAGCCGGCCGAGGAACTCGAGGGTGCCGTCGGGGAGCCAGCGCGCCCGATCGCCGGTGCGATAGAGGCGCTCTCCAGGGATGGACGGGCGCTCGACGAAGCGCTCCGCGTCGAGCTCCGGCCGGCGCAGGTAGCCCCGCGCGAGGCCGTCTCCCGCGAGGTAGAGCTCACCCGGAACCCCGATGGGGCAGAGCGCGCCCGCGGGATCGAGCACGTAGGCGCGGGTGTTGGCGATCGGGCGGCCGATGGGGATCGACGCGACGCCCTCGGCGGTGACGATGGAGTGGCACACGCTGAAGGTGGTGCCCTCGGTCGGGCCATATCCGTTGATGAGCTGGACATCGGGCAGCTCGATCAAGGCCTTCTGGATTTGAGGCACGGAGAGCGCCTCGCCGCCCACGAGGAGCTGGCGGAGGCCGCCGAGCGCGGCCGGGCGGACATCGATCATCGCGTTGAACAGGCCCGCGGTCAGCCACAGCGTGGTCACCCCCTCCGCCTTCAAGAGGTCGCCCAGCTCGTCGAGGGACGGACGGTCGATGGGGCATATCGAGAGCACGCCGCCGTTGAGGAGCGGGCCCCAGATCTCCAGGGTCGAGGCGTCGAAGGAGAGGGGCGCGAGCTGGAAGAAGACCTCGTCGGGTCCGAAATGCGCGTAGTCGGTGTTCTTGACGAGGCGGACTACGTTGCGCTGGACGACGCAAACCCCCTTGGGCACGCCGGTCGATCCGGAGGTGTAGAGGACATAGGCGAGGCTGTCCCCGGTGACGGAGGTCTCCGGTCCGATCTCGTCCTCGCGGGCGATCTCGGCCTCCAGGACATCGAGGCGGAGCACCTCGGTGCGATCGAGCGCGAGGGCAGGATCGTCCGGGAGCGGCATGGTGGACACGATGACGGCGAGCGCTGCGTCGTTGATCAAGAAGCGCAGGCGGCCCGCCGGGAAATCAGGGTCGAGCGGGACATAGGCGCCGCCGGCCTTGAGGATGCCCAGCAGGGCGATCACCATCTCCGGGGATCTCCGGCAGAAGAGGCCGACACACACCTCGGGGCCGATACCTCGCTTGCGGAGCGCCCAGGCGAGCTGATTTGCGCGGCGATCGAGATCTCGATAGGTGATCACCCGCTCGCCGACGCGGAGCGCGACGGCCTCGGGGCGGGCGCGCGCCTCGGCCTCGAAGATCGAGGCGATGCCGGCATCGCGAGGATAATCCACGGAGCGGCCGCGCAAGGCGAGGATGGCGGCGCGCTCCTCCGCGCCGAGGAGCGCGTGGCTCACGAGCTTTTCGCCGGGCGCGTGAACGAGCCCTTCGAGGAGCGTTCCCCAGTGGGCCCCGAGGCGATCGAGGGTGGAAGGCTCGAAGAGGGCAGTTCGGTACTCGATGGATCCGGTGAGCGCGCCTCCCCCGGTGCCGAGCGAGATGGTGAGATCGAACTTGGCCGTACCGCTCTCCACGGGGACGACCGAGAGCGCGAGATCGCCGTCCGGGCGCGCGAGGCGCTGGGCGGCGTCGTCGACCACGAACATCACCGAGAAGAGCGGGCTCTCTCCCAGGTTTCGCGCCGGGGAGAGATCGTCCACCAGGCGCTCGAAGGGGAGATCTTGATGGGCATAGGCGCCGAGGCAAGCGGCCTTGACGCGGGCGAGCAGATCCAGGAACGAGCCCTCGGGATCGATCTCGACGCGGAGCACCAGGGTGTTGACGAAGAAGCCTATCAGCCCTTCGATCTCGCTCCGGCCGCGGTTCGCGACGGGCGTGCCCACCACCAGATCGGTTTGACCGGTGAGGCGATGGAGCAGGGCAAAGAAGGTCGCGAGCAACGTCATGAAGGGCGTCGCGCCGGCGCGCTGCGACAGCTCGCCGAGCGCCGCGCCGAGCCCCGGTGGGAACGACAGCGTCCGGGCCGCGCCCCGGTTGTCGGCGACCGCGGGACGCGCGTGATCGAGCGGCAGATCGAGGGCGGCGGGCGCGCCCGCCAGCGCCTCCCGGAAATGGGCGAGGTGGCGTTCGAGGGCCGCCGCGTCGAGGTGACGGCGCTGGTGGGCCGCGAAGTCGGCATACTGGATCGGCGGCTCGGGCAAGGGCGAGGGCTCACCGCGCCGGAAGGCGTCGTAGAGGGCCCACAGCTCGCGGAAGAGCACCCCGTTCGACCAGCCGTCGGAGACGATATGGTGCATCGAGATCAAGAGCCCGTGGTCCTCTCGATCGAGGCGGAGCAGCCGGGCGCGGAAGAGCGGCCCGCGGGCGAGATCGAAGGGACGGCGGCGCTCGGCCTCGGCCTCCCGCTTTAGCGATGTCGCGCCGGGATCGCGGAGATCGCCCCGGTCGAGCAAGGTCTCCGGCGCAGGATGGATGATCTGCCGAGGCCGGCCGTCCTCGGTGAGGAAGGTCGTCCGCAGCACCTCGTGGCGGCGCGCGATCTCCACGAGCGCGCGATCGAGCGCCGGCGCGTCGAGCGCGCCGCGGAGGCGAAGCGCGAGCGCCACGACATAAGCCGCGTTGCCCGGATCGAGCTGATCCAGAAACCAGAGGCGCTCCTGCGCGAACGAGAGCGGGAGCAGAGCGCTTCGATCCGCGCGCTCGATGGGAGGGAGCGCGACGGCGCCGCCCTGCGCGAGGGCCGCCTCGATCTTCTGCGCCAGCGCCGCGGGCGTTCCATCCTCGAACAGGGCTGCGAGCGGGAGATCGACGCCGAACGAGGATCGGATGCGCGCCATCGCCCGCGCGCCGAGGAGGGAGTGACCGCCGAGCGCGAAGAAATCGTCGTGCGCGCCCACGCCGGGGACGCCGAGCACCTCGGTGAAGATCGCCGCGAGCCCCTCCTCGACCGGACCGCGCGGCGCCACCTGCGAGGCCTCGCGCGCCGCGGCGCCGGGCGCCGGGAGCGCGCGCCGATCGACCTTGCCGCTCGGCGAGAGCGGGAGCGCAGGCAAGACGACGAGCGATGATGGCACCATGGGCTCGGGCAACGTCTGCCGCAGCGCGCGCTCGATCGACGAGAGGCGCGGCGCGAGATCGGATCCGACCAGATAGGCGACGAGCCGAGGATCGCCGGGGCGATCTTCGCGGAGCGCGACGGCCGCGTCCTCGACACCGGGCTGTCGGCGCAACGCCTCCTCGATCTCCCCGAGCTCGATCCGGAAGCCGCGAAGCTTCACCTGCTCGTCCAGGCGACCCAGATACTCCAGCGTCCCATCCGCCCTCCACCTCGCCCGATCTCCGCTCCGGTACAGCCGCCCTCCGAGCGGGCTCACGATGAAGCGCGCCGCAGTCGGCTCCTCCTGCTCGATATCCACGCGCGAGCCCCACCGCCGATGCACAGCTCCCCGGGCACCCCGATCGGCGCGAGGTCGTTCTGACCATCGAGCACCACCACGTGCATGTTGGCGATCGGCTTGCCGATGCTCGGCTTCCCCTCCCCTGCCCTGCACTCCCCCATCGTCGCGCAGATCGTCGTCTCCGTCGGCCCATAGGCGTTCCAGAAATGACGCCCAGGCGCCCAACGATTCACCAGCTCCTCGGGGCACGCCTCGCCCGCCACCACGATCGTCCGCAGATCCGGCAGCTCCTCGAACGGCAACGCGCCAAGCACCGACGGCGGCACCGTCCACATCGTGACACGCTGGCTCCGGAGCAGAGACAGAAGCCCCGGACCGGGCAGCAGCGACTCCTTGTCGGCCAGCACCAGCGCCCCGCCCGTCAAGAGCCCCATGCACAGCTCCCACACCGAGGCGTCGAAGTTGATCGACGAGAACTGCAAGGCTCGCTCGCCTGGACCGGCCCCGAACGAGCGCCGGTGCACCTCGGCCACGTTGCCGAGGCCGCGGTGCTCGACCACGACCCCCTTGGGCCGCCCCGTCGAGCCCGAGGTGTAGATCACGTAGGCGGCGCTGTCCGCCGTGGAGACGATATCGAGCGGCGCGGCGCTCTCTGCGTCGAGCGAGGCTTGCACCTCGTCGAGGCAGAGCACCTGGGCAGCGCTGCGAGGGAGGCGCGCGGCCGTCTCGCGATCGCTGACGAGCAACGAGAGCTCCGCGTCGGCCATCATGAAGGAGAGGCGCTCTTCGGGGTAGCCCGGGTCGAGCGGCACATAAGCGCCTCCCGCCTGCCAGATGCCGAGCACGGAGGCGATCAGCGATGGAGAGCGAGGGAGGGAGAGGCCCACGCGGCTCTCGGGGCCCACGCCGCGCTTGCGCAGCAGACGGCCGAGGCGGCGCGACTGCTCGGCGAGGGCTCGATAGGTGATCTCTTGATCGCCGAAGGCGATGGCGAGCGCTTCGGGGGTCTTCTCGGCCTGGGCCTCGAAGAGCTCGATGAACGTCCGGCCCTCGGGATAGGCGGCCTCCATTGCGTTCCAGGCGAGCAGCGTTCGCCGCTCGGGGGCTGGCAAGAGGGGAAGATCGGCGAGAGGTGCGCCGGGGGAGTGGATTATGCCCTGGAGAAGGACGGCAAATCGCTCCAGCATCCGGTCGATGGTCGCGGGGTCGAAGAGCTCGCTCCGGTACTCGATGGCGATGGAAAGGCCATCTCGCCCCTCGATCAAGGCGAGAGTGAGGTCGAGCTTGGCGACGGTGCCGGCGATGCTCACCGGGTGGAGATCGAGGCCCGGGACGGAGGGTGCCTGACCGCCGGGGCGCTGGTGGAGGAACATCACCGAGAAGAGCGGGGAGTGGGCGAGATCCCGCTCGGGTGACAGCTCCGAGACCAGGCGCTCGAAGGGCAGCTCCTGGTGGGCATAAGCGCCAAGGCAGGTTTGCTTGACCTGGCCGAGCAAGGCACGGAACGACAGCGCCGGGGACGGGCGGACACGCAGGGCCAGGGTGTTGACGAAGAAGCCGATGAGCGGCAACAGCTCGGCCCGGCTCCGGTTGTCGATCGGGGTGCCGATCACCAGATCTCGTTCTGCGGTGATACGGTGGAGGAAGGCGGAGAAGGCCGCGAGCCCGACCATGAAGGGAGTCACCCCCTCGGTGCGCGCGAGGGCTTCGAGGGACCGACCGAGCGCCTTCGGGAGAGCGAGCGCGCGCTGGCCGCCCTGCGAAGAGACGCGGGCGGCGCGGGGGCGATCGGTCGGGAGATCCAGCGTCCCCGGGGCCCCGCGGAGCTGCTCGGTCCAGTACGAGAGGAGGCGGGCGCCCTCGGGGCCGGCGAGCAGGCGGCGTTGCCATGCCGCGTGATCGGCGACCTGGATCGGGAGATCGGCGAGCGGGGGCGGCTCGCCGCGGGAGAGTGCTCGATAGCCGAGCCAGAGCTCGCGATCGAAGATGCCGCGGGACCAGGCGTCGGAGACGATGTGGTGCATCGTCAACAGAAGGAGAGAGTCCTCGTTACCGAAGCGGAGCAGACGCGCCCGGACGAGCGGCCCTGCGGCGAGGTCGAAGGGGCGGCGCGCCTCGGTCGCGGTCTCCTCGGCGACGCGGGCCTCGCGCTCTGCCGCGGAGATCGGGCCGAGATCGACCACGGGCATGGCGAGCTCGGGATCGCCTCGCACGACGAGCCGGGGCCGGCCGTCGATCATGGGGAAATGGGCGCGGAGGATCTCGTGGCGGCGGGCGACGGCGGCGAGCGCGCGATGGAGCGTCATGGGGTCGAGCGGGCCTCTGATCCGCACGGCGCTCGGCAGCAGATAGGTCGTGTCGCCGGGCGACAGCTCGTTCAAGAACCAGAGGCGCTCCTGGGCAAACGAGGGCTCGAGCGGCGCTGATCGGTCGAGCCGGATCAGCGGCTCGGCCGTCGCGGTGCCGCCGCGGAGCGCCGCCTCGACCTCGGCGCCGAGGCCCTCGACGGTGGGTCGCTCGAAGATCTTGAGCAACGGCAGGTCGATCTGGAAGAGGGCGCGCAGGCGGGCGACGAGCCGCGTCGCGAGCAGCGAGTGTCCTCCGCAGGCGAAGAAGTCGTCGTGAACGCTCACCTCGGCGAGGCCGAGCAGCTCGGCAAAGAGGCCGGCGATCGCCTCTTCCACCGGTGTCCGCGGCGCGGTGAGATCGTCGCGTGGAGCGCTCGCCGCGGGCGCGGGCAAGGCTGCGCGATCGACCTTGCCGTTGGGAGAGAGCGGGAGCGCGGGGAGGGCGACGAAGGCCGCGGGGATCATGGGCTCGGGGAGGTGCGCGCCGAGGAGCGCGCGCAGCTCCGCGGCCGCGGGCGCAGCGTCGGAGACGAGATACGCGACGAGGCGACGCTCTCCCGGGGAGTCCTCGCGCACCATGGCCGCGGCGTCGTGCACGCCCGGGACGCGGCGGAGCACGGCCTCGATCTCGCCGAGCTCGATGCGGACCCCGCGGAGCTTGACCTGCTGATCGGCGCGGCCGAGATACTCGATGTCACCGGACGGCGAGAAGCGGCAGTGATCGCCGGTCCGATAGAGCTTGCCGGTGCTCGCGCCGGAGAAGGGATCGGGCAGGAAGCGCTCGGCGCTCAGCGCGGGGCGACCGAGATAGCCGCGGCCGACCTGCACGCCACCGAGGTACAGCTCGCCGCGCACGCCGACGGGCACCGGGGCGCCGCGCTCGTCGAGGATGTAGGCGCGCACGTTGTGGAACGGGCGGCCGATCGGGATGGTGGCCGCGCCGCGCCGGCAAGGCCAGGTGGTGACATCGATGGCCGCCTCGGCCGGACCATAGAGGTTGTGGAGGGCGGCGCCCTCGATCACGTCGAAGAAGCGATCGCAGAGATCCGGGGTGAGCGCCTCTCCACCGGAGAAGACCAGCCGGAGAGAGCGGCAGTCGCGGGCGGCGGGCTCGTCGAGGAAGACGCGGAGCATCGAGGGGACGAAGTGGAGCGCCGTGACCCCGCGCTCGGCGATGATCCGGGCGAGGTAGCCGGCGTCGCGGTGGAGCGCCGGAGACGCGATGACGAGGCTCGCGCCGGCGGTGAGCGGCCAGAGCAGCTCCCAGACGGAGACATCGAAGCTGAAAGGGGTCTTGTGGAGGAGGCGATCACTCGGCGAGAGCGGAAAGGCCTCTTGCATCGAGAGGAGGCGATTGCGCAGCGCTCCCTGGGTGTTCATCGCCCCCTTGGGCGCCCCCGTGGAGCCGGAGGTGTAGACGACGTAGGCGAGGTGATCGGGCGCGAGATTGGCTGTCTCCAGGGGCGGAGCAGGCTCGTCGTCGATCGCCATCGCGTCGAGATCGAGGATGATGACCTCGGCCTTGTGAGGCGGGAGGCGCTCTGCGATCTCGGTCCAGGTCACGAGCACGGGGACGGCCGCGTCCTCGATCATGAAACCCAGGCGCTCCCGGGGATATTCGGGATCGAGCGGGACATAGGCGGCGCCGGCCCGGAGCACGGCGAGGACGGCCACCACCATGTCGAGCGAGCGAGGCAAACAGACGCCGACGAGGCGATCGGGGCCGGCGCCGAGGGCGGCGAGCCGCGCGGCGAGGCGGCGGCTCATCGCGTCGAGCGCGCGGTAGGTGAGCGTCCGATCCTCGAAGAGGAGCGCGATCGCGTCCGGGGCGCGACGGGCCTCCCGCTCGAAGAGCTGGTGGGCGAAGAGATCGGTTTGGAAGGAGAAATCGGTGTCGTTCCAGGCGACGAGGATCCGGCGCCGCTCTTCGCCGGAGAGGAGCGGGAGATCGCCCACCGGGAGCGAAGGATCGGCGGCGAGCGCTTCGAGGAGGATCTGGAGGTGACCTATCCACCGATCGATGGTGGCGGCGTCGAAGAGGTCGAGGCTGTAGATCACCGAGCCGAAGATGCCTTGATCGCCCTCGGCGAGGAGGATGCTCAGATCGAACTTGGAGGTGGTGTTCTCCACGCCCCAGGACCGCCGGTCGAGCCCCGGCAGCTCCAGGGCTTCGCCCGGGGCGTTCTGGAGGGAAAACAGCACCTGGAAGAGCGGGGCGCGGCTGAGATCGCGCCCCGGAGAGAGCTCTTGCACGAGGCGCTCGAAGGGCACCTCCTGGTGCGCATAGGCGCCGAGCGCGGTCTTCTTGACCTCGGCGAGCAGGGCGGAGAAGGCTTGTTCGGGAGAGGGCTTGAGCCGCAGGACAAGGGTGTTGAGGAAGAAGCCGATGAGCGCCTCGGTCTCGGCCCGGCTGCGGTTGGCGATCGGGGTGCCGACGAGGAGATCGCGCTGGCCGGTGAGGCGGTGGAGGAGCACGCCGAGGGCCGCCAGCAAGGTCATGAAGAGCGTCACGCCCTGCTCTCGAGAGAGCGTGACGAGCGCGCGGGAGAGCGCGGGAGAGAACGCGATCGGGCGCCGGGCGCCGCGGTGGGTGGGCACCGCGGGGCGCGGGCGATCGGTGGGGAGATCGAGGGCGACGGGCGCGTCGCCGAGCGCGTCGCGGAAATACGCGAGCTCGGCGGCCAGGACCTCGCCGGTGAGGAGGCGGCGCTGGAAAGCCGCGTAGTCGGCGTACTGGATCGAGAGCGCGGGGAGCGGCGATGGCAGGCCGGCGGCGAAGGACGCGTAGGTGAGGCCGAGCTCGCGGTTGAGCACGCCGATCGCCCAGGCGTCGGCGACGATGTGGTGGAGCACGAGCAGGAGGGCGTGCTCGTCTTCACCGAGGATGAAGATCCTCCCCCGGAGGAGCGGGCCCGCGCCGAGATCGATCGGGCGGCTCGCCTCGATGGCCACCTCGCGCAGCGCGGCATGCTCTCGTTCGCCCGGATCGAGATCGAGCAGCGATGTGACCGGCAACGCGATGGGCGCCGCCTCGTGGACGTGGAGGCGCAGATGCTCACCGTCGAGGGAGAAGGTGGTGCGGAGGACCTCGTGGCGAGCGATCACCTCGGCGAGGGCGCGCTCGAGGGCGGCGATATCGAGCTTGCCGTGATAGCGGGCGAGGATCGGGACAACGTACGATGCGCTGTCCGGTTCGAGCTGCGCGAGGAACCAGAGGCGCTCCTGGGCAAATGAGGCGACGCGCATCGTCCCCGGCAAAGCGGGCTCGATCGAGGGGACAGGCGCGCTCCCCGGGGCGCGGAGGGCGAGGCCGGCGCGCTCGGCGAGACCGGCGACCGTCGGCGCCTCGAAGAGGGCTTGAAGCGGGATCTCGACGCCGAGGACCGCCGCGATCCGCCCCATCACCTGCGTCGCGAGCAATGAGTGGCCGCCGAGATCGAAGAAGTCGTCGAAGATGCCGACCTCCGGGATCTCGAGCACATCCTCCCAGATCCCCACGAGCAGGTCCTCGATCGGATCGCGCGGGGCCACCGTGACGCCGAGCCCGGCGCGCGCCTCCGGCGCAGGGAGCGCCTTGCGATCGACCTTGCCGGTGGGCCCGATCGGCAAGGCGAGCAAAGGCACATAGGCCGAAGGGAGCATGTGCTCGGGGAGCCGCTCGGCCAGGAAGGCGCGGAGAGAGGCGATCTCGGGCGCGCCTCCCGCGGCCACGAAATAGGCGACCAGCGTCTTCGTGCCCGAGGCGTCGTCCCGCGCGGCCACCGCCGCCTCGGCGATGTCCGGGTGCCCGGCGAGCACCGCCTCGATCTCGCCGAGCTCGACCCGGTAGCCGCGGATCTTCACCTGCTCGTCGACGCGCCCGAGGAAATCGATGTTTCCATCCAGTCGATAGCGGCAGAGATCGCCTGTGCGATAGAGGCGCTCTCCGGGGTCGAAGGGGCTTTGCACGAAGCGCTCGCGGGTGAGATCGGGCTGGTTCAGGTAGCCGCGCGCGAGGCCCACGCCGCCGATGTAGAGCTCGCCCGGGACGCCGACCGGCACGAGGCGGAGGGCCTCGTCGAGCAGCACGATCGTCACGTTGGCGATGGGACGTCCGATGCTCGGGCTCCCCTCGCCGGCGCGGCACTCGGTCATGCTCGCGCAGATGGTGGCCTCGGTGGGGCCATAGGCGTTGAAGAAGCGCCGTCCAGGGGCCCAGCGATCGACGATCGCCGCCCGGCAGGCCTCGCCCGCCACGATGAGCGTCCCGAGCGAGGGGATCTCGTCGTCGGGCATCACCGAGAGCGCCGAGGGAGGCGCGGTGAGGTGCGTGACGCCCTGCGCGCGGAGCAAGCGCACGAGATCCGGCCCGGGGAGCATCTGCTCCTCGGGCGCGATCACCAGCGCAGCGCCGTTGAGCAGCGCCATGCACATCTCCCACACGGAGGCGTCGAAGCTGATCGACGAGAACTGCAAGACGCGGCTCCCGGGGCCGACGCCGAAGGCCCGGCGGTGCACCTCGGCGACGTTGCCGAGGCCGCGGTGCTCGACCACCACCCCCTTGGGGCGCCCCGTCGATCCAGACGTGTAGATCACGTAGGCGGCGCGCTCGACTCCGCCTCTCGACGCGAGCCGATCGGCGGGCTCGGCGGCCACGCTCGGCCAGCCCGAGTCGAGGGTGATCGCCGGCATGAGCAGGGCCGGCAGCTCGTCGAGCACCTGCTCCTCGGTGAGCAGCACGGCGATGCCAGCGTCCTCCAGGATGAGCTCGATGCGATCCCGTGGATAGTTGGGATCGATGGGCACGTAAGCGCCGCCGGCCTTCATGACCGCAAGGAGCGAAACCACCACCTCGGGGCGGCGGCGCATGGAGATCCCGACGCGGACCTCGGGGCCGACGCCGAAGCGGCGGAGGTGGTGGGCGAGCCGATTGGCATGCTCGTCGAGGCGGCCGTAGCTCCATGTCTCGTCGCCGAAGAGCAGCGCCGGCGCCGAAGGATCCCTGTCGACCTGGGCCTCGAAGAGGGCGGGGAACGTCTCTCCACGGGGGTAGTCGGCGGCCGTCCGGTTCCAGTCGACGAGGAGCGTTTGCCGCTCGGCGGCGGAGAGGATCGACACATCGCCGAGCGTCTTCGCCTCGCCCGACGCGAAGGCCGCGAGCACGTTGAAGAAATGCGCCAGCATCCGCTCGATGGTGGGCCGGTCGAAGAGGTCCTCGGCGTACTCGATGGAGGCGAGGAGCCCCTCGGGGCCCTGGGCCATGCCGAGGGTGATATCGAATTTCGACGCCGTCCCCGGCGCGCCCACCCAGGCGAGGGAGAGCCCTTGGGGCGCGGGGATGTCGCGGGGGGTGTTCTGGAGACCGAACATCACCGAGAAGAGCGGCGTCCGGCTGCGATCGCGCTCGGGCGCGAGCTCCTGCACGAGGCGCTCGAAGGGCAGATCCTGGTGGGCGTAGGCGGCGAGGCAGGTTTCCCGCACGCGGCCGAGGAGCTCGGCGATGGTGAGGTCGTCGTCGACCTGTGTCCGGAGCACGAGGGTGTTGATGAAGAAGCCGATGAGGCGCTCGGTCTCGGTGTGGGTCCGGTTGGCGATGGGCGTGCCCACCACGAGATCGCGTTGCCCGGTCCAGCGCTGGAGCAGGACGTAAAAGGCCGCGAGCAAGGTCATGTAGAGCGTCGTGCCCGAGCGCCGCGACAGTGCTTCGAGGCCCCGCGCGACCTCGGGGGAGACGAGCGCGGAGGCCCAGGCGCCGCGCCGCGAAGGGACCTTGGGGCGCGGGCGATCCGAGGGGAGATCGAGGGCTTCGGGCGCGCCGCGCAGCGCGGTCTTCCAGTGGTCGAGCTCGCGGGCGAGCACCTCGCCGTCGAGCCAGCGGCGCTGCCAGGCCGCGTGATCGGCGTGCTGGACGGGCAGATCGGGCAGCGGCGAGGGTCTCCCCTCGACCTCGGCTCCATAAAGAGTGAACAGCTCTCCGACGAGGATCCCGTTCGACCATGCGTCGGAGACGATATGGTGCATGGTGAGCAAGAGGACGCGATCGTCGGGCGAGAGGCGGAGGAGCGTCGCCCGGAGGAGCGGGCCTCGCTCGAGATCGAAGGGATGGCCACGCTCCGCGGCGGCCCGCGCCCTCATCGCAGCTTCGGGATCGGCGAGCTTACCGAGGTCTTCGATGCCGAGGGTGGGATATCGATCCTCGTGAATGACCTGGATCGGCCGGCCGTCCCGGGAAGCGAAGGTGGTGCGCAGGACCTCGTGACGGCGAGCGAGCGCCGCGAGCGCGCGGCCGAGCGCGTCCTCGTCGAGGCGGCCGCCGATCCGGAGGGCGATGGGGACGACATACGAGGTGTCCTCCGGCTCGAGGCGGTTCAAGAACCAGAGGCGCTCCTGGGCAAAGGAGAGCGGGAGATCGCCCGCGCGGGGGACAGGGACGATCGGGGGCGCGACGAGGCGGGGCTCGCCCCGCAGCGCGGCCTCGACGAGGCGCGCGAGATCGGCGGGAGCGGGCGACTCGAAGAGCGAACGGAGCGGCAGATCGACGCCGAGCGCCGAACGGATTCGCGCCATCACCTGGGTGGCGAGGAGCGAGTGCCCGCCGATGGCAAAGAAGCTCTCTCCGGCGTCCACGCGCGGGAGGCGGAGCACCTCGGCGAAGATGGATGTGACGGCCTCCTCGATCGGGCTGCGGGGCCCGAGGGACATGCGCTCTTCGACCCGATCGGCCGGGGCGGGGAGCGCGCGCCGATCGACCTTGCCGTTCGGCAAGAGGGGCAGCGCCGGGAGCCGGACGAAGAGCGATGGGACCATGGCGTCCGGGAGGATCTTGCGCAGCGCCCTGTCGAGGCCGGCCGCGCCGGCATTCTCGGCAGACCCCACCACATACGCCACGAGCGCGCGCTCGCCGGAGCGCGCCTCACGGGCCATCACCACGGCGTCCTCGATGCCGGGCTGGCGGCGCAACGCCTCCTCGATCTCCCCGAGCTCGATCCGGAAGCCGCGAAGCTTCACCTGCTCGTCCAGGCGACCCAGGTACTCCAGCGTCCCATCCGCCCTCCACCTCGCCCGATCTCCGCTCCGGTACAGCCGCCCTCCGAGCGGGCTCACGATGAAGCGCGCCGCAGTCAGCTCCTCCCGCTTCAGATATCCACGCGCGAGCCCCACACCGCCGATGCACAGCTCCCCGGGCACCCCGATCGGCGCGAGGTCGTTCTGACCATCGAGCACCACCACGTGCATGTTGGCGATCGGCTTGCCGATGCTCGGCTTCCCCTCCCCTGCCCTGCACTCCCCCATCGTCGCGCAGATCGTCGTCTCCGTCGGCCCATAGGCGTTCCAGAAATGACGCCCAGGCGCCCAACGATTCACCAGCTCCTCGGGGCACGCCTCGCCCGCCACCACGATCGTCCGCAGATCCGGCAGCTCCTCGAACGGCAACGCGCCAAGCACCGACGGCGGCACCGTCCACATCGTGACACGCTGGCTCCGGAGCAGCGACAGAAGCCCCGGACCGGGCAGCAGCGACTCCTTGTCGGCCAGCACCAGCGCCCCGCCCGTCAAGAGCCCCATGCACAGCTCCCACACCGAGGCGTCGAAGTTGATCGACGAGAACTGCAAGGCTCGCTCGCCTGGACCGGCCCCGAACGAGCGCCGGTGCACCTCTCCGACATTGCCGAGACCGCGGTGCTCGACGACGACCCCCTTGGGCTGCCCTGTCGAGCCCGAGGTGTAGATCACGTAGGCGGCGCTGTCCGCCGTGGAGACGATATCGAGCGGCGCGGCGCTCTCTGCGTCGAGCGAGGCTTGCACCTCGTCGAGGCAGAGCACCTGGGCAGCGCTGCGAGGGAGGCGCGCGGCCGTCTCGCGATCGCTGACGAGCAACGAGAGCTCCGCGTCGGCCATCATGAAGGAGAGGCGCTCTTCGGGGTAGCCCGGGTCGAGCGGCACATAAGCGCCTCCCGCCTGCCAGATACCGAGCACGGAGGCGATCAGCGATGGGGAGCGAGGGAGGGAGAGGCCCACGCGGCTCTCGGGGCCCACGCCGCGCTTGCGCAGCAAACGGCCGAGGCGGCGCGATCGCTCGGCGAGGGCTCGATAGGTGATCTCCTGATCGCCGAAGACGAGGGCGAGCGCTTCAGGGGTCTTCTCGGCCTCCGCCTCGAAGAGGTCGATGAACGTCCGGCCCTCGGGATAGGCGGCCTCCGTCGCGTTCCAGGCGAGCAGCGTTTGCCGCTCAGGCTCCGGCAAGAGAGGGAGCCGGCCGAGGCGCTGATCGGGTGCCTTGACGATGCCTTCGAGCAAGGTGCAAAGCTCGGCGATCCACCGGTCGATGGTGGCTGGCTCGAAGCGATCGCGGCTGTACTCGACGAGGCCGGCGAGGCCCTGCTCTTCCTCGACGAAGGCCAGGGAGAGCTCGTGCTTGGCGGTCTCGGCGCGGACGGTCACCCGCTCGACGTGGAGGCCGGGTAGCTCGAGGGCTGGTGAGCCGTGGCGCTCCACGGTGAACATCACCTGGAAGAGCGGAGAGTGCCCGAGATCGCGCTCGACGGCGAGGGCTTCGACCAGGCGCTCGAAGGGCAGATCCTGGTGCGCGTAGGCGCCGAGGCAGGTGGCCTTGATCTGGGCGAGGAGCTCGCGGAACGACTGCTCCGGGGAAGGGCGGGCCCGGAGGACGAGGGTGTCGATGAACAGGCCGAAGAGGCCTTCGATCTCGGGGCGGGAGCGGTTGGCTATCGGCGTCCCCACCGTGAAATCGGTCTGTCCGCTCAGGCGATGAAGCAAGGTGACGAAGGCGCCGAGCAGGGTCATGAAGAGCGTCGCGCCCTCGCGGCGGGACAGATCGACGAGCGCCCTGGAGACGGGCTTCGAGAGCACAAAGCTCGTTCGCCCGCCGCGGTGGCTGGGCTCGGCGGGGCGCGGTTGATCGCCCGGGAGATCGAGGACCAGGCCGACGCCTTCGAGGTGATCGGTCCAGTACGCGAGCGCCCTTTGCGAGGCCTCGTCGGAGGTGCTCAGGCGCTGCCAGCGCGCGACATCGGAGACCTGGACGGGGAGCGGAGGCAACGGGGATGGCCGGCCCGCGGAGAGAGCGGCGTAGAGCGCGCCGATCTCCCGCTGGAGGAGGCCGATGGTCCATGCATCGGAGGCGATGTGATGGAGGCTCAGGAGGAGGGCGTGGTCGCTTTCATCGAAGCGGAGGAGGGTTGTGCGGAGGAGCGGGCCCCGGGCGATGTCGATCGGTGTCCGGGATTCGAGGGAAGCGCGGCGCTCGATCTCCGCGGCGCGGGAAGAGGGGTCCAGCTCTTCGAGGGAGACGAGCGGGAGCGTGCCTGAGGGCTCGGCTGCGACAATGGCAATGGCGCGCCCGTCCCTCGAAGGGAAGGTAGTCCGGAGGATGGCCTGGCGAGCCGAGATCTCGCGCAGCGCGGAGGAGAGCGCCGGGACATCGAGGGGACCGCGGAGCCGGAACGCGAGCGAGACAACGTAAGAAGGATCGTCCGGCGCGAGCTGGCTCAGGAACCACAGGCGCTCTTCGGCGAACGAGAGCGGGCGCTCGCCCTCGATGGATCCAGGGGTGATCGGGGATCGCTCCGGCGTCGCGCCGCCGCGCAGAGCGGCCTCGACCCGCGCCGCGAGCGACGCGGGCGTGGGCGCGTCGAAGAGGGCGCGGAGGGGCAGGTTGATCGCAAAGGCGCTGCTGATGCGGGAGAGGGCCGCGGTCGCCAGGAGGGAGTGACCGCCGAGATCGAAGAAGCTGCTCTCGGCGCCCACCGAGGCGGGCGGGACGCGGAGCACCTCGGCGAAGATGGTCGCGATGGCCTGCTCGACAGGCCCCCGAGGCTCGATGGCGGCCGTCGCCCAGGCGCTCTCTCCAGGCGCCGGGAGAGCCTTTCGATCGACCTTGCCATGGGCGGTGAGCGGCAGCGCCGGGAGGACGACGAGGACCGAGGGGACCATCACCTCGGGGAGCTCGCGGCGGGCCAGACTGCGTATCTCGTCGGCGCCGGCAAAGCCCTCTCCGATCACCAGATAGGCCACGAGGCGAGGTGTGCCCGGCGCGTCGTGACGAACGGTGACCGCGACCTCGCGGACGCCGGGGCAGCGCGCGAGCACGGCTTCGATCTCGCCGAGCTCGATCCGGTAGCCCCGGATCTTCACCTGGAGATCGCTCCGGCCGAGGAACACGAGATCGCCGTTCTCGAGCCGGCGCACGCGGTCTCCGGTCCGGTAGAGGCGGGCGTCGGGCCTCGCGGAGAAGGGATCGGGCAGGAAGCGCTCGGCGGTGAGATCCGGGCGGTGCAGGTAGCCCCGGCCGACCTGGACGCCGCCGATGTACAGCTCGCCTGCGACGCCGATGGGCACGGGCTCGCGGCGCGCGTCGAGCACGTAGAGGCGGGTGTTGGCGACGGGCCGGCCGATCGGGACGGGCCCTCGGGCGAGCTCGCCGGCCGGGACCTCGTGGACGCAACACCCCACCACCGTCTCGGTGGGCCCGTATTCGTTGATGAGCCGCGTCTCCGGCGCATGCGCGTTGAAGAACGCGAGGTGCTCGGCGAAGAGCGCCTCCCCGCCGATGACGAAGGCGCCCGTCGCCCCGGCTGCGTCGCCCGGCGGGAGCGACTGCGCGAGCAGATCGAGGTGCGCGGGGGTGAGCTTGACCAGGCTGAACGAGGGGTTGCCCTGGAGCGCGGCGGAGAGGCCGGTCACGCCGCGCGACTCGGGGATCAAGGTGACCGTCTTGCCCGAGACGAGGGGGACGAAGAGGCTCGTGACGGTGAGATCGAAGCCAATCGACGAGTGGACCGGAGCGCCTGTCCCCTCGTGCGCGCGATAGCTCGATCGGGCGAAGGTAAGGTAGTTGACGACGCCTTCGTGAAGGAGAACGACACCCTTCGGGCGGCCGGTGGAGCCGGAGGTGTAGATCACGTACGCGGGGTGGTGCCTCATGACGCCGCTCGCCGGGCGGGACGACGGCTGCTCGTCGATCATCGCCCGGTCCCGGTCGAGGCAGATCACCCTGGCGCCCGTGGGCGGCAGGCGATCGAGCAGCGCCTCCTCGGTGAGCAGCACCGGCGGCGCGGCGTCGTCGAGGAAGAACGAGAGGCGATCCGGCGGCAGATCCGGATCGAGGGGGACATAGGCGCCGCCGGCGGCGAGCACCGCGAGGAGCGCCTCCACCAGCGCGGGGGTGCGGCGCAGGAGCACGCCGACCAGCACCTCGGGCGCGACGCCCTCGGCGCGGAGCAGGTGGGCGAGGCGGTGAGCCCGCGCGCGCAGGGATCCATAGGAGATCGCCTGTCCCTCGCACCGCACCGCGATGGCGTCGGGGGTCGCCTCGGCTTGCTCCTCGACGAGGGCATGCACGAGGGCCGGGTCGGGGAGCGGGGCGTCGGTCGCGTTGTGCTCCACGAGGAGACGATGTCTCTCCTCGTCAACGAGTATCGAGATCTCGCCGAGGCGCCGATCGGGGCGCTCGGCGAGCCGGAGGAGCAGCGCCTCGAGGTGGCCCATCATCCGCTCGATGGCGGCGGCGTCGAAGCGGCGCAGATCGTAGCCGAGCTTGAGGTGGACCCGGTCGCGCAGCGCGCCGACGACGGTGAGCGGGATGTCGGTATGCTCGATCGTGGACTGCTCGATCACCCTGAGCCCGCCGGGGCGATCCCAGCTCGACCCGTCGAAGGGGAAGTTCTCGAACACGAGTAAGCTCTCGAAGAGCGGCTGGCCCCGGGGGATCTCGCTCTGCCCCTGCACGTCGACGAGCGCGCCGTGCTCCACGTCGCGCAGCTCGTTCAAGCGGGCCTGGAGCGCGGTGAGCCAGTCGAGCACCCGGGCGTCCGGATCGATCGTGACCCGGGAGGGGACCGTGTTGATGAAGAGGCCCACCATGGACTCGATGCCGGGGATGGGTGCCGCGCGGCCGGAGACGGTGGCGCCGAAGAGCACGTCGTCCTCGCCGCTGTAGCGGGAGAGCAGGAGCGCGTACGCCCCGTGGAAGAGCGTGCCGGCGGTGATCGGGTGGCGGCGGGAGAACGCGGCGATCCGGGTCGAGACGTCGTCCGAGAGCGCGCGCCGCAGCTCGCCGAACCGGGCGAGACCTGCGGACGCGGAGAGGGGTCGATCGACGCCGAGCGGGGTGGGCTCGGAGAGGCCCCGGAGGCGCGCCTTCCAGAAGGCCGCGAGCCGGTCTTTGTCCTGCTTGCCGAGCCAGGCGATGTACTCGCCGTACGCGCGGGGACGATCGAGGCGGAGCGCGCGGCCCTCGCGGTGGGCGGCGTGCAGGCGAAAGAGCTCGTCGAGGACGATGGGCAGCGACCAGCCGTCGAGCAGGATGTGATGGAGGCTGAGGAGCAGGCGATGGCGCGTATCGCCCAGGCGGAAGAGCGCGGCGCGGAGCAGCGGCGGGCGGGTGAGATCGAAGCCGCGGCGCCGATCGTCGTCCCGGTGGCGGCGGAGGCGCTCGACCTGTTCCTCCGCGGAGAGCGCGCGCAGATCGTCGACGGTGAGCGGGACCTTGACCTTCTCGCGCACGACCTGGAGGGGTGCTTCGCGGCGCTCCCAGAGGAAGGCGGTGCGGAGCACGGCGTGGCGATCGACCACGTCTTGCAGGGCGCGCTGGAACGCGGCGGCGTCGAGCGGGCCTTCGAGGGTGAAGGCGTGGGTCACGACGTAGACGCCGGGCTCCTCCGCGTAGAGCGTCTGGAAGAGCATCCCCTGCTGCATCGGGGAGAGCGGATAAATGTCCTCGACGTTCTTCCGGCTCATCTCAGCCGAGCTCCTGTTCGTCGAGATCATCGAGGTCGTCGAGATCGTCGAGCACGTCGTCGAGCTCCTGCTGATCGAGCTTCACCTTGGTGAAGTCGGAGGGCGAGTACCCGGCGGCTCCGGGCGAGCGGCAATGCTCGATGAGGCGGCGCAGCGAGGCGAGGAAGGACGCGCCGAGCTCTTCGATCATCGCCCGGGAGAAGCGGCGCGCGCCGTAGGCGATGCGCAGGCGGAGGCGACCGCCGATCACGTGGGCGTTGAGATCGAGGGCGTGGCCGCGACGCTGGAGAGGGCTCTTCGAGGGGCCGATCGGGCCCTCGGCCCAGCGGAGAGGCGCGGACGCGGGCAGGGCCTGATCGAGCTGGCCGAGATAGTTCCACACGACCTCCGCGGCCGGCATGGCCCGGAGCGCGGGCTCGATCGACGCGTCGCCCCGGAGGTAGCGGAGCAGACCGTAGCCGAGGCCTCGCTCGGGGATCGACCGGAGCTGCTCCTTGATCGACGTGAGATGCGCGCCGGGCGAGGCGTCGATATCGGCGTCGATCGACAGCACGGCGGGAAAGAGGGTCGTGAACCAACCCACGGTCCGGCTCACGTCGAGGTCGGGGAAGATCTCCTCGCGCCCGTGTCCTTCGAGATCGACGAGCACCACGGTGGAGCCGGTGAAGCGCGCGAGGGCTGGGGCGAGGGCCGCGAGGAGCACGTCGGAGATCTGCGTATGGTACGCCTCCGGCACCTCGCGGAGGAGCGACTCGGTGGCGCTCTCGTCGAGCTCGAAGAGCGCAGAGATTGCGTCCTTTTCGAGATCGTCGCCGGGAACCGCCGGGAGCGGGCGAGCCCGGCTGCGCAGCGGCGAGAGCCAGTAGCCCGCCTCACCGTCCCGCGCGCCCGAGCGCACATGCTCGAGCAGGCGCTCTGCCCACGCCCGGTACGACGTCGTCTTCGGGGGCAAGGCGATCGGCGCGCCGGCGGCGATCGCCTCGTACGCGGTCCAGAGGTCCCCGAGGAGCACGCGCCAGGAGACGCCGTCGACGGCGAGGTGGTGGGCGGCGAGGAGCAGCCGCTCGGGCGCGGACGCGCCCGCGCGGACGAGCAGCGCGCGGATCACCGGCCCGCGCGCGAGGTCGAGGCTCCGCTGGATCCGGGTCGCCTCCGCCTCGATCGCCGCATCTCGATCGGCGTTCGGCACCTCGGCCAGATCGAGCAGGTCGAGGAGCGCCTCGGGCGGCGACTCATTCGGGGGCGCGATCGTTTGAGCCCAAACGGAATCGACGCGGCCGAGCCGGACACGGAGCATGTCGTGGTGAACGAGGAGCGCGGCGAGGGCCCGGCGGAGGTGATCGGGATCGAGCGGCCGGGTCGCTTCGAGGAGGAGCGCCTGGTTGTGGTGGTGCGGCTCCGGCGGGTCGAGATCGAGCCACGCGCGCTGGATCGGGAGCAGCGGGACCGGGCCGATCACCGGCCCTTGTTCGGCTGCCAGAGCGCCGGCGGGGATCGCCACGTGGGCCTGCTCGGCCACCGTCTGGTGCTCGAAGATCTGCCGCGGGGTGAGGCGGAGCCCGGCCCTCTGCACGGCGGCGACGATCTGGATGCTCGAGATCGAGTCGCCGCCGCGCTCGAAGAAGTTGTCGTGGATGCCCACGCTCGGGACACGGAGCACGGAGGCCCAGATCTGGCAGAGGATCTCCTCGATCCGATCGCGCGGCGGGGCGAAGGCTCCATCGAGCGCGGGCTGCTCGGCGGCCTCGGGCGCGGGCAGCGCGCGGCGATCGACCTTGCCGTTGATGGTGAGCGGGAGGTGATCGAGGAGGACGAAGGCCGATGGGACCATCGGCTCGGGGAGCCGCTGCTTGACGAAGGCTCGCAGCTCCCCGACGGTGAGCGCCTCGCCGGGCGCGCCCGCGAGGTAGGCGACGAGGCGCTTCTCTCCGGGGCGATCTTCGCGGCCGAGGACCACCGCTGCACGCACCGATGGGTGACTGAGGAGCACCGCCTCGATCTCCCCGGGCTCGACGCGGTGTCCGCGGATCTTGAGCTGCTGATCGATCCGGCCGAGGTAGACGAGCTCGCCGGACGGGAGGCGGCGGGCGAGATCGCCCGTCCGGTAGAGGCGCGCCCGAGGGTCGGACGGAGAAGGGATCGGGGACGAAGCGCTCGGCGGTGAGCGCGGGTCTGTTCTGGTATCCGCGCGCGACGCCGGCGCCGCCCACGAACATCTCACCGGGCACCCCGGTGGGCACGAGCTCTCCGTGCGGGCCGAGGACATGGACCGTGAGGTCGGGGATGGGCACGCCGATCACGCTCTCCCAGGCGCGATCGAGATCGGCGAGGCGGAGCGGGCGATAGGTGACGTGCACCGTGGTCTCGGTGATGCCGTACATGTTGACGAGCGAGGGGCGCTCGTCGCCGTGGATGGCCCAGAAGGGGCGGAGATCGGCGAGATCCAGGGCCTCGCCGCCGAAGACGACGAGGCGCAGCGCGGAGAGCTTGGGCGCGGCCGTCTCTTCGACGCGAACGAGCTGGCGGAACGCGGATGGAGTCTGGCTCAGCACCGTGACCTGCTCGGCGAGGAGCAGCGCGTGGAACGCGTCGGGCGCGCGGCTGACCCAGTAGGGCACGATCACGAGGCGCCCTCCATGCGCGAGGGCGCCCCAGATCTCCCACACCGAGAAGTCGAACGCGAAGGAGTGGAAGAGGGTGAAGGTGTCGCGCTCGTCGAAGCGGAACCACGCGCGCGTCGAGGAGAAGAGGCGCGCCACGTTGGCGTGGGTGACGAGCGCCCCCTTGGGCTTGCCCGTCGAGCCCGAGGTGTAGATCACGTAGGCGAGGTGCTCCGGCCCGGCGGCGCGGGGGAGGCGCGTGGAAGGCTCGCTCTCGATGGCCTCGCGATCGCGATCGATACAGAGAACGGCGCGGCCCTCGACGGGCAGCAGATCGAGCTTCGCTTCCTCGGTGAGCAGCACCGGCGCGCCCGCGTCCTCGACCATGAAGCGGAGGCGCTCGGCGGGGTAGTCGGGGTCGAGTGGCAGGTAGGCGCCGCCGGCCTTGAGGATGGCGAGCATGCCGATCACCATCTCCGGCGTGCGGCCGAGGCACAGGCCCACCAGCACTTCGGGGCCGACGCCGAGCGCTCGCAGGTGCCGGGCGAGGCGGTTGCTCCGCGACTCCACCTCGGCGTACGAGAGGGACCGGCCCTCGAAGCGGAGCGCGATCGCATCCGGCGCGCGATCGACCTGGGACTCGAACCAGGTGACCACGGTGTCGTCCATCGGCAACGACGGGATTTGCCGGGGCAAGAGCGCGTCGCGCTCGGCGGTGGTGAGCAGGGGCAGCGCGTGGATGGGCGCGCCGGTGCGATCGGCGATCCCCTGGAGGAGCACGGCGAGGTGGCCGAGCATCCGGTCGAGGGTGGCGGCGTCGAAGAGGTCGAGCGCGTACTCGGCGAGCAAGTGGAGGCCGCCCGGCTCGTCGCTCGCCACGAGGGTGAGATCGAACTTGGCGGCGCGGCTGTCGAGCACGGTCTCCTCGATCGAGAGGCCGGGGAGCGCGAGGGCGGGGCGGGCGCCGCGGTGGAAGGTGAACATCACCTGGAAGAGCGGCGAGCGGCCGAGATCGCGCTCGGGCGAGAGATCCTGGACGAGGCGCTCGAAGGGGAGATCCTCGTGGGCGTAGGCGCCGAGGCAGGTCTCGCGCACGGCCGCGAGCAAGGCGTCGAAGGTCATCGCGCCGTCGATCTTGATCCGCAACACCAGGGTGTTGACGAAGAAGCCGAGGAGAGGCTCGATCTCGCGGCGAGCGCGGCCCGCCGCCGGGGTGCCGACGAGGAAATCGGCCTGCGCCGTGTACCGGTGGAGCAGGACGGCGAAGGCCGCGACGAGGGTCATGAAGAGCGTGACCCCTTGCCGTCGAGAGAGCTCCTCGATGGCGTCGCGCAGCGAGGCCGGGAGCGTAACCGAGACGCGCCCGCCCCGGTGGGACTGGACACGGGGGCGCGGGCGATCGGCCGGGAGATCGAGCGCGTGGGGCGCCCCGTCGAGCGCGCTCCGCCAGTAGGCGAGGAGGCGCTCCTCGATATCGCCGGTGAGGGAGGCGCGCTGCCAGCGCGCATAGTCGCCGTACTGGATGGGGAGATCGGGGAGGCGCGCCGGGCGAGCTTCGACCGCGGCGGCGTAGAGCTCGCCGATCTCGCGGTAGACGAGATCGCGCGTCCACGCGTCCGAGACGATGTGGTGCAGGACGAGGATCAGGAGGTGCTCCTCGCTGCTCAGCCGGAGGAGGCGCACGCGGAGGAGCGGGCCGCGCGCGAGATCGAAGGGGCGCACGGCCTCGTCGAGGGCGCGCGCCATCGCCGCGGGCTCGCGCTCGGCTGCGGGCAGCGCGGCGAGATCGTCGATCGGCACGCCGATGTCCATCGCGCGCATCACCTCCGGCCGCGGGCGCCCCTCGACGGTCGGCACGATGGTGCGGAGGACCTCGTGACGGGCGGTGAGCGCGGAGAGCGCTCGACCGAGGGCGGGCACGTCGAGCGCGCCGCGCAGGCGGAGCGCGAGCGGGACGTTGTAGAAGGGGCTCTCGGGCTCGAGCTGCGTCAAGAACCAGAGCCGCTCCTGCGCGAAGGAGAGCGGGAGATCGGCGCGATCGGTCGACGCGACGATCGGCGGGAGCACGAGCGCCTCGCCCTCGCCGCGCAGGCTCGCGATCTGGGCGGCGAGCTCGGCGATGGTCGGGTGCTCGAAGATCGCGCGCAGCGGGAGCGGGCACTGGAAGGCGTCGCGCGCGCGGGCGACGATCTGGATGGCGAGCAGCGAGTGGCCACCGAGATCGCCGAAGCGGTCGTGGACGCCGATCGTGGGCCGGGAGAAGACATCGGCCCAGATCGACGCGAGCAGCTCCTCGATCGGGGTGGAGGGAGCGCCGTCCGGGGACGCGGGCTCGGCGGTGATCGCGGGCAGCGCCGCCCGATCGATCTTCCCGTTGGCGGTGAGCGGGAGCGCGGCGAGGAAGAGGAACGCCGCGGGGATCATCGGCGCGGGGAGCATGGCTTCGAGGAACGCGCGGACCTCGGTGATCTCCGGCCTGCTCTCCGACGAGGCGACGAGGTAGGCGGAGAGCGAGGTCTCGCCTCCGTCGCCGGCGCGGGCGATGACCACGGCCTCGCGGATGGCCGGGTGGGCAGCGAGCGCGGCCTCGATCTCGCCGAGCTCGACGCGGAAGCCGCGGATCTTCACCTGGTGATCGAGGCGGCCGAGGAAGACGAGCGATCCGTCGGAGAGGTGGCGGGCGCGATCGCCGGTGCGGTAGAGCCGCTCGCCCGGCGCGGCGGCGAACGGATCGGCGACGAAGCGCTCGGCGGTGAGATCCGGGCGGCCGAGGTAGCCGCGGGCGAGCCCCAGCCCGCCGAGGTAGAGCTCGCCGGGCACGCCGGGCGGGACGAGCGCCATCGACGCGTCGAGGAGGTAGGCCCGGCTGCCCGGGAGGGGCCGCCCCAGGGGAACCGTTGGTGCTCCAACGCCCGGCACACCGGGCTCGATCGGATGGGTCAGCACGCCCACCGTGGTCTCGGTGGGGCCGTAGTGGTTGACGATGCGGAGGTCGGGCCGGTGTGCGCGGAGCGCCTCGATCCGCGCGATCAGCTCCCAGGTCGACGCCTCGCCGCCGAGGATCAGGAGCTTCCGCGGGAGCACGCGCTCCGGCCGCGCGCCCGCGAGCCAGGCCGCGAGGTGGGAGGGGACGATCTTGAGGCAGTCGATGCTCCGGCTCGACAGGGCCGCGGCGGCTGCCTCCGGATCGCGGGACTCCTCGTCCGAGAGCAGGTGGAGGGTGCCGCCCAGGCAGAGCGGCGGGAAGAGGACGCTGTTGCCGAGATCGGCCGAGAGCGTGGAGACATGCGCGTAGCTCGCACCCTCGGGCAGGGCGAGGCGATCGCGCAGGCCGAGGACGTAGTTGACGATCGAGCGGTGCTCGATGGCCACGGCCTTGGGGCGCCCGGTGGAGCCCGAGGTGAAGAGCACATAGGCCAGATCGCGCGGCCCGGCGTGCTCGGGGAGGCGGGGAGGAGCGGTCTCGTCGAGCGCGGCGCGGATCACGTCGAGATCGATCGCGCGCACGCCGGGAGGGAGCCAGGAGGGCGCGCCGCCGGCGGTCACCACGACGCGCGTCCCGGCCTCCTCGGCGAGCGTGCGGAGGCGCGCCGCCGGGTACGACGGATCGAGCGGGAGATAGGCTCCACCGGCCAGGAGCGACGCGAGCATGGCGGTCACGAAATCGGTCGTGCGGCCGAGGAGGAGCCCGACCACGCCGTCGCGCTCCACGCCGAGCGCGCGCAGGCGCAGCGCGAGGCCGCGGGCGCGGGCGGCGAGCGCACGGAAGGTGAGCTGCCCGTCCGGGGCCACGAGGGCGATCCGATCGGGCCCGCGCTCGACCTCGGCCTCGAAGAGGGCGTGGAGGGGCCGGTCGAGCGCGGGCGCGCCGGCCGGATCGTTCCACTGCGCGAGCAGGGTGTGACGCTCCTCGTCGCCGAGCAGCGGGAGCTCGGCGATGGGCGCCTCGGGGCGCGCCGCGATCCCGCCGAGGAGGCGGACGAAGCGATCGAGCATCCGCTCGATGGTCCGGGCCTCGAAGAGATCGGTGGCGTACTCGATGGTGACGACCTTCGTCCCGGCGGACTCGCTGATCAGAAAGGTGAGATCGAACTTGGCCGTGGTGCTCTCGGCGCCTTCTTCACGCACCGAGAGGCCGGGCAGGGCGATCGGGTGGGCGATCGCGTCCTGCATGGTGAGCATCACCTGGAAGAGCGGGGAGCGGCCGAGATCGCGGCCGGGATCGAGCTCGGAGACGAGGCGCTCGAAGGGCATCTCCTCGTGGGCGTAGGCGCCGAGACAGGTCTCCTTCACCTGGGCGAGCAGGTCCGCGAAGCGCATCGCACCGCCGAGGCGAGCGCGCAGGCAGAGGGCGTTGACGAAGAAGCCGATGAGCTGCTCGGTCTCGGCGAGCGCGCGGTTGCCCGTGGAGACGCCGACCACGAGATCGTCCTGCCCCGTGTGCCGGTGGAGCAGGACATCGAGCGCGGCGAGGAAGGTCATGAAGAGGGTGACGCCGCGGCGGCGGGAGAGATC
Organism: Byssovorax sp.; assembly: GCA_046351295.1. GTDB lineage: Bacteria > Myxococcota_A > Polyangia > Polyangiales > Polyangiaceae > JAXLYT01. Next base: position 52,395 of record JAXLYT010000025.1, read on the forward strand.
GGCGAGGGCCTCGACGAGCGCCGGATCGAGCGCGACCTTGCGGCGCGCGCCGCGGTGCGACTGCGCGGGCGGGCGGGGGCGATCGAGCGGCAGATCGAGCACCGGCGGGGCACCTCCGAGCTCGGTCTTCCAGTAGGTGAGCGCGCGATCGAGCGCGGCGCCCGAGAGGCGCCTCCGCTGCCACGCGGCGAAATCGGCGTACTGGAACGAGAGCTCGGGGAGCGGCGACGCGTGCCCCGCCCGGAAGGCGCCGTAGAGCGCCTCGAGCTCGCGATCGAGCACCGCGAGGCTGAAGGCGTCGGCCACGATGTGGTGCAACGTCAACAGGAGCACATGATCGTCAACGCCCAGGGTGAGGAGGTGGGCGCGGATCGGGATTTCCCGGCCGAGATCGAAGGGAGCGCGGGCCTCGGCGTCGATCTCGGCGCGGGCGGCGGCCTCGATGTCGCCGCCGAGGACGCTCTGCCGGAAGGGGATGCGAGCGCCGGGGTGGACCGCGAGGACGGGGCGGCCTCCCTGCTCGGTGAACGTGGTGCGGAGGACCTCGTGGCGGCGAACGATCTCGTCGAGCGCGCGGTGGAGCGCGTCCGCGTCGAGGCGCCCGAGGAGGCGGCGCGCGAGCGGCACGAGGTAGGCGGGATCGCGCGGGCTGAGCTGATCGACGAGCCAGAGGCGCTCCTGGGCGAACGAGGGCGAGCGCTCGTCGGTCCGCGCGGGCGGCTCGGCGAGGGGCGCGCCGGCGCCGAGGGCGACCGCCACGCGGGCCCCGAGCAGGGCGGGCGTCGGCGCCTCGAAGAGCGCGCGGAGCGGGAGATCGACGCCGATCACCGCGCGCAGGCGGGCGATGACCTGGGCGCCGAGGAGCGAGTGGCCGCCGAGGGCGAAGAAGTCGTCGTGGGCGCCGATCGGGGAGGCGCGGAGGATCTCGCCGAACAGGCCCGCGATGATCGCTTCGAGCGAGCTGCGCGGCAGGACGCGGGCGCCCTCGCCGGACGCGCGCGCCTCGGGCGCCGGGAGCGCCTGCCGATCGACCTTGCCGTTGGCCGTGAGCGGCAGCGCGAGCAGCACCACGAAGGCCGCCGGGACCATGTACGAAGGGAGCGTGTCCGAGAGGGCGCGGCGCAGCTCGACCTCGGACGGTGAGGCGCCGTCGCGGCCGGTCACATAGGCGCAGAGACGTCGCTCGCCCGGCTCGTCCTCGCGGAGCAGGACGACCGCGTCCTCGACCAGCGGAGAGGCGCGCAGCGTGGCCTCGATCTCCCCGAGCTCCACGCGGAAGCCGCGCAGCTTGATCTGGTGATCGAAGCGACCGAGGAAGACGATCTCGCCACCCGGCAGGCGGCGGACCCGATCGCCGGTGCGGTAGAGCCGCGCGGGGGCCTCGCCGGGGCGGGCCTCCACGAAGGGATCGGGCACGAAGCGTTCAGCGTTGAGCTCGGGGCGGTCGAGGTAGCCGAGCGCCACGCCGTCGCCTCCGATGTAGAGCTCCCCGGGGACGCCGATCGGGCAGACGTTGCGATGCGGGTCGAGCACGTAGAGCCGCGTGTTGGCGATCGGGCCGCCGATCGGCACGGTCGCCGCGCCCTCGGGACGCTCTCGACCAGGAAATACGAGGCGAAGGTGGTGGTCTCGGTGGGACCGTAGACATGGAGCAGGCGCCTCGGGCCGCGCGGGAGGGCCCTTCGCACGATGGCCGGATCGACGGCTTCTCCGCCGAAGAGCAAGGTGCCGACCGTCTCGAAGATGGCCGGCTGCTCGCGCACGAGGCCCTGGAAGAGCGCCGTGGTCAAGAAGAGCGTCGTGATCTCCTCGCTCCGCAGAAACGCCGAGAGGCGGTGCGCCGAGAGGGCCGTGTCGCGTGGGACGAGCACGAGGCGAGCGCCGTTGAGCAGGGCGCCCCAGATCTCGAAGGTGGCGGCATCGAAGGAGACGTTGGAGGCGAACGCGATCCGGTCCTCGGGGCCGAGCGTGACATAGTCGGTCCCGAGGACGAGCCGGCTCACGGCGCGCTGCTGGATCAGCGCTCCCTTGGGGGTACCGGTGGATCCGGAGGTGTAGATGACATAAGCGAGGCTCTCTCCATCGCTCTGGGGGAGAGGGCGCCCGGGGCTCGCGGCGTCGGCGGCCGGCGCGCCGGCGTCGAGAGGGACGATCTGGAACGGGCCCTCGGGGAGCCGGCGGCCGAGATCATCGGGTGCGAGGATGAAGCGGAGACCGGCGTCCTCGATCATGAAGCGGATCCGCTCGGCGGGATACTCTGGATCGAGCGGAACATAGGCGCCGCCCGCCTTGACGATGGCGAGGATGCCAGTGACGAGAGAAAACGAGCGATCGGCCGAGATGCCCACCAGCGCGCCCTGCTCGACGCCGAGGGCGATCAGGCGATGGGCCAGGCGATTGGCATGCTCGTCGAGGGTGCGATAATCGATGCTCGCGCCGCCCTCGGCGGAGAGGGCGATCGCCTCCGGCCTCCGGTCCACCGCGGCCTCGAAGAGCTGGGCGAGGCCAATGTCCCTCGGATACGGGCGCTCGCTCCGGTTGAGCCCGTGGATCAACCGGTCTGCCTCGGCGGGCGCGATCAAGGGCAGATCGCGGATCGTGGCCCGCGGGGAGCGGACGATGCCTTCGAGCAAGACTCGATAGCAGCCGAAGAGCCGCTCGATCGTACCCTGATCGAAGAGATCGGTCGCATATTCGAGGAAGCCCGAGATGCCTCGCTCTCCATCTTCGAGCCAGATGGAGAGATCGAACTTGGACGTGTCGGTGTGGACCTCGCTCGGCGAGACATGCAATCCTGAGAGTGAGAGCGGGGGCACGGGCGCGTTCTGGAGGGCCAGGGCCACCTGGAAGAGCGGAGAGCGGCCGAGATCGCGGCCGGGGGCGAGATCGGCCACCAGGCGTTCGAAGGGCAGCTCTTGATGGGCGTAGGCGCCGAGGCAGGTCTCCTTCACCTGGGCGAGCAGATCGGCGAACGCGAGATCGGGGCGCGGGCGAGCGCGGAGGACGAGGGTGTTGACGAAGAAGCCGATCAGGGGCTCGATCTCGGTAGCGCCGCGGACACCGACCGGCGAGCCGATCACCAGATCTTCCGCTCCGCTGAGTCGATGAAGCAACGCGAAGGCGCCGGCGAGCAGGACCATGAAGAGGGTCGCGCCCTCGCGGTGGCCGAGGGCGGTGAGCGAGGAGGCCAGATCGGCTGGGATGGCGATCGGTATCTGCGCGCCTCGGTGGGACTCGACGGGAGGCCGCGGGCGATCGGTCGGCAAATCGAGGACGAAGGAGGTGCCGGCCAGGGCCTCTCTCCAGTACGCGAGCTGCTCTTCTCCGGGCGCGCCCCCGAGGCGCTGTCGTTGCCAGCGCGCGTAGTCGGCGTACTGCACGGGGAGATCGGGCAGCGGCGAGGGACGGCCGGCGAGGAAGGCGGCGTAGAGGGCGCCGAGCTCGCGGTGGAGGAGGCCAATCGACCATGCGTCGGCGGCGAGATGATGAAGGGTGACGAGGAGGAGATGATCGCCCTCGCCGAGGGTGACGAGGCGCGCCCGGAAGGGAGGATCGGCGCCGAGATCGAAGGGCTTGCTCGACTCTTCCCGGATCAAGGCGGCGACGGCGCGATCGCGATCAGGAGCGTCGAGCGTGTCCATCCCGAGCGACAGGCTCGCTTCGTTGACGATGGGGACGGGGCGATCGCCGGCGAGCCGCACGCGGGCCCTGAGCACCTCGTGGCGGCGGGAGATCTCGGCGAATGCGCGCGCGAGCAGGGATCGATCCAGCGGGCCTTGCAGGCGATAGGCGAGCGGGATGAGGTACGAGAGATCGCCCGGGTCGAGCTCGGCGAGGAACCACAGGCGCTCTTGACCATACGAGAGCACCTCGGCGCCCGGCGCGGAGCGCTCGATGGCAGGCGCGGCGGTCGGGTGGGCGCCGGCGAGGGCTGTGTTGACGCGGAGCCCGAGCGCGGCCGGCGTCCTCGCCTCGAAGACGGCGCGGAGGGGCAGATCGACGCCGAAGGCGGCGCGGAGGCGGGAGAGCAGGCGCGCGCCGAGCAGCGAGTGGCCGCCGAGCTCGAAGAAGCTCTGGTGCGCGCCGATGCGGCGATGATCGAGGCCGAGCAGCTCGGCGAACAGGCCGGCGATCGCCTCCTCCACGGGGTTTCGCGGGGCGACCTCCGCGGTGGCGAGCGGGATCGAGGGCGCGTCCGGGAGAGCGCGGCGATCGATCTTTCCGTGGGGCGAGCGCGGGAGCCGGTCGAGCGGGACGAAGGCCGCGGGGACCATGAAGTCGGGGAGCCTGTCGGCGACGAAGGCGCGGAGATCGTCCACGGAGAGCGGCGCGGCGCGCGGGACGACATAAGCGATGAGCCTCGGCTCGCTCGCGCCTTGCTCGTCGAGCAGGACCGCCGCCTCGTGGACGAGGGGGCTCCTGGAGAGGACGGCCTCGATCTCGCCGAGCTCGATCCGGAAACCGCGGAGCTTGATCTGCTGATCGGCGCGGCCCAGGTACTCGAGATCGCCGTCGTCGCGGTAGCGGCCGAGATCGCCGGTTCGATAGAGGCGCTCGCCCGGGCGTGGATCGAAGGGGTCGGGGAGGAAACGCTCGGCGGTGAGATCGGGCCGGCCGTGATAGCCGCGCGCGAGGCCGGCGCCGCCGAGGTAGATTTCCCCGATCATCCCCGCGGGGACGGGTGAGAGACGGGCGTCGAGCACATGGGCCCGGCCGTTGTGGATCGGGCGGCCGAGGGTGGGTGGTCCTCCGCGCGGGCGGACCAGGGAGAAGGTCGAATAGGTGGTGTCCTCCGTGGGGCCATAGAGGTTGTAGAGCTTCTCGACCCGGGTGTCGCGATAGACCTGCTCGGCGAGCGCTTCGAGCAGCGGCTCGCCGGCGAGGCAAACGGTCCTGACCGAGGCGGGCAAGGCCCCTTCGCGGAGCAGCTCGGCCATGGCCGTGGGGACGGTGTTGACCAGCGTGACCTCGGCCGCGGCGGGCAGGCGCGGCAGATCGAGGGCCGTCGGAGCGATGATGACCTTCTGGCCGCCGGCGAGGGGGAGGAAGATCTCGAAGACCGAGAGGTCGAATCCCACCGAGGTCGAGAAGAGGGTGCCTCGGGTCTCTTCCGGGGAAAATACCGATCTTGCCCAGGTGATGAGGCAAACGGGGCTCCGGTGCTCGATGGCGACGCCCTTGGGCCGGCCGGTGGATCCGGAGGTGAAGAGCACGTACGCGAGGTTCGATGGAGTCACCGCGGTGACGGGGCGCTCTCCGGGCCTCGCGTCGAGATCGGGTGAAGAGACGGGGAGGATCACCCTCCCCTGCCCCTCGAGCGCCGCGCGCGATCCCTCGCCGGCCACGATCACGCGCGCGCTCGACTCGTCGAGGATCTGGGCGAGCCGCGCCGCGGGATAGGCGGGATCGAGCGGGACGTAGGCGCCGCCGGCCTTGAGGATCGCGAGCAGACCGACAAGCAGATCTGCGCTGCGCTCGACCGAGAGGCCGACGAGGACCTCGGGGCCGACGCCTTGTTCGATGAGCGCGTGGGCGAGCCGGTTCGCGCGGAGATCGAGATCGCGGTAGGAGACGCGCGTGGCTCCATCGACGAGGGCCGTTGCGTCGGGGCTCGCGTCGACCTGGCGCTCGACGAGCTGGTGGAGGCAGAGATCGGGGATGGGCGCCTCGGTCCGGTTCGGCTCGATCAGGATGCGTCTTGTCTCATCCGGATCGAGGAGCGGCAGCTCGCCGAGGGATCGACGCGGGTCTTCGGCAAGCGCGGCGAGCAAGGTGCGGAGACAGCCGAGCAGGCGGTCGATGCCTGGATCGTCGAATCGGGCGCGATCGAAGGACAGGCGGAGGAGCAGCTCGTCGCCGCCGTAGGCGCAGAGGGTGAGTGGAAAGCCGGTGTTCTCGTGGATACGGAGGGATCGGTGGGCCCAGGCACCGCCGCGGGCGCGCAGGCGCTCGTCGAGCAGGTAGTCCTCGTAGACGAAAAGGTTGTCGAAGAGCGGCTGATCGGCGAGGAGCCCGGCGAAGGCGCGCACCGCCACGAGCGGCGTGTGCTCGTGATCGCGCAGGGCGCGCCCGCGGGCGCGCAGATCGCGCAGGAAGGAGAGCGCGGGCGCGTCGAGGGAGACAGGCACGCGGAGCGGGAGCGTGTTGATGAAGAGGCCGACCATGTCGTCGGCGCCCTCGCCGTCGAGGGCCGAGCGGCGACAGGCGCGGGTGACGCCGAGCACCACGTCGGCCTCGCCGCTGAAGCGCGCGAGGAGGAGCGCCCAGGCCCCCTGAACGAAGGTCGCGAGCGAGAGCCCCTCGCGCCGCGCGAGATCGTCGAGCGAGGCCACGATCGAGCGCGGGACGCGCATCTCGCGGGCCCCTGTGCCAGCCTCGCCCTCGGCTCGTCTCCTCGCTCCGGCGAGCGGGAGCGGCGTGGGCGCGGTGATCCCTTCGAGGGCGGCGCGAAAGTGCTCGCGCGAGCGCGTGGGATCTCGCCCGGCGATCCACGCGAGGTAGTCGCCGTAGGGGCGCCTCGCAGGCAAAGACACGGGTTGCCCGGCTCGGATCGCGTCGTACGCGGCGAAGAGATCGTCGATGACGAGCGGGAAGGATCGCCCGTCGAGCAGGATGTGCGAGAAGGTCCAGACCAGGCGACAATCGTCGCCTTCGCGCTCGAAGAGGGCCGCGCGCTGGATCGGCGCCTTGCCGAGATCGAAGCCCCGGCGGCGGTCGTCGCGCAAATACGCCTCGACCCGGGCGTCGAAGGCCGCAGCGTCGAGCCCTCGCATGCGGTGGTACGCGAATGGGGGCTCGGCGCGCGGGAGGACGATCTGGCGCGGCTCGTCGAGCCCCTCCCAGACGAACGCGGTGCGGAGCACCGGGTGGTGATCGCTCACCCGCCGGAACGCCTCGGCGAGCGCGCGGCCATCGACGGGCTCGCGCAAGGTGAACACGAGCTGCTCGAGGTCGACCCCCGCGTGGGGGGCGAGCAGCGCGTGATGGAGCATGCCCTGTTGAAGCGGCGAGAGCGGGAAGCTCACCTCGGCCATCAGATCACGTCGTCGATGGCGCGCACGGTCTCGCCGATGTCGTGCGCGGGGTGGAACCCGATCACCTCGCGGGCGCGGCGATCGTCGACCATGCACACGTAGCGGATGTGGTCGAGCTCGGGCGCAGGGGAACGAGGTCGCGCGGTAGCGCCAGAGGCGCTGGATCACGCTGGTCGCCAGGAAGTGGGGGACGGAGATCCGGGGGCGGCCGGTGAGCTCGATCAGGCGCGACAGCGGCAGCGGCGGCGGACCGGCGAGGTTGAAGATGCCGCGGACGCCCGGGCGCAGGGCGCCGAAGATCGCCGAGACCACGTCGTCCTGGTGGATCACCTGCACCATCGGATCGAAGCCCATCAAGGTGGGGATCGCGGGCAAGCGCAGGTAGTTCGAGGGGGCGTTGCGGACGCTGCCGAGGATGTGCGCCGGGCGGAGGATGACCGTCTCCGTCTCGGGGCGCTTCCAGAAGAACGACTGGGCGAGCATGTCGACCTCGATGAGGTCGCGGATCTCGCTGAACGAGGCGCCGCCGAGGAGCGGCGCGTCCTCGAGCAGGAACTGGGGGTTGTCGGGGCGCGGACCGTAGACGCCGGAGCTGGAGAGGACGATGAGCTTCGGGACGTTGTAGTGGGCGACGAACTCGAGCAGGCGCTGGAAGCCGACGACGTTCCAGCTGTGGTGCTCGGCCTGGCTGGCGCGCGGATCGTGCATCACCCCGAGGTGCACCACGGCCGCGAGATCGTGCATGCGGAAGACGTCCTGCGTCTTCTTGCGGCGGATATCGAAGCGGAAGTGCTGGACGTCCTTGGGGCAACCGGAGAACTCGCGACGATCGATGCCGATGACCGGCAGCTCGCGGTGCAGGCGGCGCATCAGGCGGCGGCCGAGGCGACCGCAGATGCCGGTGATCAGGATGGGGCGCTCGCCGTCGCTGCCCGGCGGCGGGCGCCGGGACATGCGGCGCTCCATGCGCGGCGGAGGTGACGAGCGGAGCGGCGGAGGCGGATCGCTCGGCAGGGAGCGGTGCATTCCGCGACGGTGCCGTTGCCTCCCTGCCACCGTCAAGAGGATCCGGAGGACCCGGAACCGCGGGTAGCGCCGGGGCTTGGCACGAGTTTTCCATCCGCTGAAAAAGCCTGGCCTCTGACCGAGCTCTGGACATGGACTTGATGGAGCTGACCGCGATCGTGCTCGTCCTCGGCGGAGGCGCCGCGGCGCTCGCGCCCAAGGTGCGCGCGCTCCGTACCCGTCGGCACCTCCGGGTCGTCGACGCGACGATCGCCTGTCCCCGCACGGGAAAAACCGTGCGGTGCGAGCTGGAGCTCGACGATCGGACGCAGCGCTACGACGGGATCCTCCGCTGCTCCGCGAAGGAGAAGGATCGCCGGCCGAGCTGCGATCAGACCTGCGTCGACGTGCTCAACATGGGCATCCCCCTCCGGCCGCTCGGGAGCCCCACGCGAGCGCCGGAGGATCGCCCATCCTTCGAAGGCGACGAGAGCTGACGGGACGCAAGAAGTTCGTCAAGGCCGCGCTGTTTGCGCGTCTGGCGGCTCGTCAGCCGGCGCGCCGCTCCAGCCGGACGCCGAGATCGGCGGGCCCTGTCGTGTCGCGCGGCAGATAGCGCGCGCACCAGGCGCCGAGAGCGGCATGAACCTGGGCGTCGGAGGCGCCGCGCAACGCGGGAGCGATCGCATGATGTCGAGGCCCACGGGGAACCAGCCGCGCACCGTGGCCATGAAAATAATCCCGCTGCCGCTCTTCGAGGTTGGTGTCGCCTTGATCGGCGAGCAGGCGCTGCTCGATCGATCGGAGCACGCGCGACGAGGCGGCCGCGAGCTCGGCCATGTCGAGCCGCTCGCCCGGCTCGACCCGGTAGGCCCAGCGGGCGAGATCGACCGGCTCGCCCGCGCCCGCCTGCGCGCAGTAGCCCGCGCACAGGCGCGACGGGAGCCCGCGATCGGCGCCCTTCTGTTCGAGCTTGCCCGCGAGACCCTTGCCGAGCTCCGTCCACAGGACGAGCGCGTTCATCGGCTCCCGGGTCTTGTCGGTCGCGCGGAGCGCGTCGTGGATCGCCTCGTACACCGCCATCGCCGAATCGCTCTTATCCATCGCTCTCTTCCTCCGCGCCTGCGCCCGGTCACTCACCGCCCGAGGGCGGCTCACGAAGCGACCCGGGAGGGTCGGCGCCATCTTCTTTGAGCCCCAACTTTTCCAGGCGACGATAGAGCGTCGCCAGCGACAGGCCGAGGACGCGCGCGGCCTCGCGGCGATCGCCCCGCGCGCTCCAGGGTCGAGCGGATCAAGGCGCGCTCGAAGGTGGCCATCGCCTCCTGGTGCCCGCCCTCCTCGCCCGCGGCGGCCCCGGCGATCTCCGCCGGGAGATCGGCCACGCTGATCGTCGATCCGCCGCAGGCGATCGTCGCCCGCTCGATGACGTTGGAGAGCTCGCGCACGTTGCCCGGCCACGCGTAGGCGAGGAGCCTCCGCATCGCGGCCCCGTCGAAGCCGGTGATCGGCCGCGTGTGCTCCTTCGTGTGCTTCAGCAGGAACAGCTCGGCGAGGGGCGGGATGTCCTCGGGGTGCTTGCGCAGCGGTGGGACCTCGATCTTGAGCGCGCTAAGCCGGAAGTAGAGGTCTTCCCGGAAGCGCTTCTCGGCGACGAGCGCCGCGAGATCGAGCTTGCTCGCCACGACGATGCGCACGTCGGCCCGCACGGGCCTGTCGCTTCCCACGGGGAGCACCTCCTTCGTCTCGATCGCGCGGAGGAGCTTGGCCTGTTGCGAGAGCGGGAGCTCGCCGATGTCGTCGAGGAAGAGCGTCCCGGAGGACGCTGCGCGGAAGAGCCCTTCGCGCCGCGCGTCGGCCCCAGGGAAGGCGCCGCGCTCGTGGCCGAACAGGCAGCTCTCGAGGAGGCTCTCGGCGATCGCCGTCATGCTCACGGGCACGAAGGGTCCCTCGCGGCGCGACGACGCGTCGTGGATGAGGTGGGCGATCACCTCCTTGCCGCTCCCGCTCTCTCCCTCGATGAGCACGGTCCGGTTGGTGGTCGCGATCTGCCGCGCGAACGCGACGATGTCGGCCATGGCCCGGCTGCGCGCGACCACGCTCGGCGGCGCGCAGCGCTCGGCGAGCTGGCGGCGGAGCTTCGCGTTCTCGCGGAGCAGGCGCCGGTGCTCGCATGCCTGGGCGACCTTGCGGCCGGCGTCGCGGAGGAGGATCGGCTTGAGGAGGTAGTCCTGCACGCCGGCCCGCAGCGCCTCCACCGCCGACTCCACGCTCCCGTAGGCGGTCATCAGGAGCACCGCCGTCTCGGGTGATCGCTCGGCGAGCTCGGCGGCCAGGGTGATCCCGTCCTTGCCGGGGAGGCGGAGATCGACGAGGGCCACCGCGTACTCTGCGCCCGCCGCCGCCTCGAGCGCCGGCTCGGCGGCGCCGAAGCCGTCGACCCGGTGCCCCTGCTGCTCCAGGTACCGGACGAGGTTCCGGCGCAGGGTCTCCTCGTCCTCCACCACCAGGATCCGCTCAGGCACTCGGCACCTCCACTCCATCGAAGCAGGCCGCGCCGAAATGGAGGGCCACCGTCGTTCCGTGGCCCGGGCTCGACTCGATGGTGAGCGTGCCCCCCGCGTCGCGCACGATGTCGGCGCTCACCGAGAGGCCGAGGCCCGTCCCCTTCCCCGCCGGCTTGGTGGTGAACAGCGGCTCGATGGCTCGCTTGCGCACCTCGTCGCTCATCCCGGTCCCGCTGTCGGCGATCGACAAGGTGACGCCGCCCGCGTCCCTCCGTCCCCGGATGCTCAAGCTGCCTCCCTCGGGCATCGCGTCGAAGGCATTGATGACCAGGTTGACGATCACCATCACCAGGTGATCCTCCACGAGGCGGAGCGGGGGGAGCCCCTCGGCGACGTCGACGCCGAAGGTCACCTTCCTGGCCCTCGGATCGTGCCGCACCATGCGGAGCGCGTCGTCGACCGCGACCGCGATCGGCACCAGGGTCACCTCGTCGCCGCGCCGGCGGGCGAAGTCGGTCATCTCCCGGAGGCTGCGATCGATCCGGCTCACCTGACCCCGGAGCACGGCGATCGACTCGCGGACCCGGGTGGGATCGGTCTCTCCCTCGATCATCTCGAGCTCGCTCGACATGGAAGCGAGCGGGTTCACGATGTCGTGGGCGATGCCGGCGGCGAGGACGCCGAGCGCGGCGAGCTTCTCCTGGTAGAGCAGCCGCGCCTCGAGCTGCTTCTCGTCGGTGATGTCGCGCGCCGACTCGATGACCAGCGGGCCCTTGCCGTCGAGATCGGGCATCGGGTAGGCGTCGATCGCGTAGATGCGTCCGGAGCGCGGATCGGTGCGGATCTGCTGGCCGATGATGGGCAGGCGCGTCCGCTGGGCGCGCGCGGCCACGCAGCCCTCGGCCGAGGGGGAGCAGGCGCCGCCCAGCATCGCGCAGGTGTGGCCGACGGGGGGGCGGGCGCATGCAGCGTCGAGCGCGACGCGGTTGGCCTTGACGATCACGCCGGCCTGATCGAGCACGATCAGCCGATCGCGCAGGGCGTCGAAGAGCCGCTCGGTGAAGGCCTGGTTCTGCTCGAGGGCCCTCGTCCGCTGCTTCATCGCCTCCTCGACCTCGAGGTACGCCTGGACGAACGCCTGGTCGTACGTCCGCCGGGAGCGCCAGATCACGTAGATCGACGTGGTGCCGATGAGCACCGAGGCGAAGAGCCCCCGGTAGCGGTGGAGGGAGAAGATGCGCTCGATGGAGAGGCGGTCTTTCATCCAGAGCTGCTCGAGCAGCTCGTAACCCGCGAAATAGAGGACGAGCAGGAGCGTGCCGACCGCCGCCGCCTGGAGCCACATCCGCATCCAGTCGCGGCGAGAGAACAACGGCGTGGGGACGGCGGGCGTGGTCATGTGCAAAAAACTCGCGTCGAGGTTTCAGCAAATCTAGCGCCAATCCGGGCGAGCCCGGGATCGCTCCCGACAAATCGGGCCTTGTTCTCGCGGCGCTCCCGGGGCCGCTGCAAGAGCTGCGTTTCGCCGGAAGATCTTGCGCCACCGTCGATGCGCGTTTCTCACCCTTGACAAGCCCGCGGAAACCCATTTCTCAACCCTGACAAGCGAGCGACAAAACCGCCTTGGTTTCTCGGTGTTTTCGTGACGGCGCGGGGCTGGATCGCTCGTTGCTGGAGGACCTTGCGCGCGCCCCGGAGGCGCGATCGAGGACGGGCCATGGCGATGCGAAGTGCTCGGTGCGAGAGAGCGCGCACCCCGAGAGGGGTGTGGTGCGCGGCGGCGACCCTGACGCTCCTGGTCGGGGCGAGCGGGAGCGCGCGCGCGGAGGGCGCGGCCCCGGGGGCCGAGGAGCCCTCGGCGCAGGCGGTCATGTTCGCGAAGAAATGCGGGAGCTGCCACAGCCTCGGCGAGGGAGATCGCACCGGCCCCGATCTGGCCGGCGCGACGAAGCGGCGAGACCGGAGGTGGCTCACGGCGTTCATCCGGACGCCGGGCGCGATCATCGACAGCGGGGACGCGACGGCCAACGAGCTGCTCGGGAAATTCAAGGGCGTCCGGATGGGCGATCAGACCTTGACCGACGAGGAGCTCTCCGGGCTCCTCGGCTACATCGACGAGTGCACCCAGAAGGGTGGATGCAAGCTCGCCACAGGCAAGGTCAAGCCGGCACGCGAGGCCACGCCGGCCGATGTCGCCGCGGGCCGAGCCCTCTTCGAGGGCGTCACGCCCCTGGCCGGCGGCGGGCCGCCCTGCATCTCCTGCCACAACGTCCGCGGGATAGGCCTGCTCGGCGGCGGGACCCTCGCCAAGGACCTCACACATGCCTACGCCCGCCTCGGCGAGCAGGGGACGACATCGGCCCTCGCGACCACACCGTTCCCGTTGATGAACAGCGTCTACGCGACGCAGCCGCTGCGGGACGCGGAGGCGTTCAAGCTCAAGGCCTTCCTCTACCAGAGCTCGCTCGACGGGGCGCAGCCGGTCAAGGACAGCTCCTTTTTGTACCTCGGCGCGCTCGGGGCGATCCTCTCCTTCGGCGCGATCGGCGCCGCGTGGAGCAACCGCCTGCGGGGCGTCCGGCAAACCATCGTGCGGAGAGGCTACCGATGAGCTGGATCAAGGACATCGTCGACCCCGAGACCCGCTCTTGGGAGGATTTCTACCGGAACCGCTGGCAGCACGACCGGATCGTCCGCTCCACCCATGGAGTCAACTGCACGGGCGGCTGCTCCTGGAACATCCACGTCAAGGACGGGATCGTCACCTGGGAGATGCAGGCGCTCGATTATCCCCTGATCGACGCCAAGATACCCCCGTACGAGCCGCGGGGCTGCCAGCGCGGGATCTCGTTCTCGTGGTACCTCTACAGCCCGATCCGGGTGAAATACCCTTACATCCGCGGCACGCTGGCCGATCTCTGGCGCTCCGCCCGGCGCAAGTACGATGATCCGGTGGACGCCTGGGCCTCGATCCAGGAAGACCCCGAGGCGCGCGCCTCGTACCAGCGCGCCCGCGGCAAGGGCGGGCTGCGCCGGACCTCGTGGGACGAGGTGCTGGAGATCGCCGCGGCGGCGAACGTCTACACCGTCAAGAAGCACGGCCCCGACCGGATCGCCGGGTTCTCGCCGATCCCGGCGATGTCGATGCTGAGCTACGCCGCCGGCGCGCGCTTCCTCCAGCTCCTCGGCGGGATCAACTTGAGCTTCTACGACTGGTACTGCGATTTGCCCCCGGCCTCGCCCGAGATCTGGGGAGAGCAGACCGACGTCGCCGAGAGCGCCGACTGGTACAACTCCAAGCTCACCGCGGTCATGGGCTCGAACCTGAACATGACCCGGACGCCCGACTGCCACTTTGCCGCCGAGGCCCGCCACAACGGGACCAAGATGGTGGTCTTCGCGCCCGACTTCAACCAGGTCGCCAAGTACGCGGACCAGTGGATCCCCATCCACGCCGGGCAAGACGGGGCGTTCTGGATGGCGGTCAACCATGTCCTGCTCAAGGAGCTCCACCACGACAAGAAGCTCCCGCTCTTCCTGGATTACGTGAAGCGCTACACCGATTCACCCTTCCTCGTGAAGCTCGAAAAAGACGGCGACGGCTACCGGCCGGGACAGCTCCTCCGCGCCGATCGGCTGGAAAAGTACCGCGGCGAGGAGAACGGCCAGTGGAAGCTCCTCGTGATGGATGGAACGAGCCGGCGGCCGAAGACCCCGGGGGGTACCGTCGGGCACCGGTGGCAGTCCAAGCTCGGCCAGTGGAACCTCAAGCTCGAAGATCCCACCGATGGATCGGCGATCGAGCCCGTCCTCTCGTTCCTGGACGACCGGGACGGGGTGGCGATGGTGAGCATCGATGATTTCGCCGCGGACGAGCGGCGGCTGCGCGGGGTGCCGTATCGCCTCGTTGACACCGTTGACGGACAGGTGGCCGTGGCCACCGTCTACGACCTGCTCTTCGCCGAGCTCGGCGTGGGCCGCGGGCTCGACGGCGATTATCCCGAGGGCTACGACGACGAGACCGGGGCCTTCACCCCGGCCTGGCAGGAGAAATTCACCGGCGTCGGGCGGGCCACGGTGCTCCAGTTTGCCCGGGAGTGGGCCCGGACGGCGGAGCACACCGGCGGAAAGTGCAGCATCATCATCGGCGCCGGGATCAACCACTGGTACCACAACAACCTGATCTACCGGGCCGGGATCGTGGCGTTGATGCTCACCGCATGCGTGGGGAAGAACGGCGGCGGGCTCAACCACTATGTCGGCCAGGAGAAGCTCGCGCCGGTGGCGTCGTGGTCGGCCATCACCTTCGCGCGGGACTGGGGTGTCACGCCCCGGCTCCAGAACGCGCCGTCATGGCACTACCTGCACAGCGATCAGTGGCGCTACGACGCGGGCCACAAGGCCTATGGCGCCGGCCCGAGCGGCAAGGAGATGACGGACCGGCACACCGCCGACACCAACGTCAAGGCAGTGCAGATGGGCTGGCTGCCCTTCTACCCGCAGTTCCCGGAGAACAGCCTCGACATCGTGCAGCGGGCCCGGAAGGAAGGGGCGAAGTCGAACGAGGAGATCGTCGCCCAGGTGCAGAAGCGCATCCAGGGGCGCGATCTGCGCTTCTCCGTGGAGGACCCCGATCGGCCGGAGAGCTGGCCGCGCGTCTGGTACATCTGGCGCGGCAACGCCATCATGTCCTCGGCCAAGGGGCACGAGTTCTTCCTCAAGCACTACCTCGGCACCCACCACAACGCCATCGCCGGCGAGGCGGCCAAGGGAGAGGTGGAGGAGATCGCGTGGCACGAGCATGCGCCCACCGGGAAGATGGATCTGGTCATCGATCTCAATTTCCGGATGGACACCTCGGCCCTCTACTCGGACATCATCCTGCC
Organism: Byssovorax sp.; assembly: GCA_046351295.1. Taxonomy (GTDB): domain Bacteria; phylum Myxococcota_A; class Polyangia; order Polyangiales; family Polyangiaceae; genus JAXLYT01. The sequence goes on from JAXLYT010000025.1 coordinate 67,827, forward strand.
GGCGGCGACCTGGTACGAGAAGGCCGATCTCAACAGCACCGACATGCACTCGTTCATCCACCCGCTGTCGGCGGCCGTCCCGCCCGTGTGGGAGTCGAAGAGCGACTGGGACATTTTCAAGGAGGTCGCCAGGCACACGAGCGAGCTGTCTCGCAGGCACCTGCCCGAGCCGGTGAAGGACCTCGTCGTCACGCCGCTCGCCCATGACAGCATCGACGAGCTGGCGCAGCCCACGATGGCCGACTGGACCTCGGGAGAGTGCGCGTTCGTCCCCGGCAAGACGGGCCCCCGGCTCTCGGTGGTGGAGCGCGACTACGTGCGCCTCTACGAGCGCTTCATCGCCCTCGGACCGCAGATCCGCGAGGCGGGGCTCGGCGCCCACGGGGTGAAATATGCCATCGACGACATGTACGATCAGATGATGGCCGAGGGGCCCACGGTCATCGCCTCCGGCAAGCGCTGCCCGTCGATCGAGACCGCCGAGCTGGCCTCCGACGCCGTGCTCAAGCTGGCCCCCGAGACCAACGGCGAGCTCGCCTGCCGGGCCTACGAGCATGTCGAGAAGCGGGTCGGCCTGCCCCTCGCCGATCTGGCCGAGGGCACGCGGCATGTGCGGACGAGCTATCGATCCTTGCAGTCGCAGCCGCGCCGCCTGCTGAACAGCCCGATCTGGTCCGGCCTCACCACCGGCGACCGGGCCTACTCGGCGTACACCTACAACGTCGAGCGCCACGTCCCCTGGCGGACGCTCACCGGGCGGCAGCACTTTTACCTGGATCACCCGGCGTACATCGATTTCGGCGAGCACCTGCCCACCTACAAGCCCTCTCCGCTCCCGAAGGCGTACGGGGATCTCGACAAGAGCGACGGCGGCGACAAGAACCTCGTGCTCAACTACCTCACGCCCCACGGCAAGTGGCACATCCACTCCACCTACGGCGACACCCTGCGGATGATGTCGCTCAACCGCGGGTGCGAGCCCTTCTGGATGAGCGTGGAGGACGCCGCGGCCCTCGAGATCGAGGACAACGACTGGGTCGAGGTCCACAACGACAACGGCGTCGTCTGCACCCGGGCCAACGTGAGCGCCCGGATCCCGAAGGGGATCTGCATCATCTACCACTCTCCGGAGCGGACGCTCAACGTGCCGAAGTCGCCCCTGCGCGGGGGCAAGCGGGCGGGCGGCCACAACAGCCTGACCAGGACGCGGCTCAAGCCCCTCCTGATGGTCGGCGGCTACGCCCAGTTCACCTACCATTTCAACTACTGGGGCCCGACGGGCGTGAACCGGGACACCCACGTGCTCGTGCGCAAGCTCGGCAAACCCACCTTCTGAGACCCGAGGCGAAGAGGAGACGAACATGGATATCCGCGCGCAGGTCTCGATGGTCTTCCACCTCGACAAGTGCATCGGCTGCCACACGTGCAGCATCGCTTGCAAGAACGTGTGGACCGACCGCAAGGGGGCCGAGTACATGTGGTGGAACAACGTGGAGACCAAGCCCGGGACGGGCTTCCCCACGGCGTGGGAGGACCAGGATCAGTACGGGGGCGGCTTCGAGAAGCAGGGCGATCTCGTGCAGCTCCGCACCAACGGGCGCTACCGGGGCATCGCCAACATCTTCCACAACCCGAAGCTCCCCTCGCTCGACGACTACTACGAGCCTTGGACGTACCGCTACGAGGACCTCTTCACGGCGAAGGCGGGCGACGATCAGCCGACGGCGCGCGCCGTGTCCATGGTCACCGGCAAGCCCATCGAGATCGAGGCCGGGCCGAACTGGGACGACGACCTCTCCGGATCGGCCATCTACGCGGCCAACGACCCGAACCTCGCGGCCATGACGCCCGCCGAGCGAGCGCAGATGTTCGAGATCGAGCGGCTCGTCTTCTTCTATCTGCCGCGGATCTGCAACCACTGCTCGAACCCGGCGTGCGTCGCGTCGTGCCCGTCCGGCGCCCTCTACAAGCGCGGGGAGGACGGGGTGGTGGTGCTCAACCAGGATCGCTGCCGCGGCTGGCGGATGTGCGTCTCCTCGTGCCCTTACAAGAAGACGTATTTCAACTGGTCCACGGGCAAGAGCGAAAAGTGCATCCTCTGCTATCCGCGCCTCGAGTCGGGGCAGGCGCCCGCCTGTTTCCACTCCTGCGTGGGCCGGATCCGCTACCTGGGGATGATCCTCTACGACGCCGACAAGATCACGCAGGTGGCCTCTTCCCCCGACGAGGCGCTCGTCGACGCCCAGCGCGACATGATCCTCGATCCGCGCGATCCCGCGGTGATCAAGCGGGCCCGCGAGCAGGGGATCCACGACTCGGTGATCGAGAGCGCCCAGCGCTCGCCCGTCTACAAGTTCGTCAAGGAGTGGGGGCTCGCGCTCCCGCTGCACATCGAGTTCCGGACGTTGCCGATGCTCTTCTACGTGCCCCCGCTCCTGCCCATCCTCGGCAACGGGGACGGCGATGTCTACGACACGACGAGCCCCGGCATCTTCGGCGCGCTCGATCGCAACCGGCTCCCCATCGAGTACCTGGCGCGGCTCTTCGCGGCCGGCAACGTGGGCAAGCTGCGCTACGCGCTCCGGAAGATGATGGCCGTGCGCTACTTCAGGCGCAGCGAGACGGTGGGCGATGTCGACGCGCAGGAGCTCGGGGAGATCCTGGCCGAGGCCGGATCGAGCCCGGAAGAGGCCGAGGCCATCTATCGGCTCACCTCGCTCCCGACCTTCGAGGAGCGCTTCGTGATCCCCCCGATGCACCGGGAGGAGGCGATCAGCGCGCTCTCCGATCCGCTGGAGTTCAAGGGCGCGGCCGGCTTCGGCTTCATCACCACCCCGGAGAGGGCCCCGTGAGCGCGCCGGCCATTTACCCTCTCCTCTCCGCCCTCATCGGGTATCCCAACCCGGCGACCCGCGGCGACGCGGAGGCATGCCTCGCGCTCCTCGACGATCGTCATCCCGATGCGGCCGTCTCGCTGCGAGGCTTCCTCGCGACCATCGCCGGGCGCTCGCTCCCCGAGCTCGAGGAGGCCTATGCCCGCATCTTCGATCTCAACCCCTCTCGCTGCCTCGATCTCGGCTACCAGATCTTCGGCGAGACCTACAAGCGGGGCGCGTTCCTCGTGAAGATGAAGGCCGCGACCGAGGAGCACGGCGTCGACCCGGGGAGCGAGCTCTTCGATCACCTCACCGCGACGCTGATCCTCCTGCCCCGGCTCGGCGCCGGGGACGACCCGGAGGAGCTCGCGGTCGAGATCATGCTGCCCGTGATCGACAAGGTATTGCGCACGTTCGAGGAGGACGAGGGCGGCTATCGATCCCTCCTCCGCGCCGTCGAGCTCGTGATGATGCGCGACTACGGCGTGACGAAGATCGCCGAGATCCCCGCACCCTCGCCCGTTTCGGCGTCGAGCGATCACGGCGGCCGGAAGCTGCCCATGTTCCCCGGCTTTTCCCCTCCGACCGAAAGGCCCTGGCCATGACCGATCTCCTGCTCTTCGGCGCCTTTCCCTACCTGGCGCTGGCGCTCACCCTGGTGGTCTCGATCCAGCGCTACCGGCGCGACGGCTTCACCGTCACGAGCCTCTCGTCCGAGTTCCTGGAGTCGCGCTGGCTCTTCTGGGGCTCGGTGCCCTTCCACCTCGGGATCCTCGTGCTCTTCCTCGGGCACCTCGTCGGCTTCTTGATCCCGCGCGAGGTGATGGTCTGGAACAGCTCGCCGCTCCGCCTTTTGATCCTCGAGTCGACGGCGCTCACGGCCGGCATCTTGACCCTGACCGGGCTCGCGATCCTGGTGGTGCGGCGGGCCCGCGACGCGCGCCTGCGCGCGGTCACCTCTCCGGTCGATCTCATGGTCTACGTGATCCTGCTCTTCCAGATCGTCACCGGCCTGTGGATCGCGCTCGGCCTCCGCTGGGGCTCGGCCTGGTACACCCAGGCGCTCGTGCCTTATCTCCGGTCGATCTTCACGCTCCGGCCCGACATCAAGGTCATGGCCGATCTGCCCTTGATCGTGCGCCTCCACGTGCTCGGGGCCTTCACCCTCTTCTCGACGTTCTCGGCCACCCGCCTCGTGCACATGCTGGTGGCGCCGATCCCCTATCTGTGGCGGAGCGTTCAGGTCGTGATCTGGAACAAGCGGCGACCGCTGAGCGCCCGCTGAGGAGCGATAAGCCATGAGCGACAAGAGCCGGGCCAACACGGCGCTGGCGATGAGCACGCTCTCGTTCGTCGTCTGCTTTGCCGTGTGGATGATGAACGGGGTGCTCGTCACCTTCCTCGTCGACAACAAGGTCTTCGCCTTCGATAAAGCGCAGGTGGGGTGGCTGCTCGGCCTGCCGGTGCTCACCGGCTCGATCCTCCGCCTCCCCGTGGGGATGGCCACCGATCGCTGGGGCGGGCGCCTCGTCTTCTCCCTCGTGATGCTGGCCTCCGCCGCCGCGGCCTTCGCCATGAGCTACGCGAACAGCTATGCGGGCTTCGTCCTCGGCAGCCTCGGATTCGGCCTCGCCGGGACATCGTTCTCGGTCGGCATCGCGTACACCTCGCTCTGGTTCAAGAAGGAGCACCAGGGCACCGCGCTCGGCATCTTCGGGGCCGGCAACGCCGGCTCGGCCGTGACCAGCATCGGCGCGCCCCACCTGCTCCGTTATCTCACGAACGGCGGCGCCGATCTCGAGGGCTGGCGGAACATGCCGCGGATCTACGCGGGCCTGCTCTTTTTGATGGCGATCGCCTTCGCGCTCCTCACCCACCACAAGGTGGTGGAGGGCTCGAAGAGCCGCTCTCTTGCAGAAGAGCTCTCCCCGCTCAAGCTCGTCCGGGTCTGGCGCTTCGGGCTCTATTATTTCCTGGTCTTCGGCGGCTTCGTCGCGCTGGCCCAGTGGCTCATCCCCTATTACGTGAACGTCTACGCGACCTCGGTCGCGACGGCCGGCCTGCTCGCGGCGATCTTCAGCCTCCCCTCGGGCGTCATCCGCGCCCTCGGCGGGTGGCTGTCCGACAAGCTCGGCGCGCGCACGGTGATGTACTGGGTCTTCGGCGCATGCACCGTGGCATGCTTCCTCCTCATCGTGCCTCGGATGACCATCACTTCGCCCGGAGAAGGGGTGATGGCCGCCGCCCCCGGCCAGGTGACCGCGATCACCGCGGACGCGATCACCGTGGGTGAGAAGCGTTATCCGCTGGCCCAGGCCCCCGCCGAGCAGAGCTATGACGAGCACACCCTGGTGTGGCCGCGATCGCGCTTCTGGCAGGAGCCTGCCGTCAAGGTGGGTGACAAGGTGGTCAAGAAGCAGCTCCTCGCCCGCGGCGTCACGCATATCTTCTTCCAGGCCAACATCTGGGTCTTCACCGGCCTGGTGTTCGTGGTGGGGATCATGATGGGGATCGGCAAGGCCGCGGTGTACAAGTACATCCCCGAGTATTTCCCGCGGGAGGTCGGCGTGGTGGGCGGGATCGTCGGGGTGCTCGGTGGGCTCGGCGGCTTCGTCTGCCCGATCCTCTTCGGGTACATGCTCCGCGAGACGGGCGTGTGGACGAGCTGCTGGCTGTTCTTCTTCGTCCTCGCCCTCGTGTGCATGATCTGGCTCCACCTCGTCGTCCGGCGCATGGAGCGAGACCGCGCGCCCCACATCGCCGAGCACTTCGAGAACGACGCGAGCCACGCCGAGGCCATGTCATGAGGACCGCCGGCAAGAACACGCGCCTCGCGCTCGGCTTCGCGCTCGCGTCGACAGGCGCGCTGCTCTCCATCGCTTCGTGCGATGGAAGCGCGGGGAGCCGGCAAGGCTACGAGCCCGAGCAACCGATCGCCTACTCGCATGCGCTCCACGCCGGCGAGCTCGGCATGGATTGCCTCTATTGCCACTTCGGCGCGGAGAAGAGCCGGCACGCCGGCGTGCCCCCGGCGAGCGTGTGCATGAACTGCCATTCCCGCGTCCGGGTGGATTCGCCCGAGGTGCAGAAGATCCGCACGGCCATGGATACGGGGCGGCCCATCGCGTGGACCAAGGTCCATCGGCTCCCGGACTTCGCCTATTTCAACCACCAGCGCCATGTCACGGCAGGCCTCGCCTGCCAGGGTTGCCATGGTCCGGTGGAGACCATGGTCCGCGTCCGCCAGGTCGAGACCATGTCGATGGGCTGGTGTCTTGATTGCCACCGAAATCCACCCCCCGGCCCCGGTGGCGCGGCGCTCGCCCCGCCCACCGACTGCGCGGCCTGCCACCAGTAGGAGACGATCATGCTTGTCGCGCGCGCCCAACGATTCTGGCAGGACCTCACGGGTCACCCCGCGCCCATGGAGCGAACGGACGAGTTTCCGGACGAGCTTCCCGTCGGCCCCGACGCCCGGAGCGACAAGGGCGCAGAGGTCGGCCGACGCGGCTTCTTCGCGTTGATGGGCCTCTCCACCGCAGCGCTCAGCGCCGCTTGCTCCCGCTCCCCGGTGGGGAAGATCGTCCCTTATCTGCAGAAGCCGGACGAGGTCACGCCCGGCGTGTCCGCCTATTACGCCTCGACCTGCGGGGCTTGCAGCGCCTCGTGCGGCATCCTCCTCAAGACGCGGGATGGCCGGCCGATCAAGGTCGAAGGCAACGATCTGCACCCGCTCACCGGCGGCGCCACCTGCGCTGTCGGGCAGGCGGCGGTGCTCTCGCTCTACGACGCGGCGCGGGCCAAAGGGCCTTCGTCGGGGAGCGGCGATGTCACCTGGGCGGGGCTCGATCAAGAGGTGATGGCGGCGCTCGAGCGGATCAAGGCCGCACGAAAGGGCGTCCGCGTCATCGCGCCTCCGGAGATCGGCCCCACGGCGAGCGCGGCGCTCGATCGCTTCCTCGCGGGCTTCCCGGACGCAAAGCGGGTGAGCCACGAGCCGCCGGACATCGCGGCGCTCGCCGACGCGCACCACGCGACCCATGGAGTCCGCGCCGTCCCCGCCTATCACCTCGACAAGGCGACCTTCATCCTCGGCGTGGGCGCGGACTTCCTCGGCACCTGGCTCTCCCCGGTGGCGTTCACCCGCGCCTACCGGAGAGGCCGTGATCTCGCGTCCGGGACCATGTCCCGCCATGTGCAGCTCGAGGGCAAGGTGAGCCTCACCGGCTCGGTGGCCGATGAGCGCCTGACGACGGCGCCCTCGGACACCGTGCCCGTGCTCGCCGCGATCGCCCGCGCGCTGCTCGGCGGAGAGGCCGCTCCCGAGCTCGCTCCCCTCCGCGCCGCGCTCGCGAAGATCCGCGCGCCCGAGCTCCGCGGAGAGGCAGTGAGCCGGCTCGCCCAGGAGCTCGTCGAGGCCAAGGGCCATGGCGTCGTCCTCTGCGGGAGCGACGATCCAGCGGCTCAGATGCTGTCCAACCTCATCAACGAGCGAATCGGGGCATACCGCGACATCATCGATCTGCGCGGAGGGACGGTCCGGCCCGAGGGCGCGCTGCGCCTCGACGATCTGATCGGCGAGCTCACGCGGGGCGCGGTGGGCGCCCTCTTCTTCTGGAACGTCAACCCGGTGTACGACGATCCGCGGGGCGGCGCGCTCGCCGGTCTGCTCTCCAAGGTGGATCTCACCGTCTCCACCGCCGGCCGCCGCGACGAGACCGCGAGCCTCGTGCAATACCTGGCTCCGGATCACGACGCCCTCGAGTCGTGGGGCGATGTCGAGCAAGCGCGCGATCTAGTGGGTCTCCGGCAGCCGGCGGTGGCGCCGCTCTTCGACACCCGCTCTGCCTGCGAGTCGTTCCTGCGCTGGGCCGGCGCCCCGGAGGCGCACGACGATCTCCTCCGCGCCCGCTGGCAAAAGGAGGTGCACTCCCTGGCGATCACCGACGCGCCCTCGTTCCAGGCCTTCTGGGATCGCTCCCTCCAGGATGGATTCGCGAGGATCAACGCGCCTGCCCTCCCGGTCGAGCCTCGTTTCTCGGCCGATGCGCTCGCACAGGCCCTCTCGTCCCACCCGGCGACCCGCCCGCCTGGCGAGGGGCTGGAGCTCCTGCTCTACGAGAAGGTCGGTCTGCGGGACGGGCGCCTCGGCAACAACGGCTGGCTGCACGAGCTGCCCGATCCCATCTCCAAGGTCACGTGGAGCAACTACGCCTGTCTGTCGCCCGCGCTCGCCCGGCAGCTCGGCGCGCGCGACGGATCGCTCGTGACGGTGGAAAGCGCAGGCCGGTCCATCACCCTGCCGGCCGTGATCGAGCCCGGCGTCCACCCGCGGGTCGTGGCGGTCGCGCTGGGATACGGGCGGACACACGCGGGTACGATCGGCAACAACGTGGGCGCCCACGCGGCCCCGCTCGGCCTGGACGACGGCCGGGCCACGCGCGCCCCGCGCGGCGCGCGCGTGAAGCTCGCCGGCGGGTCGCAGGAGCTCGCCAGGTCGCAGACCCACGCATCACAGGAGGGGCGGCCGCTCGTCAAGGAGGCCTCGCTCGCTGAGCACCGGGCCGACAAGGCCGCCGGCAACGAGCCCGAGGGCGACGGCAAACACCACCTCTCGATGTGGTCGGGGCATGCCTATCCAGGCCACAAGTGGGGGATGTCGGTCGATCTCTCGGCATGCACCGGGTGCTCGGCATGCGTCGTCGCCTGCCAGGCCGAGAACAACATCCCCGTGGTGGGCGAAGTCGAGGTGCGGAGGCGGCGGGAGATGCACTGGATCCGGATCGACCGCTACTTCGCGGGGAGCGAGGAGAACCCCTCGGTGGTCCATCAGCCGATGATGTGCCAGCACTGCGACAACGCCCCCTGCGAGACGGTCTGTCCCGTCCTCGCCACAGTGCACTCGGAGGAGGGTTTGAACCAGCAGGTCTACAACCGCTGCGTGGGGACGCGGTACTGCGCCAACAACTGCCCTCCCAAGGTGCGCCGGTTCAACTGGTTCGACTACCCCCACGACGATCCGCTCGAACGCATGGTGCTGAACCCCGACGTGGCCGTGCGCAGCCGGGGCGTGATGGAGAAGTGCTCGATGTGCGTGCAACGCATCCAGGAGGGGAAGGCGCGGGCCAGGGCCGCGGGGCGACCGCTCGCCGACGGCGAGATCAAGACGGCCTGCGAGCAGGTCTGTCCGGCCGGCGCCATCGTGTTCGGCGATCTCAATGACCCTGCGAGCCGCGTCGCGGCCGAGGGCAAGGATCCTCGGAGCTACCACCTGCTCGACGAGATAGGGACGAGGCCTTCGGTGAGCTATTTGACCCGCATCCGCAACGCCGAGAAGACCGAGAACGAGGGGCATCATGGCTAGTCACCTCTCTCCCCTGCGCGCGCCGCTCATCACCTCGGAGCAAAGCTACGCCGAGATCACCGAGACCGTCTGTGCGCCGCTCGAGCGGGGGCCGAAGGCCGGGTGGTGGGCGGGGCTCTTCCTCGCCGTCTCGGCGCTGCTCCTCGGTGTGGCGTGCGTGACTCACCAGATCCGCACCGGCATCGGCACCTGGGGTCTCAACAAGACGGTGGGGTGGGCGTTCGACATCACCAACTTCGTGTTCTGGGTCGGCATCGGCCACGCCGGCACGTTGATCTCGGCCATCCTCTTCCTGTTCCGGCAGAAGTGGCGCACGAGCATCAACCGGGCGGCCGAGGCCATGACCCTCTTCGCCGTCATCTGCGCGGCGATCTTCCCGATCATCCACATGGGGCGGCCGTGGCTCGCCTTCTGGATGTTCCCCTACCCCAACTCCCGGGGCAGCCTCTGGGTCAATTTCCGCTCTCCGCTGCTCTGGGATGTCTTCGCGATCAGCACCTATTTCACGGTCTCGGCCGTCTTCTGGTTCATCGGGCTCATCCCGGATCTGGCCACGATCCGCGATCGATCGACGGGGCTGCGCAAGCGTATCTTCTCCGCGCTCGCCCTCGGGTGGAGGGGCTCGTCCCGGGCCTGGTCGCGGTACGAGACGGTGTATCTGCTCCTCGCCGGGCTCGCGACGCCCCTCGTGGTCTCGGTGCACACCATCGTCTCCATGGACTTCGCGACGAGCGTGATCCCGGGCTGGCATGCGACGATCTTCCCGCCGTACTTCGTCGCGGGCGCCGTGTTCAGCGGCTTCGCCATGGTGCTCACGCTGATGATCGTGGCCCGCAAGGTGATGGGCTTCGAGCACCTCATCACCATCCGCCACCTGGAGAACATGACCAAGATCATCCTGGTCACCGGGGGCATCGTCGGCATCGCCTACGGGACGGAGCTCTTCGTGGCCTTCTACTCGGGCAACCCCTACGAGAGCTACGTCTTCAAGAACCGGATGAGCGGCCCCTTCTCCTGGGCTTACTGGACGATGGTGACGTGCAACGTGGGGCTGCCCCAGCTCTTCTGGATCAAGAAGGTGCGGACGACGCCGGCCCTCATCTTCGCGCTCTCGATCGTGATCAACATCGGGATGTGGTTCGAGCGGTTCGTGATCATCGTCACGTCGATCCACCGGGATTACCTGCCTTCGAGCTGGGCCGACTACCGGCCGACCTTCATCGAGGTGGGCACCTTCATCGGGACGTTCGGGCTCTTCTTCACGGCCTTCCTGCTCTTCGTCCGCTTCTTGCCGGCCGTGTCGATCGGCGAGGTGAAGGCCGTCTCGCGCTTCGCCCGCGGCGCGCCCGCGGGTGGAGACACGCACCACGCGGAGCCCGCGGAGCCGCCGGCGAGCGAGCGGAGGAGGGTGGCAGCATGAACCAGAGGGTCTTTGTCGCATGGTTCGACGACGAGCATGCCGTGCTCGACGCGACCCGCGAGGCGAGGCGCGCGGGGTTTTCGATCCACGACGTGTACACGCCCTTCGCCGTGCACGGCATGGATGAGGCGATGGGCCTCCGCCCTTCGAGGCTCACCTGGGTGTGCTTCGTCGCCGGCGTCCTCGGGCTCTCGTGCGGCCTCGGGCTCGAATACTACGCCTCCGCCGTGAGCTGGCCGATCAACGTGGGCGGTAAGCCCTTCAACTCCTTCCCGGCCTTCATCCCGGTGGCCTTCGAGACGACGGTGCTCTTCGCCGCGCTCTTCACCGTGGCGGCGCTCTTCGTGCGCCTGCGCCTCCGCCCGCGCCTCGATGCAGGCGACGTGCTCGCCCGCGTCACCGACGACCGCTTCGCGCTCTGCCTCGTGACCGCCGAGGGCGGCTTCAGCGAGCACCGGGCCAAGGCGCTCGCCGCCCGCCACCACGCCGTCGAGACCTCCTACGCCGAGGTGCGCCGATGAACCGCGCCATGCTCTCCTTCATCGTCGCTCCCCTGCTCGCCGCGGGGTGCGGCGGGAGCGATCCGACCGAGACCAACCTGGAGTTTTTGCCGGAGATGGTCGACTCCATCCCCTACGACTCCTTTGCTCCCAACCCGGTGACGCGCGACAAGAAGACGCTGATCGCGCCGGTCAAGGGCACCGTCCCCCGCGGGTACACGCCGTTTCATTACGGCGACGGCCCGGAGGAGGCGATCCGGGCCGGGCGGGAGCTGCAAAACCCCTTCCCCGCGACCGCCGAGAACACCGCCCGGGGCGAGAAGGTGTTCCGGAGCTTCTGCGTGCCTTGCCACGGCAAGGGGGGTGAGGGCGATGGGCCGGTGATCCCGCGCTTCCCTGCCCCGCCCTCGCTCGTCGCCAAGAATGCCCTCTCCCTGCCGGACGGGCAGATCTTCCACATCATCACCCGTGGACAGGGGATCATGCCCTCCCACGGCTCCCAGGTCTCGCCCGACGATCGCTGGAAGGCCGTGCTCCACATCCGGGCCTTGCAGAAGCCTGCGCGAGGAGAGAAGCCATGAAAGAGCGTTCCATCGAGCTCTCCGCCGAGCAGCGAGGCTGGCTTGCCGGGCTCGGCCTCGCCGGCGTCGTCGCCTTCGGTGTCGGCCTCGTCGTCGCCCCGGTCCGGGCCTGGTCGAGCTACCTGACGAGCGCCTTTTATTTCCTGACGGTCGCCCTCGGGGCCCTCACGTTGCTCGCGCTGCTCCACCTCGCCAAGGCGGGCTTCGGCGTGGTGCTCAAGCGGGTGACGGAGGGCATCGCCGCCTACCTGCCCGCGGGCGCCGTCACCATGGGTGTCGTGCTCGCCGGCGCCGGCGCGCTCTATCCCTGGGCGACGCACGCGCACGACGTGCACGGCGGCAAGGCTGCCTATCTGAGCCCCGCCGCCTTCGCGATCCGGATGGCCCTCGTGCTCGGGCTGTGGTGCCTCTTCGCGGCCCTCCTCCGCCGCGCCTCCCGCGCGCAGGACCTCGATCGCCGGACTGCCCACACCGGCCGCAGCGTGGCCCTCTCGGCTGGTTTTCTGCTGGTGCTCGCCTACTCGTTCTCGATCGCCTCGTTCGACTGGCTGATGAGCCTCGAGCCGCACTGGGCCAGCACCATCTTCGCCTTCTACAACATGGCCGGCATGCTCACCGCCGGGATCGCCGCCACGCTGATCGCGACCATCGCGCTCCGGCGCTCCGGCGCGCTGCCCGAGGTGAACGAGAGCCACCTGCACGATCTCGGCAAGCTGCTCCTCGGGATGTGCACCTTCTGGGCCTACCTCTGGATCTCGCAATACCTTTTGATCTGGTACGCGAACATCCCCGAGGAGACGGCGTATTACCTCGCCCGGACGAGGAACGGCTGGTCGTTCCTCTTTTACCTCGACGTGATCATCAACTGGCTCGTGCCCTTCCTCGCCCTCTTGCCGAGGCCGGCCAAGCGCTCGGAGGCGCAGCTCCTCCGGGTCTCGGCGCTCGTCCTCTGCGGGCGGTGGCTCGATATCTACCTGATGGTCGCCCCCTCGACCCAGCCCGACCACCAGGGGATAGGGCTGCTCGAAGTGGCCATGTTCTCGGGCTTCGCCGCGCTGTTCATCCTCGTCGTCACCCGCGCGCTCAAGGAGCGACCGCTGATCGCCCACGCCGATCCGTACCTCTCGGAGAGCCTCCACCACCACCAATGATGGGAATGCCCCGCCTGGGCTTCCAGCCAAGGAGATTCGTCATGAAGCTCCACGCGAGCCTGCTCGCCGTGTCGATCCTCACCACCGCTCCCCTCGCTGCCTCCGCCGAGGCGCCGGCCGAACCGCCTCCGCCGCCTTATTCGTTGCCCTGGCAGCTCCGCCCCGCGGCCATCGCCAACGTGATTCGCTCGGACACGAGCATCGCCTCCTACGAGGATGCGACCACGAAGAAGGGGACGTTCACGGTGGCCTCGCTCATCACCGGCATCTACAAGGTGACGCCCGAATTCGCCCCGTTCATCCGGGTCACCTTCGTGGGCACGGAAAAATCGGGGGGCGCTGCCAACCCGGCCTTCGGCGGGACATACCTCCTCAAGCTCGGCCACGGCATGCGCCTCGCGGCCTTCCTCGGCTTCGCCATCCCCGCCGGCGAGGGCGGCGGGAACACCACGTCGAAGGAGCCGGGAACGTCGGTGCGGGCGGGGGTGCTCGCCCGGTCGGCCATGGATAACGCGCTGTTCGCCGTCAACGATTTCACCGTCTTCCCCGGCCTCGATTTCGCCTACGTCGATCACGGCTTCACAGTGCAGGTCGAGGCGACGACGCTCTTCTTGACGCGCGTCCGCGGAGACCTCGTGCAGAAGGACAAGAGCAAGATCAACCTCACGGCCGCCTTGCACGCGGGCTACTTCGTCGTCCCGTGGCTGTCGCTCGGCGCCGAGCTCCGCTACCAGCGCTGGCTCTCGACCCCCGTGGCCGTGGCCGCCGACACGACGGGCGCGCTCCGAGACAACCTGTCGTTCGCCGCCGGCCCGCGCTTCCACGCGAAGCTCGGTGACGGGGTGTGGCTGCGCCCGGGCCTCTCCTACGCGCGCGGGCTCGACAAGCCCATGGCGGGCGCCGACTACAACATCGTTCAGATCGACGTGCCGTTTCTATTCTGACAGCGACGACCGGTTGCGTTGATCGTCGCTATGGGCAAGGGCTACGTCTGCCGCTTGCTCCCGCGCGCGGTTCGGGCGGCGGTGCACGAGCATCGCGCTTCCATCGACCGAAGTGACCGCCGCGATGAGTCAGACAGAGAGCGAGGGACATCATGAGCACGACGGCCGACATGAAGCCAGCAGGGCTCGCGGGCTGGCTCGACCGATGGGAGCCGGAGAACCAGGACCTCTGGCGCTCGACCGAGAGCAAGATCGCCTGGCGCACGCTCACCCTGACCACGTTCGCGCTGCTCCTCTCGTTCGCGACGTGGTTCGTGGTGAGCGTGCTCGTCGTGCGCTTGCCGAACGTCGGGTTCAAGCTCACGACGATGGAGCTGTTCTGGCTGGCGGCCATGCCCGGGCTCGCCGGAGGCACCCTGCGCATCGCGCACACCTTCCTGATCCCGATCTACGGGACGCGCCTCGTGGTCGGGACCTCGGCGCTGCTCAAGATCATCCCCTGCGTGGGGCTCGGCCTCGCGGTGATGAATCCGTCGACGCCCTTCTGGCTCTTCATGGTGCTGGCGTTCCTCGCCGGCTTCGGCGGCGGCGATTTCTCGTCGCACATGCCCTCGACGAGCCTCTTTTTCCCGAAGCGTCTCCAGGGCACGGCCCTCGGCATCCAGGCGGGGATCGGCAATTTCGGCGTGAGCCTGACGCAGCTCGTGACGCCATGGATCATCGGCTTCGCCGCCCTCGGCTCGGTCGCCGGGGCGCCGCAGACCTTCACGAAGGGCGATGTCACGAAGCCCATCTGGCTCCAGAACGGCGTCTTCTGGTACGTCCCCGTGCTCGCCCTGACCGCGGCGCTCTGCTTCGCCCTGCTGAAGAGCGTCCCGGTGAAGGCGTCTTTCCGGGAGCAGCTCGACATCTTCAAGGACAAGCACACCTGGTTCTGCACCATCACCTACGTGATGACCTTCGGGTCGTTCTCGGGGCTGTCGGCCGCGTTCCCCCTGATGATCAAGACCCTCTACGGCAAGCTCCCGGGTGCGCCCGATCCGCTGCACTATGCCTTCCTCGGGCCCCTCGTCGGCTCCGCGTCCCGGATCCTCTTCGGGTTCGTGGCGGACAGGACGGGGGGCGGCATCCTCACCCAGCTCGCCGGCCTCGCGATGCTCGGGTGCAGCGCGGCGCTGATCTTCACGGGCGTGCTCACGCCGAGCTCGATCGATCAATTCCCCACCTTCGTGGGCATCATGCTCGCGATCTTCTTCTTCGCCGGCGTGGGGAACGCGGCCACCTTCCGGCAGTACCCGGTGATCTTCTCCCACTCTCCCCGGCAAGGCGCCCAGGTGCTCGGATGGACGGGCGCGGTCGCCGCCTATGGGCCCTTCCTCTTCTCCGTGCTCATCGGCAAATCGATCGACACCCTGGGCTCCGCGATCCCGTTCTTCTACGGGCTCTCCGCGTTCTTCATGCTCGCGACCGGCATCAACTGGTGGTTTTACACCCGCAAAGGCTGCGAGCGTCCGTCTTGACGGCCCCCTGACCCCCAACCCCCTTTCCCCCAAAAGGGGGAAAGGGGCATGGCTGTTAGCACCTGTTCCTGGGAGAAAACAGTACCGCGACCGGCAGGGAGCGGATCGTGCGGCCACCCGTGTCGGTTGTCGACCACGTTGCCAGTCTCGCCCGGTCTTGCGATACGGGCACCGCCGTCGCTACCTGAACCCACGCCGCTGCTCGGTCCGCTCCCTGCCGGTCGCGGTACTGCTGGTCGTGCTGATCTGTGGCGCCCAGAGCTGCTCACAGCGATGGGAGCAAGGGGATAGGGGGCTCTCACCCGCCGCGGGTGTGCATTTCGAGGCGGGGATCGCGCTTGAGCATCGAGGCGGGGAGGATGGGGCCGCGGTCGCCCTGGGCGAGGCGGTCTTCGGCGCCGCGGTCGGCGCGGGCTCCCCACGCGGCGCGGAGGGCGTCGGCGATCTCGGTGGAGGATTTTCCGCCGCGGAGGAGGGCGCGCAGATCGAGGCCGCGGTGGGCGTAGAGGCACTGGTACCAGGTGCCGTCGGCGGTGATCCGGCCGCGATCGCAGTCGCGGCAGAAGGGGGCGGTGGTGGAGGCGATGATGCCGATCACCGTCCCGTCGGCGAGGCGGAAGCGCTCGGCGGGGGCGGTGCCGCGGCCGGGCAGCGGCTCGATAGGCCCTCCGATCGGTCCAGGCGCCGCGGCGAGAGCGGCGAGCATGTCTGCCCGGGAGAACACCTTGTGCGGGGCCCAGCGGGTCGCGCCGCCGACATCCATGTACTCGATGAAGCGGATCTCGGCGCCGATCTCGCGGGCGAAGGCGACAAGATCGCCGATCTCGTCGTCGTTTTCGCCGCGGATGAGCACGCTGTCGAGCTTGAGCGGGGAGAAGCCGGCGTCGATCGCCGCGCGGATGCCGGCGAGCACCTGCGGGAGGTGCGGGCGGCCGGCGAGGGCGAGGAAGCGGTCTTCGCGGAGGGTGTCGAGGCTGACGGTGAGCCGGTGGAGCCCGGCGCGCCGGAGGTCGCCGGCGCGGCTGGCGAGCAGCACGCCGTTGGTGGTGAGCGAGAGATCGCGCAGGCGCGGCTTCTCGGCGAGCAGGCGGATCAAGGTTGGCAAGTCGGCGCGTTGCAGCGGCTCGCCGCCGGTGACGCGGACCTTCTCGACCCCGAGGTCGAGGAAGACATCGACGAGGGACGACAGCTCCTCGAAGCTCAGGATGTCTGCCTTGGGGAGCCAGACATACTCTTCTTCCGGCATGCAGTAGGTGCAGCGGAGGTTGCAGCGATCGGTCACCGAGAGCCGGAGGTTGCCGAGGGCCCGGCCGAGGCGATCGACAGGGCGGGTGGGACCGATGAGCGCCACGGGCCAATGCTAGCAAAAAGTGGCGCGATCGCCGGAGAAATCAGCCTCTCTCGGCGCGGATCCGGTCGATTTTTCCGGGCGGTCCGCGGGTGTTGGGGTCGCGGGGCAGATGGAGCTAGGGTGTCGCCGCCATGAATGGTTCGCAGGCGCTCGCCAAGATTGTCCGCTTCGCCACCGAGGACGCCCTGCCCGTCGCCCAGCAGGGCGCCGAGGCCGTCCGCGATGCCTTCGACGACCTCACGATCCGCATGCTCGGCCGAGACTTCGAGGATCGGCTCAAGCGCGTGCCCATCCCGATGGGATCGGCGGGCGTCGACCCCTTCGGGCTCGATCCGGCGTGGGCCAAGTACGCCGTCGGCGTGGCGGCCTTCTTCTATCGCTTCTATTTCCGCGCCGAGGTCTTCGGGATCGATCGCGTGCCCTCGGGCCGCGTGCTGCTCGTCTCCAACCACTCCGGGCAGATCCCCATGGACGGGATGGTGATCGCGGCCGCGATGTTCCTCGACTGCGAGCCGCCGCGGATCATCCGCAGCATGGTCGAGAAATGGACGCAGACCCTGCCCTTCGTGTCGACCTTGTTCTCCCGGGTGGGACAGGTCGTGGGCGTGCCGGAGAACGCCCGGCGGCTGCTCGATCTCGGGCAGGCGATCCTCGTGTTTCCCGAGGGGACGAAGGGGATCTCCAAGCCCTTCATCGATCGGTACAAGCTCGCCGATTTCGGGCTCGGGTTCATGCGCCTCGCCCTGGAGACGGAGACGCCGATCGTGCCTGTCGCCGTGGTGGGGGCGGAGGAGCAATATATCTCCTTCGGCAATTTCGGCACGATGGCCAAGGCGCTCCAGATGCCCAATTTCCCGCTCGTACCACAGTTCTTCGTGCCCGGCGCGCAGCTCCCCCTCCCCACCAAATATCGAATCTACTTCGGCGAGCCGCTGCTGTTCGAGGGCGATCCGGACGACGACGACGGCGTGATCGAGGAGAAGGTCGGAAGCGTCAAGGCGACCATCCAGTCGATGCTCAACCGCGGGTTGAAAGAGCGCAAATCCATCTTCTGGTGAGTCGAGAGCGCTTTACGCGCTGCGTGTCAAGTGGTCACCCATGTGACCACGAAGACGCTCCATTCGGCCTCTTTTCGCCCCGGTCGGGCGGCTTATTTTCCCTGAAAGCGATGAGCGGAGACTGGCACACGAGTTGCCATGTCGCGGCGACACCCCCTCGCCCACGGGAAGTTCATGAAATCTCCCTCCGCCTGGCTCCTTCTCGTCTCGACGCTGACGTTGCTCACCGCCGGGTGCAGCCACGATATCCAGAGCCCCGCGCCCAAGGCCACGTCGGCCGAGCCGGATCTGGTGTGCAACGACAAGCCCGCGAGCCTGCCCTTCAGCACGGTCACGCTGCACGGCGACGGCTTCACGCCCATGCCGAGCAAGACGCTCGAGGACAAGCGGGAGCTGCGTTTGCCGCGGATCCAGCTCGACCAGACGCAGGCCATCCCCGGGACGATGGCGGGCGCGACGACGATCCAGATCGCCGATGACCCGGCGAACCCGGCCGCGAGCCGGGTGCACTGGACGAGCGAGCAAGAGATGAGCTTCGACATCCTCCCCGAGGATAAATTCACGACCGGGGTCTTCTCGATCACCATCACGAACCCCGACGAGAAGAGCAAGTCGACCATCGACAAGGGCCTCGCCATCCTCCCGGTGCCGACGCTCTCGGCCGTTGAGCCGCCGCTCCTCTGCGACGATCAGGAGGATCAGCAGGTCGTGCTCACCGGCGCGCACTTCCTCGCGTACGGGTCCGAGGTCCCGACCATCACTGCGACCGACGGGGCGACGACGAAGACGTACAAGCCGACGATCGACGCGGCGGACTGCGCGGCCCTCGACGGCAACTTCACCGAGAAGGACGTGCGGCTCTGCGCGAAGCTCACCTTCACGCTTCCGAAGGGCGACTTCAAGGAGACGGAGCCCGCCCACGTCAAGCTGACCGTCACCAACCCCAAGCCCGCGGACTGCGCGTCGACCGATCCGGTCGAGCTGTTGATCATCCCCGCCCCCGTCGTCTCGATGGTGAAGCCGCCCGCGATCTGCGACGACCAGAGCGACCAGGTCATCGAGATCACCGGCTCGAACTTCCTGCGCTACGGCGACGCGCTGCCCTCGGTGACCGTCGGGGCGCCTCCCACGCAGCATGTCTACAAGCCGACCTTCGACGAGAAGGACTGCAAGACCGTGGACGAGGATCTCGGCGGCAAGAAGGTGAGCGTGTGCTCGAAGATGACCATCACGATCCCCAAGGGTGACTTCGTGGTGGCGATGCTCACCGAGCTGACCTTGATCGTGACGAACCCGGAGCCGGCGAACTGCAGCTCGAGCGATCAGGTGAAGATCACCATCGAGCCGCCGCCGCGCGTCGACACCGTCATCCCGGCCACCGTGTGCCAGGGCGGGAGCCAGATCACGGTGGGCGGCGAGGGCTTCATCGACGGCGCCACGGTGACGCTCGACTGCATGGGGACGATGATCAACGCCACCGCGGTGGCGGTCGCGATGGGCGGCAAGACGCTCACGGCGACGTTCGGTCCGGGCGCGAACCCGGGCTCGGCGTGCGACGTGATCGTGACCAACCCCGACGGCTGCCAGGACCGCCCGCCCCCGCACAAGCAGGTGACGGCGACGACGGGGCCGATCGTGTTCTTCGTCGATCCGCCGGTCGTCTACAACGGGATCAACACCCGGATCACCATCTTCGCGACCACCATCACGCCGCCCCTCCCGGCCGACGCGGTGACCATCGTGCCGAGCGGGCAGATCATGCCGGTCACGCAGCTCGCGTGGAACCCGGTGCCGGGCCACCCGAACCGCGTGCAGGCGATCGTGCCCATCGGGCAGGCCCCCGGGACGTACGACGTCACGCTCAAGGACGCGAGCGGCTGCTTCGCGTCGCTGCCTGCGGCGATCGTGGTCACGCAGGATCTGACGGTGAGCGTGAAGTCGGTGAACCCGCCCTTCGGCGCGACCGCGGAGGACACGGCGGTGACCTTCTTCCGTGACAAGGCCGCGCCCGCGCCGAAGGACAAGCCGTTCATCGAGCGGCCGCGGGTGTTCCTCAACCCGACGAACCCGATGGCGACCGACGTGGCCGTCGAGGTCGAGTCGGTCTCCTTCGTGGACGCCGACACCGCGACGGGCGTGGTGCCCGCGGGGACGCCGGTGCACGGCTACGACGTGGTGCTGGTCAACCCGGACGGGTCGGTCGGCCTCCTGCCGAACGGCTACAGCGAGGTGCAGGACGCGCCCCCGGTGGTGACCGGCGCGACGCCGGCCTCGATCGCCGCATCGCTCGGCCAGGTGGTGATCCTCACCGGGACGAGCTTCGCGCAGGGTGATGTGGTCTCGCTCCTCTGCGAGGACGCGGCGGGCAACCCGGTCGCGTCTCCCAACGTTGCCCAGGCGGCGCCGGTGTGCAACGGCAACGCGTGCACGCAGCAGATCACGATCGACGGCTCCACGCTCGGCGCGGGTGACGTGTGCATCGCCCGCGTGACGAACCCCGACGGGACCTACGGGGAATTCTCGGCGATCGGCGTGACGACGCCCTCGCTCAACCTGAACTCGCCCCATGTCGGCACGACGATGAACGTCGGCCGGCGCGCCCTCTCGGCGGCGAGCGGGAACGCCACGCCGGCGGCCCGCTTCGTCTACGCGCTCGGCGGCGACGACGGGAGCGAGGCCGGCGCCTTCGACTCGACGGAGTTCGCGCCGGTGGATCTGTTCGGCAAGATGGGCGCGTGGACGCTCCAGAAGGGCACGCTCGGCCAGAAGCGCACCCTCGCGGGGGCGATCACCGTGGGCCGCTACATCTACCTCGCCGGCGGCGACGACGGGATGGGCCCGCTCGACAGCGCCGAGCGCGCGCTGATCCTCTCACCGCGCGAGACGCCGGTGATCGAGGACATCGATCTGTCGCTCGGGATGAAGGGGCTCGACCAGGGCGAGTGGCACTATCGCATCAGCGCCACCTTCGACGCGGCCGACACCGACAACCCCGGCGGAGAGTCGCTGCCGAGCGACGCGTTCTCGATCAAGCTGCCCTCGATCGCGGGCAAGAAGATCGCGGTGACCCTGGTGTGGAAGGCCCCCGTCGACGCGCTCGGCGCGCCGCTCGCGGGCGTGAACGGTTACCGGGTCTACCGGACGGCGAACGCCGGCGATCCGCCCGGGAGCGAGGTGCTCATCGCCTCGATCGCGGGCGCCAACGTGAAGACGTTCGCCGACGATGGGACGTCCGCGCCCGGCGCGGAGACGCCCCTCCCGACCGGCTCGACCGGCCGCTGGCTGCCCCTGCCCAAGCTCGCGCAGAAGCGCTCGGGCCTGGCGGTGACGGCGGGCAACGATCCTTTGACCCCCAACAAGTTCTACGTGTACGCGCTGCTCGGCAAGACCGGCGCCGCCGCGGCGACGGGGAGCTACGAGTACCTGCCGGTGACCATCGCGCCGAACGGGCGGCAGACGGCCGACGCCGCGTGGATCACCGGCGCGCAGTCGTCGGGCACGCCGCGCCACCGGCTCGGCGCCTGGACGGCCACGAGCGGCGTCTCGGCGACGATCACCGGGACCGACACGTGGATCTTCCTCGGCGGCGGCGAGCTCGGGAACAACACCCAGACCGGCAAGGTCGAGGCCGGCAAGATCGCCGCCGGCGGCGACCTCGGCGCGATCTCGGACACGCCGAAGGACTTCAGCTCGACGAGCTCCGGCTACGGCGTGTGCGCCGCCAACGGGCAGCTCTTCGTGTTCGGTGGACAGGGCGGCTCGCCGTCGAGCGGCGCGAAGTCGGCCGAGCTCGTGGCGCCCCCGCCGACGTTGAAGAACAACTCGTGGAACAGCGAGGGGCTCACGATGACGCACGGCCGCTACCTGATGGGCAGCTCGGTGCAGAGCGCGTTCATCTTCCTGCTCGGAGGTCAGACCGACGAGCCCGCCGCAGCAAGCAAGACAACGGAGCTCGTGATCTGGTGACACGCCGAGAAGGAACCGAACAAGCCATGCGACGCCTCGCCGCCCTCCTCTTCGCCCTCACCACCCTGACCACCTCGACCTTCGCGCTCGCCGAGCAAGGCGTCCCCGACAAGGAGGGCAAGCGCGGCGCGCGCGAGGGAGGAGGCCTGCTCGCCGGCGCGAAGTTCGGCGGGATCATCCCCTTCGGGGGGCTCTCGCCCAACATCACCGGCGCCGTCGAGGTGGGCTACGTCGCGCCCTGGCTGCACCGGAGCTTCGCGGTCACCGCCACGGTGGACTACGCGGCGCCGCAGAAGAGCGGGAGCGAGAGCGATCCGCGCGTGACGGGGGGCACGTACACCTGGCACCTGACGACGCAGGAGCTGAACGTGATGCCGGTCCTGATGTACCGGATGACCTTCCTCGGCCGGGTGACGCCCTACGTCGGGGTGGGGCCGCGCATCTACTTCCTGAAGAGCACGGTGCGCTCGAACGAGGGGACGCCGAGCTTCAGCGAGACGACCGAGCAGTCGATGAAGGTGGGCGTCGGCATCCCGCTCGGCGCGGAGTTTCAGCTCGGCCCGGGCGGTATCACCGGCGAGTTGCTGTTCCAGTACGGGACGCTCGACCACGTGGCCACCGGCGCGAGCAACACCGGCGGCCTGAACATCCTGATCGGGTATCGCTTCTTGCTCTGATCGTTCAGGGATCGAACGAGGCAACGACGATCCCGCCCATGAGCGGGCCGTTGCCGACATCGACGTTGTTGGTGCCGTCGAAGGAGAAGAAGATGCTCCCGCCCGATCCGACGGCGACCGACGCGTCGATGTCGAGCCCGGCGGTGCCGAAGATGCGGCTCCACTGGTGGGCGCCCGCCGAGCTGAACTTGGCGAGCGTCACGTCGTACACGGCGCCGTTGGCGACGAGCGCGCCGCCGCCGAAGTCGATGGTGCCGGTCGTCTGCGCGCCGAGAATGACGTTGTTGTTGCTGTCGACCGTGACCGTCGGGTTCCAGTCGTTGCCCGCGGCGCCGAAGCCCTTGCTCCAGGAGTGGACGCAGCCCGTCGTGAACTTGGCGAGGTAGATGTCGCTCGCGCCGCCCACGGCCAGGTTCGCGCCGCCGAAGTTGACGGCCGCGTTGTAGGTGCCCGTCAGCACCATGGAGCCGAGCGAGTCGACCACGAGGTGCTCGGGCGCGCCCCCGTTGTCGTTGGTCTTCGAGCAGGCCCAGTTGCCCGAGCCGTCGAGCTTGGCGACGTAGACATCGGAGCCGTTGGCGGTGAGGTTCGGGCCCACGCCGAAGTTCCAGGTGCCGCTGTGCACCCCCGCGAGGTAGATGCTCCCGCCGCTGTCGACCGCGAGGCCGCGCACGTTCTGATCATTCACGTCGCCGAAGCGCTTGCTCCACGTCGCGACGCCGGTGCCTTTGAGGAGCTTGGCGACGAAGATGTCGCCCGCGCCGGCGGAGACGATCGAGCCCGCGCCGAGATCGGCCGAGCCGTTGAGATCGCCCGCGACGATCAGGTCGCCGTTCGGATCGGCGGCGATGCCCCGGCAGTAGAAGTTCGCGGCGCTCGTGTAGGCCTTGCTCCAGAGGTGCGCCCCGTTGCCGCTCAGCTTCGCGATGGCGAAGCCGTTCTGCGCCGTGGAGAGCCCGCCGCCGCCGAAGTCGATGGTGCCGATGAGCGTCGCGGCGATGAAGACGTTGCCCGAGCCGTCGACGGCGATCGCGTTCGCGTTGTTCTGGTTGTTGCCGTCGCCGAACTTCTTCGCCCAGATGAGCTGCCCCTGCGGGCCGAGCTTGGCGAGGAAGAGATCGTTCGACCCGGCGCTGATCAGCGTGGTCGCCTCGAAGGCGATCGAGCTGTTGAAGGTGCCGAACAGGAACACGTTGCCCTGCGCGTCGGTCGCGGAGAGCTGGATTTGCCCGCTCTGGAAGGACTTGGACCAGACGGCCTCGCTGCACGCGTGGCCGTTGCAGTCCTCGTCGCCCTTCATGGCGCAGACCTCGGCCGCCGGGAGCACCTCGCCCTGACACGCGCCGTAGCTCAGTCCGTCGGCGTTGCAGGTCTTGGTGCCGCCGTGGCAGAGGCCCACGTTCTCCGTGCCCGCCGCGCCGTCGTAGCAGGGCGCGGTGTCGCCCGGCACGCAGAGGCAGCCGTTCTGGGTCGCGCCGTCGCAGTCCTCGTCGACGGCCGGGGTGGAGCAGTCTTCCATCGCCGCCGGGAGCACCTGCCCCACGCAGGGCCCGTAGGTCTCCCCGTCGGCGTTGCAGGTCTTCATCCCTCCGTGACAGGCGCCCATGTTCTCGGTCCCCATCGCGCCGTCGTAGCAAGGCGCCATGTCGCCGGGGGTGCAGGGGCAGCCGTCGTCGGCCGTGCCGTTGCAGTCGTCGTCGACGCCGTTGCCGCAGATCTCCTTGGCCGCGGGGAGCACCTCGGTGCCGTCGCAGGCGCCGAAGCCTTTGCCGTCGGCGTTGCACATGTGCTTCGCGGCGTGGCAGGGGCCGTGATCCTTGGTGGCAGGATCGCCGCCGTAAGGGCACTCCTCCGTGGTGTTCGGCTTGCAGACGCAGCCGTCGTCGACCATGCCGTTGCAGTCGTCGTCAACGTTGTTGTCGCATGTGTCCGTCGCCGCCGGGAGCACCTCGCCGGTGCACGCCTCGTAGCCGGACCCGTCCATCTTGCAGGCCTGGGTGCCGGCCTTGCACGGCGCGTGATCCTTGGCGCTGTCCGGCCCGTGGTAGACGCACTCGATCTCGGTGTTCGGCACGCAGACCTGCGTGGTCCCGGTGGTGGTCGTGCTCGTGGTCGTGCCGGAGCCCCCGCTGCCCTCCTCGAACTTGTCGAGGCCGAGGACGAGGTTGCACCCGGCCGAGCCGGCGGCGACGAGCAGGGAGGCGAGGATCGCGCGCTTTCGTTGCATGGGAGCTCCAGGGGAAAGAGGCGCCGCCCGGGGTTAAAACCCCGGGCTACACGAAGGAAGCCCGCCTTCGCGGGCTCGCATCATCCTGAGGCGAAAGCCGGCGTACGCAACGATCAGGAGCGCTTGGCGCCGTCGTCTTCCGGCTCGAGCAGCTCGGCGTCGTCGATCTCGCCCACCGGCTCGGCGGGTGGCTGGACCGCGGCGGGGTTGGCCCCCTGCTGCTGGGCTGCGTAGGCCTGGTAAGCCGCTTGCTGCGCGGCGTAGGCCGCCGGGTCGTAGCCCTGCTGCGCGAGCTGGGCCGCGTACTCGGGGTGGGCGCGCGCGTACTCTTCCTGCTGGCGCAGGTACTCCGCGTGCTGCCGGTTGTACTCTTCCTGCTGGCGCAGGTACTCGGCGTGCGCCTGCTCGTACTCGGCCTGCTGCCGCGCGTACTCCGCGTCGTACTCGGCCTGTGCCTGGGGGTCGGCCGGGTACGGGGGCGCGATCGCCGGATCGGTGGGCGGGCCAGCCTCGACGGCAAGCGCGGCAAGCGCGACAGGAGCGGCGGGCGTGGCTTCGACCGGGGGCGCGACGGGCACCGGAACCGGCGAGATGTCGGGGTGGCTGAAGTTCTGCGGCGGCCCGTCGGCGGTGTTCTCGACGTCCTCGGGTGCCTTCGCCGGCTCGGGCGCCTTTTCGGGCTCCGGGGCCTTGGGCGGGGGCGCAGAGGCCCGGGCCGAGGTGGGCAGCGGGGTGGGCGTCCTCGCCGGGGGCGCGGCGGCCCGGGAGGGGGCGGGCTCGGCAGCAGGCGAGGCGGCGGGCACAGAGGCGGACACGGCGCCGGGCGTCGCCCGCTTGAGCTTGCCGGTCTTGGCGCGCTCGAGGCCCTGCGTGGCCTCGGGATCGGCGGCCTTCATGCGGAGCACGCGGCGCCAGGCGTCGGCCGACTCGCGCGCGTCGCCGAGCTCTTCTTCCCAGATGCGCGCGACCTTGCGGGCGAGCTCGGCGCGCTGGGCCGGATCGCGGCCGCGGAGGATCTGGTCCTCGTAGAGCTGGATCATGCCGCGGTGATCGCCGAGCTCCAGGAGGAGGCTCGACAGATCGTTCATCACGTCGGCGTCCGAGGGCGACAGATCGTGCAGTTTTTTGAGGTCGACCGCGGCGCCCTTGCGATCGCCGAGGACGTCGCGGCGGAGCTTGGCGCGACGGTGGAGGAGCTTGCGCACGAGCGGGCCGTCGAAGACCTCTTCGAGCGCGCGGCTCAGCGTGGCCTCGATGCGCTGGATGTCGTTCACCTCGCGGCCGAGGGCCTCGAGGGCCTCGAGCGAGGCGTCCTCGACATGCGTGATGAGCGCGTCGCCGAGCCAGGCGAAGGCCTTGTTCGTATCTTTCAGGTCCTGGTGGGCGATGGAGGCGGCGCGGCGGAGGAGCGCGCCGCGGGTGCGACCGCCGTCGCGCGAGCCCTGTCCGCCGGCCGCGAGGGCGTCGGCGAGGATGGCGCGGAGCGCGGAGCCGCCGGCCTTTTCGTCGCCGGTGCGGGCCGCCGCTTCGAGCGAGGCGATGGTGTCTTCTTGCACGCCGCCGCCGAGGGCGAGCTCGAAGAAGCTCCGGGCGCGATCGTTGGCGCCGCGCTCGGCGGCCACCTGGGCGGCGCGGGCGAGCGCGACGAGCCGATCGGCGGGGACGCGGCAGCGGCCGACCTGGCGCTCGTAGAGATCGATCACGTGGCCGGGGGCCTGGGTGAGCGCGGCGAGGCGGGAGAGCAGGGGCTCGACCTCGGCGGTGGGGACGCTGGCGAGCGCGGCCTCGCCGTGCTGCATGGCCTCGAGCGGATCGACGCCGGCGCGCACGAGCACCTCGGCCTGGCGCACGAGCTCGGCTGCGCGAGCGGAGCCCGAGAGCTCCTTGGCGAGCAAGTCGTGGGCAACGCCAAGCGCGTCGAGATCTTTCAGCTTGGTGGCGAGCTCTTCGAGCTTCTCGGCGAGGGCGCGATCGGCGCCGCGCGAGCGCGTCAGCTCCATCGCCACGCGGGCGGCGTCGGCGTCGCGGCCGATCTCGATGAAGCGGGTGAACGCGGAGCGCAGGGCCTCGTTGCGATCGGGGCCGGAGGCGGACTCGTTCCACGCGACGAGCTTGGTGGCGACGATGCCCTTCCAGCCGAGCTTGTCGCCGAGGGCGACGTAGGCCTCACGGCAAGGATGATCGCCCTGATCGGCGAGGCGCTCGAGCACGGAGAGGGCCTCGTCGCCCTTGTTGAGGCGCGTCTCCAGGATCTCGGCGAGGCGGCGGGTGAGGCGCGAGGCCTCTTCCTCGTCGCCCTCGACCTCGATCAAGGTCTGCATGAGCGTCGAGACGCGCGGCCAGTCCTCGACCTCCTCGCTCATCTTGAGGAGGCGGGCGATGGCGTCGAAGTCTTCGGGATCGGCCGCGTGGATGATCTCCAGCGCCTTGATCGCGCCGCGGACGTTGCCGAGCGGGCCCTCGTAGAGCTGGGCGAGGCGCTGGGCGAGCGCGACTTTGTCTTCGCCCTCGGCGAGGGGGATCTCGCGCTCGAGCGCGCCGGCCGTGCCCTGCGGGTTGTTGCGCTTCTCTTCGAGATCGGCGATCGCGCCGAGGGCCGTGCGGCTCTTCGGATCGATCGTCTTGTAGATGCTCTCGTAGCGCTCGATCGCACCCTCGGTGTCGTCGAGGCTCTCGGCGAGCACCTTGGCCTCGCGCAGAGCGATCGCGAGCTTGTCACCCGCGTCCTTGGTGAGCGCGCCGAGGCGGCGGAGCAGCTCGACCTGCTCCTGGTAGTCACCTCGCTCGCCGGCGTCCTCGATGAGCTTCGAGAGCGCGTCGGCGTCGTCGCCGTCGCTGAGGAGCAGGAGGAGGCTCTCGCGCGCGCCCTCGCGGTCGCCGAGCATGCGCTGGATCTCGGCGGCGTTGCGGCGCGCCGCGATCCGCCGGCCCTTGTCGTTGAGCTTGTCGGCGCGGGCGAGGAGGAAGCGGACGAGGTCCGGCTCCTGGCCTTCGCGCTTGTAGAGCTCTTCGAGGGACTGGGCGTACGCGTCGTTCGCGGGATCGAGCTCGGTCGCGCGCTCGAAGCGGGTCATCGCGCCGGGCGCGTCGCCGGCCTTGAGCAGCAGATCGGCCGCCTGGGCGAGGAGGCTCGCCTGCTGCTTGCCCTCGGCGAGCTGCGCGCGCTGCTCGATCGCGTTCGCGGCGTCGGCCGGGCGGCTCGCGGAGAGGAAGGCCTTCTCGGCCTGCTCCCAGATCTTGGCCTGGCCACTCGCCTCGGCGGCCTCGGCGTACGCTTCGCCGGCGCCGCCCGGATCGCCGATCTTCAGGCGCAGCTCGCCGAGCTTCTGGAGCAGGTTCGAGCGCGCGCCCTTCTCGGTGATCGTCCCCACGGTGTCGGAGATGACCTGCGCGGCGAGATCGAAGCGCTCGGCCTTCTCGAAGAGCTTCACCGCGGTCTGGACGGCGGACTCGTCCTCCGGGGAGAGGTTCGCGATGCGCGACCACGCCTCGGCGGCGGCCGCCGGATCCTTGCGCTTCTGCTCGTGAAGGGTGGCGAGCTTCTTCTCGAGGGCGATCTTCTGCTCGACGTCGGGCGTGCCCATCGCCTCCTGCTCGAGGAGCATGGCGAGGTCGTCCCAGCGCGCGCCCTTCTCCAGCAGGCGGCGGAGCTGCTCGCGGGCCTGGTCGTCGCCGCGATCGATCTGGCAGACCTGCTTCCAGGCCTGGATGGCCGTCTCGAGATCGCGGAGCTGCGACTCGCAGAGCCCGGCGACGTCGCGGAGCTGGGCCTTGCGTGTCTCGGCGGACACGGAGGGGACGCGCGAGGCCGCGAGGAGCACGTCGCGCAGATCGGCGTACATGCGCTTCTGGCGGAGGTGATCTTCGACCCAGGAGAGCGCCTCGGGGTTCGCCGGATCGAGCTTGAGGGCCTCGCGGAACTTGGCGAGCGCCTGGGGCTTGCGGCCCTTCTGCGACTCGGCCTGCCCCTCTTCGAGGAGCTGCTGGAGGGAGGCCTGGCTGCCCGCGGTGAGCGGTGCGTCGATGCTCGCGCCGGGCGCGGCGGGCGAGGGCGCGGGGCCGGTGACCGGGGGCGCCACAGGCGTGGTGCCCGCGCCGGCGGGGCCCTGCGGGACGGGCGCAGGCGCTTGCAGGAAGGCCGCTGCCGTTGCCGGTGCGACCGGGGCCTGGAACGAGGGGTTCGAGGGCGGGCCGCCGGGGCCGGGCGGGAAGGATGGCGAAGCGCTCGGCTGCTGCGGCGCCGCGCCGCCGGGAGGAGCACCGAAGGTGGGCGCGGCCGGCCCTTGCTGGAAAGCCGCTGCGGCGCCGGGGCCTGCGGGCGAAGGGAACGAGGGGCGCGAGACGCCAGACGCGGCAGACGCGACAGGCGCGCCGCCCGGCATGCTGGGCATGGAAGGCACGGGCGGCGGCAGCGCGTTGCCGGCCTTGGCGCGGGCCTCGGCGACCATGAAGCCGCCCGGGTTCGCCTGGATGTACGCGGCGTAGCGAGGCGCGAGCTCGGCCGTGCGGTTCAGCTTGGTGCCGTAGTAGTCGGCGAGCTGCATCGCGCGATCGTTGCCGGGGACGGCCTTGAGCGCGGAGACGGAGTACGAGAAGCCGTACTCGCCGTCGTACATCTCGGCGAGGGCGACGAAGAGCTGCGCGGCCTCTTGCCGATCGGTGTCGGGCAGGGCCTCGCCGCCCGCGATCCGCTCGAGGATCGAGACGCCGAGCTCCTGCTTGAGGGCGACGTCGTCCGGGCGGAGCCCGCGCGCGCTGCGGAGGGCGATGGTGGCGCCGGCGAGATCGCCCGTGCGCTTCCGCGTCTCGGCCTCGTCGCGGTAGAGCGCGAGCTTGCGCTCCGGATCGTCGACGATCGCCTGCTCCATCGCGAAGTAGGGCAGCGCGTCGGCGAAGAGCTGCTGCGCCTTGAGCATCTCGCGCGCGGCGTAGATCGCGTAGGCGTTCTGCGGATCGAGCTCGGCGAGCCTGCGCCAGTTCTCCACGGCGCGCTCGGGGCGGCCGAAGGGAGGCTCGCTCCAGAGGCGGCCGAGCTCCTCGTGCATGGACATGAGCTGGGCGCGCACCTCGGGCCGATCGGCGAGGAGCGGCGTGAGCGATTTGACCAGCTTCTCGAGGAGCGCCACGAGCGCCTTCTGATCGCCCTTGTCGCGGTAGAGCTGGGCGAGCCGCTCGGCGGCCGTGCGCTGCGTCGGATCCTTCTCGATCGCGCCCATCAGGGTGCGCGCCGCGTGGTGCGCGTCGCCGATCGTGGTGGACCAGACGTTCGCCGCCTCGCTCAGCCAGTGGGCTGCGTAGGCCGGATCCGTCGTGGCGCCTCCGACCTTCTCCAGCAGGATCGCGTACGATCGCGGGTCCTGGGTTCCAGCGCGGTGGGCATAGGCCAGCGCCTCCTCGTCGTGCGGGTTCGCGACGAGGCGCTGGATCAGCGTTTCCATCTCCCGGGGATCCATTCTTTCGCGGGAAATTACACGTTCGCTCGGGCCCCGTACAGGGAATCGACGGGGACGGCCCCGTTCTCGCGCAAGGCGCGCATTTCACCGCTGAAAGGGAGCGTCGCGCGAGGGCCCCGACCATACGGTCCGGCCGGGCGGCCCCCGGGCTACCAGCGCGAGTCTTGTTCCTCGACCACCCCGAGCACCCGATCGAGCTCGATCCGGCCTCGGCCCTCGACCTCGATGGAGCCGGAGTAGCTCCCGACCGGCTGGAGGAAGCGCGACGCCACAATGAGCAGGTTCTCGCGCTCCTCGTGCACCGCGCCGGGCTCGAAGCGGAGATCCGCGGCGCCGTCGGCCGTCTTGATGATCCACGGCGCGCTCGGGTTGTTGAGATCGAAGCGGAACCGGCCCTCGGCGAGGGGGTGGAGCTCGCCGTCGATCCAGAGCGCGCACTCGGGCTCGCCCACGAAGCCCTCGACGAGGTTCATCGCGACCTTCTCGCCGGTCTTGGCCTTGCCGAGGAAGAAGGCCCAGCGCCACGAGGTGCGGCGCGCGAGGTAGCCGTGCGTGTAATCGTAGCCGGCGAGCCCACCGGCGAGATCGTGGCGCTTCGTCCCGATCCAGACCTCGCCGCGCACGGGCATGAGCGCGACCTTCTGCGTGGCGTTGGCGAGCCCGGAGCGTGGGCCGTGAATGGGCGCGACGGCCCCGATCGCGGGCGGGAGGTGCTCGGTGGAGAGCATGACATCGAGGGTGAGCTCGGGGCCGCGGATCTCGACGCGCGCGGGGCCCGCGCCGAAGGGGCGCGTGAACGACGCCCGGGTGCGCGCGAGGGGCTGCTGGAAGGTCGCCTCGCAGCCCTCGGCGGCGAGATCGTTCACCGTGCAGAGGAACGCGGGGCCGAGGAGGGAGCGGTCGACGACGAGGCGGTTCTTCTCGCGATCGAAGACGAAGTAGAAGCACTTCGACGCGTAGCCCAGGTTGACGATCGCGAGGCCGAGGAAGAGCTCGCCCGAGGCGACGGCGACGTAGACCCAGCGCTTCTCGTGGAGGAAGCGGAAGAGCGGGTCTTTGCCCAGGCCGGAGAGGTCGACCCTGGGCAGATCGCCCTCGAAGGAGCCGGCGCGCAAGGTCGCGCCCTGGGGATCGACGATCGAGGAGGGGGGCGGGGAGAGCTCGCGCATCGAGGAGGGGAATACCAGGTCGGGGCGCCGGTCGGCCAGGCCTGTCGCCGCGGGGCACGTCGTGAGGATCGCGCCGCGCCGAAATCGCGCGCCGGAGGGGGCCGGAGACACTATGCTCGGGCGCATGGTCGACGCCCTCACTGCCCCTCCCCGCCCGGTCAACGATCCGGTGCTCTCCTATGCCCCGAACAGCCCCGAGCGGGCCACGCTCAAGGCCGAGATCGCCCGGCGAAGCACGGAGACGGTGGAGATCCCGATGTTCATCGGCGGGCGCGAGGTGACGACCGGCGATCTGCACGACGTGCGCTCGCCCCACCGCCGATCGCTCCTGCTCGGCCGGGCCCATTTCGGCGGCGCAGAGGAGGTGGCCTCGGCCATCCACGCGGCGCAGGAGGCCCACGCGGGCTGGGCGGCCATGCCCTTCTCGGCGCGGGCCGCGGTGTTCCTCAAGGCGGCGGATCTGCTCGCCGGGCCGATGCGCCCGGTGCTCAACGCGGCGACCATGCTCGGGCAGAGCAAGACCGCGCACCAGGCGGAGATCGACTCGGCATGCGAGCTGATCGATTTCCTCCGCTTCAACGTGCACTTCGCCGCGAAGATCGCCGCCGAGCAGCCGGAGAGCTCGCCCGGCGTGTGGAACATGATGGAGCCCCGCCCGCTCGAGGGCTTCGTCTTCGCGAGCACGCCGTTCAACTTCACGGCGATCGCCGGCAACCTCCCCACGGCGCCCGCGCTCATGGGCAACACGGTGGTGTGGAAGCCGGCCGCCACCGCGCTCTACTCGGCGCACTTCCTGATGCAGCTGCTGCGCGAGGCGGGGCTGCCCGCCGGCGTGATCAACATGGTGATGGGGCCGCCCGAGCTCATCACCCACGCGTGCCTCGATCACCCGGATCTCGCGGGCGTCCACTTCACCGGATCGACGCCGGTCTTCGGATCGATGTGGCGGCGCGTCGGCGAGAACATCACGCGCTACCGGAGCTACCCGCGCCTCGTCGGCGAGACGGGCGGCAAGGACTTCGTCTTCGCGCACCCGAGCGCCGATCTGGAGGCCCTGGCCGTCGCGCTCGTGCGGGGGGCCTTCGAGTTCCAGGGGCAGAAGTGCTCGGCGGCGTCGCGGGCGTTCATCCCGAAATCGATCTGGCCGGCGCTCAAGGAGCGGATCGTCGACCTCGTCCGGACGCTCAAGGTGGGCGACGTGTCCGACTTCAGGAACTTCATGGGCGCGGTGATCGACGGCCGCGCCCACGCGCGGATCAAGGGCTACATCGACGAGGCGCGGGGCGACGCGCGCTGCACGATCCTCACGGGCGGCGGCGCGACCAGCGAGGAGGGCTTCTTCATCGAGCCGACCGTGATCGAGACCACGGACCCGGGCCACCGGCTGATGTGCGAGGAGATCTTCGGGCCGGTGCTGACCGTGTGGGTGTACCCCGACGAGGACGAGGCCCGCGCGCTCGTGCTGTGCAACGGCTCGACGCCCTACGCGCTCACCGGGGCGATCTTCGGGCGCGATCGGGCCTTCATCGAGCGGGCGAGCCAGGCGCTCCGCTTCGCCGCGGGCAACTTCTACATCAACGACAAGCCCACCGGCGCGGTGGTCGGGCAGCAGCCCTTCGGCGGAGCCCGGGGCTCGGGCACCAACGACAAGGCGGGCAGCGTGCTCAACCTCTACCGGTGGGTGTCGCCGCGCACGATCAAGGAGACCTTCGTGCCGCCGCGCGCGGTGGGCTATCCGTTCCTCGGCGCGGAGTAGCGCGTCAGCAGAGCGAGGGCGCGAGGATCCGGCAGAGGGTCTCCGCGGCCTCTTTTTGTCGCGGGAAACGAGCGCCGACGGAGGCGAGGTACACCGTCTCGCCGTAGATGGGGATCGCCGAGGTGTAGAGGTCGTCGCCGAGGGTCACGTCGTCGAGGAGGGCGTCCGGGAAGCCGGTCTCCGGGACGCTGCCCGCGTAGGCCGAGCCGAGCGCGGCCAGGCCTTGCAGATCGCCATGGCCTGCGCCGGCGAGCAGATGCCCGTCCTCGTCGGCGAGCGCCACGGCCCGGAGGCTTGGCGCGCGCCGGGCCGCGCTGGCCAGGAAAAGGGAGGCTGCGATGAGGGGGTCCTCACTCCGGCGCGTGCGCCGTTCGTCTTGGTTCATGATCGAAATGGTGCCCAAGTTGGGCGCGCGCGCCCAAGAAAGCGGCAACTGGAGAGAACGAGATCTCGGGCCGATGTTCGATTGCCCACGTCGAACGCGCGGCCGCGCTCGTGCTCCGCGGAGGCGAGGCGCTTGTGACCGGCCCGGGCGCGGTGTAGAACCGCGGTCCTTATCGAAGGAGCGGCGCCGGGCGAAGGTTCGCCGCGGGCGCCGCCCACGGACGAGCAAGTGGAGGCGTGATGAGGTCGAAGCATTTCTTTGGGCTGAGCCTTTTGACCGTTGGATGCACGGCGGCGCTGCTCGCGTCGACGGGCTGCGGCGGCGGCGGCACCGGCGGGAGCACCAGCACCACCGGCACGGGCGGTAGCTCGAGCACCACCGGCACGGGCGGGTCGTCCACGACCACGACGACCACGACGACCACGACGACCACCACCAGCGGCTCGGGCGGCACCGGTGGGATGACGGGCGACGGGGACGACACCGCGGCGATGGCGACGGAGCTCGAGGTCGATCCGGCGATGACCACCGCCGGGACGCTCGATCCGCCGGACACCGACTTCGATTTCTACAAGTTCACCGGCAAGAAGGGCGACGCGATCGTCATCTCGACGAGCGCCAAGACGGGCGGCGATCCCTTCGACACCACCTACCCCGACACGGTGGTGAGCCTCTACGACGACGCGATCCTCACGAACGACGCCGTCGATCCGATCGCCCAGAACGACGATCCGACGCCGCGCTTCACCAACGACGCGCAGCTCTACACCATCCTCCCGAAGGACGGGACGTACTACGTGCGCGTCGCCGAGTGCAACGCGGCGTTCGCCATGGGCTGCGCGCCCGCCGGCGACATCTCCACCTTCGACTACGAGGTGGCGATCTTCACCCTGCCCAACCTCAAGGGCACCGTGCCGGAGGGCGCCGAGTCCGGCAGCCCGTCGATGCCCGACCCGACCATGGGCCCGGTCACGCCGTACGCGAAGTCGCAGAACGGCGGCTACTTCCTCTCGACGATCTACGGCAATTACCAGACGACGGACGACGTGGACGTCTTCCAGTTCAAGATCCCGGCCGACGTGACCGTGGGCGCCGGCGCGCGCTCGGTCGGCTACTTCTACCCGCTCCCGGCCACCGCGCCGAACACCGACGGCTCCGCCGTCCAGCTCGGCAAGATGTGGATCGTGGATCCGGACGACGTGATGCACGCCGTCGGGTCGATCGACGTCTCCGCGCCCGGCGACGACGCGAACCGCGATCTGTCGCCGCCGCTGATGCTCGACCACAACTACTACCTGTTCGTGCAGCGGCCCGCGGGCGGCGCGGTGCAGAACGACTTCTACTTCGTCCAGCACAACGGCGGCGGGTCGAACCCCGTCGAGAGCAAGGAGCTGGAGAACGATGTCATCGCGACCGCCGAGACGCTCGCCCAGCAGGACAACATGGACGGCACCTACAGCTACTTCGTCGACGGCGACATCACGGTGGCCGGCACGGACGTGGATCACTACGAGGTGGATGTCCCCTCGGGCCTGACCAACAACAAGTTCTCGATCGCCTGCGGCGGCGCGCGCTCGGGCTCGGGCCTCGTGAACCTCAAGGCAGAGGCCCTCAAGGGCAGCGTCGGCAACGGCGCGATCGCGGGCGCCTCGGCCACCGAGACGGCAGCGATGGACCTCCTGGTCCAGAACGTCGCCATCCCGGCCGGCGAGACGAAGCTCATCATCAAGATCAGCGCCGGCTCGCAGTCGGCGAACGTCACCAGCACGTTCTACCGCTGCGGCGTCCACTTCAACTGATCTTCGCGATCTGAGCTCACACGGGCTCCGACGGCGGCGCGCTCTCCACGAGTGCGCCGCTGTCGTTCCATGGTATGAGCCGCGGCCATGCGTACCCGCCGTGCCCTCGCCGTTCTCCTGCCGCTCCTCGTCCTCGCTGCCTGCGGGCCCGCGCCCGATCCGGTGACGCCGCCTGCGCCCACCGCGTCGGCCTCCGTCGCTCCACCTGCGCCCACCGCGACTGCATCGGCCCAGGCGAGCGCGCCGATCGGCCCGCGGGGGGACTTCGATCCGGTGAGCGTGGGGATGAGCGTCGACGGGGCGAAGCGGCTCTGTGACGAGCACCTGAAGAACGCGAAGGACTTGATGGAGCAGATCAAGTCGCTGAAGGGGAAGCCGGCGGCGGAGCTGACGTACGAAAATACGATCGGCCGCTTCGACGACATGGTGGTCGAGATCAACAGCGCGGCCGAGTTCCCCTACCTGCTCGCGGTGGCGCACCCGGACGCGGCGGTGCGCGAGGCGGCCAAGCTCTGCGAGCCGAAGACGGACTCGTTCAACACGACGATCTACCTCGACGCCGATCTGGCGGCGGTGCTCCGCGCCTACGCGGCGAAGAACGAGGCGCTCGAGGGAGAGAAGAAGCGCCTGCTCGCCGACACGCTGCGCGACTTCCGGCGCAACGGCCTCGAGCTGCCCGAGGCGAAGCAGGCCGAGCTCCGGAAGATGAACGAGGAGCTGACCCGGCTCGGGCAGGACTTCACGTCGAACATCAGCTCGTCGGCGGGGCACATCGACGTGAAGCCGAAGTCGCTCGAGGGGCTGCCCAAGGAGTACGTCGCCAAGCACATGGCGGCCGCGGGCGGCGACGCGAAGGACGCGAAGGCGGGCAAGGGCGCGGCGAAGGTCGACAAGATCGAGATCAGCATCGACTACCCCGACTACTTCCCCTTCGTGACGTACTCGAAGGATCGCAAGGCGGCGCTCGACCTCTACGTGAAGTTCGTCAACCGCGGCGGCGAAGAGAACGTGCGGATCCTCGAGAAGATCCTCAAGCTCCGCGCCGACAAGGCCGCGCTCCTCGGCTACAAGAGCTGGGCCGACTACACGATCGAGCCGCGGATGGCGAAGAGCGCCCAGGCGGTGCGCGACTTCCTGAGCCAGGTGCGCGCGGCGCTCAAGGAGCCGGCCAAGGCGGAGATGGCCGAGCTCTTGAAGGAGCACAAGAAGCTCGGCGGGCTGCCCACCGACAAGCTCGCGCCGCCCGATCGCTACTACCTCCAGGACCGGGTGCGCGCCGAGAAATACAAGCTGAACACGCAGGAGCTCTCGAACTACTTCGAGATCGGCGCGGTGAAGAAGGGGCTGCTCGACATCACGCAGAAGATGTACGGCATCGAGTACAAAGAGGTGCCCGCGAAGGCCTGGCACCCGGACGTGACCGCGTACGAGGTGTGGTCCGAAGGCAAGCCGATCGGCAAGTTCTACCTCGATCTCTACTCGCGCCCCGACAAGTTCAAGCACATGGCGATGTTCCCGATCCGCGATCGCAAGCGGCTCGCGGACGGGAGCTATAGAACGCCCGTGGCGTCGCTCGAGTGCAACTTCCCGAAGCCCGGCGCCGAGCCCGCGCTGCTCTCCCACGAGGAGGTGGTGACCTTCTTCCACGAGTTCGGCCACGTGCTCCACCACCTGCTCACCCGGTCGGATCTCGCGAGCTACGCGGGGACGAACACCGT
The DNA here is from genome assembly GCA_046351295.1 of Byssovorax sp. Taxonomy (GTDB): domain Bacteria; phylum Myxococcota_A; class Polyangia; order Polyangiales; family Polyangiaceae; genus JAXLYT01. The sequence goes on from JAXLYT010000025.1 coordinate 104,742, forward strand.
GCGCGACTTCGTGGAGGCGCCCTCGCAGATGTTCGAGGAGTGGCCGTGGTCGCGCGAGGTGCTCGACATCTTCGCCCGGCACTACCAGACGGGCGCGAAGATCCCCGACGATCTCTTCGCGGCGATGCAGAAGGCCCGCGGCTTCGGCCGGGCCCTCGACACGCAGCGGCAGCTCGTCTTCGCGACGCTCGACATCGAGTACCACAGCCGCGCGCCGGGCTTCGACACCACCGCGCTGGTCGAGGAGGTGCAGAACGCCAACGACTCGTTCGCGTTCGTCAAGGGCACCCACATGCAGTCGAGCTTCGGGCACCTGATCGGCTACGACGCCGGCTACTACAGCTACCAGTGGGCGCTCAGCCTCTCGCGTGACGTGCTGACGCGCTTCAAGAAGGAGGGGCTGCTCAACCCGACGACGGCCGCCTCGTGGCGCGACGAGGTGCTCTCCAAGGGCGGCGGCGTGGACGAGGCCACGATGGTTACCCGCTTCCTCGGCCGCCCGCCGAACCACGAGGCGTACCTCAAGTACATCCGCGGCGAGTAGGCCCGCGTCAACGTCCGGACACGCTGTTGCCCGCGGGGGGGCGCGGGCCGATCAGAGCTCGTTCAGGGCTGGATCGCCACGCCCATCTCCTCGCGCAGCATGTGGTGCTCGTCGGAGACGGTGAAGGCCATCAGATCGGCGAGCTTCTCTTCCGGGCCGACGAGGCCGAGGGGCTCGCTCTGGAGGGCGACGGCGGCGACGGCGAGATCGCCGCAGAGGAGGAGGCCGGCGCGGGCGGCGCAGCGCTCGACCGCCGCGACCCAGCCCGCGATGTTGGCGCGGCGGCCGGCCGCCTCGAAGGCGGAGACCGCGCGCTTGAGCTCGCCGAGCTCGGCGTCGTCGAGCCGCGCGGAGATCTGCGCGCACAGCTCCTTGACGGCGGCGCGGGAGGGCGCAGGGACGGGCAGCTCGGGGATCACCAGCTTCACCGCCGCGAGGAAGCACACGGAGAGCTCCTCGATCGACGGGTAGTAGAGCAGGATGCGGTGGCAGCCGGCGTGGTAGCCGAGGTGCCGCCCCACGAGGAAGGCGAGCTGGGCGAGCGAGCGGCCGCGCAGCACGCGCCCGCCGGCGATGGCGGTGGGCTCCTCGGCGATGATCGAGGCGAGGCCCACGGTGGCGTCGTCGTGGAGGTAGATGGCCGGCGGATCGACGCCGAGGAAGTGGCTCGCCCACGAGAACGAGCGCACGATCGATACGGTGGACTTCTGCGGGTCTTGCCGGGCCGCGGGGTCGAGGGCCGGGAGGCGGCCTTCGAGCGAGAGCTGGCCGAGGCGCGCGGAGATGACGGCCGGCGTGACGGCGGCGAAGACGGCCTCGAGGTTCAGATCGCGATCGCGGACGCGGAGCAGATCCCACCCCTCGGAGCGCATCGCGCGCACGAACGGGGGCACGCCCGCGGGCTTGTGCTCCTCGAAGATGAAGCGCTCGCGCGACTCTGCGATGCGCGCGAACATCGTCACCTGCGCGGCGGCGAAGGCCTGATCGGGGCGGCGCAGGCGCTGGAAGATCTCGAAGAGCTCGTGGAAGGTGGCGGCCTGCGAGGCGTCGATCTCGGCGGCGGCCTGGAGGTGGTACGCGGCGCGATCGAGGCGGCCGATGGTGCGGGCCAGCTCGGCGGCGGTCTGGCGCGTGGCGAGATCCCTGGGCTTCTCGGCGATCGCGTCCTCGAAGGCGTCGAGCGCGAGGGCCGGGTCTTCGAGGTGATCGCGGAAGAGGAGGCCGAGGCGGCGGCACAGCTCCCACGTCACCTCGCTGCGCACCTCGGCCTCGGGGATGCGGTGGGCGCGGCCGAGCATCGATCGGTAGGCGCGCTCGAGCTCGCTCCACTCCTGCCGATCGGCGAAGAAGCGGGCCACCACCGTGAGCGGCTCCAGCATCGTCGGATCGCTCTCGAGCGCGCGTTCGAGCAGCTCGAGGCCGAGCTCCTCGCGGTGCAGCTCGAAGAGGCAGTACTTGCCGAGATCGAACTGCTGCTCGGCGCGCGAGCGCAGATCGGGCGTGAGCTCGGCCACTCGCTTGCGCGTGGCGATGGCCTCGTTGACCGCGCCCTCGGCCTCGTAGATGCGGCGCAGCTTGCCGAGCACGAAGAGATCGTCCGGGCGCAGATCGCGGGCGCGCTCGAGCACCGATCGGGCGCGCGCGGCGCCGTCCGGCGTGGAGAGCCAGCGCGTGCCGAACTCGACGAGCCAGGTGAAGCGCTCGCCCGGGCTCTGCACCATGGAGAGGAGGCGCTCCTCCGCGGCCTGCACGGCCTTGTAGTCCTTCTCCTGGACGTTGAGCTCGACGAGCGAGAGCAGCGCGCTCCGGTGCTCCGGCATCAGGCCGAGGGCCTTCTCGTAGTTGGCGATCGCCTCCTTGCGCTTGTCCTGGCCGCGCTTGACCTGGCCCATCCGCACGAAGATGTCCGCGCGATCGGCCGCGGCGCTCGGGCCGAGCATGCCGAGCGCGCGGCGGAAGGCGGCGAGCGCGCCCTCGAGATCGCCGGACGCGAAGAGCGCGTCCCCCGCGGCGACATGCTCCGTGGCGGTCGGCGGCGGAGGAGGAGGCGGCGGAGGCGGTGGAGCCGGCGGAGGCTCGGGCGGCGCGGGAGGCTCGGCGACCGGAGGAGGCGGAGGCTCCGGTGCAGCCGGTGGATCGGTGATCACCACGCGCGGCGGAGGCGTCGGAGGAGGCCGGCGCGGCGGAGGCGCCGACCGCGACACCGCGGGCTCCGCCTCGATCACCTCGGCGTGATCCTCGACCTCTTCGAGCACCTCTTCATCGAGCGACTCGGCGTCGATCGGCACGTCGTCGAGCGTGCGCGCCCGGGACGCACGCGCGGGCGGGACGGGCGCGGCAGGCGCGGGCTCGACCGCGGGCGGCTCCACGGGCGCGACCTGCGCTGCGACGATGGGCGTGACGGGCAGGGCCGCGACCGGCGTGGGCGTGTCCCCCACGAGCGGCGGCGCGGGCGAAGGCTCCACCAGGGGCTCGGCGATCGATGTCGGTGGAGGCTCCGGCGGGGCCGCCTCGCTCGGCTCGATCAGCACGAAATCGGCTGTTCCATCGAGGTGGGCGAAGCACGGCACCACGCCGAGCAGGCGCTCCGTCTCGCGCACCTCGGCGTAGAAGCTCCCGAGCGAGAGGCCCTTGTGCGGGGGCGCCTCGTCGATGGCCTCGATGAGCGCGCGGGTGAGCGGCGAGGGCTGATCTTCCGCGTCGATCGAGCCCGGGCGAGCCGCGACGAGCAGCTCGATCGCCTTGCCGTGCTTGCCTGCGCCGCGCACCGCGTCCTTGGCCGCGGCCACGACCGAGGCCGAGCGGAACGGATCGTCCGGATCGGGGGCGTGGCGGCACTCGAGGACGAAGGCGACCGGCCCCGGCGCGCGCTCGGTGAAGAGCTGCGCCAGATCGGCGAGGGAGTCGCCGGTGTCCGGGCTCTGCGGATCGAGGCAGAGGAAGAGCTCGCCCTCGGCGCTGGTGATGACCTGGCTGGACGCGAAGAAGAGGAACGGCGTGCCGTGCTCGAACCCGCCGCGATCGAAGAACGAGTCGAGCTGCTCGGCGAGATCCACCGAAGGATCGAGATCGATCACCCGGAACGAGGCGTCGTCGAGGGCGAAGCGCGAGCGGATCACGTCGCCGTCGAGCGAGCCAGGAGCAGGTCGGAGATCAGGGAGCGCCGCGGGCGTCGCGACGATCACGAGTCGCATCATCGCCCGCAATCTATCAGGGGATTTCGAGCGAGCGCACCCTGACGATGGGGCATGCTCGACGACTTTCCCGGGTGTGCCTCGGTCGCCCACGTGCCGCAGGACACCTCCAGCAAAAAAGACCACCGTCACCGCGTCTTGCAACGGTCCAACTGCTTCCGTCCGCACGGTGTAAGCCAGCCCAGCGTGAATCTCGCACCACACCCCGGCCTCCCCCTGTCGCCCGATGGCCACAGCATGATCGCGACGCCCATAAAGTTGACCGTAACCTACGGCCGACTAGGCTCTCGCCGCGCGCGGCCCAAGGTTTGCACAGGTATCGCGCGCTCACCCCTGGCCATGCTGGTCGACCGGGTAGACCCCGATCGAACAGCCAGCCCTGCGGTGCCCTCGCCATTGGTGGAGGGGGTCACCAAGGGGTCGAGCCAGGGCGAAGAACCGGCTCCAGAAAGCGACGAATCGTAAGGGAAAACGCAGCCGAATCCTGAAAAACGGCGGTTGCGCGCTCCTCGCGATTCGACTAGTTACCGGGCGCCTGTACCTCGTCTACCTTCTCAGGTCGACATCCAAGGAGAGAACGAACAATGAACTTCAAGTTTGCGTTTGCGGCTTCCGCGATGATGGCTCTCGCCGGCGTCTTCACCATGGTTGGCTGCGGCGGCGACGACTGCACCAAGGCCACGGACCACCTCGCCGAGTGCCTCAACGTCTCGGCCGGCAGCGCCTCCGCCAGCGGCTCTGTCGCCTGCGAGGGCTCGACCCTCTGCGCCGCGCAGTGCATCAACGCTGCCGACTGCACCGCGATCAAGGACGCCTTCAGCGGGATGCCGACCAGCGCCTCGAAGAGCTTCCTCGATTGCAGCACCAAGTGCGCGACCGCGAAGTGAGCTGACTTTCTTCCCGGCGCAAGCCGGGGAGGAACGGCGTTGAGCCCTCGGTGGACATCCACCGGGGGCTCGATTTTTTTGTCGCCCGCGCGTCGAGGCACAGGCCGGCACGGATCCGGATCGCTCGATCCGGGTCACTGTTTCTGGGCCTTGAGCACCTCGATGTCGAGCCAGTTGCCCGGCCAGAGCCGCGCCATCTCCTTGCGCAGCGCCGCGCAGCGCTCCTTGGGCAGCTCGCTCCGCTCGAGCGGATCGGCCTCGAGGTCGCTGCAGATGTACTTGAAGTCGCGCCCCGCGTAGTGCGCCTTGAGCGGCCACGCGAGCAGGCCGAACGAGTGGTAGATGCAGGGGCGGATCTTCGTGCAGTTCCAGAGGGGCACGACGCGATCGACCGGCGCGTCGCGCAGGAGGCTCGTCCCCGCGAGCTGCCCTGCCTGCTTCGAGGCCGCGGGCTCTTCGAGGGCGCCCATCATATCGATCAGCGTCGCCGAGATGTCGGGGGTGAGCACCGGGCGAGTGAGCGCGTCGCGGCGCAGGCGCTCGACCGCCGCGTCCGGCAAGGTGCCGTCGGGCGCATCGATCCAGAACGGGATGTCGATCTCCTCCGCATACAGATCCCAGGTGTGCGTCGTCGCGGTGTGCTCGCCCCAAGCCTCGCCGTGATCGGACATCGAGATCACGATGGTGCGACGGCCGCGCGGGCCCCGGCGGAGCTTGGTGAGGAAGTCGCCGATCACCGCGTCGTTGTGGCGGAGGGCGTTGCGGTAGGCGTTGCGGCGCTCGTCGGCGCTCGGCGCGGCGGGGCCCGTGGGGTACGGCGTGTAGCCCTCGACCTGGCGATAAGGCAGGTGGGTGTTGGAGAAGTGGACGATGGCGAAGGCCGGGCCGCCCTTCTCGATGAAGTCGATCGCCTCGCCGGTGGCGAGCTCGTCCGGCGTGCCGAGATCGATGTTCGGCGCCGGATCGCGATCGCGGCCCTCGCGGAGCAGATCGATCCGAGAGCCCTTCAAGAATCGGCCGAGGTTCTGGAAGAGCAGGTTCTGCGAGGAGAGGTAGGCCGTGCGGTATCCGCGCGACTTGGCGAAGTCCCAGAGGAGCGGCGCCTGGGCGAGCGCATCCGGCTCGGCGTTGATCGCCATCCCCGTCCAGAGCGCGACCGCCACGAGCTCGGTGCACGAGGCGACCGAGCTCGCCCGGGCGAAGCCGATCCGGTGAGGCGCCGCGGCCTCGAGGCGCGGGCTCTTCGCGCAGTCCGCCGCGCCGGGCAAGCAGACCTCGTCGCGCCGCACGCTCTCGCCGAGCAGGAGCACGATCGAGGGCGCGTCGTCCGGAGCCTTCACCGTCGGCGGCGCTTCTTCGTGCCGGCCGGCCGGCAGCGTCTGCGGCTTCTTCTCCCAGCCCACCGCGAGCAGCAGCGGGCCGCCGCTCGCGTTTAGCCACATGACGTCCGGCGGCAGGCACTGGTCCCAGTCCATGCGAAAGTGCCCGAACATCGCGTACAAAGTCACGCCGAGCGCCCCGAGGGCGAACAGGGTGGGCCGGCGCGCGCGCAGGCCGAGGCGGCGCACTCGGAGCATCGCGATCGAGGTGAGCAGGATGGGAGGGAGGAGGAAGAAGAGGGCCGCGCTCAGCGCGTGCACGGAGAGGTACCCCGTCACCTCCTCCTGCACGCCGAGCGCGAGCAGCACGGCGTCGCGGTTGACGTAGCCGTTGGTGATGCCGCGGAAGAAGGCCTGCCCACCGGCGCCGAACGACGCGGTGAACGCGAGGAAGGCGATGACGAAGACACGCACCGCCCGCTTCGGGTGCCGGGCGGCTTCGAGCCCGAGGCCCCACACGAGGAAGCTTATCAGCGTGCCGATCAGGTACGTGCGGATGAGGTAGAGCTTGACGTGGAACAACAACGTGCGACGCACGACCATGTCGTAGAACAACAAGGTCAGCGGCACGGCGAGCGCGCTCGCCCAGAGGGCGCGGGTGCGACGGCGCGCGGCATCTTGCTCGGAGGTCGCGGCGGTGGGGGGAGTCGGCTCGACGGCGGTCGTCATGCTCGGGGCGGCTTGTTTGGCTTCATTTCGCGCGGAACGCAACGGGCTCCGCGGCCTTCGAGCGCGCTCACGGCAGCGCCCGCACGAGCGCGCCGCCGTCGGCCGGGCGCGCCTCGTCGGGGCCCACACAGGCGAGGGCGAGGGCCTGGAAGGCCGCCGTGTCCTCCCCTGCCCCGCCGGCGCCGCCGACCTCGGCGAGGCGGTGGAGCACGTCTTCGAGCACCCGGCCGAAGCCGTAGACGTCGTCGCGCGGATCGCTCGCGCGGCCCGCGAGGCGTTCCGGGGACACGTAGCCGGCGCTGCCTCCATCGCTCGGCGCGCCGGCGCGGCGGGCGCTCCCGAAATCGCCGAGGACGGGATCGTTCGGCGCGCGCACCAGCACGTTGGCGGGCTTGATGTCGGCGTGCACGAGGCCTGCGGCGTGGATGCGCGCGACGGCGCGCGCGAGCGGCCGCGCCCAGCGCCCCACCGGGACGAGCGGCTCGATCACCCCCGCGCGCAGCAGATCGCGCACCGAGCCGCGCGCCACCCACTCGAGGGCGAGCCACCCCTCGGCCGGATCGGCGTCGAAGATCCGCAGCACGCCCGGCCCCGCGAGCTTCGCCAGCATGCGCGCCTCGCGCTCGAGCTGCGGGCGATCGGCGCTCCGCGCGTGGTAGACCTTGAAGGCCACGCGGCGCCCGAGGACCTGATCTTCGGCCTCGTACACGGCGCCCGCGCCGCCCCGCGCCACCTCGCGCAGGAGGTTGAACGGGCCCTTCGGCGCCTTCTGCGCGACCACCGTCGCCTCGTCGAGGCGGCGCACCTCGCGCCTGTCGTAGCCGAGCGCCTGGCGGAAGCGCTGGTGCCGCTCGCGGGCGCCGGGCGCGGAGAGATCGCGGGCGAGGACGCGCTCGATCGTCGAGGCGGCGCGGGGGAGCTGGCCCGCCGCGGCGTAGAGATCGGCCGCGAGCACGAGCCCCGCCGTGCTGCTCACCCCTTCGAGCACGCGGAGCGCGCCCGGCTCGTCCCCGCGCGCGGCGAGGATGTCGGCGCATGCGACGCGCACGGGCTCGGGGATCACGCGAAGGGAGAGCTCACGGAGCGCGTGGCTCACCGCGGACGACTCGTGCACCGTGCCGCGCACCTGGCGGAGCAAAGCGATCGCCTCGTCCACCGTGGGGCCGCCCTCGACGCCCACGCGCGCGAGCCGCTGGATCTGGGGCAGCGCGCCGCGCTCTTCCGTACCGCCCGCGGGCGCCTCGCGCGGCTCGACCTTCGGCGCCGGCGCGCTCTCGCGCTCGGGGCGCGCGGGGCCCTCGCCCCCCATCCACGATTTCAGCCGGCCGAGCAGGCTCACAGCTCGACCTTGCGGTGGATGCCCGTCTCCTCGTGCGACGCCGAGCCATGGTGCACGACGGGGACGCGCAGCCGCACCGCACCGCCGCGCGCCGCCCGGATCTCGTCGCCTGCGCAGAGCTCCACGCGCGGCGAGAGCTGGTAGTCACCGAGGAGAGGCGCCCCCGCGCCGCCCTCCGATTTGAGCACCACGTACGACTCGTCGCGCGCGGTCTCGTGATCGACCGACCAGGCGTCGAGCGGGAGCGGGCCGAGCGGGCAGAGGTAGGTGAGGCCGGCCACCTGGATCGAGAAGAGACATCCCGCGGCGGGGGCGATCTGGACGGGCACCTCGCCGCCGAGCTCCAGGGTGATCCCGGCGCCGACGCTGACCGGGCCGGAGAGGCGCGCGCCGGCCAGGGTCGTCCCGTTGCGCGTGTCGAGATCCTCCACGATCGCGTCGGCGCCGCGGCGTCGGAGGCGCAGGTGCCGCCGGCTCACCGCGCGCGAGCCGAGCACGATCGTCGCGTCACCCCGGCCGAGCGTGACCTCGGCCCCGAGGGCGTAGCGACCGAGCGCCCCATCGATCTCCAGATCGACCACGGGGCCGCGGGCGAGGCGGGCGCGGATGGCCCGCGCGGCGTCGGCGATCCGCTCGTCCTCGTGCGCGGCGAGGGCGTTCACCGCGAGCTCGAGCGCGGCGCGGCGCTCGGCCGTCCGATCGAGATCGGACAGCTTGCGCAGGGTGATCTCTCGATCGCGCTCGGTGCGCGCTGCCCGCTCGGAGACGCGCAGCCGATCTTCCAGCTTCTCGATGGCGCCGGCCGCGGTGAGCGCCCGCACCTCGGACTCGGCGTCGCCGGCGAGGGCGTACGCGTCGGCGGCCGGCTCGAGCTCTCCAGCCTCTTCGAGCTCGCGAGCCACCGAGAGCACCTCGCTCTTCATGAAGGACCCGCCGCGCGCCCGGAGCACGTCGAACGCCACGAGCGCCTTCCGCCCGCGAGCCTTCTTCTTCAGCTCTTCGCTCTGGGCGGAGAAGGCGGCCAGGGAGAACAGGGCGATCCGCTTCTCGGCGCTCGGCTCGGCGTCGGCCCGGAGGAGCATGACCCGCGCCGCCTCGTCGAGCAGGCCCGCCTCCTCGTAGAGATCGACGGCGGCGGCCAGATCACCGGCAAGCTCCTTGGCCCGCGCCTCCTTGGCGCGCCGGCCCTCGCTCTTGGACTTGGAGACGAAGCGGTCGAAGAAGCCCACGACGCATTGATCCTAGCGCAGGACCCGGCCTGCCGCCGCGATCCCGGTTGACTATCCCCTGCCTTTTCTCGACGATACGGTCCTCGATGTCCAGCACCAACCGCCTCGGCGAGCTCCTCGTCCGCGAGAAGCTCATCAGCCTCCAGCAGCTCCGTCAGGCCCAGGAAGAGCAGCGCAAGAACGGGTCGAACCTCGGCTACGCGCTCGCCAAGCTCGGCTACATCTCCGACGGGGAGATCACCAACTTCCTCTCGGCCCAGTACCGCGTCCCGGCCGTCAACCTCGACGAGTACGAGATCGAGCCCGAGGCCATCAAGCTGGTCTCGAAGGAGGTGTGCGAAAAGCACAAGATCGTGCCGCTCACCCGGCAGGGCTCCGCCCTGGTCGTGGCGATGGCCGATCCGACGAACCTCCACGCGATCGACGACATCAAGTTCCTCACGGGCTTCAACGTCGAGCCGGTCGTGGCCTCGGAGACGGCGATCGCGCAGGCGATCGAGCGCGCGTACAACGTCGGGCCGACGTACGACGACGTGCTCAGCGAGTTCGCCGACGAGGACGTGGGCTTCGCCGTCGACGACGAGGAGATCAACGCCCTCGAGCTCGAGAAGCAGGCCGAGGGCGCCCCGGTCGTCCGCCTCGTCAACGCCATCCTCCTCAACGCGATCAAGAAGGGCGCGAGCGACATCCACGTCGAGCCCTACGAGAAGAAGCTCCGCGTCCGCTACCGCATCGACGGCGTGCTCATCCAGGAGATGGAGCCGCCGATGAAGCTGAAGAACGCCATCGCGAGCCGCCTGAAGATCATGAGCTCGCTCGACATCGCCGAGCGGCGCCTCCCGCAGGACGGGCGCATCAAGCTCAAGATGGGCAAGGGCAAGGAGATGGACTTCCGCGTCTCCGTGCTACCGACGATCTGGGGCGAGAAGATCGTCCTCCGCTTGCTCGACAAGTCGAACCTCCAGCTCGACATGACGAAGCTCGGCTTCGATCCGAAGCCCCTCGAGGACTTCAAGTGGGCGATCGATCAGCCCTGGGGCATGGTGCTCGTGACGGGCCCGACGGGCTCGGGCAAGACGACGACGCTCTACTCCGCCCTGTCGGACTTGAACAAGGTCGGCACCAACATCAGCACCGCCGAAGATCCCGTCGAGTACAACCTGATGGGCATCAACCAGGTGCAGATGCACGACGAGATCGGGCTGAACTTCGCCGCCGCGCTCCGCTCCTTCCTCCGGCAGGACCCGGACGTGATCATGGTCGGCGAGATCCGCGACTTCGAGACGGCCGAGATCGCGGTCAAGGCCGCGCTCACCGGCCACATGGTGCTCTCCACGCTGCACACGAACGACGCCCCGGCGACGATCTCGCGCCTCCTCAACATGGGCGTCGAGCCCTTCCTCATCACCGCCAGCGTGAACCTCGTGCTCGCCCAGCGCCTCGCGCGGAAGATCTGCAGCGAGTGCAAGGAGCCGCACCCGGTCGATCGGCAGGCCCTGCTCGACTTCGGCTTCACCGAGCAGCAGGCCGCGACGTCGCAGCTCTACAAGGGCCGCGGGACCGGCTGCAAGCTGTGCAACGGCTCCGGCTACAAGGGCCGCGTCGCGCTCTACGAGGTGATGCGCTTCAACGACTCGCTGAAGGAGCTGGTGCTCACCGGCGCCTCGGCGGCCGAGCTGAAGGCCGCCGCGATCAAGGGCGGGATGAGCACCCTGCGCATGAGCGGCATCGCCAAGGTGATCGCGGGCGTGACCACGACCGAGGAGGTCGGGCGCGTGACGATGGGCGACTGAGAGGGAACATGGCGGACGCGACCGAGCAGAGCGGCATCGGGCAGCAGGCCGAGGGCCTGAAGTACAACCTCCAGCAGCTCCTCCGCGCGATGGTGGAGAAGGGCGCGAGCGACATGCACATCACCGCGGGCTCGCCCCCGGTCTTGCGCATCGACGGCTCGGTGGTGCCGCTCAAGCTACCACCGCTCAGCAAGGCCGACGCCAAGCAGCTCTGCTACGAGATGCTGAGCGACGAGCAGCGCGCCTCCTTCGAGGAGAAGAACGAGCTCGACCTCTCCTTCCCGCTCCGCAACGTCTCCCGCTTCCGCGCCAACATCTTCATGCAGCGCGGCGCCGTGGCCGGGGCCTTCCGCCAGATCCCCTTCAAGATCCTGTCGTTCGAGGAGCTCGCCCTCCCCCCGGTGGCGACGGAGATCGCCAACAAGCCGCGCGGCCTCGTGCTCGTGACCGGGCCGACGGGCTCCGGCAAGAGCACCACGCTCGCGAGCATCATCGACAAGATCAACGCGGAGCAGCGGCTCCACATCATGACGATCGAGGACCCGATCGAGTACTTGCACACGCACAAGATGAGCATCGTCAACCAGCGCGAGGTCGGCGCCGACACCGCCTCGTTCAAGGACGCGCTCAAGTACGTGCTCCGGCAGGACCCGGACGTGGTGCTGATCGGCGAGATGCGCAACCTCGAGACGATCGAGGCCGCGCTGACGGTCGCCGAGACGGGCCACCTGGTGTTCGCGACGCTGCACACGAACTCCGCGATCACCTCGATCAACCGCATCATCGACGTCTTCCCCGCCCACCAGCAGTCGCAGGTGCGCGCCCAGCTCTCCTTCACCCTCGTGGCGGTGATGACGCAGATGCTCCTCCCCCGCGCGAACGGCCCGGGCCGCGTGCTCGCGATGGAGGTGCTCATCCCCAACGCCGCCATCAGGAACCTCATCCGCGAGGACAAGCTGCACCAGATCTACTCGCAGATGCAGGTCGGCCAGGGATCGAGCGGGATGCAGACGATGAACCAGACGCTCTACGGCCTCGTCCAGCGGCGCCTCATCACGGTGGAGCAAGCCTTCGAGGCGTCGAGCGACACCGACGAGCTCCGGACGATGATGGAGGCGCGCTCGACCGCCCCCGCCGCCTCTCCTTCCGCACCTCAGGTGTCCCGCCCCGCCCGCTGAGGCGGCGGCTCAGGGGGCTGCTGCGCGGGCCGATGCGTCGGTTGGAACCGCTCGACGTACCTCGGTACGTCTCGCGTCTCCGCCCTAGCCTCGGTCCGCTCGCGACGCCCCCTGAACCACCTCCACGCCTTCGCGACAATTACGTCCAAAGAAAATGGGCCTCGATCCTGAACGGATCACCCGTCTCTGAACAGGAGATCCAGGAGCACCCCGGAAAGTGGGTCGGATCGGAAGTGTTTTCGCGCGTCGGATGCGTTTTTTTTCGGCCGCGGATCTCTTTTTCTAACCCCCTGGAATCAGAGAGGATTTCAGGGAGGATCAGCCCAGATCCACCCCGAAATGGGGTCGATTTCCAGCTCCGGACAGTGGACAAATTTTGACATCTCTCCGCCCGTTCAGTACGGTGGCCGTCGTGCAAGGGCTCACCGACCGCCAGCAACAGGTCCTTCATTACATCCGCCAGTCGATCTCGGAGCGGGGCTACCCCCCGACCCTCCGGGAGATCGGCGCCCACATGGGGATTCGCTCCACCAACGGGGTGAACGACCACCTGCGGGCCCTGGAGCGGAAGGGCTACCTGACCCGGGAAGACATGAAGAGCCGGGCCCTGCGCCCGCGCGACCTGGAGACCGACGCCGATCTCTCGGCCGAGGGCGAGCCTGGCTCGCTCGGCCCCGCCAACGACCAGGGCGGCGACGTGATCGAGATCCCGGTCGTGGGCCGCATCGCCGCGGGCCTCCCGCTCCTCGCCGAGGAGCACGTGATGGACACCGTGCGGATCGAGCGGAGCATGGTGCGGGGCAGCCGCGAGGTGTTCGGCCTCCGGGTCAACGGCGACTCGATGATCGAGGCCGGCATCCTGAACGGCGATTACATCTTCGTCCGCAAGCAGCTCTCGGCCAACCGGGGCGACATCGTGGTCGCCCTCATCGGCGACGAGGCCACGGTGAAGTACTACTTCCCCGAGCGCGACTACATCCGCTTCCAGCCCGCGAACGCCGCCATGGCCCCCATCCTGGTCCGGGCGAGCGATTTCCGGCCGACCATGCTGCTCGGCGTGGTGGTCGGGGTGTACCGCAAAATCTGACCGTCCCCCGCGAGCGCAGGCGGGCCATGAGCGCACCCGGGGCACGGGCGCACCCGGAGCACGGGCGCACCCAGGGCTAAAGCCCCGGGCTACACGACGGAAGCCCGCCTTCGCGGGCTTGTGTTTGTGTTTCTGTTGGCGGCTTGAAAGCGTGGTGGATCGCTGGATGAGGGGAGGCTTGGCGGTTGACGGGGCGGAGCGCGGCTTGATAGCGTCCGTAGCCACGGTGACCATGAACGAGCGTGCGATCAGGCGGGGTGCACAGGTGGCGGCCGCGGCGCTTGGCCTCGTGGGTCTCGTCGGGTCGACGGGCTGCGGCGGCTTCTTCTACGCCCTCGACGCGAGCTCCGCGTCGACCAAGCTCGAGACGGCCAAGCGGATGGGCGCCGAGCAGCTCGCGCCCTACGAGTACACGTACGCGAGCGAGCACCTCGCCAAGGCGATGGAAGAGGCGGCGGCGGCCGACTACGGCGACGCGATCGACCTCGCCAACGAGGCCGACAAGTACGCCGACAAAGCCATCCTGCTCTCGAAGAGCGCGCACGAGGGCGCAGGCCGATGAGCAAGCGCCGTCGCCCGTCGCGGGCAGCCCTCGGCCTCGCGTTGCTCGGGCTCACCGCCTCGTGCTCCAACGTCTCCACCATGCGCGGGGACATCGACGGGCTCACCAAGGTGGCCGAGCAGGCCGAGCGCAACGGCGCCGTCCGCTGCGCGCCGCGCGAGCTCGCGATGGCCAAGTCGCACCTCCAGTTCGCGGCGATGGAGCTCGATCAGGGCGTGTTCGTCCGGGCGCGCGAGCACCTCGACATCGCCCAGGCCAACGCGCACGCGGCCTACGATCTCTCCCCGCCGCAGAAGTGCGCCGAGCGTGGGTTCATCGAGGAGACGCCGCTCCCTCCCCCGCCTCCGCCCAAGGTCGGCGATCGCGACGGCGACGGCTTCCTCGACACCGAAGACAAGTGCCCGGACGAGCCGGAGAACTACCAGGGCTACCAGGACGACGACGGCTGTCCGGACGACCCCGACACCGACGGCGACGGCATCCCCGACAGCAAGGACGCCTGCGTCCTCTCGCCCGAGGACAAGGACGGCTACCTCGACGACGACGGCTGCCCCGAGCCCGACAACGATCTCGACGGCGTGCTCGATCAGAACGACAAGGACGCGGCCGGGAAGTCCTGCGCGAACGATCCGGAAGATCCGGACGGCTACGAGGACGAGGACGGCTGCCCCGAGCTCGACAACGACAAGGACGGGGTCGCCGATCTCGAGGACCAGTGCCCGATGGAGCCCGGGCCGGCCGGCGGCGACAAGCCCGGCTGCCCGAAGAAGCCGTCGATCGTGTTCGTCACGCCGACCGAGATCAAGATCACGCAGCAGATCCACTTCGAGTTCGACAAGGACAAGATCCGCAAGGAGAGCTTCCCGATCCTCGACGCCGTGGCCGACGTGCTCTTGAAAAATCCCAAGATCAAGATCGAGGTGCAGGGGCATACGGACAATGTGGGCGCTGCTGCCTACAACAAGAACCTGTCCCAGCGCCGGGCCGCCGCCGTCGCGAAATATCTCGTGAGCAAGGGCGTGGAAGCCTCGCGCCTCACCTCGCACGGGTACGGCATGGAAAAGCCGATCGTCCCGAATGACACGATCACGAACCGGGCGCTCAATCGGCGCGTGCAATTTGTCCGAACCGAAGGTGCTCCGTAGGATCGACGCGCACCTCCCTGTAAGTGGGCCCGGCCAGGTTGGGCGGGGCTCAGCCAGGGCCCTTCTCTCGGGCCCTTTCGAGGTCCCGGGCTCAACGAGCCCTTGACGGGCGCTCCGTCTCGCTGTTCGCTCGCCGCTCTCACGTCCTTGGAGGATTGACTGCCGTGCACTTCCGTTCGCTGCGATCGTTCGCCGTCTTCACCCTGCCCGCGCTCCTGCTCCTCGGCACCGCCACCCCCGCCGTGGCCGCGGGCGAGAAGGACAAGGACGCGCTCAAGCTCTTCGATGACGCGATCAACAACGACTACCTGAACGCAGAGATCCCCAAGGCCATCACCAAGCTCAAGGACGCCATCAAGCTCTGCGGCGCCTCCAACTGCACGCCGCAGGTCGTCGGCAAGCTGCACGTGGGCCTCGGGACGATGTACGGCGCCGGGCAAAACAAGCTGCCCGAGGCGCAGGCCGAGTTCGAGCTGGCCCTCAAGGCCGACCCGGGCGCCGCGGTCGACTCGGCGCTGACGAACCCCGATCTCGACAAGGCCTTCGCCGCGGCGAAGACGGCCGTCGCGGCAGGCGGCGCGGGCGGCGCGGCAGGCGCGGGCGGCGCGGGCGGCACGGCCGGGGCCGGCGGTGGCAAGAAGCCCCCGACCTCCGCGCCGAGCGGCGACGCGAACCACACGCCGCCGCCCGAGCAGATGGTGAACACCCCGGTGCCCATCTACCTCGAGCCCTCGGAGGAGGTGCCGCTCTCCAAGGTCACCCTCCGCTACAAGCCGTTCGGATCGAAGACGTACAAGTCGGTCGAGCTGCCGAAGATCGGCAAGGGCTTCGGCGGGGAGATCCCGTGCGAGGACGTGACGACGACCGGTGACATCAAGTACTTCTTCGCCCTCTTCGACGAGAACGGCGAGGCCGCCGGCACCCTCGGCTCCACGAAGGATCCGTACAAGGTCACGATCAAGAACGAGATCGAGGGCGATCCGCCTTCCCTCCCCGGCAAGAAGCCCCCGGAGCAGTGCAAGGACACGACGCCTTGCCCGCCCGACTTCCCCGGCTGCAAGGAGAAGGACAAGACCCCGCCGAACGGCGACACGGGCCCCAAGGAGAAGCGCGGCGATCGCGGCTGGGGCGCGAGCTGCGAGGAGTCGATCCAGTGCCAGGAGGGCCTCGGCTGCAAGGAGGGCACCTGCCAGGAGGGCGCCGGCGACGAGAAGGGTGGCGACGACAAGAAGAAGAAGACCAAGCTCAACATGGTGAGCGTGGGCTTCCAGCTCGGCGGCCTCGCGATCGGGAGCCGCGACAACGTCTGCTCGCCGCCCGCCGAAGGCGAGTCGGCCAACTACTACTGCTTCACGCAGACCGATCCGCCGAACCAGTTCGACGGCGTGATCGCCGCGCGGACGGGGACGAACGGCATCCAGGGCGGCCTCGGCGGCGTCGATTTCCGCATGATGGCCGGCTACGACCGGCAGTTCGTCCAGCGCATCCCGATCAGCGCGGGCCTGCGCGTCGGCTACGCCTTCATCGGCTCCCCCTCCCCGGGCGACGCGCCGACCAAGAACGTGCCCAAGGCGAACTCGTTCCTCCCGCTGCACCTCGAGCTGCGGGCGACGTACCACCCGCTCGGCGCCGCGTACGAGGCGAAGAAGCTCCGCCCGTACATCTTCCTCGTGCCCTTCGGCGTGGCGCAGGTGAACGCGTCGGTGCCCGTGACGGTGTGCGACTCGAGCGCCGCGGACGCCAGCAAGAACACCTGCAAGACCAAGAAGCCCAGCGTGCAGACGAGCGTCGACGCCTACCAGATCACCGGCCTCAACTTCTTCGGGATCGGCGGCGGCGGCGTCTACGGGATCACCAACAACTTCGGCGTCTCGGCCGAGTTCAAGCTGATGATCCTCTACCCCACCGTCGGCGTCGTCCCGACCGGGATGATCAGCCCCGTCGTGGCGTTCTAGCCCACCCTGCCACGATCGGCCGTGGCCGATCGTGGTACAACGTCTGGGGTGGACTACGCCAAGTTCCAGATCGCCGTGGCCGAGCTCGCCGACGAAGGGACGCCGGTGACGGTGGACAACGTCGTGCGACGCCTGCGCATCGACGCGGACGAGGCCGAGATGCACCTCGGCCGGATGCGGCGCGACGATCGACTGGAGATCGACGAGGACGCGACGACCGAGCGCGCGACGGCCTACCGGGTGCGCGGGCTCTCGCCGCGAGGCAAGCGCGCGATCGCCGGCGCGGGCGCGAGCGTGTCGGGCGCGCTCAAGTCGATCCGCGACGCCGCCGCCGAGTCGCTCGTCGAGCAGAAGATCGAGAGCATGCTCGGGATCGGCGAGCAGAAGCCGGGCATCCCCCTGCCACCCGAGAAGCAGCGGAAGATCGCGACAGGCGCGCTGATCGGCGGCGTGCTGCCGGGGATCGGGCTCGCCTACGCCGCGCCGTGGAAGGTGACGGCGATCGGCACGGTCGCGGTGCTCGTCGGCTTCAAGGTGCTCGCCTTCTTCTCGCTGTTCTTCGCGATCCCGTTCCTCGTGGTCGCCGCGCTCGCCTCGGCCGCGCTCGGCGGGCTCTACACCTGGCAGTACAACCAGATGGGCCGCCGCGCCGCGCTCGGAGAAGATCCGGCGATGCGCAAGATGCTGAAGCGCATACGGAAGTGAGCCGCCCCCTCGCCTGCCGGTGACGCGGCGACACGCCGTGCTCCGCCGTCATCCATCGTAGACATCGGCGCCGATGAGCTGGAAGAGCGCGTAGAGCGCGCCCGCTTCCCGGTGCTCGAAGCGCAGGCCCGCGCGCGTCGGCTTGCCCTGCGCGCCGCGGCGGATCCAGGCGATCTTGCCGCTCAGCACCAGCGGATCCCACAGCGTGGGCGCCATGACCTCGATGGTCACGGGCGCCTCGCGCTCGAGGGCGGAGGGCTTGCTCGACGGCCGAGGATCACCGCCGGGAAGCACGCCGACGGGCCGCCCGCTGCCGGTGTCATCGGCGAGGCCGACCTCCAGGCAAGCGCCGCCGAGCCCCAGGTCGCGCACGCGCACGGTCTGCTCGAAGCTCCCGTCTCGGCCGCGCAGCGTGGCGGAGAGCTCGACGCGGCGGCGCGCATGGGCTCGGAAGTGGTCGCGGGCAGCCATGGTCACGAAGAGCCCCGGTGAAGCCGGAGGGCCCGAAGGGTACACGGGTCGCGCTACGGCGCGGAAGGGCGCGGGCGCTCGCACGAAGAAAAAATGCGCCGCGACCATCCTTTTTGGGCTCACCGCCGCGAACCTGGGTAACATGGCCGCACATCTGCGCCGGCTCGGCACGACGCCGACCGCGCTGGGAGTTCACCCTGATGGCCCAGGACACACGAAAAGATCCGCGAGCAAAGGTGCTTTCCATGACCGTCCGCTACAAGAGCGCGACGGTCGACGAGTTCATCGAGCACCACTCGCACGACGTGAGCCGCGGCGGCATCTTCATCAAGACTCCGTCGCCCTTCCCCCCCGGGACGCTCCTCAAGTTCGAGATCCGCATCCAGGACGAGCAATCGGTGCTAGCCGGCGTGGGCCGGGTGGTGTGGAAGCGTGATTCGAGCGAGGCGAACAGCTCGCAGCCCGCCGGCATGGGGGTCAAGTTCATCAAGATCGACGACAAGTCGAAGGGGCTCATCCAGCGCCTCGTCGACGCGCAGGGCGCGGGCGCCACGTCGGCGTTCGAGGCCGGCAAGGGCGGCGAGGGCGGCGGAGGAGGCGACGACGCCGGCGAAGAGGCGGCAGCGCCCGCTCCGGCCGCGACGCCCACGCCGGCTCCGGCCGCGGCTCCGGCCCCCGCAGCGACGCCTGCGCCGGCCGCCGCCGCCAAGCGCGGCGCGACCATGCTCGGCCTCGGCTCGATCGGCGGAGGCGCGGCCAAGGCCGCGGAGCCCGCCAAGGCCGCGGAGCCGACCCCGGCGCCCAAGCCCGTCGAGGCGAAGAAAGAAGCGCCCAAGGCCGAGCCGAAGAAGGAAGAGCCGAAGAAGGAAGAGGCGAGCTTCTTCCCGACGACGAACCCCGACAAGGAGATGCCGCCGCCCGAAGAGCGGACGGTGATGAAGCAGGCCGCGGAGCTGCTCAAGCAGGCGCTCGCCGAGGCAGGCGCGTCGCTCGACGATCTCAACGCGGGCTTCGGGACGAAGGAAGAAGAGAAGCCCGCCGCGAAGGAAGAGCCGAAGCCCGAGCCCAAGGAAGAGGCCAAGGCCGAGCCCGTCGAAGAAGCGAAGCCCGAGCCCAAGGAAGAGGCCAAGGCCGAGCCCGTCGAAGAAGCGAAGCCCGAGCCCAAGGAAGAGGCCAAGGTCGAGGAGAAGCCCAAGGCCGCGCCGAAGGAAGAGGTCGCCGAGGCGAAGCCCGCGCCGAAGAAGGACGAGGAGAAGCCGAAGGCCGCGCCCAAGCCGAAGGCCGACGAAGATCGTCCGGTCGCGGCGGCCAAGCCTGCGCCCAAGCCGCTCATGCAGCCGCAGGAGCCGGCCGGCGGTGGGAGCGGTCGCCTGCTCACCATCCTGCTCATCGTCGCCGGCCTCGGCGGCGCTGCGTGGCTGCTCTTCGGCCACAAGGACGAGCCCGCCTCCACCGGCGGCGCGACGCCCGAGAAGACGGTCGTGACGCCGCCCAAGCCCACGGTGGCCACGACGCCGACCATGACGGCGACGATCGCGCCGACCGCGACGGAGGTCGCGCCGCCCGCGTCGGCGAGCGCCGCGATGACCGCGTCGGCCGCGACCAGCGCCTCCGCCGCGCCCACGACGAGCGCCGCTGCTCCGCCCGCCACGGCCACCGCTGCAGCGACGGTCGCGCCCGCGACGCCGCCCGCCACCCCGCCTGCGACGGCCACGCCCAAGCCGCCGCCGGCCACCCCGCCCGCGACGCCGCCGGCCACCCCGCCTGCGACGCCCAAGCCCGCGACGCCCAAGCCCAAGCCCCCGTCGGACGATCCTTACGGCTGATCGGCGCGGCGAGCCCGTGACGTGAGGAGGCGCGGTCCCCGAGGGCCGCGCCTTCTTGCTTTTGTCTGCCCGCGGTTCGTTGGAGCTCAAACCTTCGGGCCCACAGCGCGGAGCGCAGGGCTCGCAGCACGGAGCTCGGCGCCGCACGGAGCACAAAGCGACGAGCCCCCGATTCCGGTGGGAATCGAGGGCTCAGGTGGCTCGTGATGAGCCGGGTGGGCGCAGCAGGGATTGAACCTGCGACTTCATCCGTGTGAAGGATGCACTCTACCGCTGAGTTATGCGCCCGTGCGGTGCCTTTCGTGAAGCAGGCTCGCGTCTTCTACACCACGCCTCGTCGTCGCACAAGCAAACTTCGACACGGAGAAACGACAGCGCGACAAAAGCGACGAGGCCGAGGTCGTGATGACCTCGGCCTCGTCGCTCAGTCGAAGACAGCGCGCCGTTACGGCGCCGCTGCGCGCCGTTACAGGTGCGCGGGGCCGTCGATGCGGCCGGTCTTCTTGTTCTTGTCCTTGCCCTTCTTGTCGTCCTTCTTGTCCTTGTCGGCCTTCTCGTCCTTGGCGGGCTCCATCTCGGCGACGGGCATCTTCTTCACGAGCGGGGAGCTCGCCTCGTCACCCGGCTTCGGGAAGGCCGCGTTCGGCGGGAGGCTGAAGAGGAAGTCGCGCACCATCTCGGCCTGCTGCTCGGTGGTCACGGCCGGGAAGTCGGCCACCTTCGTCCAGGCGAGCGGCGGCGAGCGGAACGGATCGGACTCCGACGGCCAGTAGGACGAGTCCTTCTCGCGATCGACGTTGGCCCAGAAGGCCGTCATCTTCGTGTAGGGCAGGTAGTTCTGCGGGCGGAGCAGCCAGTTCTTCACCCACTCCGGCCGCAGGCGGTGCGGGATGTTGTTGAAGTTCGGCGCCATCTTGCCGAGCTCGGCCTTGCCGCGCTCCACCGGGAACTCGCCCTGGTAGTGGCACGAGAGGCAGTTCGCCGCGTCGGGCGCGTTCATGTGCGTGAGCGCGTAGAGCTTCTGCTGCTCGGTGAGCTCGTTGGTCTTCGGCGCCTGGTACGGGTACTCCTGCCCGTCCCAGCTCGCGAAGTAGCGCACGATCGCCGTGACCTGCTCCGGGGTGAAGTTGAAGGTCGGCATGCGCAGCGCCATCTTGTCGCGCGGCACGTCGTTGCCGTACGCCCACTCCGGGTGCAGCCAGGGCCGGATCCCGTTCTTGCCCGGGTCACGGAGGAACGTGAAGAGCCACTCCGGCTGCACGCGCTGCCCCTCGCCGTTGAGGTACGGCGCGCGGGCCTGCGGATCGGCCGAGAGCTGCCCCTGGCGGAGCGCGTCGATCTCGG
The DNA here is from genome assembly GCA_046351295.1 of Byssovorax sp. GTDB lineage: Bacteria > Myxococcota_A > Polyangia > Polyangiales > Polyangiaceae > JAXLYT01. The sequence continues at coordinate 126,049 of JAXLYT010000025.1, forward strand.
CGCCGCGGCCCTCGATCACGTGGCAGGCGCGGCAGTTGTAGTCGTCGACGATCTGCCGGCCCTCGAGCGCCGCCGCGTACTCCGGCTGCTTCTGCGGCTCGTACGCCGTCTTCGGGCGCGCGTTCACGAGGCCCTTGAGGAACAGCACGATCGAGCGGATCTCCCGCGGCGAGAGATCGTAGTCGCCCATCTTCAGCTCGATGCGGTCGCGGCGGTAGATGCGCGGCGAGTCGAGCTTGAGGGTGGCGAAGGTCTCCGTCGTGTGCAGGTGGTGATCGGCGATGGCGTAGCCGAAGTCGAGCGTGGTCACGTCCTTCTTGGCGAAGCCGCCGAGCTCGGGCGCGATCGGCGCGGACTTCTCGTAGCCGGCGACCTGGTGGCAGCCGAAGCAGCCGTAGTTGGCGATCGTCTTCTCGCCGCACTCGACGCGGCTCATCACGGTGCCGCCGGCGACCGAGCAGGCCACCTTCTCGGCGCGCTTCGAGGCGTCGCTCACGAGGGCCACGTCGGCCTTGTCGACCGGCGCGGGCTCGAGCGCGGGCTCCTTGAGCGAGACGATGTACTTGCCGACGCTGGCCGCCTCCTCACGCGAGAGGCGCAGGTTCGGCATCTTGGTGCCGTGCCAGTAGCGCGACGGCTCCTCGACCCAGTACGCGATCCAGTCCGCCGTCGTCTTGCTCCCCATGTTGGAGAGCGTGGGGGCGATGTCGCGCTCGCGGCTGCGCCACGGCTCGGGGAGCTTCTCGTCGGCCGTGTCGTGGTCGGTGCGGGCGTGGCAACCCTGGCAGCCGTACTCCTCGAAGATCGCCTTGCCCTTCTCGGCGGTCGCGCCCGGCACGTCGGCGTAGCCGGCCACGTCCTTCTTGAGGGGCTCGGTGCCCTTGGCGGTGCCGGGGCGCGTCGAGGGGTTGTCGCTGCGCTCGATCAGGTAGGCCGCCACGGCGACCGTCTGCTCGCGCATCTGCGCCTCCCACTGCTGGTACTCGGGCGAGCCCTCGGCGTAGGGGCGCTTGCTCGCGGGGTCGAGCAGCTTCGGCCAGAGGTTCGGCATCCGCGTCTTGGCGCGGAAGCCGCGCGGATAGCGGATCCACGAGAGCAGCCACTCGGGCGACACCTTCGCGGTGATGTTGTCGAGCGACGGGCCGGCGTTGCGATCCCACGGGTAGCCGTCGAGGATGTGGCAGCCGGTGCAGTTGAGCTTCTTGAAGAGCGCGCGGCCCTCGGAGACGGTGGGCGTCGGGCTCTCCACGCTGCTCGGATCGGCGGGGACGACGGGCATGTCGCTCGGGCCGTCCGCGACCTTGCTCTTCGCCTTCTCCTTCTGCGCCGCCTCGGCCCGCTCGTAGTCGAGCTTGGCGTTGACGTACTTGGCCTGCGAGGCGCGCGCCTTGAGGTCCACGTCGCTCGAGTGGCACTTCATGCAGCCGGCCTCGACCTCGGGCAGGCTCTCGATGAAGCGGTTGCGCATGTCGTCGGGGACCTGGAGGCTCACCGAGCCGCGCGGCGGGTGGTAGCGCCCGTCCTTGTCCCAGGTGGCCATGCTCTCGGCGCGCACCGGCGTCGACGGCGGCGCGCTGGCGCGCTGGATCGGCGACTTGCCGACGAGCTCCTCGGCCGCGGAGAACCCGAGCATGCTCGCGAGCTCCGCCTTGGGGAAGCGCACGCCGAACGCGGGCACCTCCTTCGCGGGGATGACGTCGGTCGCGTTGTTCTGCTCGAGGCCGATCTCGACGCGGTTGTCGACGCGGCGCACGACGGCGTGCCACTTGTCCTTCACGCCCTCGGCGAGCGGGGCGATCTTCGCCTGGAGCGCGGCGAAGAGCTGCTCTTCGCCCTCGTAGTGCTCCTCGACCTCGCTGTTCTTGTCGTGCTCGGCGGGGCTCTTGTGCTCGATCGTGACCTTCTCCCACTTGCCCTTGCCGATCTTCACCTCGAGCTCGTCGTCGCGGTCGTCGACGATGATCTTGGTGAGCTCGCCCACGGGCAGGAGCGGATCCTCCCAGTAGTGGTCGCCCGAGAAGTGCCAGCGCTCCTTGCCGTGCTTCTCCTCGAGGTGCCAGCCGGAGTGCGAGAGCATGTCGGTGGCGCGGCCCTGGCCCTGGTGGCACGACGTGCAGCCGAACTTCTCGACCGGGTGCGCCGCGAAGAGCGTGCTGCGGAAGGGGTGGGTGCGGAACTGCTTGGGGATCGCGGCCGAGGTGTAGGTGCCGGCGTCGGCGCCCATGTGGCAGGTCTGGCAGCGATCGACCTGCTCGCGATCGACGTCGCGATCGGCGTCGATCCACGAGAGCACGACCTGCTGGATCTGGAAGGGGCCGACGATCGAGTGGATGATGTTGGCCACGTCGAACTCGGGCTTGGCGCGGCTCTTGGCCTTGTCGGCGCGGAGCTCGGCGTCCACCAGGGTGCGCTTGCGCTTCGCCACCTCGACGTCGATGCTCTTCAGCTCGGCGTCGACCGGCTCGAGGCTCAGCCACTGGATGCAGTTGCGCGTCTCTTCCTGGCCCTTGCAAACCCGCTCGCGCTCGCGCTTGCGCTCCTCGGCGCGCTTCACCGGGTCCTTCTCGGAGAGCGTCGGCTCGGCGGGGCCGTCGATCTTGCCCATCGCCGCGAGCGCGTCGTCCACGCGCTTCTGGTGCTTCACCTCGACGTTGATCCGCTCGATCACCTCGGCCTCGGCCGCGCGGGAGGCCGCGAGCGCCTTCTTGGCCTCGGCGGGCCCGGTGCGCAGGGCCTCGTCGAGCTTCTCGATGTGCGCCTTCATCCGAGCGATCTCGCTCGTCAGGTGGTGCATCTTGTCGGTCTCGCCCTCGGCCTTGGCGGGCTCGGGCGGGTCGGCGTAGAGCGCGTCGGCGAGCTTCTGGGCCTTGCCCGGATCTTCCGCGGCGTAGGCCTCGTGGTAGGCCCGGCGCACCTTGACGGCGCGCGAGTCGCGCTCGTACTCGGCGAGGTTCCGGTAGTAGTAGGCCTCGTCGAGATCGCTGCCGCCGAAGGTCTTCTCGCTCTCGGCGGCGGCGAACTTGACGTTGAGCTCGTCGAGCTTCGCGCGGCTCTTGGCGTAGTCGCCGCTCCGCATGCTCGTCTCGAGCTCCGCCTTGCGGGCGAGCTTGTCCTTGAGGGAGGGCTCGATCTGCTGCTCCCACTCGGCCTTCGCGCGGTCGCGCGCCTGGCGCGACTGCTCGAGCTCCATGTCGAAGAAGGCCTGCTGGTGCTTCTGCCACGGGACTCGGGTCACGAGCTCCGCGTAGACGGCCCAGGCCGCCGAGCCGGCGAAGATGCCGCCGATCGTCAGCCAGAGGAAGGGGTAGTTCCGCTTCTCGTCTCGAATGAATCGCGCCACGGTGGCTCCCTGAGCGCGGCGCCTCGTGGCGCCGCAGAACGACGAACCAAGGTCGTTCGGGTGGAAGGTTCGGCCAGGGCCTAGATGTTGAAGTTGTACGGGCCGACCATGATGTACTTCACGCTGAAGACGAGGCGGAGGATGACCTTCAGCACCGTCCCCATCATCGTCATGAAGAAGAACGCGGTGATCCAGTACCGCACGGTGCCGAGCTTCTGGAGCACCTCGCTCTTGCCCACGCGGGCCTTCCAGTAGACCGCGGGGATGCCGACGAGCCACGCGAGCGTCGCGCCGCCGCCGATGGCCATCGCCGGGTAGTAGCCGCTCACGCCGAAGAACTTCTGCGAGAAGTCCTGGTTGGTGATGGCGACGGTCTTGTGCACGTCCCAGTACTGACCGGGGAGGAACAGGTACCAGCCGGGGCCGCGGATGAAGGTCCCCATGATGATCAGCACGATCCAGAGGACCAGGAAGCCGAAGAGGAAGGTCGAGATCGCGAAGGCGCGATCCTTGAAGCAGTAGTAGCCGTTCCCCTTCGGGTTGATGTCGATGTAGGGGATCACCATCAGGCCGACGATGATCAGGCCCGGCAGCACCACGCCCGCGAACCACGGGTCGAAGTACACCAGGATCTCCTGCAGCCCGAGGAAGTACCAGGGCGCCTTCGACGGGTTCGGCGTCTTCGTCGGGTTCGCCGGCTCCTCGAGCGGCGCGTCGACGAGGATCGACCAGATCGTCATGAACGCCATCACCGCGGTGCCGACCAGCATCTCCAGCCGCACCAGGTACGGCCAGGTGTGCACCTTGTCGGGGACCAGCTTGGTCAGGCGCTCGGCCTCGACCACCCGCTCCTTGACCTTTGCTCCTGCCGCTGCTTCCGGGATCGTCGTCGTCGCTTGAGACATGTCGACTCTCTGTTACCCGGGCGAGTCCACCTCGCCCTGCTTCCTCAACTCAACCAACCAAACTCTTCTCGATCAATCCGGCGCGTCTGCCTGCGCCATCGGGGCCGGGACCCCGATGGACAACGTCACAGCGGACCAGAGATCCCGCCGTCCTTCCGGACGCGCCAGAAGTGCACGATCATCAGCACCGCCGCGATGAGCGGGATGAAGATGCAGTGCAGCACGTAGAAGCGCAGCAGCGTCGCCGGGCCGATGAGGCGGCCGGCGGTGAGCAGCGCGCGGGCGTCGTAGCGGGCGTCCACGCCGAGCAGATCGGCGAAGGGGCCCTCGTGCCCGATCATCGGCGTCGCGCGGCCCATGTTGGTGCCGACGGTGACGGCCCAGATCGAGAGCTGGTCCCACGGGAGCAGGTAGCCGGTGAAGGAGAGCATCAGGGTCATCACGAGCAGGTTCACGCCGATGACCCAGTTGAACTCGCGCGGCGGCTTGTACGAGCCCGTCATGAACACGCGGAACATGTGGAGCCAGACCGCGATGACCATCGCGTGCGCGCCCCACCGGTGCATGTTGCGCATGATCATCCCGAAGGGGACGTCGAACTGCAGGTACTTCATGTCGTGGTAGGCGTACTCGCCGGTCGGGCGGTAGTAGAACATCAGGATGATGCCCGTCACCACGAGGATCAGGAACAGGAGGAACGTGATCCCTCCCATGCACCAGGTGAAGCGAAGCCGCAGCGCGTGACGCCGGATCTTCGTCGGGTGCAGGTGCAGGAACACGTTCGACGAGACCTGGAGCACCCGGTTCCGGTACGTGTCCTGATACTCGTGCCGGAACATCGATTTCCAGACGTACGAGCTCTTGACAACGTCGAACCAGCTCTTCTTCTGCTCCGCCACGCAATCCTCCGAGTTCTTTGGGAAGCCTCCGCGCGGCGCCGTTGCGAGCGCCGCGCGGCTCAATTCAGGTCCGTGCGCTCACGCGAAGGGCAGGTACGCCCCGGGTTTGTCGAAGTCGCCCTTCTCGATCCGGAAGGCGGTGCCCTTGTCGACGATCATCTGCCCGTCGTCGGCGAGGGCGAGCTTGAAGCGCTCCATCGGCCGCGGGGCGGGGCCCTCGAAGTTCGTCCCGTTCACCTTCCAGCCGCTCGCGAAGCCGCGGTAGCCGGAGCCGTGGCACGGGCACTTGTACTTGTCCTCGGTGCCGAGGTAGCGCGGCGTGCAGCCGAGGTGCGTGCAGATCGCGCTCACGCTGATGAAGCGGTCGTCGTAGCGGACGATCCACAGGCGCAGCGCCTTGATCCACTTCTCGCTCGTCGACAGCGGGGCGTACTCCGTGGGCCGCCCGATCTTGAACTGTGAGGGGGGCTCGAAGAGCACCCGCGGGTACATGAACCGGACGAAGGCCAGCGTGCCCACGCCGATCGAGTTCAGCACCGCGCCCCAGCCCAGGAAGCCGAGGAGGTCGCGGCGCGTCGGCGCGATCTTCCAAATATGGCCTTCGGGATTCGTGCCGTCTTCGCTCTTACCAGGTGCCGCCACGACCGTACCTTTACACGCCTTTCCGCGGGCCTTCTACCAAATCGCCGGGGCGTGCGTCAACGCGCGCCCGCGGGCCCGTCGCGGTAATTTTTTCGCCGAAGCTCTTGGATCGAGGGCTCTCGTGCGAAGCTCGCTCGCTCGGAGCGCCCGGCTTGAATGATGCAGCCGCACGGAGCGCGGCCGCTGGCCGGGCGCGAGCTCGCGGCCTTGCATACGTAGTGGCTACTCGAAGCGGGACAAGCCCGTCAACGCGAAGACAGCACGCTGCGGCGGATCGCCTCGATTCCCTGCTCGATTTCGTCCTCGGAGCACGCATAGGAGAAGCGCAGGTAGCCGGGCGCGCCGAAGGGCGAGCCGGCGACCGTCGCCACGTGCGCCTCGTCGAGCAGCCACAGGGCCACCTCCTCGTCGCCCGCGACCTTCTTGCCCTTCCAGTCGCTGCCGTAGAGCCCGCGCACGTCGGCGAAGGCGTAAAAGGCGCCCTCGGGCATCCTGCACGAGATGCCGGGGATGCTGCGGAGCCCCTCGACCATCTTGCGCCGCCGGCGGGCGAAGGCGGCGCGCATGGCGTCGACGTCGTCCCGCGGGCCGCTCAGCGCGGCGGCGGCGGCCACCTGCGAGACGGCCGCGGCGTTGGTCGTGCTCTGGCTCTGGATCATGTCGATGGCCTTGGAGAGCGCCGCGGGCGCGACGCTCCACCCGATGCGCCACCCCGTCATCGCGTAGGTCTTGCTCACCCCGTCGATCACCACGATCCGGTCGCGCAGGTCGGGCGCGAGGGCCGGGACCGACACGTGGCGGAAACCGTCGTAGGTGAGATCGGCGTAGATCTCGTCGACGAGGATCCAGCAGTCGTGTCCACGGAGGACCTCGACGAGGGCCCGCAGATCGTCCTCGTGGTAGGCCGAGCCCGTCGGGTTCGAGGGCGTGCAGAGCACCACGGCCTTCGTGCGGGGCGTGAGCGCCTCGGCCAGCACCTCCGGCTGGAGGCGGAAGCCCTGCTCCTCCGTGGTCGGCACGATCGTGGGCGTCGCGCCGACGATGCGCGCCTGCTCCGGGTAGCTCACCCAGTAGGGCGCGGGGATGATCACCTCGTCGCCGGGCTCGAAGAGGGCGAGCGCGAGGTTGAAGAGCACGTGCTTGGCGCCGCACGAGACGACGATCTCGCTCGGCGTGGGGCGGTAGCCGCGATCGCGCTCCGTGGCCGCGCAGATGGCGGCCTTGAGCTCGCTCATCCCCGAGACGGGCGTGTAGTGGGTGGCGACGCCGGCATCGAGCGCGGCCTTGGCGGCGGCGCGGATGTGGTTCGGCGTCTTGAAATCGGGCTCGCCCACGCTGAAGGGGAAGACCTGGTGACCCTCGGCGCGGAGGCGGGCGGCGCGCGCAGCCATCGCCAGCGTGGCGCTCGGTGCGACCGCGGCAAGGCGCTCGGCCAGGGCTCTCGGCATGGTGATGCCGTCATAGGCGGGACCTATCTCTGACGCAAGGGCCCAGGGCGCTTTGCGTCACGTCATCCATGGCGTCGCGCGGCATCGCGCGCCGTGGCCCGCGGTCACGCGTCCAGGACTTGCCCTTCTAGGGCGCTTTTCCCACCTCGACCGCGGGCTTCTTCTCGTCCTGCTTGATCGAGTAGCGCACCAGGGCGCGGAGCACGTCGTTGCGCTGCACGTTGCCGAGGACGACCTTGACATCCTCGTAGACGGAGGGATCGACGAGGAGGGCGCCCACCGTGCCCTTGCCGGCGCGGATGCCGGCCGTGATGACGCGCAGATCGGCCGTGATCGCGGTGATGTTGGCGATCGCCTCGGCCCCGTTGCCCTTGCCGCCGTAGAGCGCGTCGTGCGCCAGGCTGTCGCTCTCGCGCACGCCCTTGAGCGCGAGGGCCACCTCGTTCGCGGCGTTGCCGAACTGCGCGATCTCCTTCTGCGGGCCGTCGCCGTAGATCACGTCGTGGGTGAAGCCGGGCCCGCTCTTGACGCGGCCGAGCACGCCGCGCACGTCGGCGAGCGTCAGCGCGAGCTCGTTCGAGACCTTCTCCAGGTTGTCGAAGGTGCGGGAGATCTTCTCGGCCTCGGCCTTGTCGGTGAGGAAGCGGTGCGGGTAGCCGTCACCTTCGGCGACCTGCTTGAGCACGACGTTCACCGAGGCCACGCTCTCGTGCAGATCGCGCTGGAGCTTCTCGTCGGCGAGCTTCGCCGTCACCCGGTTGACGTTCTCGAGCGCCTCGTTCGCCTTGTCGCCGATGCCGCTCACCTTGTCGAGCATGCCGGGCGAGGTGTCGGCGGGGATGAGCTCGCCCACCTTGCGCGCCTCGTCGCTCTTGCCCTTGGTGATCTCGATCATCTTGTCGCCGAGCAGGCCCTTCGTGGTGATGCGGACCTTGCTGTCGACCTTGATGCGCGCCGCCTCCGACTTGACGATCGAGATCGTCACGTAGATCGTCGCGTCCTCGATCTTGCCGGTGTCGTAGCCGACGGTGGCGACGTGGCCGATGTCGAGCCCGCCCATCTGCACCGGGGCGCCGGCCTTGAGGCCCTGCACGTCGGGGAACTCGGCGCGGAACTCGACCGCCCTCGCGAAGAGGCGCCGCTCGTCACCGATGAGGAAGATGACCAAGGCCGACAGCGCGAGGCCGGCGAGCACGAAGATGCCGACCTTGACGTTTCTCATGGCCTGGCTCGTTAGCATCGATGCCTCATCTTGCGACAGAAGATCGGAAAAATCACGCGCGCAGAAGGGTCTCGACGTCCTCGTTCACCGGGGCGGTCCCGTTGATGAAGTCGTGGACCTGGGGGATCTTCGAGGCCCGGAACTCGTCCGGGGTGCCCGTCAGCAGGATCTCGCCCTGGTAGACCATGGCCAGCCGATCGGAGACACCGAAGGCGCTCTTCATGTCGTGGGTGACCACGATGCTCGTCACCTTGAGCGCCGCCTTCAGGCCCTTGATCAGGTGGTTGATCCGTTCGGTGTTGATCGGATCGAGGCCCGTCGTCGGCTCGTCGTAGAGGAGCACCTCGGGCTGGACGGCGATGGCCCGGGCGAGGCCGACCCGCTTCTTCATGCCGCCGGAGAGGTCGGACGGGCGCATGGTCTCGATGCCGGGGAGCCCGACCAGGGAGAGCGCCCAGTCGACCCGCTCGGCGATCTCCTTCGGCGTCATCTTCGCGCCGAAGTGCTCGCGCAGGCCGTAGGCCACGTTCTCCCCGACCGAGATGGAGTCGAAGAGCGCGGCGCCCTGGAAGAGCATCGCGATCTGCTGCCGCACGATCTCGATCTTCGCCTCCTTCATCGTGGTGATCTCCTCCCCGTGGAAGGTGATCGACCCCTGGTCGGCCTCGAGCAGCCGGATGAGGAGCTTGAGCAGGACGCTCTTGCCCACCCCAGAGCCGCCCATGATCGTCAAGGTCTCTCCGGGGTGCACCTCCAGGTTCAAGCCCCGGTAGATGACCTTCTCTCCGAAGGCCTTGTGCACATTGCGAAACCGGATGATCGGCTCGGGCACGGGCGGACCCTACCACAATGGCGCCGATCAGGCTTGACGGTTCGGTGCATCTGGATTTTCCTTCCGCCCCATTGCAGGGCACCCCCCTTCGCCCGCGCCCATCCCGCCACCCGGCCAAAGGATTTCTCCCATGTCTCTTCGCCGCCCGCTCACCGTCACGGCTCTCGGGGCCTCCCTCGCCGTCGCGATGAGCCTCGCCTCGGTCCCCGCCGCCGCGCTGACCGATCCTCCGGCCGCTCCACCTGCTGCGCCGCCAGCCGCGCCTCCTGCCGCGCCCCCGGCCGCCCCGCCTGCACCTCCCCCGGCCGCGCCGCCTCCCGCCGCCCCGCCGGCCGCGCCGCCCCCGGTCGCCCAGCAGCCGCCGCCCGTCGCGGCCCCGCCCGCCGAGGCGCCGGCGGCCCCTGCCCCGGAGGAGCCGTCCTCCGGCCTCAAGCTCCACCTCAACGTCGATCTCTACGCGGGGCTCCTCTTCCGCGTCGGCGACGAAGTCGAGACCGATTTCGCGCGCGGCGGCGGCCTCGTCGGCGGCGATGTGATGGCAGGGCTGCACCGATCGTTCGACTTCGGCGTCGGCTACGAGCACGCCTTCTTCGGCCGCACGCGCTCCGACGATCGGGTCGGCAGCTTCCACGAGACCTCGCGGAGCTGGGACACGCTCTGGATCACCGGCCGCTACTACCCCTGGCAGAACGACGACGTCCGCACCTTCATCCAGATCGGCGTCGGGCCGGCGTGGCAGCACGTCGATCAGAGCGGGACGAGGCTCCTCGAGGACCCGGCCGGCCAGGTGGTCGCGCAGCCCTACGCCTGCTCGGCGAACGGCTCGGCGGCCCTCGGGCTCCGCGGCGCGTTCGGCGCGGACGTCATGCTCGGCAGCGATTTCATGGCGATGGCGCAGGTCGGGGCCGATCACATGCGCCTCTCGGGCGACACGCTCGAGGACTGCGCGAAGGGCGGCGGCGCGGGGACGTACCTCTCGGCGCGCCTCGGGCTGACGTTCGCCACGGGCCACGAGAAGCACATGGCGGATCGCGATCACGACACGATCGCCGATGACAAGGACGCGTGCCCGGACGAGCCCGGCGTCGCGAGCGAGGATCCGAAGAAGAACGGCTGCCCGCTGCCGACCGACCGCGACAAGGACGGCATCCTCGACAAGGTCGACGCATGCCCGGACGTGGCCGGTGTGCCCAACGCCGACCCGGCCAAGCACGGCTGCCCCGCCCCGACCGATCGCGACAAGGACGGCGTCTTCGACGAGAAGGACGCGTGCCCCGACGAGGCCGGCGTGGCGACCGACGATCCGAAGACCAACGGCTGCCCGCCGCCCAAGGACAAGGACGGCGACGGCGTGACCGACGACAAGGACGCCTGCATCGACATCCCCGGCATCGCGACGCAGGATCCGGCGACGAACGGCTGCCCCGGCGACACCGACGGCGACGGCATCCGCGACGACAAGGACGCCTGCCCGAAGGAGAAGGGCCTGCCGAACCAGGATCCGACCAAGCACGGCTGCCCGCTGGTCGTCTTCACCGAGAAGGAGATCGTCATCTCGCAGCAGGTGCAGTTCGACCTCGACCGGTCGACGATCAAGCCGGAGTCGAACGAGCTGCTCGACGCCATCGCCGCCGTGATCAAGGGCCACCCCGAGCTCCTGAAGATCGAGGTCCAGGGCCACACCGACTCGAGCGGCAGCAAGCAGCACAACAAGGTGCTCTCGCAGGGCCGCGCGGACGCGGTGCGCAAGGCGCTCGTCAAGCGCGGCGTCGCCGACAAGGTCTTCGACTCGATCGGCTACGGCTCGGAGCAGCCCATCGCCGACAACGAGACGGACGAGGGTCGCGCCAAGAACCGTCGCGTGCAGTTCAAGATCCTCAAGAAGAAGGACAAGGACGCCGCCGACGCGACCAAGAAGCCCGAGGAGACGAAGGCGCCCGCGCCCAAGGCCCCCGCGCCTGCGCCCAAGGCCCCCGCCCCTGCCCCCAAGGCGCCCGCTCCCAAAAAGTAGCCCCGCCCCACGGCGAGGTGCCGGCGCGCTCCGCGGGCA
>JAXLYT010000026.1:0-132959 GCA_046351295.1 Byssovorax sp.
GCATATCCACCTGCGTCGACAAACTCCTGATAATCCCGCACCGTGACTGGTCTTGAAAAGATGCGGAACGGCTTGACCTTCTCCATTCGCACCGGCACGGATTTGAGAGCCTTCTTATCCCCCATCATAAATTCCCCACCCGGGATCTCCACCCAGGGATCCTCATCGAGTCGCGGATCCCCAAGACGTCCCAGCCCCTCCAACGCCAACAATCGATCAGCTAGCGGCCAACTCGCCCCATATTCCGCGAACCATTTGACTACCGCCGCTCTTGTCTCACCCCGCAGCGGATCCCCCTTCAGCACATCAGGATGTTCCCCGAGCCCCATCGCCGCCAGCCCGAGCACCCGCCCCTGCTGCTTCTCTCTGCCCTTATCCCCTGCCCGCACGAGCAACCGTGCCACATACGCTTGCGCCGCCTCGCTCCCCCGCTGCGCGAACGCTCCGATCAAGAGCCGCAATACCCCTTCCCACGCGGGATCATCCACCCGCGCAGGCGCCCTCTCATTCCCGACAAACAATCGATCCGTCGCCGTATCTACCGACTCCGCCCCATGAGCCAATTGGCGCGCCACCAGGTACTCCTGAAACCGTCGGTGCCAAGGACGCGCCACTTGCTCAATTACCCCGCGCCTCCCCCTTCGTTCCTCGAACCGGAGCACTCCAGTCTCAGCCGCTAGCCCATCGAGCCACGAAAGCGCCCCCTCCACCGTCTTTAAATCTGGCCGCCACTTCAGCAGCGCCTCCGCCACCTCCCATGCCAACCGCGTCGTCCCCCCGCCTTCCTGGATGCACGTGAACGCCCGTTCCAAAGCCTCCCGCTTCATTTCCGGCGAGTTCCCTGACTTGGCCGCGCAGAGCACCCGCACCATCTCCTCGAAGAGCGCCGCCGGCGAATCGGGCAAGAGCCGTAGCCGGTCATAGACCAGCATCATACATGTCAACAAAAGCGGATTCGACATAAGGCTCCCTTCCCCCTCGGCCGGGTGCCGATTCCCGACCTGCCGAATCGCCGTAATCAACTCCGCTTCATATCGATTATCCTCCCCGATCGACCCCGTCCACCGATCCACCATCCGCGCCACGATCGGATCATCCAGCGCTGCGATCCGCACCATTCGCAGCCCTCGCCCCGTCACCCTTACCCCGGTCTGAGCGGTGGGCCGCGTCGTCAACACCACCCGGCACTTCCCCAGCATCTTCACCGCCGCGGAGAGACAAGCCATCACCTGCTCCCGCTCTTTCACGCCCGGCACCTCATCGAGCGAATCCACCAAGAGCAGATATCGCCCCGACTTGAGGCCCGCCTCCACGCTCTTCTTGTCCACCCCATCATCATCCCCAATGGCCTGGCTTATCTCCGCCGTGATCGCCGCGCAAAGCTCCCCCGCCTCCCCGCCCGTCACCCGCTCCGCCAGCCGCCGTGCCTCAATCAGCACCGGAACCCGCAAGAGCGGCGCTCCCTTGGCCAGCACCTCCACATCCAGCTCCATCTCCGGCATGTTCTCCCCCAGATGCCGGCACCCCAGCGCATAAGCCACATGCTGGAGCAACACCGTCTTACCTGACCCGGCCTCGCCCTCGATCACCAGATGCTTCATCGCCGGATGCGACAGCACCTGCTCAAGATAAGGGGCCCTCCATTTCTCGCGAATCCTCATTATGTTTGTCGACAGATCCCCTATCGCACCTTTTTCATCCTCCACCACCAGCGCCCCGCCCTCGTCGAGATAAGCGTCTCCCGCCTCCGCCCGCAAGGGCACATACAACCGCGCCCGTTCGAGCCTCCGCCTCCCCGCAAGCGGCGCCAGCCCCCCGTAAGACCCATGCTCCCACTTGTCGAGCCGCACCCGCAGATAGGCCTTCTCCCAGGGCAGGAGCAGCGGATGCTCCTCCTCCCGCCGGGGCGCCCAGTCGCTCAGCCATACATCGAATTGATCCTGCGCGTGCAGCACCGCGTCATCCACCGACGTGAACCCCTTCCCGATCTTCGCCCGCACCTTCTGCGCCGGCACCAGCTCGTCCTCGGGCACCACGTCCATGTCGACACGCGCGAGCTTGAGCCCCACCGCGCCCGCCGCCAGCACCTCCGCGAGCGCGCTCGTCCCGCCCGTGCGCGCGCCCATCAGCACCACGCGGAAATCGGCCCCCTCTGCCAGCTTTGCCGCCCCGCTCACCGCCGCGTCCACGGCCGTGGCCGATTCCACCGCCCGGCTCTTCCCGAGCCGCTCGGCCACCGCCCGCTGCGCGTCCCCCAGATCAGCCGTCACCGCCACCACCGCCACCACGGCCTTCTTCTCCCAGCGCGCCCGGAGCCCCCGCACCGTCGCCGCGAGCTTCTCCGCCACCTCCTCCGCGGACCCGCTCACCCCCGTCCGCCCGCGCAGCCCGTAGAGCGCTTCTACCTCTGCGCCCGCGCTCCCGCCGACCCACACCGGCACCAGCACCCGCGCCGGATCGCGGTGCACCACTTCCAGCATCCGCGCGACCTCGGCGCGCAGCCCAGGATCAGCCACGCTCCCCGCAGTGAGCACCACCGCGAACACCCCCGCCTCCCCGAGCCGCCGCACCGTCTCCGCGGCCTCGTCGGCCCCGGGATCGAGCTTCCCGCGCACGGCCACGCGCACGCGCCGCCCGAGCGCCCGCGCGATCGCCTCCGCATGCACCCCGTCCCCGCTGGCCGCAGCCAGGTACATCTCCACACCCGAAGCTCGCATCGCTCCCATCGGCCCGAGGGTATCGCAAACGACGCGCCGCAGAGCGCTCGATCGAGCAACCCCTGCCCCGAGCGCCCCCGCTGGCCAACAGCCTACCGTTCGGGTAACTTCCGGGCGTGCTCACCCGGCTCGCGCTCAAGAACTTCCGCCTCCTCCGCGACGTGACGATCGACGTCGAGCCGGGCAAGCCCATCGTCCTCATCGGGCCGAACAGCGCCGGGAAGAGCAGCGTGATCCATGCCCTCGATTTCCTTTCGAGGTGCGCCCGCGAGGGCCTCAAGCCGGCGCTATCTGCGTTCGGAGGAAAGAGCGCACTTATCACCGCAGGCAAGTCTGATTATGACGACGATCTCAGCCTGGCTCTTCATCTCGATTTGCCCGACGTCGTTCCATGGACGTCGTCCTATAAGCTCGACTACGTAATGTCTCTTGCTCTATCTGACCTTACATTAGAGCATCTCATGACCAAAGAAGAAGATGGCCGTTCGGCCGACATCATAACACGAACGGACACGACACTCTCCCTGGTGAATAGCACCACTCAAAAAAAAGAAGAGCAAGCAATTTCGGCCATCAACCGCGAAAGACTCTCTTTCGAGTTCGTGCGATCACGAGCTTCTTATTTCTTTCTCGATGAGCTGCGCGAAGCCCTCTCCAGCATCCGGATCTACGACGGCTTCCTAACCACCCCCCTCTGGGCGAGGGATGTCCGCGAAGGACGCCTCTCCCCCTTTGACAGCGCCGTCATCTCCCCCGAGCCTCGCATCGACCGGCGCGGACTCAACCTCGTCAACGCCCTTTATTACATACAGTCGAGCCACCCCGACGAGTGGGACGAGCTCGAGCGCGCTTTCCGCGCCGAGTTCCCCTTCGTCCAGCGCCTCGAATTTCCCCCCGACCCGGCCGGTGGCCGCATCGCCCTCGGCTGGCGCGATCGCCGTTACCCGGGCGTGCGCATGCAAGGCCACCAGATGTCCGAGGGCATGACCTCGTACCTTTGCATCCTGGCCGCGATCCTCTCGGGAGAACCGGCCACGGCCATCGCCTTCGACGAGCCGGATCGGCACCTCCACCCCTCAGCGCTTCGCCGCGTCGTGGACCTCCTCTCGCAGCTCTCACAGCGCACCGCTGTCTTCATCGCCACCCACTCCGACCGCTTCCTCGACTACCTCGACGACCCAGCCGGCAGCCTGCGCGTGTGCGAGCCCACGGAGGACGGCGTCACGATCCGCAAGCTCGGTCGCGACGTCCTCGACGAGTGGCGCAAGGACTACACGATGAGCCAGCTCCGCGAGCAGGGCCAGCTCGACCCGGGCAACGGGGCCCTCACGGAGCCATGAGCCGCGTCCTCGTGGTCTGGGAGGACAGCCAGCACGACAAGCTCGACCTCTGCCTCCGGCGGGCCATCCGGCACCTCGGCTTGCCGCCTCCGGCGCTGTATTTCACGGATTGTCGTGGCAATGGCGGGTTCATCCCCTACCTCAAGAAAGACTGGCTCAAAGCCTGCCGCGTCGGCCTCATCAAGAGCAACGGTCCCATCGATCATCTCGTCTGTGTCGCCGACGCGGATCGCGCCCACGAGTGCTGTCCGGTGGACAACCCCTCGATCGTCGCCGCGCCGACAGCCCCCTGGCTCGCGCGCGCCGACGCGCTCTGGACCGACAAACTGCGCGCCGAGGCGCCGGTCGGGCCCGAGCGCGTCCATGGCCGCTTCCTTCGATGGAGCCAGGAGTCGCTCCTCATCGCCGCCCATGATGTCGACGAGACCTTGGCCGCGCTCCGTTGCCGCGATCGGCGCAAGATCCAGAAGCACCTCGAAGGCTGCGCCCCGAGCCCGCTCTCGATACCCGACGCGGAGTTCGCCGATGCATTCCGCAAGCCGGAGCGCTGCTTGAGCGACATGCTCAAGGCCGCCGGCGTGCCCGTCCCGCAGAAAGGGGCTTCGCCGCGCAGCGACGCCCTCGAGGCCGCATCGGCTCGCGCGATCGATCGCCTCTCGGCCCGCGTCCCCGAGCTGCCGGCGCTCGCCCGCCTCGTGAGCGACCTCGGCGCGGCATAGGCGCACGCGCCAACGAGATCGCTCTCTCCCCGCCAGGCGGGCAGCGCGTATCCTCTCCATCATGCCCCCTCCGCCCGACCTCTTCCTCGCGCACGCCGGCGCCGACACCCGCGTGGCCGAGCAGCTCTTCGATCTCCTCCTCCCCGACGTTCGCCCCTGGCTCGACAGCCGCGACCTCCTCCCCGGTGACGAATGGCCCAAGGAGATCCCCCGGGCCCAGCGCGCGGCCCTCGCCACCGTCATCCTCCTCTCTCCTCGCGCCGATCATGCGTATTACCTCAGCGACGAGATTCATACCGCCATCGCGCTCCACCGCGCCGACCCGGACGCGCACCGCGCTGTCACCGTCTTCCTCGAAGGCCGCCCCGCCGATCCCACGCTCATCCCGTATGGCCTCCGGACCCTTCATCACCTCGACGCAGTCGCCGAGGGTGGCATGGCCGGCGTCGCGGCCCGCCTCAAAGGCCTCGTCACCGCGCTGCGGGCTCGCGCCGGCGGTGTCGCCGCGCCCACGCCCGCCGGCACAGATGATAGAGTGGCGCGACCGAGCGGAGGACAGGGCACGATGAGCGACGCCAACCGATTCTACGAGCTGCTTTGCAAGCTCACCATGGGCGGCCAGATCGAGGGCGTCATCCTCCGCGCCGGCTTGCCGCGCCATCAGATTGCTCCCTCCACGGCCTCGGTCCAGCAGCGCGCGCTCGACATCGCGCAGATCGTCGCGGCGGACGACACCCTCGCCATGGCGGCGCGCGTCGCAGGATGCGATCGTCGAGGCGCCGTGGCTTGCCGAGGCGGCTGCGCTGGCGGCGGCATCGCACGCCCCGCAGCCGCTGGCTCGACAGCCGGTGCCTGCGGCGCTTCGCTGCGCCCGCGCCCGAGCGCCGTCCAGGTCCTCCTCGTCTTCGCCAACCCGCGGGGGACCGATCGGCTCCGCCTCGACGCCGAGGAGCGCGTCCTGCGCGAGTCCATCCAGCTCGCGGCGCACCGCGATCGCCTGGAGATCGAGGCGCTCCACGCTGCCACCATCGACGACCTGCGCCGCGCTCTCTCCGCCAAACCTCGTACCATCGTCCATTTCTCCGGGCACGGCGAGGAAGGAGGCCTGCTCTTCGAGGACGAAAAGGGGATCACCTTCGTCCCCGATCTGCCGGCGCTCGCGAGCTTGCTCAGGTATCGCGGCGTCGAGACGGTGGTGCTCAACGCGTGTTACTCGACCCGGCTCGCGGAGCAGAATCCGATGGGGACGAGGTATACCGTGGCCATGGAGGGGCAGGCAAAAGACAAGGGAGCCATCGAATTTTCGAGAGGGTTTTACGATATCATCGGCGCCGGCCGCGGTGTCGAGGAGGCCTATCGAGAAGGCCTCATGTGCGCGGCCCTCAAGGGCATGCCCGTCAAGGCGAAGCTCCTCGAGAGCTGAGCGCGAGCCCTATTTGGGGGAAGTTTGCAGTCGACCTGTTCGCCCTCGCATCCTGCGAGAATGTCCCAGACACCCTCCATGGGATTCACCACGACCTGTCCCGGCGCACAGGCCGGCTCGTAGGCCCTCGGGGAATGCTCGCGAGCGTGACGTGGCGTCCATCAACAGGGTGCTAAAGTTGGGTCAACAGCGCGGGGCAAAGCCCGATCGCATCGCGGACGAAAGGAGCTCATCGTGACGACGCTCATGAACATCGCGAACCAGATCTGGACCCAGGGACGCGTGACCGGGCATGACGAGGGGCGCGCAGAGGAGGCGGCGCGGGCGGTCCTGGCGGTGCTCCGGGCCCGCGGGCTCGACATGCCCGCTCCGGCTCGCGAGCGCATCCTCGCCGAGACGAGCCCGGAGCAGCTCGAGCGCTGGCTTGAGAAGGCTGCGGTCGCCTCGTCGGTGGCCGAGGTCATCGGCGATCCGAGCTGAGACGCGCCTCCCGGAGAGCCCAGCGCTTCATCACCTCACCGATGAAGGCGGGGAGATGGGGGTTTGGGGGCCGATAGGGGCGTGGTGGAAACGTCGGTCTGCGGGCTGCGGCTCACGCAGGGTCGGGCAGCTCGGCGCGGTCGAGCACCTCTCGCACCTTGGCGAGGAGCGTCTCCGACGTGAGCGGCTTGGGGAGGAAATCGATCCCGGAGTCGAGCACGCCGTGGTGGACGATGGCGTTCTCGGTGTACCCCGACATGAAGATCACCCGCATCTTCGGCCGGATCTGCACCAGGCGCTCCGCCACCTTCTTGCCGTTCAGCTTCGGCATCACCACGTCGGTCAGCAAGAGATCGATCGTCCCCCCGTGCTGCTCGCAGATGAGCAGCGCCTCGCCCCCGTTCGACGCGCCGATCACGTGATAGCCCGCCCGGCGCAGCATCGCGGTGATGGACGTGCGGACCTGCGCGTCGTCCTCGACGAGCAGCACGGTCTCCTTGCCGCGCCGATGCGTGTTCGCCTGGGTCGCGGCGCCGGCCCCCGGAGCCACGCCCTTCGCGACCGGGAAGTAGACCTTGAACGTCGTCCCCTGGCCGGGCTCGCTGTAAACCCAGATATGCCCGCCGCTCTGGTGCACGATGCCGTACACCGTCGAGAGCCCGAGCCCCGTCCCCCGCCCGACGCCCTTGGTCGTGAAGAACGGCTCGAACACATGGGCCCGCACCTCGGGGGTCATCCCCGTCCCCGTGTCGGTGACCGTGAGGCGCACGTAGCTCCCCACGTTCGCGTCCGGATGCTCGGCGGCGTACTCCGCGTCGAGGTGCACGTTCGCCGTCTCGACCAGCAGGCTCCCGCCGTCCGGCATGGCGTCCCGCGCGTTCACCACCAGGTTGAGCAGCACCTGCTCCACCTGCCCCGGGTCGAGGACGCAAGGCGCGACGGTGGGCGCGAGGGCGAGGTTGAGCTCGATGTCCTCGTTGATCAACCGGTGGAGCATCCGCTCGGCGCCGCGCACGAGCTCGTTGATGTCGACGGTGCGGACATCGAGGACCTGCCGCCGGCTGAACGCGAGGAGCTGCCGCGTGAGCCCGGCGGCGCGCTCCGCGGCCCGCTTGATCTCCAGGGCCTCTTCCCGATCGGGATCCTCGGTGGGGAAGAGCGTCGCGAGGTACTCCGCCCCGCCGAGGATGACGGTGAGGAGGTTGTTGAAGTCGTGGGCGACGCCGCCCGCGAGCTGGCCGATCGCCTCCATCTTCTGCGCCTGCCGCAGGCGCTCCTCGGTCCTGCGCATGATCTGGAGCGCCTTCTCGAGCTCCGCCGCCGTCTCCCGGGCGCGCTCCTCGCTCGCGCGCAGATCGGCCTCGATCCGCTTCTGCGCGGTGATGTCGGTCGCCACGGCCGCCGTGCCGTAGATGCGGCCCTGCGCGTCGCGGAGCGGGTAGCGCGACGACAGGACCGTGAGGAGCTCGCCGTTGATCTCGACGGTCTCCTCCTCGGAGTGGGCTTGTCCGCTGGTCAGCACC
This sequence comes from Byssovorax sp., assembly GCA_046351295.1. Lineage (GTDB taxonomy): Bacteria > Myxococcota_A > Polyangia > Polyangiales > Polyangiaceae > JAXLYT01. The sequence continues at coordinate 8,203 of JAXLYT010000026.1, forward strand.
GCTCGATGAAGAGCGGTGATGCGCGCGGCGTGCTCGGCGACGAGCCGCACATCGGAGAGCTGTCCCACGAACGACGCCTTCGAGGCCTTGCGAAATCGAGCCGCCGCTTCGTTGACGAAGAGGATGCGCCCCTCGGCGTCCAGCGCGGCGATCATCGAAGGCGTCCCGTCGATCACCGACTGGAGGAGCTCCCGCTGATCGGCGAGCTTGGCCGCAGACTCGCGGGCATCACGCTCGGCCCGCCGCTGTGCGGTGATGTTGCGGTAGTAGATCGCGATCCCCCCGTCGTGGAGGGGCACGGCGCGCACCGCGATCCAGCGATCGAGGGAGGCGACGTACTCCTCGAACTCGACCACGACCCGATCGCGCATGCAGCGGTGATACTCGGCGAAGAAGCGCATCGTCGGGTCCGCCGCCACGGGCCAGACCTCCCAGAACGACCGGCCGACCGATTGCGTTCGAGGTGTCCCCGAGCTCTGCTCCTGCGCCGCGTTGACCCGCGTTACCCTGAAATCGGCGTCGAGCACGCAGATGGGCTCGCTCAGCTCGAAGACCTCATCGATTGGTGCGGCGGTGACTGTCACGAGACTTCCCTCATGCGCGACGGATGCTGCTCGATAGCACGAAGATCCGACCGCCCCACCCCCAACGTCGAGCCCATCACGAGCGCTCGGCGAGATCGCCCCCCCGCGCGGTGATCCGGCTCATGTGCCGAACTTCATCACCTCGTCGATCGGCACGCTCATCCCCGGGATCAGCCCGCCCAGCGTCGTGCTCACGATCCACGGCATGATCGGCCTCGGGCTCTCGCCGCCCGCGAAGACATCACGCGTTGTCGTTACGTAACCGTCAACGATGCGTCGGGCGAGCAGCGCCCCCGTCCCCGCCGACGCCCGGTGCGGCCGCCCCGTGTAGCCGGGAAATGGCCGGAGCGCCGCCCATCCCCGGCCGAAGGCAGCCACCCGCAGCTCCAGCGCGAGCTCGCTCTTGCCCGCCGCGGTCGCCACCTGCGCGGCCTTCATCAGCGCGGCGTCCGGCGTGATGGTGGGGCACGGGGGGAGACGCTGGTACACATCGTCGACCGATCCCTTCGCGTAGTGGAGCGCGAGCGAGGTCTCCGCGAACCCGGCGTGGAAGTCGACGTGGAGCTCGTCGAGGATCGCCGCCCGCTCCGCGCCGTCGTCCACGTGCGCCACGAGATCGGCGTACGCGCCGGGCTCGATGCTCATCATCTGCCGCATCAGCAGGTTGAGCGGCTGGATCGCCGGCACGCCCCGCGCCTCGCAGGCCTGCACGGCCGCGTCGAGCGCATGCGCGTGGAGGGGCGCGCCGTGGAAGGTCATGATCACGATCCGCCGCGCGCCGAGCGCGATGAGCGCCTCGCATGCGTCGATCGCGAGGCGCCGCACCGTGCGGAAGTCGACCGGCCGCGAGCCGATTCCGGCGACCGGCTCGACCCCGGCCTCGACGCTGGAGGCGACGACGAAGGGCCAGGGATCCCGCCCCTCTCCCCCGGCGATCCGCGCGTGGAGGTCGGCGGCGAGGCCCATGCTCACGAGGTGATCGTTGCGCAGGGAGAGGTGCGGCCCGTGGTACTCGACGGGGTTGACGGGGAGGTACACGGGCATCCCGCGGGCGAGGAGGCGGCGGGCCTCGGCGTGGGAGAGGTCGAGCAGATCGACGCGCGGGAGCGAGGTCACGCCGGCCTCGGGGGCGGGGCGCACGCGCGCCTCGCCGCCCTCGTCCACGTCGAGGTACGACGTGCTCCGGGCGAGCACGGCGGGCAACGCGCCGTACAGGTGCGGGAAGAGGTCGCCGCCGCGCGAGGGCTCCCAGCGCAGCGCGGGGCCGAGCGCGCTCGGATCGAAGGCGACGCGCACGAGATCGCGTCGGCCCGCGAAGTGGCGGCGCAAGGTCTCGGCGAGCTGCGCGCCGGTGGAGAAGTGGATGAAGCCGTCGCGGAGATCGACCGCGGAGCCGGCGTAGCTGCCCCGGGCGACGGCCTCGCGCCACTCGGCCGCGGCGCAGACTTTGTAGATGACGTCGCTCTCGTCGGTCGGCATGGGGCAGATCTCCGGCCGGCAGTGTCACGCCGATCGCGCGCCGGGGCCACCCCCGTCGAGCCCCCGAAACGTCTTCCAAAGCCCGGGGGCCCATGCGACCGTTCAGCGGGAGGACCTTCGCAGCCATGACGAACGAGGCCGCCGAGCCGCGGGAGGATCGCGCATTCATCGAGCCGGTCGGCGGGTACGGCCGGGACTTCGACGACTGGGAGCGCGGCGCCGCGCTCGGCCCGCTCGAGCGCATCATCGTGCGCGCGGGCGACATCGTTGACGACGTGGTCGCGGTCCACGGCGGCGAGCAGATCCGCCATGTCGCGGGGGGCGACGGAGGCACCGTCATCGAGCTCACCGACGATCCCCTGGTCGCCGTCACGGGCTCCTGGGGCGACTACTACGGCGCCGATCACTTCCACGCGCTGTCGTTCCACACCGCGAGCGGCAAGGTCCACGGCCCCTTCGGCGGCGGCCATCGCGGCGACGCGCGCCCGATCGATCTCCGCGCGCCGGACGGGCAGATCGTCGCCGCCCTCGCCGGGCGCGCCCTCCGTCACAGCGACGGCACCGAGTACATCTCGGCGCTGGGCCTGTGGACGATCACGCCGCCGCCCCGCCTCGATCTGGATCGGCTCGCGCTCGCGCAGCCCGGCTACCGCTCCGACGCGGTCGACCCCACGGCGCCGGATCTGCTCGGAATCCAGCGCGACGTCGACGCGCTCTGCATGGTGATCGCGTCGCGGCAGATCCGCCCCCCGCTCTCGGTCGGGCTGTTCGGCGACTGGGGCGCCGGCAAGAGCTTCTTCATGGCCAAGCTCCGGCGGCGCGTGGAGGAGCTCGCGAGGCGCTCCGATCCCGGGGGCGCCTTCTGCAAGGAAGTGGTGCAGGTCGAGTTCAACGCCTGGCACTTCGCCGACGCGAACCTGTGGGCGAGCCTCGTCTCCCGCATCTACGACGCGCTCTACGCGCATGTCAGCGGCTCGTCGGAGGAGGACGAGCTGAAGAAGCTGAAGGCGCGCCTCAACGAGAAGCTCGACAAGGCGAGCAAGGAAGAAGAGGCGGCGCGCGCCGAGCTGACCCGGGCCCAGGAGGAGCTCGGCAAGGCCAGGCGAGAGCGAGAGGAGCGCGAGAAGCGCTACGACGCGTTCGTCGGCGACATGAACGCGCTCCTCGCGGATCCGGGGGTCAAGGCGAGCGCCGAGGCCGCGGGCAAGGCGCTCGGCGTGCCGCACCTCACGGCGTCGTACGCGACCCTCGCCGAGACGGCGCAGTCGCTCGCGTCGCTGGGCAACCGCGGCGTCGCGGTGCGGAAGATGCTGCTCGGCTCGCCGCTCACCCGGATCGCCGTCCCCGCGCTGGTGATCACGCTCGGGGTGCCGGCGCTCATCCATTTCGTGCTGGGGCGCTTCCCGGGCGCCGTGGGATCGCTCGACGCGTTCGCCGCCAAGGCGGGCGCCGCGGTGAGCGCGGGCGCGCTGTGGCTGAGCGCCCAGATCAAGCGCGCCTCCGAGCACGTGACGACGATCGAGAAGGCCTTCGCGGACGCCCGCAAGCGCCGGGAGGAGCAGAAGGAGAAGGCGAAGGGGAACCCGGAGCTCCAGCAGTACGAGGCGGCGCTGGCCAAGGAGGCCGACGCGAAGAAGGTGCTGGAAGAGGCGTGCGCGCGGGCCGAGGAGATCAAGCGGGAGCTCGCGGAGCAAGATCCGCGGCGGCGGCTGGAGCGGCTCATCGGCGCGCGCGCGACGGGCGACGACTACCGCAAGCACCTCGGGATCATCAGCGCGATCCGCAAGGACTTCGAGGCCATGAGCGCGGCGCTCTCCTCGGTCGCCGAGGCCGAGGGCAAGGAGCCGATGCGGATGATCCTCTACATCGACGACCTCGATCGCTGCCGGCCCGACCGGGTGGTCGAGGTGCTCGAGGCCGTGCACATGCTGCTCGCCTTCCCGCTCTTCGTGGTGGTGGTCGGGGTCGATCCGCGGTGGCTGCGGCGCTGCCTGCAAGCGCACTACCCCGAGCTGCTCGGCGAGGTGTCGGACAAGGCGACCGTGCGGACGTCGACGCCGCAGGACTACCTCGAGAAGATCTTCCAGATCCCCTTCGCTTTGCGCCCGATCAGCGGATCGAGCTTCACCAGCCTGATGAGCGATCTGCTCGGGCCGCCGGCCGCCGAGACCGCGCCGAGCGCGCCGCGCCCCGCCGAGACCGCGGGCGCGGACAAGGCGGCCCCGGCCCCGAAGCCCGACGCGGCCGCCCCGCCGCCTCCCGCCGCAGATCAGGCACCCGCCGCCGATGCCATCGAGACGTTGCTCCAGCGATCGAAGCAGCTCGAGCTGACGCGCGACGAGCATCGCGACATCCGCGAGCTGGCGGCGCTCTTCAGCGGCCCGCGCGCCGTGAAGCGCTTCGTGAACACCTACCGCCTGATCCGCGCGCGAATGGCGCCCGGCGAGCTCCGCCCGTTCCTCAAGGAGAAGCAGTACCGCGCGACGCTGGTGATGCTCGCGATCGTCACCGCCTATCCCAACCAGGCGTCCCGCTTCCTCCGGCAGCTCCGCTGGTGGCTGCCGAAGAAGCTCGAGCGAGGCGCCCTCACCTCGTGGGACGATTTCATGACGACCCTCGAACGCCCCCGCAAGGAGCTCGAAAAGCTCGACGGCCTGCCGCTCGAAGAGCTGGAGCGCGCGCTCCTCGACCTCGGCTCGCCCCTCGCCGGCCACGACGACGTGGAGTGGCGCGCGATGTGCCGGAAGATCCGGGCGGCCGTCAACGCGATGCCCCCGGTGCAGGGCCGCGCGCAGATGCCCTTCACCGAAGAAGTGCTCGAGCGCTGGCTCCAGGAGGTCTCGCGCTACTCGTTCTCGTTCGCGCTGGCCGAGCTTTGAAGGCCCTCGGCAACCCTCACCCCCCGCAAAAAGCAGCGTCCCCAGCGGGATTCGAACCCGCGTAACAGCCTTGAAAGGGCTGGGTCCTGGGCCGGACTAGACGATGGGGACCTCTCCGGCCGAGCCAATCGACCGGGAAGGCGCGGCACCCTAGTCCCCGGGGCGGGCCAAGGCAAGAGGGCGGTAGGGGTGGCCGGCGGTTTGGCGTTCTTCCCTCACTGGAAGGCCTCCCGGAGCGACGGGCGCGGGGCGCTCGCGCTGCCTTCTCCCTGGCGAATCCCCTTCTTTGTCGCGTACGCTTGCTCAACGGTGATCCCCGAGCCCAGCCAGCCCACCGATCGCTTCGTCATCGAAGCCCGCGTCGGAAGCGGAGGCATGGGCGACATTTTCAAGGGCGTCGATCAGGAGACGCAGCAGCCCGTCGCGATCAAGCTCCTGCGGCACACGGCCTCGCCCACGGATCGATCTCGATTTGCGCGGGAGATCGCGATCCTCGCCGATCTTCGCCACCCGAACATCGTGCAGTACGTCGGGCACGGCACCTGGCACGACGGGCGTCTCTTCTTCGCGATGGAGTGGCTCGACGGCGAAGACCTCTCGCAGCGCCAGCGCCGCGCGCCGCTCGGCATGAGCGACGCCGTCGAGGTCGTCCGGCGCAGCGCCGCGGCCATGGCGGCGATCCACGCCCGCGGCGTCATCCACCGCGATCTCAAGCTCTCCAACATCTTCCTCGTCCGTGGCCGTCGCAACGCCGTCAAGCTCATCGATTTCGGCGTCGTCAAGCCCGCGGTCCCCGACGACAACCAGACCGAGCGCGGCCAGATCATCGGCACGCCGCACTTCATGGCGCCCGAGCAGGCGCGCGGTGAGCCCATCGACGCGCGGGCGGATGTCTACTCGCTCGGATCGGTGCTCTTCCGCCTCGTCACGGGGCGCAACGTCTTCGACACCGAGCATGTGATCGCCCTGCTCGGCCGCCTGGTCCTCGAAGATCCACCCACGCTCTCCAGCCTCCGCTTCGATGTCCCCGAGGCGCTCGACGAGGTCGTCACGCGGGCCATCGCGCGCGATCGCGAGCATCGCTTCGAGAACGGCGGCGAGCTGGCGCGCGCGCTCGCCCGCGTCGGGACGCTCAACAACGATCCGCCGGCCACCGACAAGAGCGCCTCGGCGATCCGCAAGGCGATCCCCGAGCCGATCGAGCCGCCGGTCAGCGTGACGGGCGCCGGCGCCGAGTCGAACAGGCCGTCGCGCCCCGGCGCGAGCGAGCGGCGCGTCGTGGCGGTCGTGCTGTGCGATCTCGGCGAAGAGGCGCTCATCCCCGAGACGGACAGCGCCGTGCGCGAGCTGCTCGGCGACGACACCCGCTTCGAGGCCATCGCCGGCGGGAGGATGGTCGCGGTCCTCGGCGTCGAGCGCTCCAAGGGCGACGAGGCCATGCGCGCAGCGCGCGCGGCGCTCACCCTCGCCAACGCCATGCCTGCGTCGAAGGTCACCGTCGCGGTGGGCCACGCGGTGCGAGGCCGGGCGAACCTCGCGGGGCAGGCGCTCGAGCGCGCCGCGCACCAGCAGGAGATCGTCGTCCCCGGCACGGTGCGGATCGACAGCTACGCCGTCTCCGCGCTCGAGGGTCGCTTCGTCGTCCAGGAGGACGGGCAAGGCGGCACCTTGCTCCGCGAGGACGTGAGCGGCTTCGGCGCGCGGCTGCTCCTCGGCCGCGTCACGCCCACCGTGGGGCGCGAAAAAGAGATCGCCCTGCTCCAGGGCATCTTCGGCGAGCTCGTCGACGACGGCACCCCGCGCGCCGCGCTCATCACCGGCCCCGCGGGCATCGGCAAGAGCCGCGTCCGATCCGAGCTCATGCAGCGGCTCGAGACCTCGCCGCGCCGCCCGGAGATCCTCGTCTGCCGCGGCGATCCGATGAGCCGCGGATCGAGCCTCTCCGCGCTCGGCCGCGCGCTCCGGGCGCGGATGGGCATCCACGACGGCGAGCCGGTCCTCGATCAGATCAACAAGGTCCGCGTCCACGTCTCCTCGCGCCTGCCGCGCTCGCTCCGCTTCCTCTCGGCCTTCCTCGGCGAGCTGATCGGCGTGCCGTTCTCGGACGAGAACGACGAGCCGCTCCGCGCGGCGCGGGCGTCGAGCCAGCTCATGCAGTCGCGCCTGCGCATGGCCCTCGAGGCCTTCGTCCGCGCCCTGCCCGTCCCGCTCATCCTCATCGTCGAGGACATGCACTGGGCGGACGACACGTCGATCGATCTCATCGACTGGCTCCTCGGCTGCCCCGATCTCCGCTTCGGCGTCTTCGCGTTCGCGCGGCCCGAGGTGACGACGCGCCTGCCCCAGCTCTGGGAGCGCCGGAACCTCACGCGCCTCACGCTCTCGCCGCTCTCGCCCCTCGCCGCCGAGCGCCTCGTGAGCGCGGCCTTGCCGAGCACCGATCCGGGCACGCGGGCGCATATCGTCAAGCGGGCCGGCGGCAACGCGCTCTTCCTCGAGGAGCTCGTCCGCTGCACCGCCGAGGGGCGCGACGAGCTGCCGCTCACGGTGCAGGCGCTCGTGCAGCTCCGCCTCGATCGCATGTCGCCGCAGATGCGCGAGGTGCTGCGCGCGGGCGCCGTGTTCGGCCAGTCCTTCTGGACGGGCGGCGTCGAGGCCCTGCTCGATCGCCCGGCCGGGAGCGATCTCTCCGAGCTGCTCCACATGGAGATCATCACCCGCCAGCCCGAGTCGCGGATCGCGGGGCACGACGAGTGGATGTTCCGGCAAGCGCTGGTGCGCGACGCAGCGTACGCGTCGATCCTCGAAGAAGATCGGGCCGTGCTCCACCTCTCGGCGGGCGGCTGGCTCGAGTCGGTGGGCGATGTCGACATCGGTCTCATCGCGCGCCACGCCGACGCGGGCGGCGACTTGCCCCGCGCCGCGCAGCTCTACGCCCGCGCGACGCGCCAGGCCTACACCAACGGCGCGCAGCTCGAGACCGCGCTCGAGCTCGCCGATCGCGGGCTCCAGTGCGGGGCCGAGGGCGGCGTGCGCGCGCAGCTCCTCGTCGCCAAGGCCCAGGCCTCCGCGCTGATGGGCCGCCTCGCCGACGCGATGGCGGCCGGCGAAGAGGCCGCGCAGCTCTCCCCGCCGGGCTCGGACATGTGGGGCGAGGCGCAGCGCATCGTGGCGGCCGCGGCGATCGAGTCGGGCCGGAGCCAAGAGGGCGACTCGCGCGCGGCGTGGGCCCTCGGGCCGAGCTTCGGCAGCCTCTCCCCGCCGATCCGCGCGGCGCTCCTGGCGGCGCGGGTGCGCGGGCTCATCGATCTGAAAATGCCGGATCCGGCGCTGGAAATGGCCGATCAGGCGGTCGAGGTGGCGCGCTCCTCGGGCTCGCTCGACGCGATCCTGCGCGCCCTCGACGCGCGCCTCTTCGCCCTGCTCAGCCGCGGCGATCTCTCCCAGGGCGTGGCCGCGGGCACGCAGCTCATCGAGGCCGCCGACGGCGCGGGCGACATGGTCCTCGCCACGCGCGGGCGCTGCAACACGGGCTCGGTGCTCAACCACATCGGCATGTTCGAGGACGCGATGACCATGCTGGAGCGCGCCCTGCACGACGCGCGGGCCCGCCGCATGCGCATCCTCGAAGCGTATGCCCTGCACAACGTGGGCATGTCGTACGCGCGCCTCGGCAACCTCGACGACGGCATCCTCTACCAGCGCCAGGCCGCGCGGATCGCCGACGAGTGCGGCGCCGCGCGCCTGCGCCTCAACGCCCGGGTCTACGAGACGATCTTCCTCGTCTGGCGCGGCGCGCCGGGCGATCTCGGCGCGGCCCTCAACCTGGCCCGCTACCTGGAGAGCGAGGCGCGGAGCCACCCCTCGCTCTACACCGAGGCCATGTTCGCCCTGGCCCGGGTGCAGCTCGCCCGCCGGGTGCTGGAGAGCGCCCTCGAGGCCGCGAGCGAGGCCAACCAGCGCCTGGCCGCGGGGCCGATCGAGGAGTGGGACGAGTACATCCGCCTGACGATGATCGAGGTCCTCTTCGCCTCCGGGATGAACGACGAGGCCGACGCGGTCATCGACGTGGCCTTCCGCGCCCTGAGCGAGCGGGCCCGGGCCATCGTCCGCCCGGAGCACCAGAAGGCCTTCCTCACCCGGAACGAAGAGGTCCGGCAGATCGTCGAGCTCGCCCGCACCCGGCTCGGGCGGACGCTGCCCTTCTGAAATTGCGGCGGAGAGACGCGCGGAGCACGGACCGGTTCTTGACGGACTCCGCCGTGCAGGCTAGGGCGCTTCTACGATGAAACTCCTCCGTTCCCTCACGTTCGCCGCCGTCACCGCCACGGCGCTCCTCACCTCCGCCGCTCCGGCCGCCGCCCAGTCGACGAACCAGTCCAAGGTGGCCGTCATCGACGTGCGCCGGGCCGTGCTGGAGACGGAGCAGGGGCTCAGGGTGCAGGCGACGCTGAAGAAGCTCTTCGACAGCCGCCAGGTCGAGCTCGACGGCAAGCAGCGCCAGCTCCAGGCCGACAAGGAGGCCCTCGACAAGGAGGCCCAGAGCGGCAAGACGAGCAAGGATGCCCTCGCGAAGAAGTACGAGAACCTCCAGCGGCAGGCCGCCGAGCTCCAGAACACGATGATGGACTACCAGCGGGAGATGCAGCGCAAGGAGTCGGAGATGACGACGCCGATCCTCCAGGGCGTGCTCGACGCGGTGAAGCGCATCGCGGCCCAGGAGGGCTTCGAGATGGTGATGGAGAAGAGCGCCGTCCCCTACTTCCGCGGCGATCTCGAGCTGACCGACCGCGCCATCCAGCTCTACAACAGCGGCAACCCTGCCCCCAAGGCGCCCGCCGACAAGCCCGAGAAGCCCGGCAAGGGCGGCGACAAGCCCGCCGACAAACCGGCCAAGCCCGCCGCGCCCGCCCCCGCCCCGAAGACGTAACCTCCCTCAGAACCTCCCGACCCCGCTCGCGCCTCCGATGGAGGCGCCGGGCGCGCCCGGCTCGAACGACACGGCGGAGCCCGTCTTCGCGGGCTTCGACGGCGTGCCCGAGGCGATGAAGAGGTAGGTCCCGACCGCGGCGGCAGCGATGCCGCTGAACATCAAGACCTCGCCGGCGCCCGTGAGGGTCCGGCCGCTGTCGGCGATCGTCTTGGCCGAGGGCGGACAGCTCTTGTCGCCGCCGCATGCAGTGTTCAGCTCGCCCACCTTGCCCATCCCGGCGCCGATGAGGGCGATGCCCGTCACGGCGAGCGCGCCGCCGCCGCCGAGCACGATCACCCCGGGCAGGCGGGACTTCTTCGGCGGTGGCGGAGGAGGCTGCTCGATGGTCGCGGTCGGCGGCGGGATCACGTCCTGCGTCACCACCACGGGGGCGAGGTTGAGCTTCACCTCGTAGGTCTTGGTCTCCTTCTCGGCGAGCTTGATCGTCTCGTGCAGGTACTCCTTGTCGTGCATCTTCGCGACGATCACGTGGGCGCCTGGATCGAGCGGGATGTCGCTGCTCAGCTTGGCCGCGCCGAGCTCGCTCCCGTCGAGCTCGATGAGCGCGGTGTCGGCGCCCTTGCCGCGCTTGACGGTGAGCTTGGGGATGCGCGCCTCCAGGTCCTCGATGCGCTCGGCGACGCGCACGGCCACGTCCTTGGCCTTCGGATCGGAGGCGGCCTGGCTCGCGGCGATGCGGTAGTTGCCGAGGGCGGAGACGAGCTTGCCGAGGCGCTCTTCGCACTCGGCGATGTTGAAGCTCACCTGCGGGGTCAGCTTCACCTTGGCGACCTGACGGTACTTGGTGAGCGCGGCGGAGCAGTTGTTGGCGGCGGAGAGCGCCACGGCCTCCTGGAACAGGGCGCGCGCCTGGGCCAGCTCTTCCTTGGTCTGCGCCTCGGCGCCGCGGCCGGCGAAGAGGGCGAGCGAGCCCAGGCCGAGCCCGACGAGCGCGCGTCGCAGCGCGGAGGAAGAAGAGGAGTGCGCGCGCGACAACCGGGTGTTCTTGGTCACGTTGGTGCTCCGGACATGGGCCCTGCCACACAGCCGCCCAGCCCTCCGATGCTAACACGAACCCCCACACCTCCGTGAAAGCCCCAGCACCGATTCCCTCGACAACCCCACAAAACCCCCACGTTTCTCCCGCTCCCCCTCCCGCTCCCGTTCCCGTTCCCGCTCCCGTTGCCGATTCATCGCCCCGCGCGAAGAGCGCCGAAAAACCCCAGCACCCCGCCGGCCAGGCGCGCCCCCGCGAGCAGCGATCGCAGCCTGAGCCCGGGCGCCGGCACATGCAACGCCGGCTTCGTCTGCGTGAACGCATCGAGCCAAACTTCAGGCGATCCACGCCGCAGCACCCCGCCCAGATCGAACAACGAGAGATCATCGACGCCGGCCGCAAGCGCGATCCCCACGTCATCCGCGAGCTCGCCCACGTCGCGGTAAACCGGCTCGTCGCCGAAGGCGCCCGTGCCGACGGCGCCGAGGCAGAGGCTCCCCCGCTCCCTGTAACGGCGCGCCGTCTCGGCGGCGGCGAGCGCGAGGAGCTGTCGCGTGTCGTCGCGGCGGAGCGCGCCCCGCGACCACCCCTCGAAGATCGACGTGTAGAGCATGACGCTCAGGTGGCTCCACCCGACCCCCTCGACCGGCGTGCCGAGGCGATCTTCCCAGGGCCGGCGGGGGCCGCGCTCCGGATCGAGGAGCACCATCGGCGCCACCGCGGCCGAGGGGCGCACGCCTCGCGCGCGGAGCGCCGCGGCGAGGGTCGAGAACGAGGCACGCGCCGCGTCGAGCGCGCGGGCATCGAAGGTCTCCGGCAGGTAGTGGGCGACCTGCATATTCACCGCGCGCGACGCCACCGAGCTCTTCATCGCCTCGATCGCGGGCTCCAGATCGACGAAGAGCTCGGCCGGACGCTGCCCGCGGGCCGCGAGATCGCCGATCAGATCCCCCGCGAAGCGGCAGAAGACCGCGGCGTTGCCGGCGCTGGCCCAGCGGCCGTCGCGATCGTCGAGCATCGGCCAGACGGCCGCAGGGAGCCCCTCGGCTGCGTACGCCGCGATGACCCGCGCGATCACGTCGCGTGACGTCGTCGGGAAGACGGCGACGATCGGCGCGAGCGAATAGCGGCGCAGCAGCGCGATCGTGGCGGGGGCGCAGAGGTCCTCGGGCGGGAGGGTCTCGCACCAAATTCGGCGGCGGTGGGGCATCCTCGGCTCCTCGGCACGGATCGCTCGACCCGGCCGGGGCGCCCTTATAATCTGCCGCGCCATGAAGATCCTCTACGGCGTGGTCGGCGAAGGCATGGGGCACGCGATGCGCTCGCGGGTGACGCTGGAGCACCTGGTGGCGGCGGGCCACGAGATCGAGATCATGGCGTCGGGCCGGGCGACGGATTTTTTGAGCAAGCGCTTCGACGGGGTCAACAAGATCCACGGCTTGCACATGATCTACGAGGAGAACCGCGTGCGACGGGGGAAGACGTTGTGGTCCAACGTGCTCAACGGCGCGGCGGGCCTGCCCGGGAACATCGCGGCGTACTTCGAGCTCATCCGCGATTTCAAGCCGGACCTCGTGGTCAGCGACTTCGAGTCGTGGACGTACCTCTACGCGAAGATGCACCGGTTGCCGATCCTGTCGATCGACAACATGCAGATCATCAACCGGTGCACGCACCCGGAGGAGATCACGGCCGGGCACGAGGCGAGCTTTCAGCTCACCAAGGCCTTCGTGAAGGGCAAGCTCCCCTTCTGCAACCACTACCTCATCACGACCTTCTTCCGCCCCGAGATCCGCAAGCCCGACACGACGCTCATCCCGCCCATCCTGCGGCCGGAGATCCTCGCGGCGAACCGGCGACCGGGCGAGCACTTGCTCGTCTACCAGACGGCCGAGGGCAACGACACGCTGGCCGACACGCTCGAGAAGACGGGCCTGCCGTGCCGGATCTACGGGATGCGCCGGACGATCAAGGAGGACGTCGTCGAGGGCAACCTCCGCTACCGGCCCTTCAGCGAGGCCGGCTTCATCGACGATCTCGCCTCGTGCCGCGGGGTCATCGCCGGGGGCGGCTTCACCCTGATGGGCGAGGCGGTCTACCTGCACAAGCCGATGCTCGCGGTGCCGCTCGAGCACCAGTTCGAGCAGGTGCTCAACGCCCGCTACCTCACGCGCGAGGGCTTCGGGAGGGAGGCGGCCGAGCTGCGCGATCCGCGCGTCATCGCCGACTTCATCGCGGCCATCCCGGGGTGCGAAGAGAAGCTCGCGGGCTACGCGCAGGACGGCAACAAAGAGCTGTACGCCGCGGTCGACGGCTTCCTCGACAAGGTCGCCGCCGGCCTCCTCTGACGGGGCGCGCGCGCCGAGGATTTCATTCGCCCCCGGGCCTCGTGTTAGCATCGCCGGAGGAGCCGGCTGCGACGACCTCGCCGCCCGCGGAGCTAACGCCCATGAAAATCGCTTGGCCTTCTTCCTCCAGCGGCGCCCGCTCGCCGCGGACCCTATCGTACCTGCACCTCTGGGTGGGCCTCGGCGCCGGCGTCTTCGGGCTCGCCGCCGCGGCCTCGGGCTGCTTCTTCCCCGGCGATTACACCTTCAACGAGGCCGAGGGCGGCGGGGGGACGTCGATGACGACGACCACCACCGGGCCCATCATGTGCGCGCCCTACACGGCCGACTGCAACAACGACGGGAGCGACGGCTGCGAGACCGACCTCACCTCCGTCAACAGCTGCGGCACCTGCACCAAGCACTGCAACTCGACGCACGCCACGCCGGGCTGCGTGAACGGCAAGTGCACCATCGCGTGCTTCCCCGGCTTCGACGACTGCGACGGCGACGCGACGACCGGGTGCGAGGCCGAGACCGGCTCCGACGTCTTCAACTGCGGCAAGTGCGGGCTCAAGTGCGGCGACAACCACGCGAGCCCGAAATGCCTGGCCGGCAAATGCACCCTCACCTGCAGCGCGGGCTGGGGCGACTGCAACATGGATCCGGCGGACGGCTGCGAGACCGACCTCACCACGACCGAGCACTGCGGCAAGTGCGAGATCGCCTGCGGCACGGACCACGCCACGGCGGCGTGCAACGGCGGCGTCTGCAAGCTCACGTGCGCCGCGGGCTTCGGCGACTGCGACCTCAAGGCCGACACCGGCTGCGAGACCGACCTGAAGACGCTCACCGACTGCGGGGCATGCGCCAAGCCGTGCAGCATCGCCCACGCCACCGCCTCGTGCGACACCGGCTCCTGCGAGCTCGTCGAGTGCACGATGCCCTTCGACAACTGCAACAACGACCTCTCGGACGGGTGCGAGAAGGACACGAGCGCCGACAAGAGCAACTGCGGCTCCTGCGGTAACGTCTGCGGCAACGCCCACGCGGCGGCGAGCTGCGACAACGGGACCTGCACCGAAATGTGCGCGGCCGGCTTCGGCGACTGCGACCTGCAGAGCTCGACGGGGTGCGAGACCACGCTGCTCAACAACATCGGCGCGTGCGGCTCGTGCGGCAACGTCTGCGCGGTGGCCCACGGGACGCCCGACTGCGTGGGCATGACCTGCACGGTCAAGTCGTGCACCGCGCCGTACAACGACTGCAACGGGATGTACGTCGACGGCTGCGAGGCGAACTTCCAGAACGACGTGAACAACTGCGGCGCGTGCAACAAGAAGTGCACCAACGCCAACGGGATGACGGCCTGCGTCGGGAGCGTCTGCGTGCCCACCTGCGCGATGGGCTTCGCGAGCTGCGACGGCAACGCGCAGAACGGCTGCGAGACGGACATCACCACCGTCAACAACTGCGGCGGCTGTGGCAACAAGTGCAACAGCGTCAACGGCGTGGCCTCTTGCACGATGGGGGCATGCACCTTCGCGTGCTCCGGCTCGTTCAAGAACTGCGACGGCATCGGGTCGAACGGCTGCGAGACCAACTCGTCCACGGACAAGAACAACTGCGGCGCCTGCAACAACATGTGCAGCGGCCAGACGCCCTACTGCATCAACAGCTCCTGCCAGGGCTGCCCCCCGGACGTCGACGAGCCGAACGAGACGGCCCAGGCGCCCTTCAACCCGCCGATGGGCGCGGCGCAGCGGGTGCTCGATCAGGCGAACAACGTGTTCCCGATGCAGCCCGGCCGCACGGTGCCCTACACGTTCACCTTCACCACCGACTCGGATGTCGACGTTCACTACTTCAACGTCACCGACAACCTGACCGCCCAGCAGGTGGCCGGCTTCGAGTTCACCCTCTCGAACATCCCGAACGGCGCGGTGTACGAGCTCGAGACGCACTACTTCTGCAACAAGCCGGGCTCGACGCCGCTCTACATCTACAACACGCCCGCGCAGTGGTGCGACGTGAACAACCCGACCAAGACGGGCTTCCTCGGAAGCTGGTGGCGCTGCACCAACCCCGCCCCCGCGCCCTCGTTCAACGAGCTGTTCGCGATCCGCTGCACCGATCAGGCGACCGAGTCGCTCATCGACGACAGCGGCATCATGGAGGTGCAGGTGAAGATGATCACCCCCCCGGCGATCCCGAACTGCTCGTCGTACACCCTGACGGTGCACGTCTTCGCGAACGCGCAGTAATCAGAAGAAGTAGCGAGCGGCGAGCCGTCCGGTGAGCAGCATCGAGAGCGGATCGCCGCCGGAGCTCGTGGAGAAGATCCCCGCGAAGACGGCGCCGAGCTGGAGCTCGCGGCGGCCCGTGTAATAGAGGCCGGCGGAGACGCCGTGCCCGAGCGTGGTCACGGTGCCGCCGGGGGCGTTGTTGCTCCCGGGGAAGGACTCGCTCTGGAAGGTCAGTCGGTACTCGACCTGCGCCCCGACGGGCAGGCTCGGCCCGAGGTCGACGGAGGGCGCGACGCCGACGATCAGGGCCATCGGCGTGGAGGAGACCTCGCCGGCGATCCGGCTCTTCTGCTTGGCGGTCGAGACCTCCGCGCCGAGGGAGGCGATGAGCCCGAAGCGCGAGCCGAGCGGCTGGGCCGCGCTCACCTGGGCGCCCGCGCCGTACTGGCCGCGGCTCAGGCGCACCGCGTCGGCGGGGCTGAAGCCGGACGTGAAGGCGCAGGAGAAATCGCTCGCGGAGAGGCAGTCGTTGCGCACGGGATCGGTCCCGCCCGCGCGGGCCTCCTTGGCGATCTCTTCGAGGATCGCCGAGGGGCGGATGCGCGTCGTGTTCTGGATGATCCCGTAGGCGCGGGCGCCGATCTGGAGGCCTGTCGAGGCGAGGCGGAAGATCTTGATCCGCGCGCCGGGGCGGAGATCGTCGCCGCTCTGGTTGCCGTAGAGGAACGCCGACTGCTCGTTGCCGCCGACCATCGCCGCGTAGGTGCCGTCGAAATCAAAGCCCAGGTAGGGGCTTACCGCCACCGAGACGCCGAAGTGCTGCTGCACGAAGCGCGGGTCGCGATCGTACTGGAAGACGCGCCCGATCCCCGCCGTGTCGAGGGTCGTGACGTTGACGTTGGGCTGGAGGTAAGCGCCGATCTCGGTGGCGAGGCGCACCGACGAGGTGACGAAGGGCACCTCGACGAGCGCCGGGTAGAGGAACATGTGCCCCTTGAGCGTGCGCGCGTCGTCGTGCGCGGCAGGCGGCGCAGCGGGCGCGGGAGGCGGCTCGATCTTGGGGGATGGAGCGGTCTCCGCGGGCGGCGCAGGAGGCGGGGTCGCAGGCGGCGCGCTCGGCGGCAGCGCAGGCGGCGCAACGGGCGGCGCGCTCGGTGGAGGAGCAGGCGGCGCAACAGGAGGTGCAACGGGCGGCGCGCTCGGCGGCGGCGCGGGCGGCGCGCTCGGCGGTGGCGCGGGCGGGGCCGCCTTGGGCCCGGACGAGCGCTGGAGGTAGAGCTCGAGCACCGCGGTCGAGGCGATCTTGTCGCCCTTCTTCTCGTAAGCCTCCGCGAGGTTGAGCAGCACGGGCGCCGCCGCGCAGTCGGCGGTGAAGGCCTGGGTGTAGTAGCGGATGGCCTTGTCCCAGTCGCCCCGCTCGAAAAACTGCGCGGCGACCTTGGCGGCGACCGCGCTGGCCTGGCTGTCTGCGCCCGGGGCGCGCGCGCAGCCTGCGGCGAGATCGGCGGGCAAGCCGGTGGGCAGCGCAGGATCGGCGGCGCGCGCCGGCCCGGCGAGCGCGATCAGGGAGAGCGTCGCGGCGGCGCCGAGGGCGAGGCGCGCGGGGATGATCGATCGCATGGGAGACCTCGAGGCGGGAGGCGGCGGAGCATAGCCCGAAGCGGGCGCGCGAGGCATGCCCGGGCGGGCACGGAAAATGGCGGAGCGCCCGCGGGCCCGTCTTGTCGCCCGGACGAAAGGCGGGCCATGCTGATCGAATGCGCCGGCTGCTCGCTCTTCGTGCTCTCCCACTGTTGCTCCCGCTCGTCCCCTTCGCGATCGGCTGCTCGCCGGCCGAGCCTCCGATCACCGAGATCGCGGGCCCGACGGCGCAGATCATCGCCGAGGCCGCGGCGGCGGAGGGCGTGCCGCGCGACCTGATGGTGGCGATCGCGCAGGAGGAAGGGGGCCTCGCGCTCTCGCCGCACCGGACGATCGAGGCCGAGGAGCTCGTGCCCGTGGCCGGCGTGCTCGAGCTGCGCCACGGCCGCTTCGACTCCCTCGCGCGCGGCGCGGCGCTCCTCGGGCTCCCCGAGCGCACGCTCTGTGAAGATCGCGCGCAGGGCACGCGCGCCGGCGCCCGCGTGCTCGACGATCTGGGGCGCGCGCACGGCGTGCGCGGGCGCGACGCGCTCGACGCCTGGGCCGAGGTCGTGGAAGAGCTGTCCGGCTACCTGTCACGGTACGACCGCGAGGACTACCGCGCGCGGATCTTCCGGCGGCTGCGCCACGGAGCGACGGTGATCGGCTACGGGGGCGAGGCGATCACCCTGCCCGCGCACCCGGAGATCCCGATCGAGCTGACCTTCGTGCCGCCGGCGCGCGAGGCGCTCGGCGCGCCCGAGTTTGCCGGCGCGACGTGGTTCGAGACGCCCCAGGACGGCAAGTGGGCACAGGGACGCGCCGGCTACCCGATCACGATGATCGCGGTGCACGACACCGAGGGCGGGTGGGACGCGAGCGTCTCGACCTTGCAGAACGATCCGGGCAAGTCGGTGCACTACATCATCGACGCCGACGGGAGCCGCGTGGGTCAGTTCGTCCACGAGGCGGACACGGCGTGGCACGTTGGCAACGGCTACTACAACAAGCACATGGTCGGCATCGAGCACGTGGGGTACGCGGGCAAGGACGACTACCAGACGGCCCTCTACGAGAAGAGCGGCGAGCTCGTGCGCGACATCGCGAAGCGCAACCACCTCGGCCCGAACGGCGACGGGACGGCGCTCGACCGGAGCGTGATGGTCGGCCACCAGGAGGTCCCGAACGGCAACGCCATCCCCGCCAGCAGCCCGCCCTGCGCCGACGCGCCCGAGTCCTGCGTGAAGGACGACAACTACGGCGGCGCGAACAACCACCGCGATCCGGGCGTGTACTGGGAGTGGTGCCAGTACATGCACGTCATCGGCGACGGCGCGATGTGCAAGTGCAACGACGCCCACAAGATCTTCAACTGCGTGCACGATCTCTCGGCGCGGGTGAGCTGCCAGGACGGCGTGGTGCACTACGAGGAGTGCCCGGGCGGCTGCGAGGTCAAGCCGATCGGCGAGGACGACGCGTGCGTCGCCGTGCCGGGGACGGGCGGCACGGGAGGCGCAGGCGGCGCAGGCGGCGAGGGCGGCGCGGGCGGTGCCGGAGGCCAGGGCGGTCAGGTCGGTACGGGTGGCAAGACCGGCGAGACGACGAGCGGCAGCGGCGGCGGCGTCGCGGCGAAGAGCGGGTGCGCGATCGCGGGATCGATCGATGGATCGAGCGAGGGATCGAGCTCGGGCACCGAAGGGCCCTGGGCGCTGCTCGCGCTCGCCGCCCTCGGGATCCGGCGCGCCCGGATCAGCGGCGGCTGCGGGGGGCGATGCGGTTGAGCGAGTCCGCGCCGTACAGCGCGTGGCAGACCTCGGCGTTGAGGACGGCCCCGCCGGCGGCACCGCGGATCAGGTTGTTGACGACGTAGGTGAGGCGCAGGCTGTAGACCTCGTCGTCGATGGAGATGCCGCCCACGGCGATGGCCATCCCGTCGTGGTGGTGGGCGTCGTGCGAGGGGCGGGGGCGGCCTTGCTCGGTGATCACCACGATCGGCTGCTTGGGGATGATCGGCGCGTCGAGGTCGAAGAGGGGGTTATAGGTGCGGAACAAGTCGAGCACCTCGTCCTTCGAGGGGATGCGCTTCTTGGTCTTGAGGCGCACGTCGACGTAGTGGCCCTCCTGCACGCCCACGCGGCTGCAGCTCACCGAGAACGGCGCGAGCTCGTGGAGGATCTTCTTCACCTCCTTGCGGATGTAGATCTCCGTGTTCTCGCTGGACCCCTGGAGCGGGTAGACGTTGCCGATCACCAGGCTCTTCTCGTACTTGGCGTCGCCGCGCCCGGAGAGCGACTGGTAGGTGGTGATCGAGATCTCCTCGAGGCCGTACTCCGCCTGCACGGGGTTCAGGATCAGCACGAGGCCGCTCGTCACGCAGTTCGGGTTCTTGATGAACCGCCGGCCCTCCATCTCGCGGCGGTTGACCTCGGGGACGACGAGGGGGTTCTCGGCGGCGAAGCGGCCGAAGGGGCTGTTCGAGAAGACCATGTAGCCCCGATCGATCAGCTCCTGCTCGGCGTGGCCGGCGCTCTCCGGGACGGACGAGAAGACGAAGTCGATGTTCGACGCCTCGATGTCCTCGTAGCGGCCGACGCGAATGTCGCCGAGCCGCTCGTCGAATGGGCGGCCCCGCCACGCGCTCGCGCCGTAATGGTCGACGAGGGCCTGCTCCTTCTCTTCCCACACGCTTCGGTACGTCTGCCCGGAGGACACGCCGCTGCCCACGAGCAAGCCGATCTCGAACCAGGGGTGCTCGACGAGCAGCTCCGCGAAACGCCGGCCGACCATTCCGGTGGCACCGAGGATGGCGGCTCTCTTCTTCTTGGTCGAGGGTGTATTCATCGGGGCTCAGTGCGTGGAGGAAATGCGCCGAAATGCGGCGCTAGCCTAGCAAGCGGACGCTCCGGCTGGAAGAGCCGCGTCTCGCACCTTTTTCGCGGGCCCTCGCGCCGCGCAATCGCGCGGTTCGGCGACGATCCGCTGCAATCGACGCCGCGCCCGCCGCGTCACTCGGCCCGGCTGTGCCTGGTCCACGGGCCTTCGCCGTCCTCGATCCGGATGAGCACGGCCGTGATGTTGTCCTTGCCGCCCTTCTCGTTGGCCCGGGCGATGAGGCGCTCGCATGCCTCCGTGAGCGACCGGTGCTCGCCGACGATGGCGACGATCTCCTCGTCGCTCACCAGGCCGTGCAGCCCGTCCGAGCAGAGCAGGTAGAGATCGCCGCTCCGCGCGCGGTCGGCGCAGAGATCGACGTCGACGGTGGGCGCGATCCCGAGGGCCCGCGTGATCACGTTGCGCGGCAGGTAGGCGAGGTCGCTCGGGCTGAGATCGGGGCGCTCGAGGAGGGCGTCGGACACGAGCGAGTGATCGCGGGTGAGCTGGAGCATCTCGCCGTCGCGGATGCGGTAGCAGCGGCTGTCGCCGGCATGCGCGACGTAGAGCTCGCCCTCGCTGGGCGAGAAGGCCGAGGCGACCACGGTGGTGCCCATGCCCCGGTGGGCGCGCGAGTCGTCGGCGCGGGCGAAGATGCGGGCGTTCGCCTGCGTGACGGCGGCGCGCAGCACCTCGCCGAGGGCGCGCCCGTCGTCGCCTCCGTTGCGGAAGTACGCGGCGATGGTGCTCGCTGCCATCCGGCTCGCCACCTCGCCCGACTGGTGCCCGCCCATGCCGTCGGCCACCACGTACACGTTGAACTCGGGGAGCAGGATGAAGCGGTCTTCGTTGTGGTGGCGCTGCCTGCCTATGTCGGACAGCCCTGCCGCGATCGCTCGCATTCGGGGAGAGTCTAGAGCGGCTCCGGGGAGGATGGCCAGCGCTTCGCAAAGGGTCCCCGCGGTTTCCCTCTCCCTCACCTCCGGCCTCAGCCATCGAGGCGGCCACCAGGAACAGCACCGCGACCGGGAGGGAGCGGACCGGCAGCCACCGGCTCCAGCCATCACCAACGTCACCAGCCGCCGCACCCGGCCTTCGGCTGTTGACGTGGTTGCCTCCTTCCAGGTAACGCCTGCCCGGTCCGCTCCCTCCCGGTCGCGGTACTGTTTGTTGTGCTGATCGGTCCGCTCCCTAGCGGTCGCGATGCAGGGGTCAGCCCGGGCGGGCGGCGAGGAATTGCTGGAGACCCTTGCCGATGGCCAGGAGGTTGTCCTCGACCTTGCCCACGAAGATCTTCTCGATGGTCCCGTTGAGGGAGCCGGCGAGGAGGCGGGGGACGCCGGGGACCTTGGCGGTGTCGCAGGTGAGATCGCCGCGGAACTCGATGCGCGTGCCCCCGTCGGGGAGGGCGAGGAAGCGGTTCTCGCCGGAGCTCTTGAGGGCGCCGGGGAGAACCCCCACCTCGGTGCGCCACACCACGCGGTGGCCGTCGTCCTTCCAGGTCGCGTGGTCGAGCCAGGCGAGCATCGACTCGCTCAGGAAGGCCCGGGCCACCTTGGGGATGTCGCCCCCGCCGACCCACGCGTTGACGAGGCGCACCTCGCCCGGGGACTCGTCGCGGCTCTTGACGGTGATGCTCCGGATGTTGGGGAGGAAGGCCGCGAGCTCGACCAGGTGATCGCGGTAGGCGACGAACACCTGATCGCGCGGAAAGGGCAAGGTCACGTCGGTCCGGATTTCCATGGGCCCGTACGATAGGCACGGGCGCCGCGGGGGGTTGAAAAAAAGGCGCGGCGGGAGCAACAACGATCCTACGTGACCGCCTCGATCCTCCGCCTCGCCGCCCACCTCTCCACGTTGGCCGCCCTCGCCTTGCCGCTCGCTGCGTGCGGCGGCGACGACCGCCGCGCCCCCTGCTCTCCGGGCGATCCAGGCTGCGTCACCGCGACCGGCGAAGCCCCGGCGCTCGACCCGCGGATCGAGGGCCCGGGGATGCGCGGGGACGCCCTGCCCCACTGGCCGATGTTCCACCACGACGCCCAGCGCTCGGGCCGGAACGGGCTCGCCCCGCCGTCCACCGGCGCGCTGCTCTGGAGCTTCACGGCCGGCGGGCCGTTCACCGCCTCGCCGGCCCTCGGCCTCGACGGGACGGTCTACGCGGCCTCGCTCGATCACCGGCTCTACGCGCTCACCGCGCGCGGGGGCATGAAATGGGCGCACGACGCGGGCGCGCCCATCGTCTCCTCGCCTGCGATCGCCGGCGACGGCACCGCCTACTTCACGACGCTCGACGGCTACCTCCACGCCGTCCGCCAGGGCGAGGAAAAATGGCGCGCGCCGGTGAAGAACGGCTCGTTCTCCTCCCCTGCCCTCGCCCACGACGGGACGATCTACGTGGGCTCGAACGGCGGGACGATCGAGGCCATCACCCACGACGGCGGCATCCGCTGGGTGACGGCCGCCAGGGGCCCGGTCGGCGCGTCGCCGGCCTTGAGCCCGGGCGGGCAGATCGTCGTCGGATCGGACGACGGCACCGTGTACACCCTCGATCTGCGCGGCGACATCACGGCGCGCTTCCCCACGGGCGGCCCCGTGCGATCGAGCGCGGCGTTCGGGCCCGACGGGACGATGTACGTCGGCTCGGACGACGGCAAGCTCTACGCGCTGGCCGAGGGGAACCGCGTGCGGTGGACCTTCTCCGCGCAGCTCCCCATCCAGTCGTCCCCCGCGGTCGCGCGCGACGGCACGGTGATCGTCGGCTCGGCCGATCACTACGTCTACGCGCTCTGGTCCGACGGCCGCCTCCGCTGGCAGGTGCAGACGAACGGCGTGGTCGGCTCCTCGCCCGCCATCGCAGCGGACGGCACCGCCTACGTGGGGAGCGAGGACGGCACGCTCTACGCGATCGGCCCGAACGGCGAGGTGCGCTTCCGCTTCCGCACGGCCGGCGCGATCCTCGGCTCGCCCGCCGTCGCCGCGGACGGCACGGTCTTCATCGGCTCGAGCGACGGCCGGCTCTACGCGCTGCGGTAGGGGATGTCGAACTGGTAGCGCGCCCGCTCCGCGCCCGCGACCTCGACCACCACGCGCTTCTTCGAGAGGTGCACGAGCGCGTGGGCCGCCGCGGGCCGGCCGGGCGCGTCGTCGTCGAGGTTCTCGATCAGGCTCTGCACGGTGACGTAGGGGATGCCGTCGATCAGATCGAGGTGGTTCCAGTGCAGGTGGCCGTTGAACACGGCCCGCACGTTGCGGTGCTCCGCGAGGACACGGCGGATCTGCCGCCGCTCGCGCACGAGGCAGATATGCGGGCTGCCCTCGAACCAGCGGTTGCCCCGGAGATCCTGGTCCGCGGCGCTGTGGTGCATGAGCACGATGGTCGGCCCGGGGTTCTGGCCGAGATCCTCCGCGAGCCAGCCGAGCTGGGCCTCGCCGACGGAGACGTCGAGATCCTTCCGCTCGCGGGTGTGGAGGATGACGAAGTGGTGCCCGCCGCGATCGAACGATCGGTAGAGCGGAGGATCCGCCGTGTCTCTGGCCGGCTCGCCCCAGAGGGACAAGAGATCGTTTGAGCTCAAATGAATGGTGTCGTGGTTGCCCGCCACGTTGACGAGCTCCGCCTCGGCCGCGCGGAGGATCGCCTGGCACTCCGCGTAGCGGGCGCGATCGGCCTCCGGCCCTTCGTCCTCGATGTCGTCGCCGAGGTTGACGACGAGATCGGGCCGGGCCCGGGCGTTCATCTCCTCGACGAAGGCCTGCGACAGCTCGCCCGCCCGCGCGGTGAGCTTGCGCAGCTTGCCGCCGAAGCTCGCCTCCGGGCCGAAGTGGAGATCGCTGACGAGCGCGAAGGTGTAGTCCACGATCAGGACTTCGAGCCGCCGAGGCACGGCGGAGACTGGAACGTCCCGGCCGCCTGCTCGTCCCACTGCGCCGGCGCGAGGGCGCGGATGGTCAGCGCATGCAGGCCGTCGCGGAACTCGTCGCGGAGCAGCTCGTTGACGCGGCGGTGCCTGTCGACCAGGCCGAGCCCCTCGAAGGCGGCGGACACGATCAGCACCTTGAAGTGCGTCTCCGAGCCGGGCGGGACGTTGTGCATCCGGCTCTCGTTCTCGACGCTGATCCGGCTCGGATCGAGGGCCGCGGACAGCTTGTGCTCGATGCGCTCTTGAAGGCTCACGCCCCGAGCTTACCCGGAGCGCCGGAGCGCCGCACCCCGTTCCGCGCCCGCGGGAAGGTCTTGACAGGGGGTGCCCGGAAAGAAAGGCTCGGCCACGATGCGCCTCGCTTCCACCCTCCTGGTCCTCGGCTTCTCCCTCGCGGCTTGCTCCAGCGACACCGGCACGAGCGGGGCCGGCGGAGGCAGCGGGCCGAGCACCGCCCCGGCCGGCGCGGTCAACATGGAAATCTACGCGACGCCCGAGCAAAAGTGCCCGATCGGCAACGTCCACATCGACATCGGCAACTCCCGGGTGAACCCCCCGGAGCTGGCGGTCGACGCCGAGGAGGGCGCGTCGATCAAGTGCCGGGTGGCCGCGACCGGGATGGGCTTCGGGGCCTCGGGGTCGATCAAGAAGGCCTCGTTCGATTTCTCCTTCGAGGGCGTGACGAGCTCCGGCGAGAGCGCGGTTGGCAAGGTCACGGTGCACGATCCGGCGACGGGCGATGAGTACACGAGCCCGGACGGCGCCCCCTGCGTGTTCCAGTTCGCCCCGAGCAGCGGGCAGGGCATCGAGGCCGGCAAGGCGTGGATGCAGTTCGATTGCTCGAGCCTCGTGAGCGAGAAGGACGCGTCGCTCACCTGCTCGTCCCGCTACGGGTACGTGCTCGTCGATCGCTGCGACAAGAAATAGCTCCCGCGCGAAGATCCATGGTGCTCCGCGGCGGGCATGGGCTACAAAGCGGGGCATGAACGGTCGCCGACCCTGGCTGCTGCTCCTCCCGGGCGCCTTCGTGGCGGCCTACGCCGCGTGCTCGTCCACCAGCGACACCACGACGACGACCTCGACGACCGGCACGGTGCTCACCGGGGGCACACCGGCGCTGAACATCCTGAGCCCGGCCACCGGCGACTGCGTCGAGGTCCCTCCGGGCGACGATCCGCGCGTCCCGCTCACCCTCGCCGCGACCAACCTCTTCCTGCGGCCACCGGGCGCCTGCAACCTGATCGCCCTCAACAAGTGCGGCCACGTGGTCGTGCGGGTGAACGGCTTCGAGAACAACATCGGCGCCACCGAGGTCGTCGACGTGATGCTGCGCAAGCTGGCCAACCGCTACGCCGATCTGACCATCGAGGTCCTGGTGGTCGACGACGACGGCGAGCCGGTCGTGAAGAGCCCGCTCGGGAGCGACGCAGGCGTGCAGGTGGCCGCCACCATCCAGATCAGCACGCGCGAATCGTGCGGCGAGACGAGCAGCAGCACGAGCAGCACCGGCTCGACGACGACCACGACGACCACCGGCACCACGAGCGGAACGGGCGGCTCGGGTGGAGCAGGCGGCTCGGGTGGAGCAGGCGGAGCGGGCGGCGCAGGTGGAACCGGTGGAGCCGGTGGAGCCGGTGGCGCGGGCGGGACCGGCGGCGCGGGCGGCGCCTGACTCAGCCGCGCGCGGTCGCGAGGACCTTGCGAGCCAGCGTGGAGATGCCGATCGCGGCCTCTTTGGTGCCGTAGAAACCGGCCTTTTCATACGGCGCCTTCGGCTCTCCGGGGGCTTCCGCGTCGGCGTCGAGCGAGCCGCGCGCGACGTGCACCGTGAGCTCGCGGTGGGTCAGCACATGCTTGACGGTGCCGACCTCGGCGAGCTTCACACTCCGGCCGAGGCCGAGCCAGCCGAGCGCTTTCTTCGCTTCGCCGATCGACGCGGCCTCCACCATCGGCGGCTCCCACAGGCCGCCGAAGAGGCCGCCCTCCGCGCGTCGGGCGAGCAGCACCTCGGCGCCTCGCGTGAGCACCAGGGCCACCATCGACACCGAGGGCACCGGGCGCTTGCTCGCGGCGACGGGCAGCTCGGCCACGCGCCCCTCGGCGCGCGCCACGCAGATGGATTCGAGCGGGCAGCGCTTGCACGCGGGATCCTTCGGCGTGCACACCGTCGCCCCGAGCTCCATCAGCGCCTCGTTGAAGCGGCCCGGCCGATCGGCCGGCACGAGCGCGGAGGCTCGCTCCCACAGGGCCTTGGTCATCGCGGTCGAGCCCACGGGCTCGGCGAGGCCTTCGAGGCGCGCGAAGACGCGGGCCACGTTGCCGTCGACGAGGGGCTCTCGCTTGCCGAAGGCGATGCTGGCGATGGCGCCGGCGGTGTACGCGCCGACGCCGGGCAGATCGCGCAGCGCCGCGGCCTCGCCGGGGAAGGCGCCGCCGTGGCGATCGGCGACGGCCTTGGCCGCGGCGTGGAGCTGGCGCGCGCGCCGGTAGTAGCCGAGCCCGCTCCAGAGGGAGAGCACCTCGTCGGGCTCGGCGCGGGCGAGCGCGGTGACATCGGGGAAGCGCTCGAGGAAGCGCTCGAAGTAGGGGATCACCGTCTCCACGCGCGTCTGCTGGAGCATGATCTCGCTGAGCCACACGGCGTAGGGATCGCGCCGCCGCCGCCAGGGCAGATCGCGCGCGGCTGCGTCGAACCAGCGCACGCGATCGGCCACGATCCGCCCGTCGCGCGCGGCGGGCGAGAGCCGCTCGATCTTCTCCACCCGGCGCGTGTCGCCCCGCGTCTCTGGCAATTCGAGCTGCGGCGACGGCGCGGCGCGCGCGCCCTTCGCGGCGGGCGCGGCCTTCTTGTCCCGGCTCACGCGCGGCAAGCTCGCTCCACCTCGGCCGCCTCGCGGGGGATGTCCGAGGTCAGCTCCCGGAAGCCCTCCGCCGTGACGACCACGTCGTCCTCGATCCGCACGCCGAGGCCGCGGAACCGCGCGGGCGCGGAGGCGTCGTCCGCGGCCACGTAGATGCCCGGCTCGACCGTCAGCACCATCCCTTCTTCGAGCGGGCGGGGCTTGCCGTTCGCCCCGTAATAGAGCCCGACGTCGTGCACATCCATCCCGAGGTAGTGGCTCGTGCGGTGCATGTAGAGCTTGCGGTACGCGCGGCTCTCCACGAGCGCGTCGACCTCGCCTTCGAGCAGGCCGAGGCGGACCAGCCCGGCCACGACCTGCCGCACCGCGATCGCGTGGATGCCGTCGATCGTGGCGCCCGGCTTGATCGCCTCGATCGCCGCCTGCTCGGCCTCGAGGACGACCTCGTAGAGCTCGCGCTGCGCGGGCGAAAAGGCGCCGTTCGCCGGGAAGGTCCGCGTCACGTCGCACGCGTAGTAGTCGTGCTCGGCGGCCGCATCGATCAGCACGAGCTCGCCGTCCTCGATCTTCCGGTTGTTGTCGCGGTAGTGCAGCACGAGCGCGTTGGGGCCCGAGCCGACGATCGGCGGGTACGCGAGCCGCTCCGCGCCGCGCTGCCGGCACACCCGCCGGATCTCCGCCTCGACCTCGTACTCGTGGCGTCCCGGCGCCGCGGCGGCCATGGCCGCGAGGTGGGCGTCGCGGGTGATCTCGGCGGCCCTTCGCATGCGAAAGAGCTCGTCGTTGCTCTTCCTGGCGCGCATCTCGTGCAGCACGACGGCCGGGTCGACGATCTCGGTGGGCCAGATCGACGCCGATCGGCCCTTGCCCCGGACGCGGGCGATCGCCTCGATCACGCGATCGTCCGCGCTCCGGCTCTTGCCGAGCGCGTGGTAGAGGCGCTGGTGGCCGCGCAGGTACTCGGGGAGCCGCGCCGCCAGCTCACCGATGGGGTGCGCGATATCGGCGCCGAAGCGCTCCACCGCGCCCTCCACGCCGGCGCGCGGCCCGTCCCACACCGCGTTCTCCGGATCGCGCGGGCGGACGAAGAGGATCTGCTTGTGATCGGCGTGCTTCGGCGCGAGGACGAGCACGGCCTCCGGCTCGCGGAAGCCCGTGAGGTAGAAGAGATCGGAGTCCTGCCGGTACTCGTGGCGGACGTCGTTGGTCCGGAGGGCCCAGGGCGCGGCGAAGAATATGGCGGCCCCGTCGATCGCTTCGAGCAGGCGGCGCCGGCGCGCCAGGAAGGGCTCCATCGCGCTCACCTTAGTACATCCCGCGCCCGGGATCGCCGGCCGCGCCCGCGGGTCGCTCTTCTCTGGGATGGGTCGCCATGCATGCGCTACGAAGGACGGGGTGCCAGGTTTGAAGCATCCCCCTCCGAATCCCCCGTTCCCGCTCCCGTTCCCGTTCCCGTTCCCGATCCGGGTAGCGGGAACGGGAACGGGAACGGGAACGGGCTGAAAATCCTCGGCTAACGCCGATGGGGAGCCCAGGTTTCATGATCCGTCCTCCTCGCCCCGGATGCAGCCTATGGCGCGCCCTCGCCGGCCTCGCCGCGCTTCTCGCCGGGGCCTGCAAGCCGGCGCCGCACCCCTGGGATCAGGGGGACGCCGCCCCTCCGCCGCCTCCACCTCCGGCCTCCGCGAGCGCCGAGCCCCGCGTGCTCGACGGCATCCCCCACCCGCTCGGCGCCGAGGCCCCGTCGAGCAGCGCCGAAGCGCCGCCCCTCATGGAGGAGCAGGAGCCCCAGGGCCCTCCCGTGCGCGTCGGCGGCCCCTGGGTCCGCTGCTACGGCAACTTCAAGCCGAGCGGCGAGGTCGAGAAAGATCTCACCCGGCTGACGCTCCTCTGCGGCCCGGAGAACGGGATGAGCCGCCTCGGCGATAAGACCCTCCTCGGCTCGGTGACCGAGGGCGGCCCGCCGGTGAGCACCACCTTCGCGGCCGAGCGCGGGGCCTGCTACCGCGTCTTCGCCGTGGCCGAGCGCGCGGTGGCCGACCTCGACGTGGTGGTGCGCAGCAGCCGCGGCTCGGCGCTCGCCGCCGATCACGGCGAGGATCCCTGGCCGATCGTGCAGCCGGATCGCCCGTTCTGCGCGCTGGAGGACGATCGCTTCACGGTGGAGATCACCGCCAGGCGGGGAAATGGCCGTTTCGCGGCCGAGGTGTGGGTGCTCGCCACCCCGAAGGCCGGGGGAAAGCGGGCGGGGCGCGCCCTCCCCCAGCCCGGCGCCGATTGACAAGCGCGGCCTCTTTCGCTAGTTGCCAACGCGAAGGAAGGGCCAGAGCGGCCCCCTCCCCGTCGAGGAACCGAATGGCCGACGCAGACGACGACCTTCCGTTCCACGACGGCGACCCGCCCGAGAGCGAAAAGGGCGAGCACGAGAAGAAGCGCCTCTACGAGCGGGCCATCCCGGAGCTGCTCAAGCGCGTCGTCGAGCGGGCGGTGGAGTCGGGGGCGAACCGCCTCGCCGAGGGGCCGGAGAACCTGCGCCATTTCGTGCAGGAGCTCAAGCTCCCGAAGGAGGTGCTCCATTACCTCTACACGCAGATCGACGAGACCAAAAATGGCCTCTACCGCGTGGTCGCCAAGGAGATCCGCGACGTCCTCGAGCACACCCAGTTCGCCGACGAGCTGACCAAGGTGCTCACCAAGCTCTCGTTCGAGATCAAGACGGAGATCCGCTTCGTCCCGAACGAGAAGGCCCCGCAAGGCTCGCCCAAATCGAAGGAGCCGGGGGCCGAGGGCGACGAGGAGGGCGAGGGGAGCGCGGCGCGGCTCCCCAAGCCGGAGGTGACCGCCCAGGTCTCGATGAAGGATCGCAGCAAAGACGCAAAGCGCTGACGGATCGGCGCGATCCGCGGGCCTTTGCCCGGGCGCTCGCGGCCGTCAAAACCCAGAGGTCCCAGAGGAATCGTGACGACCACCAAGAAGCCGAAGACGGGCGGAGAAATCGACGCCTACTGCACCAAGTGCAAGCTTGACTTGACCCACCGGATCATCGCGATGGTGGGTGACGCGGTGAAGAAGGTGGAGTGCAAGACCTGCGGCTCCCACCACCTCTACCGCAGGCCGAAGACGGAGCGCGACGCCGCCGCGGCGCGGCTCGAGAAGAAGGCCGCCGAGCGCGCGGCCGAGCGGAAGGTCGGCGGGAGCGGCAAGAGTGAGCGCGCGGGCGTGAGCAAGGCCGAGCGGAGCCAGACGGCCGAGTGGGAGAAGGCGATCGCGGGCCAGCCGTCGTCGGCCTTCCAGGCCTACCGGATCACGCTGACGCTCAACGTGGGCGACCTCGTGCGCCACAGCAAGTTCGGCGACGGCGTGGTCCAGCGCGTGATCGATCGGGGCAAGGTCGAGCTGCTCTTCCAGGACGGCCCGCGGACGATGGCGCACGGGCAGACGATCTGAGCGCGTCGCGGCGCGTGAAGGAACGCCTCCCGGGCGCGCCGCGTTCTTCTTGGCGATGAACGAGAGCACCGAGCCGGGATCGCCGGACCGAACGAAGTTGGGCGAAACGGCGAGCATCGGCTACGCTGGTGGCGCTTTGTCGACCCCTGCCCCCAAGCCCCGCCGTCGTCGCCGCGCGCTGATCGCGCTCGGCGTGGCCGGCGCGGGCGTGCCCGCCCTCTGGTTTGCCATCAACCATGTGCCCTGGCTCGGCCCCGTCCTCGCCGACGGGGCACGCGCCGTCCTCGGCCCGGGGCCCGTCGCCTGGCTCGAAGACACGGCCTACGCGCTCCAGGATCGGATCGATCGGATCCGCTACAAGGACGCCCCTCCGAAGACCTTCTGGGAGGCGCCCGAGGCCCCGTCGGGGGCGCCCGCGGCGGCGCTGCCGAGCGCCGAGGCGCAGGCCGAAAAGCCGGCCGAGCCGGGCGCCCAGCCGGTCTACGACGGCTTCCCGCCGCCCCCGTTCCAGGCCCCGTTCTCGAACGTCGCGGCCCAGGGCGACGGGACGTGGATCGCCATGAAGGAGCCGGGGATGGCGAAGAGCCTGGTGCACCCCGACCCGAAGCGCTCCTTCGCGGCGGTCGCCGTCGTCGCCATCGATCTGCGTCGGATCGACCTCAAGATGGTGGCCGGGACGACCGAGCCGAGCTCGACCAGCGTGAAGAGCGATCACCGGCCCGGGCTGATCCCGAAGGAGGCGGGCGACGCGCTGATCGCGGCCTTCAACGGGGGCTTCAAGACCACCCACGGCCATTACGGGATGATGCTCGACGGCGAGACCTTCGTCCCCCCGCGCGACATCTCCTGCACCGTCGGCCTCTACAAGGACGGCTCGATCCGCATCCGCACCTGGCCCGAGCTCAAGCCGAGCGAGCCCGACATGCTCGGCTACCGGCAGACGCCCCCGTGCCTCGTCGAGCAAGGCAAGACGAACACGGTGCTCGACACCGGCGAGTACAACCGCAACTGGGGCGCCGCCGTCGGGGGTGAGACGGTCATTCGTAGAAGCGCGATCGGCATCGACAAGGACGGCCACACGCTGTTCTACGGCTTCGGCGACGCGGTGACCGCGCAGTCCCTCTCGCAGGCCATGAAGGCCATCGGCGCCATGGACGCGGCGCAGCTCGACGTGAACTACTCGTACCCGCGCTTCCTGCTCTACGAGCGCCCCGCGCCGGACGCGCCCCCCAAGGCCGCCTCCTCGCTCGTGCCGGGCGTCAAGTTCGTCAGCCGCGAGTACGTCGAAGAGCCTTCGCCGCGGGATTTCTTCTACCTGGTGCGGCGCAAGCAGACGTCGTGATCGAGGGGCGCGCGCCGGGCCTTCGAGGGCGCGCGCCGGCGCCCGCCGCGCTCCTGATCGCGCTCGCCGCGCTCGCCGGGTGCGGCAAGCGCGAGCCCCCGCCGGAGCCGCCTCCACCGCTGGAAGCGGTCCTCGCCGTGACGAGCGAGGACGCCCCGCTGCTCAACGAGATGGAGGACGACGAGCCGGCGGCGCAGGTGGCCCACCGCGGCGATCTGCTCCTGCCGGGCGCCCCACGGGCCGCATTCCCTTCGGGCTGGAAGGCCACGATGGATGGCCACGCGGGCGAGCGGCGCGGGCCGATGCTGGAGGTCCGCCAGGCCCCGATCGACGCCATCCTCTACGGCTTCTCCGTCGACCTCGGGGAGCCCTCCCAGGCGCCGCCGACCTCGTATCTCTGCGCGAAGATGGCCGCCGAGCCCGGCCTCGGCGCAGCCGCCGCGCGCCCGGAGTGCCCCGGTTTGCTGCGGCGACACCGCCTCCCCGACGGGGCGATCGTCGCCTTCAGCCCGTGCGCGACCGGCCCTTGCCCTGTCGGCCTCCTGCGAGGCGGCGTCAGGTGCGCGGCGTCGCGATCGACGGGATCACGACCGCGCGGGTGGTGCCCACCGAGGCCGGCCCGGCGCTGCTCGCCGTCAGCCGTTACAACCGCGAGGAAGGCCGGCTCACCGGCGGCGTCCTCGTCCCGATCGCGCTCTCGGGGAGCGCGCCGATCGCCCTCGCCCCGATCCCGCTCGACGAGATCGACGCGCGCGATCCGGCGATCATCAAGGCCCGGATGGTCCGCGCGGAGCTCTCCTGGCCGAGCCCGGGCCGCACCGTCGTCCACCTGATCGGCGATCGCCGCGAGACGGTGCTGGCCGACGGCCGGGAGCTCTCCCGCGCGCCGATCGACGAGACGCGGGTCCTGCCCGGCCGCTGAGCGCCCCCCTTCGAGGTCCGCGCGGATCGTGGCCCGCTGCCGCAGGATGCACGCTTGCCGCTCGCGATCGCCATGCGCTTCGCCCTATCATGGACGTCGCTGGGGTATGGCCCCGGCGATGGGAGGCTCGCCCATGAACCTTCGCTTGCTCTTCGCCGCGCTCCTCGCCGCCGAGGCCGCAGCGCTCGCCGCTCCCGCAGACGCCCGCGCCCAGACCAAGAAGTTCACCCTCAACGCCGACTTCGACGGCGGCACGCTCAACAACGTCGCCCACGCGCCCGTGAGCGATCAGCTCATCCTCGGCCGCACGCCGGTCTCGAAGACCACGATCGTCTGGTCGACGAACTACCTCTACGGCTACGTCGTCCGCATCGACACGACCACGGGCAAGCAGACCGGCCGCTTCGACTCGGCGCTCGTCAACATCAACGGCCAGGCCACGGGCGCCCGCCCCGCGCAGGAGTTCTGCGATTTCGCCACCACCGGCAACTGCCCCGGCCGCGTGGCCGTCGACACCAACGGCGACGTGTGGATCGTCAACCGCGCCTTCGGCCACCAGGGCACGCTCTCGAAGTTCTCCGGCAACATCGCCCACTGCATCGATCGCAACAACAACGGCGTGATCGACACCTCGCACGACGTGAACGGCGATGGGCTCATCGACGTGAACCCGGCCGCGGGCGAGTACTTCGGCCAGAACGACGAGTGCATCCTGACGACCATCCCCATCGGGCCGAACAACGTCTACCCGCGCGGCGTCGCGGTCGACAAGTACGGCAAGATCTGGGTCTCCACCTGGGTCGACGGGAAGATCTACCGCTACAACCCGAACGAGCCCGTCGCGCTCGAGGCCACGGTCAACGTCGGCGGCAACCCCTACTCGCTCGCCTCGGGCGGCGATTACGTCTTCATCTCCAAGTCGGGCGGGCCGACGACCCGGGTCAACATCACGACGCTCGCCCAGAGCTCGGTGAACAACGGCTGCGCCGGCCAAGGCACCTACGGCGTGGTCGCCGATCCCGCTGGCACCACGGCGTGGCTCGGCGGCTGGTTCGGCCCGGGCACGGGCGTCTACAAGGCCGACTTCGGCGCCAACAGCTGCACCAACTGGGCCTCGCCGGGCAGCAACATCACCGCCGTCACGCTCGACTACAACAACAACGTCTGGGCCTGCGGCTACGACAACGCGTCCGTCTACAAGTACAGCCCCGCCGGAGCGTTGCTCGGCACGTACCCGGCCGGCGGCAACAACCCGCACGGCATGTCGATCGACTTCCAGGGCAACCTCTGGGTCGTCACGCATGGCCCGCCGCAGATGGTGAAGATCAACTCGACCACCGGGGCGATCATCGGCAAGTACACCATCAGCGGCCCGGGCGTACCCAACGCCGATCCGTACCTCTACAGCGATTTCACCGGCGTGCAGATCGATCGCCAGGCGCCCTACACCTATGTCGGGAGCTGGGACGGCACCTACGACGGGCAGATCGCGAACCTGCCCTGGAGCAAGGTCTCGTGGAACACCGAGGCGCAGGGCGCCGTCCCCGCGCTCACCACGCTCACCGTCAGCGCGCGCGCCGCCAACACGCTCCCCGAGCTCGGCACCGCCGGCTTCGTCCCCGTGCAGAACGGCGCCGCGATCCCCGGCCTCGTCGGCCGCTACGTGCAGGTGCGCACCGATCTGAAGGGCCCCGGCTTCGTCACCCCCGTCCTCTCCGACATCTCCGTCACCGGCCCCTGCCCGGTGCTCGGCCAGGCCTGCTGCGTGAAGGACGCCGACTGCGACGACGGCAACCCTTGCACCACCGACACCTGCCCGGTGCCCGGCGGCGCATGCGTGCACGGGCCCGCGCCCAACTGCTGCCTCGTCGACGGCGACTGCAACGACCAGAACCCCTGCACCACCGACACTTGCCCGGTGCCCGGCGGGCCCTGCACCTTCGCGCCGAAGCAGAACTGCTGCAACTCCAACACCGACTGCAACGACGGCGATCTCTGCACGGCCGACATCTGCCCGAGCCCCGGCAGCGCGTGCGTCTACCCGGTGATCAACGGCTGCTGCAACACCGACATGGACTGCACCAAGGGCAACGCATGCTCGGGCGCCACGTGCCCGGTGCCCGGCGGCTTCTGCCAGGGCGGGCCCATCCCCGGCTGCTGCACGCAGGACTCGGACTGCGTGGACAACGACCTCTGCACGCTCGACACGTGCAACGTCGCCACCAAGACCTGCTCCAACGCGCCCGTCGCCGGCTGCTGCAACGTCGACGGCAACTGCAACGACGGCAACGAGTGCACCTCCGACCACTGCTCGGGGCCGGGCGGGAGCTGCGTATTTTCGCCCATCCCCGGGTGCTGCTCGCCGAACGATCCGATGGTGGGCAAGCCCTGCGACATCCCGATGTCGCCGTTCGACAAGCCGCCGTGCAAGCCGGGGCACTTCGAGTGCAACAACGGTGTGTTCCAGTGTGTCGGGGCGGTCAAGCCTGGGATCGAGGTGTGCAACGGCGTTGACGACAACTGCGATGGCGTGACCGACTCGCCGCCGCCCTGCCCGGTGGGCACCGCGTGCATCGAGGGCGTGTGCGCCAAGCCCTGCGGCCCCGGCGAGTTCGGCTGCCCCGGCGGCGAGCAGTGCATCAACGGCTACTGCTTGCCGACGAGCTGCGACAAGGTCGTCTGCCCCGAGGGGACGATGTGCTTCAACGGCGTGTGCCTGGCCGACGGCGGGATGAGCACGAGCAGCAGCTCTTCCTCGTCCGGAACCACCACCGGTGCGGGCGGCGCGGGCGGCTCGATGACGACGGGCGCGGGCGGGAGCGGCGGCGCGACGACCGTGACGACCACGACCGCCACCACGTCGACGACGTCGGGCGGCAACGTCTTCGGGCTCGCCACCGGAGGCGGCGGCTGCAAGTGCGCGCTGCCCGGCGCGCCCGGGGACGAGGCCCCGTGGCGAGGCGCGCTCGCCCTCTCTGTCCTCGCCCTCTCCGCGCTGCGACGGCGCGGCGCTTCAGCTTCTCCCCGGGCCGGCGCCCGGGGCTCGAAAGGCCACGCGCGATGAACTTCCGCCCCATTCCTTCCTTCCTCGCAGCCGTCCTCGTCCTCGCGGGCGTCGCGCTCGGGTCCACGGGCTGCAAGACCGAAGCCTATTGCTTCAGCGGCGACCACTGCGAGGGCGGCGGCGGCGCCGGCGGGAGCAGCGGCACCGGGCTCACCTCGGGCACCGGCGGCAGCGGCGGCACCGGCGGCGGCGAGATCGGGTGCGAGAGCAAGAGCGACTGCCCGGGCGCGCTCGCCTGCTGCAACAAGCTCTGCACCAACACCAAGACCGACCCGACCCACTGCGGCGCGTGCGACATCGACTGCGGGAGCAACCCGGGCGGCGAGACCAGCTGCGAAGACGGGACGTGCAAGCTCGAGTGCTTCCCCGGCTACGGCGACTGCAACTTCCTCCTGCTCGACGGCTGCGAGTCGAACCTGGGTGACGATCCGCTCAACTGCGGCGGGTGCGGCAAGGTCTGCCTCTTCGCCAACGCGGTGCCGGGGTGCAGCGCCAGCGTGTGCACCATCGCCGCATGCGACGGCGGGTTCGCCGACTGCAACATGATGGCCGACGACGGCTGCGAGTCGAACCTCGGGGCCGACCCGAAGAACTGCACGGTGTGCGGCAACGAGTGCCCGGCGGCCCCCGGCGCCATGGCCGCGTGCATCGCGGGGAGTTGCGGCTTCGGCGGCTGCCTGCCCGGCTTCGCCGACTGCAACATGGACGTGAGCGACGGCTGCGAGGTGAACCTCTTCACCGACCAGTTCAACTGCGGGAGCTGCGGGACGAGCTGCCCCGGGCTGCCCAACGCCACCACCGTGTGCTCGGGCGCCGTCTGCGCGGTGGGCGACTGCTCCGCCGGCTACGGCGACTGCGATCTGTCGGTGTGGAGCGGGTGCGAGTCGAACCTCTCCATCGACACGAACAACTGCAGCGCCTGCGGGATGAAGTGCCCGGCCGTGCCGCACGGCTTCCCCAACTGCAACTTCGGCATGTGCGGCATCGCGGGGTGCGACGCGGGCTACGCCGACTGCGACGGCGAGATCGCCAACGGCTGCGAGGTGAACCTGGCGAACGACGCGGGCAACTGCGCGGCATGTGGCAACGCATGCCCGGCCGTCGCCAACGGCGCGCCGGTCTGCGCAGGCTTCCAGTGCGGGATCGGCGGCTGCAACATGGGCTTCGCGGACTGCTTCGGCGGCGCGGTCGACGGCTGCGAGACCGACCTGATGTCGGACGTCGACCACTGCAACGCATGCGGCACCCTCTGCCCGCTCGTCGATCACGGATCGCGCGCCTGCGTGGGCGGCGTGTGCGGCATCGGCGCCTGCGCGATGGGCTACGGCGACTGCGACGCCATGGCCGGCAACGGCTGCGAGACGAGCACCGACACCGATCCGAACAACTGCGGCGCATGCGGCCACGCGTGCCCGGCCCCGACCAACGGCGTGGCCGGCTGCGTCGCCGGCGTCTGCACGCTCGCCGGGTGCAACGCGGGGTTCTCCAACTGCAACGGCGACGCGAGCGACGGCTGCGAGTTCAACACCCTGGTCGACGCCAACAACTGCGGCGGGTGCGGCATCACGTGCGGGTCGGGCAACTGCGCGGCGTCCAAGTGCGTGTGCAGCACCAACGTGCTCGTCCTGGCCGACGACTCCGCCTCGGGCACGGCCACGCTCGTCGCGGCCCTCGGCGCGGGCGGCACCTACACGGTGAGCCAGAGCGCCGTCCCCTCGTACCAGTACAACGGCAACAACCCGCCGCTCGCCGGCTTCGGCGCGGTGGTCGTCCTCTCCGGCGGCCCGGGCGGCACGTCGTACAGCACCGACATGCCGGCGGCCGGCCAGGCGGCGATCGTCAACTTCGTCAACGCTGGCAACGGCCTGGTGCTCACCGAGTGGGCCGCCTTCCAGGTGGCGGGCGGGCGCTGGCAGACGCTGGCCCCGCTCGTGCTCCTCAGCCGCACCGCCGCGTACAGCGGGCAGGTCACCTACCAGGTCGACGCGGCCTTCGCGAACCACCCGCTCTGGGCCGGCCTGCCCGCGTCCTTCGTGGTCGCCTCGACCTCGAACGTCGGCATCGCCAAGGTCGCGCCCGGCGTCACCCGCATCGCCGGGAGCCCGCAGTCCATCGACGCCGTGGCCATCCGCGACGTGCCCGTGGGCCGCGTGGTGCACGTGTCCCACGCCGGCAACTACGCGCCCAACGGGTGGACGAACGTGAACCTTCAGAAGCTGATGAAGAACGCGGTCGGCTGGGTCGCGCGCTGCCAGTAGCAGCGCAGAGCGCTTTCAGGCGCTCCGTCTCTCCCCTCTCCCGGTCCCTCTCCCGCTCCCGTTCCCGTTCCCGTTCCCGAGGGGTCGCGGGAACGGGAGCGGATTTCTACGAAACACCCTCTCAGGCGGATTCGGCGAGGTTCGTCTTCAGATCGATGGCCCAGCAGGGCGCGCCGGCGCTCGGCTCGCCGCCGGGAGGGCCGACGCTGACCTCGACCTTCGCGGGGCCGACGGCGCGCACGTAGAGGCGCTGGCCCACGGCCTGCGCGCCGAGCGCGCACGTGGCCTTCCTCACCCGCGGATCGTCGGCGGCGACCTCGCCGAGGTCGTCGGCCATCATGAAGAGCACGTCGACATCGGGCTTGGAGCAAGCGCCCATCTCGCGCCAGATGTCGTACTCGACCGAGGGGTCGAGCACGTCGGCGAGCTGGCCGTGGCGGTTCCTCCCGACGCGGTAGCGGAAGGCGTCGCGCGTCTCGGCGCGCTGGATGGCGCCGATGCGATCGAACGCGAGGCCGAGCACGCCGAGCACGGTCGCCGTCTTGACGGTCGGCGTCTGGAGGTTGTTCTTCTCGGGCTCCTTGTAGCGGTGGATGAGCACGTTGGGCGGCAGGATCCGCGCGAGCTCGTCGGCGAAGAAGGGATCGAGGCCGAGCCGGCCGCCGAGGATCACCCGCAGGCCGTCGTACGGATCGGGATCCTTGCCGATCTTGGTGAGCGCCTCGCCGAGCGCCTGCTTGAAGGAGGCGGCGCCGCTCGCGAGCCATTCGCGCAGCGTGGTCTCCAGCTCGGCACGATCGATCTCGAGCTTCAGATCGGCCACGCCGCCGCCGGCGGCGAAGAGCTTGATGGCCGCCGGGATCGCGCCGCCGGTCCGCTCGAGGAGGGGGCGGAGCAGATCGCGCAGGAGGAGCGCGTTGGCGCGGGCCTCGGGCGAGGGGGCGAGCAGATCGCCCGCGTCGTCGAAGGCGGCCTCGTCCTCCGGCCGCTCGATCGGCACGGACGCGGCGCGCATCGCGTCCAGGTTCTTCACGTAGACGCGGTAGCCGAGCCGCGCGAGCAGCCGCTCGCCGCCGAGCCAGGGCAAGGTCACGGGCTCGAGGTGCTCGATCATCCGCTCGTTGCCGGCGGCGCGCTCCTCGGCCTTGGCGCCGCGGAGCACACCGAACAGGAACGCCGTCTCGCTCGCCCCGGCGTCGATGACGGCGACGGGGATGGGCTCGCCCTTGGGCTGGATGTTGAACGTGCGGAACGACTGCACCGCGAAGGGGATCGTCGCCGGCCCCACGTCCACGACCTCGAGCCGCTCGGTGTCGTGGTACTCGACGAGGCCCGCGGGGAGGCTGCGGAAGAAGCCCCGGCGGAAGGCCACGAGGACGCTCTGCCGCCGCTCCTTCGACCAGCCCGTGGGCATGGTGATCGCGTAGCGGAGGTGGATGCCGCGGTGGCGGTGGTTGACGGTCAGGCCGATGTAGTACGCGTAGAGCTCGACCGGATCGAAGGGGTCGTGCGAGCCGATCCCGTCCTCGTCGATGATCGGCGGGGCGGGCTTCTTGAGCGACTCGTTGGTCTCCGGATCGCGCAGGCCGCGGAGCTTGACCGGCTCCTGCTTCTCGATGCGCTCGCGGAGCAGCGGGATGCCCGTCAGCGTCGACGCGACCCGCGGCAACAGATCGCCGCCGGGGCGCCTGCGCATCTCGCGCGCGGCCTGGCCCACGACCACGTCGTTCCAGTAGGTGAGCGGGAGGATGACCCGATCGCGCCACGCCTTGACCGTGCGCCCGAGGTGCTCGAAGCCGATCTCGCTCGGGCTCTCGAAATCGCGCGAGTACGCCGCCTGCGAGACGGCGCCGATGCGCACGAGCTCGGGCTGCCCCTTCTCGCCGCGCACCGCGACGACCGTGGACGCGGTGCCGACGTCGACCGCGACCCACTCGCGCAGGATGTCGAGCTTCGGATCGCGCTTCTTGATCTCGGCGGGCATCGGATCTTTGTCCGTGCGGCCGACCCGCCGGTGCAGGCCTACCACCTTGCCCTGCCGGATGATCGCGATCGACGTGACGCCGACGAAGCGCGCCCCGTTCCAGAACCCGCGCGACGGATCGGTGAGGAGCGAGCCCTTCACCGTGTCGAGGTTCGCCACGACCATGCTGAAGAAGTCCGCGACGAGATCGCTCGTGGCCACGCCGTCGTAGCGCTCGACCTTGATCGGCGGCGAGTAGTAGTCCTGCGAGCTGTTGCCGTAGATGCGCGGCGTCGCCTGGATGAGCTTCAGGTAGGGGAGCGGGCAGGTCGACTCTTCGAGCCGGAACTCCTGGTAGATCTTCGCCGGCGCCACCGAGTTCTCCATCTCGGGCGCCACGCGGGGCACGTTGGCGCTCATCTCGGTGCCGAAGTAGAGGTACTTGGTGGGCGCGCCGTCGACGAAGGCCGCGATCTTCACCTCGTTGAACGTCGACTGCCCGATCATCAGCGGGGGCAGCGCGATGTGGTAGTCGAGCACCACCGTGGTCTGCCAGGGCTGATCGAAGATCCGGCTGTCCCAGCGCATGACGAGGGTCGGGAACCCGCGGCCCTCCAGGGAGACGACCTTTTCGGCCTCCCGGACGAGCGCACCGTCGATCGAAAGCTCATAGAGCGCCATACGGGCCCGACGTTACCACGAAGCACCCCCGATCCGAGCAAGACACCGGACGGAGATCCGCACCCCGGCCCCGGACGGCGGCGGCGCGAGGGGGTAGGTGCCCCGGCGTCGCCCGTGCTAGCCTCCACGACGGTGGTTTTCCGTGCCAATGCGCCAGCCGCAGCCTGCCGCACCCCGCCCGGCGGGGGCGGGCCCCTCGCTCTGCCGGGCCCCCTCGTGAGCGACCATGAAGGCTGAGATGGCCCAGCTCGTCGGTCAGGTGATCGACGGCAAGTACCGGATCGTGCGCCTCCTCGGCCACGGCGGGATGGGCGCGGTCTACGAGGGCGAGAACCTCCGGATCCGCCGCCGGGTGGCGATCAAGATGCTCCACGGGAGCGTCTCGTCCCAGGACGACGTGATCCGCCGCTTCGAGCGCGAGGCCCAGGCCGCCGCCCTCGTCGGCTCGGACCACATCTGCGAGGTGCTCGACCTCGGGATGCTGGCCGACGGCACGCGCTACATGGTCATGGAGTACCTCGAAGGCGAGACCTTGACCGCGCGGATCAAGCAGCGCGGCCGCCTGCTCCCGGCCGAGTCCATCCCCATCGTCCTCCAGGTGCTCGAGGCCCTCGGCGCGGCCCACACCGCCGGGATCATCCACCGCGATCTCAAACCGGACAACATCTTCATCCTCCCGCAGAAGGGCGGCGTCCCCGACTTCGTGAAGATCCTCGACTTCGGCGTGTCGAAGTTCTCGCAGACCGGCGGCGAGGAGATGGGCGTGACGAAGGCCGGCGTGGTGGTCGGGACGCCCTACTACATGTCGCCCGAGCAGGCCCGGGGCAACGCGGCGATCGACGGGCGCACCGACCTCTACGCGATGGGCGTCGTGCTCTACCAGACCACCGCCGGCCGCGTCCCGTACCAGGCCGAAACCTTCAGCGAGCTGCTCTTCAAGATCGTCCTCGAGGTCCCTCCCACGCTGCAATCGCTGGTGCCCGACGTCGACCCCGAGTTCGCGATGATCGTGATGAAGGCCATGTCCCGCGAGCCGGCGCAGCGCTTCCAGTCCTGCGCCGAGCTGCGCGACGCCTTGCTCGCCTACCGGGCCGCGCGCGCAGGTGGCCAGGCGCCGATGCCGATCGACCGCGTTACGAACACCGGCATGCGCGCGCTCCCTCCGCAGGCGCCGGCCGGCCCGCAGGCGTGGCCTCCCGCGCTCGATCCGACGATGCCGCTCGAGCCCTCGCCGCTCGCCGGCATGCGCCAGAGCGGCGTGCCCCTCCCTGCGCCCGCGGGCAACAGCGCCGCCGGCTGGGGCCAGGCTCCCGGCGGTGGTCAGCCCCTCGCCCCGATGGCCACCTCCAACGCATGGGGTCAGGCCTCGGCCGTCGCACCCCGCTCCAACGCGCCGCTCGTCGCCGTCTTGCTCGGGCTGGTGTTGCTCGCCGGCGGCGGGCTCGGCCTCGGCGCGTACCTCGTGCTCGGCCGCGCGAAGCCGAGCGAGGCGGCGAGCGCCGCGGGTGAATCGTCCGCCTCGGCCTCCGCGGTCACTCCTCCCGCGAGCGCGAGCGCAGCGGCGACCGCGAGCGCGCCGGCCGAGCCCGCGCCCGTGGAGACGAGCAGCGCCGTGCCCGTCGCGAGCGCCGCGGTGAAGCCTGCGCAGACGGCGAAGGCCGCCGCGAGCGCGCCCAAGCCGGCGACCACGTCGAAGCCCGCGACCAGCGCGCCGAAGCCGCCGAGCAAGCCCGGCAAGATCGGGAGCGACCTCGGGTACTGACGCAGGCGCGCGCCGGGTCCCATCGCCCAGCGCGCGCTCACGTCACTTCTTGAAGTCCGAGAAGTCCGACGGCATGGGCTTGGTGCCCTTCTTGCCGGGCGACATCGGCTTCTTCTCGAAGGTCCCCGGCGTACCGCTCGCCTTGTCGGACGGCGCCTTGGGCGTGATCGGCCTCGCCGTGGACGTCGGCGTCGAAGGCACCGCCGGCATGTCGCTCGACTTCGCACCGGTCGTCACGGGAGGCGCGCTCGTGGGCGGCGCGATCGGCCCCACCGAGCCGCTCGGCGACGGCGCGTCGTTCTGCAGCGCCTTCTGGGCGCGCTCGCGGGCCGCGCCGATGGCCGGATCGGCGTCGCCCACCGGATCGACCGATCGCGCTTGATCCAGGCTCTCGAGGCAGCCCTTCCAGTCGCCGCGATCGCACCGATCGAGGCCGTCTTGCCTGAGCTTCCGCGCCTGCTCGAGCGGGCTCGGCTGATCGGGCCCGATCGGCGCGCCGGAGGGCTCGGGCTTCTCGGGGCGCGCGACCTCGTCCGGCTTGCGGAAGAGCCAGTAGATCGCGATCGCGATCGCCGTCAGCGCCGCCACCGCGGCGAGCTCGGCCATCCAGCGCTCCTTCATCCAGCGCCGCATCCGCGACACGCGCTGCCGCACGCGCGCGGCCGGCACCTTCTCGTCGGCGGCGATCGCCTCGAGCTTCTCGCCCTCCCCTTCCCGCGCCATCCAGCGCAGGGTCTCCTTCGCGTCGCGCGCCCCGCCGGCCTGCTCCTCGGCCCAGCGGGCGAGCTCGCGAGCCTCGATGGGCTCCGGCCCCACCGGGATCTCCGGCAGCTCGGCCGGCGGCTCGCGGTGCGCGCGCCGGTGATAGTCGGCCACCTTGTGGCGGGCGATCCCGTGCAGCCATCGGATCAGCTCGCGCGGGTCCTCGGGCCGGCCCGGCGTCCCGAGCGCGTCGAGGAGCACGATCTGGACGACGTCGTCGGCGTCCGCGGACGGCACCCGCCTCCGCACGAACTCGGTCAAGCTCTTGCGGAGGGCCGGATCACCGAGCGGGTTCTTGGCCGGGCTGGTCTCGTCGGGCATCGCTGTGCTCATCGAAGCGGTCATCGGCCCGCCGCGCCGGAGTGTGACCTGCTCGACGTCGATTTTATTGGATCGCGTCCCCGCCGTCACAC
This sequence comes from Byssovorax sp., assembly GCA_046351295.1. Lineage (GTDB taxonomy): Bacteria > Myxococcota_A > Polyangia > Polyangiales > Polyangiaceae > JAXLYT01. The sequence goes on from JAXLYT010000026.1 coordinate 51,573, forward strand.
TCCTCGTGCGTCCGCCGATGCCCGGGCATGGCAGCCCTTCGACTCACCCTCCTCGCCGTCCTCACCGCCTTCACCGTCACCCTCCCCTCGGCCGCCGAGGCGCCCACCGCGCCCGCCGCCGACGAGATCCGCATCGACAAGAGCGATCACACCCTGGTGCTCCGCCGCGGCGACCAGACGATCAAGCGCTACAAGGTCGCCATCGGCCCCGGCGGCCCCGGCCCGAAGCGCATGGAAGGCGATCAGGTCACCCCCGTCGGCACGTACAAGGTGACCGGACGGATCAAGGGCCTCTTCCACCAGTTCCTCGTCGTGAGCTACCCCAACGACGACGATCGCGCCCGCTTCGCCGATCTCAAGAAGCGCGGGATCATCCCCAGGGACAAGCGGATCGGCAACGGCATCGGCATCCACGGCACCGGGCACCCGGACTGGAACGGCGTCCACAAGGAGACCGACTGGACCCTCGGCTGCATCGCGCTCGACGACGCGGAGATCGACGAGGTCGCGCGCCTCGTGAAGGACGGCACGAGGATCGTCATCACCGACTAGCGAAGCCGGCAGAGCCTCGGCGAAGAACGTTCGCCCGGCGCTCTTCGGGCGACATTAGTCCGCCCCGGCGTCGATCCGGGTGCTAGGGTGGTCGCGCGCGCTCGACCTGGGCGCCCACCTGGAGCCCCATGTCCCGAAGCTACTGGCTCATGAAGAGCGAGCCGACCAAGTACTCGTTTGCCCAGCTCGTCCGCGACGGCCAGACCATGTGGGACGGCGTCCGCAACTTCGAGGCTCGCAACAACCTGCGCGCGATGAAGGCCGGCGACCTCGTGCTCTTCTACCACTCGAACGAGGGCAAGGCCGTCGTCGGCGTGGCGAAGGTCAAGCGCGAAGCCTACGCGGATCCCACCGCCGAGGGCGAAGACTGGAGCGTGGTGGACATCGAGCCCGTCTGCCCCGTCAAGGCGCCGGTCACCCTCGACGCCGTCCGCAGCGAGCCCGCCCTCGCCGAGATCTTCCTCCTCAAGCGCTCGCGGATCAGCGTCATCCCCGTCTCCAAAGATCATTTCGATCGCATCCTCAAGATGGGCAAGACCAAGGTGAGCGCCGCCGCCGCGCGCTGACCGAGCCTCCACGCGCACCTTCTCCTGCTCGCGTTCTGCCCATCTTCCGCCGGACCTCTCCGCACCTCCCATTCATCGTCGTTGCGGCCCTCCCGGGGCTTTGATAGCGCCCCCTCATGGTCCCGACGCTCCGCTCCCTCGCGCTCGCCTCCCTCGCCGTGCTCTCGCTCGCCGCGGGGTGCGCGGGGCCGCCCATCCCCTCCCCCATCGAGGGCGAGCCGATCTGCCCCGATCTGACCATCGGCACGGCCCACGCCGCGATGATCGGCGGGCTGCGCTACCCGGTGCGCATGCGCGTCCTCGACGGCAAGTCGCCCATCCTCAAGATGATCCTCGGCGGCCGGCGCACCGCGGACGACCCGCCCGCGCGCACGCTCATCGCCGACGACAACAGCGAGTACACCGTCGAGTGGGCGCAGTGCTCGAACGAGCGCGCCCCCGTCCCCGCCGACAAGGGCCCGAAGGTGAAGGACCCGCGCAACGCCGACAAGACCGCGCGCGTGACGGGGCTCACCGCCTACGAGTGCGGCGACGCCGTCGTCTACAAGACGACCACGCTCGTCACCAAGAAGGGCGACGCCGCGTCCCACGTCGTCAAGTTCGAGCCGCCGCCCAAGGCCGAGTGCTGGGCGGGCGATGTCGCGCCCGTCCCCTCGGCCACCCCGTCCGCCGCGCCGATCGCGCCTCCCCCCGAGAAAGACAGCGCGCCCGCGGCGAGCGGCGCGCCCAGCGCGGGTCCCGCCGCGACCGGCTCGGCCAGCGCCGGCGCCCCGGCGAGCAGCGCGAGCGCGCCCCCCAAGCCCTGACGCTCCTCCGCGGCCGCGCCGCGCTCGCTCACGCGTCGCTCACGCGTCGCTCACGCGCGTCGCGGGGGCGGCGTGATCGGCAGGCTGTCCTTCATCCGCGCAGGGTTGAAGAGGTTCGCCCGCTTGTGGTGATTGGCATGCATGTAGATGCCGTGCCAGACGAGGTTGCCGATCCAGTAGTAACCGTGGTTGAGGTTGACCGGCTTGAAATCCTGGTCGGGCGAGAACGCGTTGTGCGTCGACCAGTTGAAGTGGACGAGGTGGAGGAAGCCCACGATCGACGCCGGCACGAAGAGGAAGAAGAACGCGATCGGCCCGAGGACCGAGTACCACGTGAAGATGACCAGCAGGTTGGTTGCGTAGCTGACGTACGCCCGCATCTGCTCGTAGCGCCGGTTCTCGGGGGTGTCGCCGAAGAGCTCGAAGTAGATCTTCTGCAGCTGCCGCTCGACGCCCACGATCGTCTTGATCATGAAGCGCCAGTAGCTCGGGATCACCGGGTGCGGATCGTTCTCCAGGTCGTCGCTGTAGCGGTGGTGCCGCTGGTGGATCACCTCCCACGACGCGAAGCGCGTGAGCACCACGACGCCGCACAGCTCGCCCATGAGCCGGTTGATCGGCCGCGGGAAGTTGTTGTGGGTCGCGTTGTGCACGAACACGCTGCAGAGGATCTGCACGTGGCAGGCGATGGGCAGGAGCAGCCAGAGCCGGTTGTCCCAGTGATCGATCGGCGGCGTGTAGTGGGCCGCCCGGAGCGCGCCGAGCACGGCGAGGCAGAGGACGAAGTAGAAGCCGTCGTACCAGAGGTAAAAATACCGGTTCTTTCGGAGCTGCGTGAACGGGAGGGAGGTCAGGGTCGATACGATCGCGGTCACTTGGAATCTCCTCACCCCCTCGGGCGAGCTGCAAAAAAGCCGATGGTTGCCTTTCGGTCGAATGACGCGAGTTAGCCGAATTTCTTCCGAATGTCCATGATCGAAGAGCATGATTTGCCGCGAACGATCGTTCGCGGCGCATGGATCGCGCGCCTCGTCTCGTGACGAAATGACCTTGTTTTCTCGGTCGGAGGCGCCTCCGGACGCTGTCGGATTTCGTCGATCGCGCGCTCCGCTGGGCGTTGTTGGGCCTGTAGGATTTTGATATGAGCGTCCAGTGGACGAGTCTGCGCAGCGTTCGCCCGCCGCCCCGTGGCTGGTAAAGCACCCCGCCGAGTGGCGGCAGCTCGCCATCGTGGCCACCTACCTCGCGCTGCTCGCGTCGATGCAGATCGTGCCCGCGTGCCGCAACGTGCTCTTCCTCGGCGCCGCCTGCTACTTCAGCTTCCTCAACGCCGTGGTGATCCACAACCACCTTCACCAGGGCGTCTTCCATAGCCGCCGGCTCAACCTGCTCTTCCGCTGCGTTCTCAGCTTCGGCGCGCTCTACCCGGCCTCGGCGAACGTCCCCTCCCACAACCTGGTTCACCACCATTTCGACGACGACGGGCAGCCCGACTGGGCCTCTCCGGAGCAGGTCGGGTTCCGCTGGAACCTCCTCAATCTGATCCACTTCCCCAACATCGCCGGCCCAACCACCTTCGCCGGCGTACAGCGGTGGATGGCCACCGTCGGCCGGGGCGTCCTCGTCCGGCAGTACGTGCTCGAGAACCTCGCCTCCCTCGGGGCCACGCTCCTGCTCGCCTGCCGCGATTTCTGGGCCACCCTCTTCTTCCTCGTCATCCCGCAGCTCTACGGCGCGCGCTGCATCCTCCGCATCAACCTGATCCAGCACGACGGCTGCGACACCACGAGCGCCTTTCACCACTCGCGGAACTTCGTCGGCAGGGCCTTCAACTGGATCATGTGCAACAACGGCTACCACACGATCCACCACAACCGCGCCGGGCTGCACTGGTCCGTCCTCCGCGAGGTCCACGAGCGCGAGGTCGTCCCGCGCATCGACCCGAGCCTCGACGAGCCGAGCATGGTCAGATACCTGCTCCGCACGTACCTGTTCACGCTGAGGCGGCCGGCGCGCCGCGACATAGCCGCGGCCGAGCGCGCGGCGCCCGCCGCGGATCTCGCATCCCGCGCCGCGCGCCGCGCCGGGGCCGAGGCCGCCGGCGCTTGATCTTGGCCGCCGCGCGATCTCGCGGGGCCCCGTGACGACCGATGCTGACCAACGAGATCATGGGCGCCGTCGCCCTCGCCATCCTCTGGATCAACACCCTGCTCATCGCCGCCTCGGCCACCGCGGACGCGCGGGTCTTGCTCGCGCGACGGCGCCGGCTCGCGCCCTTGCCGGCGGGCGGCGTCGGCCGGGGCCTCGCGCAGGCAAGGGTCGTCTCCGGCGAGGCCGGGGGGCCTTTGGCCGTGCACCGGACCGAGCAGCGCGGCCGGACGGGCGCTCCGCGCCATGGCTGCCCGGCGATCCTCTTCGCCGATCGCTCCATGGTGAGCGAGATCCACGGCGGGCGCCTGGCGCTCGACGGCATCGACGGTGAGCTCACCCTCGCGCCCACGCGCGACGCCGAGGTCTGGCCGCTCGGCGGCGAGATCGCGCGGGCCGCGGCCTGCCCCTCGGACGAGGTCTTCGATCGCGCCCTGCCCTCGGCGAGCAAGGCGCGGGGCTTCCTCCGCGCGGTCGAGGCCCCGATCCTCCCGGGACAAGAGGTCTTCGTGTACGGCGCGATCGAGCCGTCCGGCGAAGGAAGACGGCTCGTCGCTCCCTCGCCCGAGCCGCTCCTCCTGGCCACCGCCGATCCGCGCCCGTTCCTGGCCCGCAAGGCGCGGGGGCTGATCGCCCTGTCACTGCTCACGCTCGGTCTCGCCGGCGCGGTCACCGCCCTCACCCTAAAGCCGCCTCACTTCGAGGGGTGGAGCAAGCTCGGCGGATTCCTCGGCGTGCTCTTCTTCCTGATCATCCAGCCGGTGGCGGCCGCCGTGCGCGAGGCGAGCCGCGTCCCGAGCAAGGCCGTGCTGCGGGGCGCCTGGGTCCGGAGCGCCCCGCTGCCCGTCAAGCTCTCCCTCGACCGGCGCGCCGGGCACGGCGCCGCCGCGCCGTGAGCGCCGCGAGCAGGCCGAGCGCGGGCACGCCGCCGATCCAGGGCTGATCGGACACCACGGCGCAACCGCAGCCGTCGTCACCGCCGCTCGATCCACCCGACGAGCTGCTCGACATGGCGCCGGACGAGCTGCTCGACGAGGTGGGCGGCATCGCGTTCTTGTCCACCACGATCGCCGCGAGCGCCGTCCCCTCGCGGCCCGTCGCGTCGGTGGCCCGCACCTTGATCCAGTACTTGCCCTCCGCGTCGTACTTCACGGAGAACGAAGGCCCGCTGAGCTTCTCCTCGTAGGCCCCGTCGTAGTCACGATCGACATCGAGCGCGAGGCCCGCCGCAGGCTCGTCCGCGTCGGTGACCTCCACCGAGACGACCGCATCCTCGCCGGGCTTCACGAACGTCGTCGGGATGGTGAGCTCGGGCGGCGTACCTCCCGCGGGATCCTTGCCGTACATGCTTCGGTAGACCCGGAGCTTGCCGCGGCCGAAATCGTCGTTGGGCACCGCGCCGGTGGCGTCGTCCGCGAGCGCCCCTGCGCCGATGGCGGCCTTGACGTCGTCACCCGTGCGCATCGGATCGGCCTGCGTGAGCAGCGCCGCGGCGCCGGCCACATGCGGGCTCGCGCCCGAGGTGCCACCGAACACGAAGTAGCGACCGGGGCTCCCGTCCTGGTACCCCGCGCTGATCGGATCATCGGGCGCGCTGATCCAGAGGATGTGCTGCCCATCGATCCGGTAGCCGCGCCCCGAGTAGAACGCCCGCTCGCCCGGCGTGCCGTAGTCGTATCCATGCCCGGTGTACGCCGCCACCGCGAGGCCGTGATCGGCCGTGCCCGGGTAGCCGATCAGGTGATCTTCGCTCGAGTGCTCCGGGAAGGAGATGCCCTGCGCCCAGCCGGACAGCTCGTCCTCCACGTAGCCGATGAAGGTCATGTCGGCCGCGCCGGCCGCGGTCTCGTCGAGCACGTGGAGCTTCCACGTGCCCTGCGGGACGGGCGGAGGCGTGGCCGACTGCCCGAAGATGAACACATCCATCCGCACGGTGCCCCGCTGCGAGACCACCTGCTGCGCCGCGATCGAGAGCCCGTCGTGCCAGCTCGTCTGCAGGGCGCTCCCGTCCGCGGGGAGGGCCTTCGTGAACCCCGTCGCGTCCTCCAGCGCGAGGGAGATCTTGCGATCCGCGTCGAGCCAGAGGAACGACGCGGCGAAGAGGGTGAAGTCGCCGTAGGGCGAGTTCTTGGGGACGTCGATGGGCACGACGAGCTCCGCGCCCGCCGTCGTCACGTGCTTGTAGAGCTTCTTCGACGTCGACAGGTTGCCCGCCGGGTTGATGTGCGAGACGCCCTTGCCGCCCGTCTTCTGCGTCGTCGCGTCGATCAGCGTCTCCATCGAGCTCGACCCGTCGAGGTGGTAGCCCACCCAGGGCGCGTATTCGTGCAGCACCACGCGCGCGCCCTCCTTCACGCAGAAATTGGCCATCGACACGTCCGAGCCCCGCGACGACGTCATGATCAGCTCCGCGTCGGGCGCGATGCCCACGAGGCGCGTGAGGCCGCGGTTGCCGGCGACCAGGATCCCGGAGGCGCCGGTACCGTGGGCGATGTCGTCGGTGATCGGCGCGTCGATGAGATCCGTCCCGCGGCGGAAGACCTTGTTCTTGTCGGTGCGCACCGCGCGGATCTTGCTCGTCCCGAGGGCAACGAGCTTCTCGCCCACGTCGAGCTTGCCGTTCTTGTTCACGTCGTCGGCGAGGAGCAGGAGCTCGCCGTACGTCGGATCGCTCTCCTTGAACCCCGCCTTGGACCCGAAGTCGCGCTGGCCGTTGCCGTTCGCGTCGACGTACAGGTAGTCGAACGCAGGATCGAAGCTCGGGTCGTCCGATCCGAAGAGGGGCTTGTCGTTGAAATAGCTCGTGATCAAGCCGTTTTGCACCTGGAGCACCGACGCCTTGCCGCTCCCGTCGAGGTCCACGCCGTCGACGCCCGGCGAGAAGACGCCGTCCTTGTCCACGTCGATCCACGCCTTGTAGCCGCCGTCCGCGCGGAAGAAGAGAGGGTGGAAGACGTCGATGCCCGAGTCGATGTCGCAGATCGTCACGCCCGCGCCGGTGAGGTGGACGCCCGCGCTCGTCGTCGTCCCCCACACGTCCGGGGCTTGCACCTCGGCCGCGGTCACGTCGAGCGGAGGCGGCGGAGGAAAGGGCGAGCCGTCGAGCACGATGCGCTCGACCTCGGGCATCGCCGCGACGGCATCGACCGCCGACGCCGGGATCTCGGCGATCACGAAGCGCTCGATCACCGCGGGCTCGCCGTGCTCGTCGAGATCGAACGAGACGCCGAGGGCGCGCAGCGCGCCGAGGTCGGCCTCCGTGGGGGCCTTGACGAAATGGATGGTCACGGGCGCCGAGGTCGAGGGGGCGATGGAGCGGCCGGACCCGTCCATCGCGGGGCGGCGCAGGAACATCAAGGGCAGCCCGCCCTGCACCTTGGCGGACCGCTCGGGGCTCGGACCCTTTGGCGCAGCGAGCGCGGCGGAGCCGAACGCGGAGAGGGTGAGAATCGAGAAGGAAGCGGCCAGGATTCGCCTGTGATTTCGCATGAGCCTCGGGGTTTTCGCCGTCAACAAAAGCACGCGCCGCGGGGCGGCGCCTGCGCCTGTGCAAGCGCGGTGCCGCTCCTCTATCATCGATCGCCCCAACGCTTCCCAACGCTCCCCCGCCGCCCTGGATGGATCCGACGACCCCTGCCTCGCCCTCGCTCGACGTGGCCCTGCTCAGCCCGGTGTCCGTGGGCGTGGTCGCGTGGCGAGCGCCGGATCCGACCCTGACCATCATCGTCAAGGTGACGCTCACCCTCCCGGAGGACGGCGCGGCGCGCCTCGCCGAGCACCAGGAGCCGCTCTTCCTCGACGAGCAGGGCGCCCTCGGCGAGCCCGGCGATCTCGATCGCGCCTCCGATTTCGCGCCCCTCAAGGCCCGCGCCGACGTGCTGCTCGCGGGCTTCGCGTACGCGACCTCGCCGATGCACGTGCTCTCGGCGGGCTTCGCCATCGACAAGGTCCGCAAGCGCTTCTACGCCGTCGCGGCCGAGCCCTCCGCGCGCACGCCGCTCTACCCCCGCTACCTCCGCGCCACGCCCGGCCCCGAGGGCGCGCCCGTGCAGGTGGGCGCGCGCGCGATCTGGGCCGGTTCGGCGCCCGGGCGCGAGCTCGTGTCGGCCGACGGCGTGCCCGCCGGCGTCTTCGCGCGCGGCTTCGACTACGGTCTCTTCAACGTGGCGCCGGCCGATCAGCAGCTCGGCCTGCTCGGCCCGACGGCGCGGCTCGTGCTCGAGGGCCTGGTGCCGGGCGGCGATCGCCGGATGGTGCGGCTCCCCGGGGCGCGCCCGCGCGTCTTCTCGCTCCCGTTGGAGGGCGCAGGCGGCGCGGCGGCCGCCCGCACCCCCGAGGAGACGCCGCTACGTTGTGACACGTTGTGGATCGACGCAGGACACGAGCGCTGCTCGTTGACGTTCCGCGGCGTGCTCCCCGCGTCGCCGGCGGGCGCGCTGCCGATCCTGGTCGTGGCGATGGACTTCGGGAGCGAGAAGCAGAGCTGGGCGGCGCTGCGCGCGGAGCTCGATCGCGCCCACTGGACGAGGGCCGCGACGCCCGAGAGCACGCGCGAGGCCGCCCTCCGCGGGCCGGCCACCATGCCCCGCCCGGCCGTGCACCGCGGCCTCCCGACGCTCGATCTCGGCGCCCTCGCGGTGAGCGCGACGAGCGCGGCGAGCGGGGCCGGCCTCGCGGGCGGACGGACCCAGGAGATCGACGCGAGGCTCGTCAAGGAGGCGCTGCCGTTCAAGGGGGACGCGCCCGCCGCGAGGCCGCTGATGGTGCTCGGCGCCTTCAAGGGCGCGCTGGCCTCGTTCGCACGCGGGCAGGAGCCCCCTCCGGGCGCGCCGCCTCCCTCCGCGCCGAGCGAGCCCGCCGCGATCACCGCGCCACCTCAGCCCGACGCGCCGCCGCTCGGGCCGAGACCGCGCGCCCTGACCATCCCGTTCGCCGGCCCCGGCTCCGGCAGCGCGCTCCCCTTCCAGCCGCCCGCCGCGCCGCCGGCCTTGCCGTTCCAGTCGCCCGCCGCGCCGCCGGCCGTGCCCTTCGCGCCCGCCGCGCAGCCCGCGCCGTTCTCCCCGCTCCTGCGCTTCCCCGCGCCCGAGCCGACGCGCCTCGATCCGGATCCGGCGCCGGCCCCCATCGTCCCGGCCGAGCCCGAGAAGAAAACAGCGAAGAGCGATCTCCTCCCGCTCCCCGTCTACGCGGCGATCAAGGCGGCCGCCTGGGCCGGGCGCCCGCTCGCCGAGGCGCTGCGCGCGCAGCAGATCGACGAGATCCGTTGGTACACCAACGAACGAAAGCTCGCCGCCGCGCTGGCCGACAGCGACGCCGAGGCCGCCTCCCGCCTGTCGCGCGCGCTGCGCCGCGAGCTCGATCGAGCGAAGAGCGCGCCCGCCTCGGGCGACGGCGCGCTGCCGCCGCCCGAGCCCATCAAGCGGCGCGCCAAGAAGGAGCGGGCTCCCGCGGCCGCGAAGCGCGTGCCCACGCGCAAGACGGCGTGAAGAGGCTCGCGCCGCCTACCTCGCGGCGTCGGCGTCGACCCGCGTGAACGACTGATCGATCTCGAGCCGGTACGAGCCCTCGAAGGGGTGCGGCGGCGTCCCTCCCCACTCGGCGGGCGAGAGCATCGAGAAGTAGAGCTCGCCGTCGTCGCGCCGGTAGAGGTGGTAGACATGCCCCGGCACCTTGCGGAAGCTGCACCGCGCCCGGTGCATGCGGGCCGCCCGCGCCGCCTCGTCGAGCACGGCCCGCGCCTCGTCCTGGAGCGCGAGGATCTGCTTGCGGATGGTGTCGAGCTTGGCCGAGGCCACCATCGAGACCGTCTCGTCGGCGCGCTGGATCTCCGCGGCCAGGTCCACGAGATCGAACCGGGGCGAGAGCCGGCTCATCGGGTAGGGCGCCGCGCGCGTCGTGAGCGCGGCCGTGCCGTTCGGGGGATCGTCGTGCGCGTCGGCCATCGGGATCCGCAATCTCGCGTAGATCTGCCGCGGCGTCATCCCCTCCTCGCGGCGCCGGCGATCTCGATCACGGACGCCGCGCCCGCGCGCCCCGCCATCCTTCCCAGGCCCGAGCGGGGATGGTACCGTCGGCCCCGGGAGGTTGGTGGTGGCCGACTCCATTTCACTCTCGTCGAGCGCCGTGCCGCGCGGCGCGACCGTGGTGGGCTTCCGGGGCGAGGAGGCCCTCTCGCGGCCGTACCGCGTCGAGATCTTCCTGTCGATCTCGGGCGGGGAAGATCTGCACCTCAGGGAGGCGATCGGCGCGGCGGCGCGGCTGTCGATCGACGCCCACGACGGCGCGGCGCCGCCCTTCTGCTTCGCCGGCATCCTCGCCGGGATCGAGCTGCTCCACGCCCACGGCGAGAGCGCGCTCTTCCGGTTGATCCTGGTCCCGCGCCTCTTCCGCCTCGGCCTCTCCCGGCGGAGCCGCGTCTTCACCCGGATGAGCTTCCCCGCGATCCTCGCGCTCGTCCTCGCGGAGAACGGTTTGAGCTCCAACGACTTCGAGCTGCGCCTCGGCGTCTACGAAGAAGAGGAGCATGTCTGCCAGTACCGGGAGAGCGACCTCGACTTCCTCTCCCGGTGGATGGAGCGCGAGGGCATCTTCTACTACTTCGATCACGACGGCGACGTGGAGAAGGTCGTCTTCTGCGACAGCCACGCCTACGCGGCCGATCCGCTCGCGCGCCCCGTGCGCTACGTGCCCGAGGGCGGCGCCGACGTGAGCGCGGGCCCCTGCCTCAGCGCCTTCACGTACCTCGAGTCCACGCTCCCTTCCGCGGTGAAGCTCAAGGACTACGACTACGGTCACCCGAGCCTCGACCTCTCCGGCTCGGCCCTCGTCGCGCCCGGCGGCCCCTGGGAGGTGAGCCTCTACGGCGAGCGCTTCTTCACGCCGGCCGCCGGCGAGCGCCTGGCCCGCCTCCGCGCCGAGGAGCTCCTCGCCCGCAGGTCGGTCGCGCATGCCCACGGCACCCGCAGCCACCTCCGCCCGGGCCATGTCTTCGAGCTCGAAGAGCACCCGCGCGCCGCGTTCAACGCCCGCTACCTGACGATCGAGGCCCACCACCAGGGCAACCACGCGGCCGGCAACGAGGCGCTCGCCCGCCGCCTCGGCCTCGACGAGGACGCGACCTACCACGTGCGCCTCGCCGCGATCCCGGCCGACGTGATGTTCCGCCCGGCGTCGAAGACCCCATGGCCGCGCATCTACGGCTACGAGAACGGCTTCATCGACGGCGAGGCGAAGAGCGACTACGCGCAGATCGACGAGCACGGCCGCTACAAGGTGCGGATAAGCTTCGACGAGCGCGCCCTCGTCGCGGGCGGGGCCTCCACCTTCATCCGGATGATGCAGCCCCACGGCGGCGGGGTCGAGGGCTTCCACTTCCCGCTGCGCAAGGGCACCGAGGTGGTGCTGAGCTTCCTCGGCGGCGATCCCGATCGGCCGGTCATCTCCGGCGTCGTGCCCAACGCCCTCACCCCGAGCCCCGTCACCGGCCACAACCACACCCTCAACGTGATCCAGACGGGCGGCCGCAACCGGATCGAGCTCGAAGATCAGGCCGGGATCGAGCGGATCCGCATCTCGACCCCCTACGCCGGCACCTACATCGCGATGGGCGAGCAGGGCGACGTCGAAGAGCTCACCGCCTACACCGACAAGGACATCCTCATCGACGCCCGGCGGAACCTCACCGTCAACGCGGGGCAGGGCGGCGCCGGCGACATGACTCTGCTCGTCAAGGACGCGATGACGACCACGGTCGAGCGCGGGAACATGGAGACGACGGTCACGACCGGGGACATGTTGACGACGGTGACGACGGGCAACATGGTCACCCACGTCACCACCGGGGACATGGAGACCACGGTGATGACCGGCACCCAGTCCTCCGAGGTCGAGGGCCTCGTCACCGAGACCTACCACGACGCCCAGAGCACGACGGTCACGACCACCCGGAGCCTCAAAGCCGACGTGATCGAGACCACCGCGAGCACCCGGTCGAGCCGCGCCGTCGGCGGCGCGCCGGTGAGCGGCGCCCTCGAGTCCATCAGCGCCGCCGGGTGGAGCAACACCCTCTACTCCGGCGGGTTCATGACGCTGGCGATGGACGGCAACCTCATCCTCAACGCCTCCAAGGAGGTGAAGATCACCTCCCGCGAGAACGACGTGTTCATCGAGGGCGGCACCGTCAACATCACGAGCCGCAACGAGACGGTGACGACCAACACCGGATCGAGGACGGAGATCACCTTCAGCGACGCCATCTCCCTCGCCCTGGCGGACACGATCAGCCTCACCGTCGGCGCCACCACGGAGGCCTTCCTCGGCGTGCAGGCCTCGGTCACGGTCGGCGCGTCGATCGAGATCACCGGCGGCTTCTCGCTGAGCATCGGCGGCGCGGTCGGCTTCGAGACGACCATCGCCCAGATCGACGCCATCAACAACAAGATCCAGGCCGGCGCGACGGACTTCACGGTCTGCGGCCTCAAGCTCATCCTCTGAGGCGCGGCGCGTGAAGGTCATCAAGCCCCTGCGCCTCGGCGTGCTCACGCGGACCTTCGAAGAGGGCCCGAAGGTGTACCTCGCCGTCACGCTGCCGATCGTCTTCCCCTTCGACGAGCCGCGGCGCATCCTGCCCGAGGTGGCGCTCTGGAAGCTCGCGGGCGAGGCGCTCGGCCCGGAGAGCGCGCTCGACGAGCTGATGCCCAAGGCGGCGGGCGAGGTGCTCGTGCACGGCAGCGCGTACCCGAAGGGCGGGCCCGCGACGTCGACCTTCGCGCGCCTCGTCCTCGGGCCGATCGACAAGACGCTCTACGTCTTCGGCGACCGGCGATGGAAGCTCGGCGTGCAGACCGATCCCGAGCCCTTCACCGCCATGCCCCTCGGCTGGGACCGCGCGTTCGGCGGGCCGGGCTTCGCCGCGAACCCCGCAGGCAAGGGCCACGCGCCGATCACAGAGGGCGGCGAGGAGATCTACCCGCTGCCCAACGTGGAGCACCCGGCGCGGCTCGTGAAGTCCCCGCTCGATCGACCCGAGCCCGCGGGCTTCGGCGCGCTCGATCTGCGCTCGCCGGAGCGGCAGGCCCTCGCGGGCACCTACGACGGGCGCTGGCTCGAACAGCGTTATCCCGGCTTCCCGGAGGATTTCCACTGGTCCTTCTTCAACGTCGCGCCGCGCGATCAGCGCCTCCCCGGCTTCTTCGAGGGTGACGAGGCGTTCTCCCTCCACAACATGCACCCGGACGAGCCCTTGCTCGAAGGGCGGCTGCCGGGCCTCGCCGCGCGCTGCTTCGTCCGGCGCAGGGGCCGCGAGGCGCTCCCGCTCGACGAGATCCGCACCCGGATCGACACGGTGCGCCTCTTCCCCGAGCAGCGGCGGGCGGTGGCCTTCTATCGCGGCACGCTGGAGATCGAGGAGGACGACGCCGACGACGTGCTCTGCCTCCTCGCCGCGCTCGAAGATCCGGCGCAGCCGAAGCCGATCGCGCACTACCAGAGCGTCCTCGAGGCGCGGCTCGATCGATCCAGGCCCCACGCGGCGATCCGCGATCGCGATCTGCTGCCCGATCTGCCGAAGGGTCCGCCGAAGCACGACGACGAGAAGCTCTCCGACATGGACGAGCTGATGGCGAAGGAGCACCTCGTGCTCCACAACGCCCACAGGGGCGCGGCGCGGCGCGTGGAGGACGCGCGGCGCGCGGCCGAAAAGCACGGGCTCGATCCATCGAAGATCCCCGACGTATTGCCCTTCGCTCCCGCGTCGAGCTCGCTCGACGATTTCCCCGATCAGATCGAGCGCGCCACCGGCGAGGCCGAGAAGGCCAAGGCCGAGGCCGAGCAGAAGCGCGCGGCGCTCGAGGCCTCGGCGCGCGCCGCATGTGCCCGGAGCGGGCTCGACTACGACACCGTCCTCGCGCGCGAGCAAAAGCGCCGGCGGCTCCCCCGCTTCTCGGCCAAGGCCGAGCTCGATCGCCTGCAAGCGCTGAAGACCCTCTCCGACAACGCCGGGGTCGATCTGCCGGCCGTGCGTGCCCGCCTCGCCTCGCCCGATCTCGGCGCCCGCTTGATCGAGGCCGAGCTGCAGATCCACGAGGTCCACCGGCGCTTCGGGCACCTCTTGCCCGCGGACGGCGCGGAGGCCGATCCGGCGCTCCGCGCGGAGATCGAAGCCGGCGTGCCGGCCGGAAAGACCTTCGCCGGCCGCGATCTCACGGGGGTCGATCTCTCCGGCCTCGATCTCGCGGGCGCGGACTTCGAGGGCGCGTTCCTCGAAGGCGCCCGCCTGCGCGACGCGAAGCTCGACGGCGCGAACCTGAAGAACGCGATCCTCGTCCGGGCCGATCTCGAGGGCGCGAGCCTGCGCGCCGCGGTGCTCACGGGCGCGAACCTCGGCGGCGCCTCGCTCCGGCGGGTCGACCTCGGCGGCCAGAGCCTCACGGGCGTGGTGCTCTCCGGCGCGCGCTTCGAGGGGGCCGGCCTCGCCGGCGCCTCGCTCCACGGGGTGGAGCTCTCCGAGACGACGCTCGAAGACTGCGACATGGCGCGGATCCGGCTGCGGGAGGCGATCATCCTCGGCTCGACCTTCCGGCGCGTCGTGCTCGCCGGGGCCGATCTCGGCAAGACGCTCTTCTCCGGAGGCGCGCTCGAGGACGTCGATCTCTCGGCCGCGCAGCTCGCGTCCACGGTGTTCGCCAGCGTCAACGGAGCGCGGGTGTCCTTCCGCGGCGCGCGCCTCGACGGGGCGCGCTTCGTCGGCGACTGCGCCTTTTCCCGGGCCGATTTCCGCGGCGCCTCCCTGCGTGGCGCGAACCTGCGCGGGACGAGGCTCGACGGCGCCGATCTCGCGGGCGCCTCGGCCGACGAGGCCGATTTCAGCGGCTGCGATCTCCGCGAGGCGAAGCTCGAGCGCGCCTCGGCCCGCGACGCGCGCTTCGTCCGCGCCGATCTGCGCAAGGCCGATCTCCGGCGGGCCGATCTGATCCAGGCGATCTTCCAGAAGGCCCGGGTCGACGGCGCCGTCTTCGAGGAGGCCAACCTCTTCCGCGCCGATTTCGCGCGCGTGCGCGGCGATCGCGAGACCGCGCTCCGGGGCGCCTTCGTCAAGCGGGTCCGCTTCGTCGCGGCCCGGGGAGGCGCGTGATGGACCTCGACGCGCTGCTCGATCGGGTGCGCCACGGCGAGGTGATCGAAGGGACCGACCTCTCCGGGCGCGATCTGCGCGGGGTGGATCTCGGCGGAGCCATCCTCGAACGGGTCTCCTTCCGCGGCGCCGATCTCACCCGGGCGAAGCTCCGCGAAGCCCTGCTCACCGGTTGCACCTTCGAGGGCGCGAAGCTCGGCGGAGCGAGCTTCCGACACGCCGTCCTCGATCGCACCTCCCTCGCCCGCGCCGCGCTCGACGGCGCCGACCTCGTGTCCCTGCGCGTCCACGGGGGCGATCACCGCGGCGCCGTGCTCGATCGCGCCGACCTGACCATCGCCTCGTTCATGTCGTCCTCCCTCGCCGGCGCCTCGTTCACGGAGGCCCGCCTCGACCGGACCTTCTTCGTCGAGGTCGATCTCTCCCGCGCCTCGTTCACCCGGGCGAGCGTGCGCCAGGGCGTCTTCCATCAGGCCGATCTGCGCACCACCGTCCTCTCGGGCGCCGCCTTCGACATGGCGATCTTCACCGAGGCCAAGCTCGCCGGTCAGGTGCTCGCGGGGCAGCGCCTCCACCTCTGCCAGCTCAACGACGCCGACCTGTCGGGCTGCGACCTGTCGGGGTGCGATCTCACGCAGGCCGGCTTCAAAGGCGCCGATCTGAGCGGCGCATGCCTCGACCGGGCGATCGCGCCGGCCGCGCTCTTCAAGGACGCGAAGCTTACGCGGGCCACCGCGCGCGGGGCCACGCTCGCCCGGAGCGTGCTCTCGGACGCCGACCTCTCCTTCGCCGATCTCTCCCTGGCGGATCTGGAGGCCGCGGTGCTCCATCGCGCGCGCGGCCCGGGCGCGCGACTTCTCGGGGCGAACCTCGCCTACGCCGATCTGAGCCGGGCCGATCTCACGGGCGCGGACCTCTCCGGCGCCAGGCTCTTCCGGGCGATCTTGCACCGGATCAAGGACGAGGGCGCGGTCTTCACCGGGCGGAGCGCCGCCCGCGGGGACGACGCCGAGATGATGGAAGCCGAGCGCTTCAGCGAGGCGAGGAAGGGCGCGTAGCCCTCGCCGAGGAGCACAGTCGTATGTCGATGTCGAGAGCCACGGCCAGG
Organism: Byssovorax sp.; assembly: GCA_046351295.1. Lineage (GTDB taxonomy): Bacteria > Myxococcota_A > Polyangia > Polyangiales > Polyangiaceae > JAXLYT01. The sequence continues at coordinate 67,884 of JAXLYT010000026.1, forward strand.
AGGATCGAGCCAAGCGCCGTCTACCAGGAGACAGCGCTCGTCGAGCGCGTCGAGCACGGCGAGCAGCGCTGTTGCGTGCTCCGCGCCGGATCGATCGAGTACCGCGCGGCGCGCGCGGTGAGCTGCCTCGTCGCGCCGCGCCCGGGCGACAAAGTGCTCGCGGCCGTCGAGGAGAACGGCGCGGCCTTCGTCCTCGCGGTGCTCGAGCGCGCGGTCGAGGGCGAGACGATCGCGATCGAGGCCGAGGGCGATCTGTCGCTCCGATCGCGCGACGGTCGGGTCACGGTGGGCGGCGCCGCCGGGGTCGATCTCGTGTCGGGCGGCGACGTGACCGTGGCCGCTGAAGAGGTGCGCCTCCGCGCCGCCGCGGCGACCCTGGTGATCGACAGCATGCACCTGCTCGGCAAGGCGGCGCGCGCCGAGATCGCCAAGATCGCCGTCGTCGCCACCTCGGCCGAGAGCGTGATCGATCGCCTCACGCAGCGGGTCAAGCGCGCCTACCGCTTCGTCGAGGAGCGCGAGCAGGTGCGCGCCGGCGCGCTCGACATGGCCGCCGAGAAGGCCGTGACCGTGACGGCGGAGAACGCGGTCATCACCACGAAAGAGCTCGTCAAGATCGACGGCGGTCAGATCCAGCTCGGCTGAAGGAGGACAGGATGTTCGCCAACACGCAGATGATGGGGATGGACCTCGGCTTTCCCGACGTGTGCTTGACGCCCACGCCCGCGGGCGTGCCCGCGCCCATCCCCTACCCCAGCATGGCCATGGGTCCCGCCGGCGTGCCGGCGGCGTACAACGTGATGTTCTTCGCCGCGCCGGCGCACAACCTCGCGACGACCGTCCCGCTCACGCTGGGCGACCAGCCCGGCATCGCCCTCGGCGTCGCCTCGGGCATGGTGATGGGCCCCTCGCGCCACCTCACCGGCGCGTTCACCTGCCTGGTCGGCGGTGTCCCCGCGACGCGGATGACCAGCATGAGCCTCCAGAACGGCACCAACTGCCCGGGGCTACGCGTCGTCCCGAGCCAGCCCAAAGTCGTGATCCTGGCGCCGTGAGCACCGCCGACCTCATCCCCGTCACGGCCCTCGATCCGCTCTCCGCGGCCGCCTTCCCGTGGCGCTCGGGCGGAGCGCTCCGCCTCACCAACGCCGCCAAGGCGAGCTTCGACTTCGTGCACGAGGGCGAGGCGCGGATGGGCGCCCCCGCGCCGCTCGCCCAGCAGGACCGCGCCCGCGGCGCCGCTGCGGCCCTCGACGAGGCGAGCGAGATGGCGCCGCACCTGCCGAGCTGCGGCGTCACCCTGCGCGGGCATGCCACCGCGCGCGGGGCGCCCACGCCCGTGGTCAACGTCTCGCTCGGGGTCTACCGCGGGCGATGGTTGGTGCACAAACGATTGGTCGTCCGCGGCGAGGTCGGCCCCGCGGGCCCCGCGCCGTTCACCAGCGTCCCCCTCGTCTACGAGCGCGCGCTCGGCGGCCCAGGCGTCCAGGCGAACCCGGCCGGCACCGCCTCCCCGAACATCGTCAACCCGGCCGATCCCCGCGTCCCCGCGGGCTTCGGGCCCATCCCACCCACGTGGGCGCCCCGCGCGCTCTTCGCCCCGCGCGCGCCCGCGCCGAGCTTCCCCGCCGAGGTCCCGGCCGATCTCGATCCGCGCTACTTCCATGCAGCCCCGCCCGATCAGCAGTGCGACTACCTCGAAGGCGGCGAGTACGTCATCCTCGAAGGCGTCCACCCCACCCACGAGGTGATCCGCACCCGCCTCCCCGCGCTCTCCGCGTCGGCCCGGGTCTGGCTCCCCTCGCCGAGCGGCGGCCCGCCCGTCGAACAGCCGGTGCGGATGGTCGCCGACACGCTGAGCATCGACGCCGACGCGATGGCGATCTCGCTCGTGTGGCGCGGGCAGATCGAGCTCCCGTTCACCGAGGTGCCCCGCAGCCTCTCGATCCTGGTCGGCCTATCGCGCCCTGATGCGCCGGCGGCGTTTCCGCGCCAGCCTCCGCGGGTACGCAGCACCTTCGCCGGGACCACCGCCGTCAACGACGCGGAGGTCGCGCGGGCGCGGGCCCAGGCCGCGGCGCCCTTCGCCGTCGCCGAGGCCGGCAGCGCGCGGGCCCCCGCGGCGCCGATCCCGGGATCGCCGTTCCAGCAAGCTCCTCCGATCGCGCCCGCGCCGCTCCCGGTGATCGCGCCGGCGCTCGCCCCGATCGCCCCGGCGCCGATCGTGACCACGCGCGAGGAGGCGAGCGCGCCGATCGCGATCCCCGCCGCGCCGCCGCCCGAGGACGCGCCCAACCCGCTCCTGCCGGGGCGCCGCGCCAGGTCACCGTTCGCCGCCACGCTGGAGCAGCGCGGAAAGCCGCCCGAGCGGCCCATCGCGCCGTTCCCCATCGCCGGAGCACAGGGCCCGCGCTCGGCCTCGGCGCCGATCCCCGGCGCTCCTTTCCAGGAGGTCCCCGCGGCGCCCGTCGAGATCGTGTCCCGAGGACACGATCCTCCACCGCTCGGCGAGCTCGCGCAGCAGGTCCTCGGCCGGGCCCGCGATCGGAAGCCCATGCTCGACCTCGCGCTCGCCGGCGCCGATCTCCGCGGGCTCGATCTGCGCGCCGCGCTGCTCGAGCGGCAGCCCCTCCGCGGCGCCAGGCTCGCCGGCTGCTGCCTCGCGAGCGCGCGCCTCGCGGGGGCCGATCTCGAGGGCGCTGACCTGAGCGGCGCCGATCTGACCGGCGCCGATCTGACCGGGGCCTCGCTCGGCGGGGCCTGCTTCGACGGCGCCGATCTCGCCGGCGCCAGGCTCGGCGGCGTGCGAGGCACCGGTGTCCGGCTCGCGGGCGCCTCGCTCGCCGGCGCCGATCTCAAGACCGCGCGCCTGCCGGGCGCGATCTTCGACGGGGCGAGGCTCGACGGCGCCTCCGCCGTTCGCTGCGATCTCTCCGGCGCCCGCTTCCTGCGCGCCGATCTCGGCGAGGCCAGCCTGCGCGGCTCCAAGCTGCAAGGCGCGGTCTTCGCGTGGTCGACCGCGCGCGGCGCCGATCTGCGCGACGCCAACCTCGAGGGAGCCAACCTCCACGGCGTCGATCAGGCGACGCTGAAGCTCAACGGCGCGAACCTCCGCGGGGTGATCGACACGCCGCCGCCCGGCGCGCAGAAGACCTGAAGCCCGTCGCTACTTTCGCGAGCTCTCGTCGTCGCTCGCGCCCTTCTTGACCACCGGCTTGGCCGTGACAGCGGGCTTCGGCGCGGCCGTGACCGGCGTCTTCGGCGCTTGAACGCCGGCCACCACGGGGGCGACGATCGCGCTCGCCACGGCGCTCGCGGGCGAGATCACCGGCGCGGACGCGCCGGGCGCGGTGCTCTCGATGGGAGGCGGAGCGGCCGCGCTCTCGATCGGCGCGGCCGTCACCGGCGCGATCGGCGCGGGCGTCGCCGAGGTCCCTTGCCCGCGCGTGAGCAACACGCCCGCGCCCACGCCGATGACCGCGGTGACGGCGATCGCCCCTGCGATGATGGGCGCACGCGAAGGCGCGCGCGGCGGCGCGGAGGGGGACGCGGCGCCGCCCGTCCCCAGGGTGAAGCCGGGCACCGTCCCGGACCGCGCGAGGGGCGCGCCGCTCACGGCGAGCGCCACCGGCGGCGCCGCGAACGCCCCGCTGGCGATGTTGCCGCTCGCCGCGTGGGCGGCCGCGGGGTGCGCCGACGCGCGCTCGGCGGCGTCGAGCGGGCGGAGCATCCACTCCTCGATGGCATATCCCTGCGGGAGGAACGCGCGGAGGGCCTCGCCCATCTCGATCGCCGAGGGGAACCGCTTGGCCGGGTTGATGGTGAGCGCGCAGTGGACGAGGTCGGCGAGCTCCCGTGGCACCCGCGGCGCGAGCGTCTCGAGCCGGCGGACGGGCTGCGTGCAGATGCTCACGATCAGGGCGCCGAGCTGTGGCACGTCCTCGTTGGGCCGGACGCCGCAGAGCATCTCGTAGAGCGTCAGGCCCATCGACCAGACATCGCTGCGCGGATCGATCGCGCCGCCCATGGCCTGCTCGGGGGACATGTAGAGCGGCGAGCCGAGGAGCGCGCCCGTGCGGGTGAGCGAGAGCTGCTGGGCGTCGCCCCCGGTGGGCTTGGCGATCCCGAAATCGAGGATCTTCACGATGCGCTGCCCGCTCTCGGTGCGGTGCAAAAAGAGGTTGGCCGTCTTGATGTCGCGGTGGACGACGCCCGCCTTGTGGGCCCGGCCGAGCCCGAGGCAGGCCTGGTAGACGATGCGCACCGCGAGATCGACGGGCAGGGGCCCGAGCCGTTCGAGGAGCTTCTCGGCGTCCTCGCCGTCGAGCAGCTCCATGGCGATGTAGGGCGCCCCCGTCTGCCGATCGCGCCCCGTGTCGTACACCAGGGTGATGTGCTGGGACTCGATGGCCCCGACGATGCTCGCCTCGCGCTGGAACCGCGCGACCTGCTCGCCATCCATCCCGGCGTCGAGGATGACCTTCACCGCGACCCTGCGGTTGGTCCCCGTGTGGCGAGCCTCGTAGACCGCACCCATGCCGCCCTGCCCCACGAGGCGGAGGATCGCGTACCGATCATCGAGAATCTGCCCGATCATAAACCTCTTCGTCCCCCGCGGCGGCGCTGCCGGGGACGCTGGAGCGCCCCTCGAACATAGCAGCTTTCCGGCCGGGTCTGGGCGATCGGGCGCCCTTCCTCAGCGTCACCCGGGCCGCGCGGGCCGCTCCGTCCAGGGCCAGCGCCCCGCTTCCCAGGCGATCTCGCCCCGCTCGAAGCGCTCGCGCAGCGCGGAGATCGCGCTCCTCTGCCGGGCGACCCAGTCGCCGACCTCGATCGAGGCGCCCGGGATCGCGAGCGCCGAGAGCTCCATCGCGGCGTGCCATCGCGTGAGCGCGGTGGCGTCGCGCTCGGCGAGCTCGTCGAGGGTGGCGATGGGGTGGTACGGCTGGCCGAAGCGCGTCCGGTGATCGGCGCTGAATTCGCCGCGGTGCTCGCTCCACCACGATCGCCAGGGCTCGGCGTCGACGGCGAGGCCGAGCCCGTGCTCGTCGCCCGGCTCCTCCAGGTACACGCCGGTGATCCGCACGAGCGCGCGCGCCGCGGCGATCTCGAAGGCCGAGGGCGGGCCGAGCCTCTTCTTCCGGGCCTCGTTCTCGCTCGCGAGCTCCGCGAGCAGGGGCTCGACCATCCCGGCATGCCCGTAGAAGCCGACCGCCTCGGCGGCCTCGGGCGCGCGCCTGGCCTGCAATGACGCCAAGATCAGAGGCGCGTGGGCCGGCCCGCCGGCGACGCAGAGCAGGCGCAGCAGGGCAAGGCGTGCTCCCTCGGACAACGACGTGGGACGCTGGAGCCCGGTGGACAACGACGTGGCCGCCAGGGCCGCGCCCGCGGGCGAGCCGAGGAAGGCCAGGCTCTCCGCGAGGGCCGAGAGCACGCGCTCGGCCGGGCCCGTCTCGGCGAGCTCGCCGAGCGCCTCGATCACCTCGGCCCGCGCCTCGGGGGGCGAGGCAGAGAGCGCGCGCACCACGGCCTCGAGCACCGCGGGATCGGGGTGGGTGAGCAACGGCAGGAGCAGGGCCGGCTTCACGGCCGCGCGCGCGCGGAGCACCCCGAGCGCCGTCCGGACCATGGCCGGATCGCTGTCCCAGATCAGCCGCTCGAGCGCGCCGGTGAGCGCGGGGCTCGACGAGAGGCGGAGCGCGTCTTCCTGGGCCGCCCGGGTGAGCGGGTGCGACCTGCGGACCGCGAGCAGCACGGCCCGCGCCGCGTCGTCACCGTCGATGCAGCCGAGCAGGAAGGCCCCGGCGAAGGCCCGCCCCGCGTCGGCGAACGCCGTCTCGGTCGAGTAGGAGAGCGCCTGGCCGGCGACGCCGAGATCGCCCCGCTCGCGCGGCTCGGAGAGGGCGATCGCGGCGAGCGCATCCATCGCGTTGAGCAGCCGTTGCTCGAAGCGCGCGGCGTTCGACCACGCCTCGTCCTCGTGCGGGCGGCGGAGGCTGCTCATGATCGCGAGGTCCTCCAGGCAGTCGCGCGCCATCCGGCGCCGCTGGAGCGCGGAGAGGATGTCTCCGCCCGGCGGGAGCAGCGCGGGCTCGGCCTCGACCGCGTCGTCGTCGGACACCGGCGCGGCCACCGAGAGGAGCGGCAGGAGCGGCGCCTGCGGCGCGGGGTGCAGCACCGGCGCGCCCACGCTCGCCTGGAAGGCGGCCACGGGCGAGGGCTCCTCCTGCTTCTCGGGCGCGATCCTCCCCTGGAGCGCGACGAGCCGATCGATGGTCCGCTCGCGGCTCTCCCGCACCGCGGCCTCCACATGCGCGAGCGTCTTCACGGCCTGCACGGCCTCCTCGGAGGAGCCCGCCGCGGCGAACGCGACGCTGGCCTCCTGCGCGCGGAGGATCACCTGGTCGAGCAGCGCGATGTGCTCCTCGTCGCGCAGATCGCTCCCCTCCCAGCGCCCGAGGGCGACGAGGCATGCGTCGAGCGGCTCCTTGAGCGGGGCGCGCCTCACCTCGGCCGGGAGATCGCGCAGCCCGAGGAGCAGCCGGTCGATCGCCTCCTTCTGGAGCGGCGCGTCCTGCCTCGCCGGCGCGGCGAAATCGAGCGCGGGCGGGGCCCCGCCGAGCCCGGGATCCGGAGGCGCGTCGAGCAGCAAGGCGGAGCGCTCGGCGCCCTCCGAGGAGAGCGCGCAGAGCACGCGGCGGGCGGGCGCGCAGCCCGCGCGGAAGAACGCGGAGGCGACACAGAGGAGCAGCGGGCCGATCGCCGCGCCCACGTCGCCCATCTCCTCCACGAGGGTCTGGTGCAGCGTGCTCTCGGGGAGCCAGTCGTTGTTCCGGATGGACACCCTCGTCCACGCCCGGATCCGATGTTGCTCACCGTTGCCATCGGTGAGCGCCCACGCGAGGGGCGGCTCGCCGGCCGCGCTCGCCACGCTGCGGACGAGGCGGGTCAGCGCGACATCGAGGTTCGGCTCGTCGGTGCCGACCGTCTCCTCGCGCGCGCTCTCGGCGGCGAGCACGGCGGCGAGCGGCGGGGGCAGCTTGCGCTCCTTCTTCGCGCCCGGCTCCGGCAGCGCGAGCGCCACGAAGGCGGCCGCCTCGCCGGGGACGAAGCCGTCCACCGCGCCCGCCGAGTGGAGCCGGCATTCGGCGTCGAGCGCGTAGAGCACCCCCGGGTGGTGGTAGCTGTCGACCCCGCCCACGAGCACCACCGGCGGCCGCTCGCTGCTCCCCTGCCCGCGCAGGAGGAGCAGCGCGGCCTCCACGGCCATGCCTCCGCCGGCGTGACCCGCGCGCAGCACGAGCGAGCGCCCGAGGTCGATCGGCACATCGCCGAGCCGCGCGAGATCACCCAGGATCTCCGCGGAGAAGCGGGGATCGTCGTCGGCCCGCCCGGCCTCGGGGAGCGCGAGCACGAGCGGGAACGGGCCCGGGAGCCCGGCCGCCGCCTCGCGCAGCGCCGGCGCCGCGAGGGCCACGAGCCGCTCGTACCCCACGAGCTCGTCGGGCAGGCACGCGCAGCGCACGTCGCCGATCAGCACATGGCGCTTGTCCGTGTACGCGGTGCTCCGCGGCTCCATCTTGGCGGCGCGCACCGCCATCGCGAGCTCGAGCAGCGTCAGCCCGAGCGGGCTCCGCGCGCCGGCGCCGATGATCTGACAGAGCGGCTCGGCCATCGATCAACCCTCCTCGTCCGGCTCTTCGTCCGGATCCGGCTCGAAGGGCTTGTCGCGCTCCTCGTCGAGCAGGCGATCGAGCTCGGCCGCCGCGTCCTCGTCGCGCGAGGTGAGCACGCCCATCCGCCGATCGAGCCGCATGAAGGCCGAGAGCGTGAGCTTCTCGTCCGCGAGCACCTTCACCGCGTCGCGGCGCTCCATCGCCACGCTGATCCGGGCGAAATCGGCGAGCGTTCGCCGCTCCTCCGCGGGGTCGGCGAGCCGGTCCTGCGCGTCCATGAAGAGCTGCCCGTACTCCGCGGCGAGCGAGCCCGGCCCCTCCGCGCCGCCGCCGGCGATGGCCTCCACCCAGGCCCGCTCCTCCAGCGTCCAGCGATCCTCGTCGAGATCGTGGCGCGCGAGGGTCTGCCCGCGGGGCTCGCGCTGCTCGGCGAGCTCGGCGGAGATCTGCGCGTAGCGCTCGATCGGGATCGTCGGCTCCGGCCCCTGCGGCGCGGCCCAGGTCGCGTAGCGCGCCATGGTCAGCGCCGGCGCGTCGTCCGGCACCGGCGGCGCGCCCTCCTCGAAATCGACCGGCGAGCGGGCGAAGAAGAAGCGGCCGTGCGGCAGGGCACGCAGCGCGGCGTCGATGGCGTCGGGATCGCCCTCCGGCAAGAGCGCGACGACGAGCGTCCCGACCTCGCGGGCGGCGAGGCTCGCGGTCGGGATCTCCCCGCGGAAGAGGAGCATCATCCGCTCGCGATCGGCGTCGACGATCAGCGTGTCGCAGAACAGCTCCACCTCGGCGAGCTTCTCGCTCCCCTCGAGGTCGCAGATCACGCGCGGCGCGAGCCCCGGGAGCACCACCGTGCGGCGGGGCACGCGGGGCGAGAGCCCGGAGAGGAGGATCTTCGCGTCGCGGGGGATCTCGCCGATCCGCTGCTCGGGCGTGGCCGCGTTGTAGGCCTGATAATCGAAATCGGGCGGGTGCCAGGGCAAGGGGGAGAGGATGTGCTCGGCGGCGATCGGGCCGACCGGCGGGGCGGGGAGCGTCGCGTCGGCCGCGTTGCGCAGGTACGGCGGCCGGAGCGGGATCTGCTCCACCCAGCCCTGGCTCACGACGTCGACCGCGCGCGACAGCTCGCCCTCGATCTCGAAGGAGACCTCGACCACCGTGGTGGGCGCACCGTCGGGCGCGACGCTCGACGGCCGCGGCGCGCCGTGCGCATGCCCGAGCAGGAGCACGTCCGCGAGCGGCTTGAAGGGGATGAAGTCGCTCGCGTAGGCGAGCTCGTCCTCGCCGTTCGGGCCCTTGCGGAAGCGGTTGACCGAGAGCGGCTCCTGCTGCTCGGCGAGCCTCGCCACGACGACCTGCTCCTCGGGCGCGTCCTCCGCGTAGGTGAGCGTCACCTTGACCACCACGCCGAGCGCGGGGTTCGGCCCCGCGAAGCGGAGCACGCCGACGGGCACCGGATCTTGCGCGGCGCCCCGCCGGATCGGGGCTTGTGCCACGACGATGCGCGGATCATCCATGTCGCTCTGCGGTTCCTCGGGGGATCACGAGATCGGGTGGGCGATCATCATCCAGCCTTCGCCGAGCTTGTACTTCCAGTCCGGCGGCCGGTAGTTGAACTCGACGCTCTTCTTCCAGCCCCAGATGTCGGCCCAGCCGCCGCCCTTGATCCCGAGCTGCACCTCGCCCTTGTACTTGGCCTGCACCGGGTGCTCCTTGAGCGTCCGGAACTCGGGGAAGGTGATCGTCGTCTCCACGTAGCCGCAGCACGAGACCTCCGCGATGTCCTTCCACCGGATCTTGCAGCCGATCTGGAGCTCGATCTTCACCGAGATGCTCGCCGAGCAGTACGCCTCCTCGTACTCGTCGAACTTGAAGCTCATGTTGACGATCTGGAAGGCGATCTCGCCGCTGACGTACACGTACCCTTCGAGGCCGATGGCGCTGATGAAGAAGTTCACCGCGGCGCCCATCGGGCCGAAGAAGTTGAGGATCGGCAGGCCGAACTCGGCCTTGACCGAGATGAAGTTCTCGAACGAGAACGCGCCCTCGAAGGTGCGGTTGACCTGGCTCTTCAGGAGGTTGTTCTTGGGCCAGTCCTTGGTCAGCTCCTTGTACTCGATGGTGAAGCTGAGCTGCGGCTTCTCCAGGAACTTCACCTGCGCCCGCTTGCCGAAGAGGGCCGCCATCTTCTCGAGGATGTAGGCGACCGCGCGGAGGTTCTGGACCTTCTGCGAGACCTTCTCGCTGAAGAGGTCGAACTTGAACTTGCCGGAGGGGAAGACGACGAGCTTCGCGTTCTTGGCGCCCGAGCATGCGTTGGCGTTGACGGTGATGACCACCGGATCACGCAGCGCGTTCCAGAGCAGGGCGAGCTTCGCCAGGTTCTGGACCAGGTTGACGGCGTCGACGATCTTCTCGTCGGACAGCTTGTTCCTGGCGTTCTGGCCGGCGTTCTCGCGCTTCTCGAAGGCGGCGACGTTGGCGTCGCGGTTCTGGACCTGCTTCACCTGCCGGGCGAAGGTCTTGTTGCCGTCGGTGGACTCGCCCGCGGCCATGCGCGCGCGCGTCCGATCCTCGTTCTTGAGCGGCTGGAAGCGCTCGTCGCGCGCGTCCTTGATCGCCTGCTGCTGATCCTTGCCGAGCGGGTTGACGCCCTGCCCGAGCGCGTCCTGCTCCTTCGAGAGCTTGGGGCCGGTCTTGTACTTGGCGTTGAGCGAGTCGATCGACGGGATGCCGATGAGATCCTGGTCGATGATGAACTCGTCGCCGCCCGTCTGCTTCTTCTCCTTCTTGGCCTCGCCGCCGCCCGTGCGCGTCGCGAGCCACTGGGTGTGGATGCCCTCGGGGCAGACGGCGTCGCCCGGCTCCACCGCGTTCTTGCGGGTGGATTTGAAGGTCATCACGTCGTCGGAGAGGATCTCGAGGTAGTAGCCGTCGCCGCTGCGCTGGGCGTTGGGCGGGAAGTCGAGCTTGCGCCCGCTGTGGCTGCACTGGCCCTCCAGCTTGACCATGCTGCACCGCTCGAGCTGCTTGGCCTTCGCGGCCTTGAGCTTGTCGTCGAGGGTCGGGTCGGTGAAGGAGCCGTTGGTGTTGGCCGCGTTCTGCTTCGTCTCGTCGCCCGAGCGGCAGACGAGGTTGTTCTCGGCCTTCACGTCCTTCGACGATCCGACGGGCGTGGCCTTGTCGCAGTAGGTGCCGCTGGTCACGCCCTTGCCGGTGCCCGCGTGGGCCGGCGCGCTGGGAGGCTCGATCACCCCCACCTTCGTGACGATCGGCTGATCGGCGATGAAGGTCTTGGTCGTCTGCCCCTCGCCGAGCTGCTTGCTCGGCACGTAGTTCTCGTAGGGCGCCGACGAGGTCTTGGGCGGGTTGAAGCAGACGTCGGTCGCGCCCTGCGTGGTCGCGAGGTGGCTCGTGCCCTTGGTGACGACGGCCACGTCGTGGTTGCTCACCGTCTCGGGCCCGGCGGCCTTGGGGGCGGGCGTGGGCGTGGGCGCAGGGGCGGGCGCGGGGGTGGGCGCGGGCTTGGCTACGCTGGGACTCTCGGCCATGACGCTCCTTGGTGCGCGGACAACCGCGGCGGTGACGCTATCGGAAGATTCTCCAGACGCCGGCTTGCTGCGTCAGAAACAGATCGGTCGTGAAGACGGACGACGGATCGGATGCGTTCACCGCCTCGATCGCGTAGCCGCCGCCGCGCCGGGTCACGAAGCAAACGCGCCCGCCGGCGCGGGGCTCGAAGACGATGTCCTCGAACTTCTCGAGATCGGTCGGCCGCATGTGCCATTTCTCGGCGAGGTTCGCGGCGATCTTGGGGCGCTGCTGGGCGAGCGAGAGCTCGGGGATGTCGGGGTAGAAGCGCTGACGATCCGCGAGCCGCAGCCCGAACTCGTCGAGGAAGCGCTCGACGTCGCCGGACGCGTACGCCTGGAAGGCCCGGCGCACCGCCTCGCGCAGCTCGGGCGTGCCCTCGGGCCCGAACTCGGCGCGCGGCGCGCCCTCGTAGATCGGCTTGGGGAGCGCCTCGTCCGCCTGGAAGCGCGACGTGTAGAGCGTCGGCAGGCAGCGCTCCTCGGACGGCAGGAGCTTCCAGAGCTCGGGCCAGTCGGCGCGGTGGACCACGGTGTCTTCGTCGTCGTCGATCATCAGCGAGAAGCGCACCGGGCCCTCGACGAACGGGGCGAACGCCGGCTTGGGCGCCTCGGTGACCTCCAGGAAGAACACGTTCTCGCCCGGCACGAGGAGGTGGTTGCACGGCGAGGTGATCGTCATGCTCTCGGCGCCGTCGCCCTTGTAAAACAGGAGATCGTTGAGGTAGGCGCGCACGGCCACGCCCGTGCCCTGGTGGAACCGGAAGTAGTACGGGACGACGCTCATGGGTCAGATCTGGGTCGAGGTGCCCGAGCCGAGCACGTTGTCCGAGGTGGTGTCGATGGTGATCTGATCGGGCGCCTTCACCCCGATCACCCCTTCTTTCATGGTGATCTCGGAGTTTCCGACGCGCAGGGTGAGCTTGTCGCCCTTGACCTTGCCCGTCGCCGAGAGGGTGGAGAGCTTCTCGATGCCGACGAGCAGCATCTCCTTCGTCGCGTCGACCGAGAGCGAGGCGCCCACGTTCGTCTCGCGGGTCTTGTCGACCCGGATGTCGATCCGCTCGTCGGCCTGCTCGTAGACGAGGCCGCCCACCGTCTCGGCCCTGCCCTTCGCCGCCGACTCCATCTTGCCCTCGGCGGCGATCTCCACGATCGCCCCGCCGACGATGAGCGACGAGACCTCCTCGACCGCGAAGGTGTCGTTGCGCAGGGCGACCTCGAGGATGACCCCGCCGACCTTCTCGGTCTGGTTCTTCTGCACCACCACGCGATCGTCCGTGCCGATGCGCCGGAAGTGCATGCCGCCGATCGTCGTCGTGCGGTCCTTCTGGATGTTGGCCGAGTCGGAGTTGTCGACGGACACCTTGCGATCGCCGCCCACGGACCAGGTCTGGTTGCCCTGCACGGTGGGGAGGAAATCGCCGCCGATGTTCGCGGTGTGGTTCGCGCCGATGGTGATCTTCTCGTCGCGCTTCACCACCCGCGTCTCGTTGTTGCCGACCTGCTCCTTCTTGTCGTTGGCGATGACGACGTTCTGGTCGCGCTCGGCGTGGATGAAGATCCGCTCCTCGCCCACGAGGTCCTCGAACTGGATCTCGTTGGTCCCGGTGATGTTGCCGCTGTCGCGCGACTCGCGCGGCGAGGTGAGCGATTTGAGCGCCGAGCGGGTCTTCATCTCCGGCAGGCGCTGCGGGAAGGTGTCGTCGGCGTTGTAGACGCGGCCGAGCACCACCGGCCGATCCGGGTCGCCCTCGAGGAAGTGGACGAGCACCTCCCAGCCGATGCGCGGGATGGCGACCGAGTGCCCCGTGTTGTCCTGCACCGTGGGGATCCAGTACGAGCAGGTGTCGTCGTAGGGTTGGAGGCGATCCCAGTGGAAGTGCACCTTCACCCGGCCCCACTCGTCGGTGTAGATGTCCTCGCCCGCGGGCCCGGTGACGATGCCGGTGATCGGGTTGAGCAGGCGGGGCGCCTCGGTGGTGGGCAGCTTGCGGAAGATCACGTCGGCGTCCAGGGCCTCGAAGCGCGACGAGAAGCCCTGCGTCTTCGCGTCCATCGCATGCTCGATCTTCGTCACGACGTAGCCGCCGTCCTCGACGGGGGCGGGCGCGCCCATCACCTGGAAGAGCCCGCCGGGGAAGAGCTGCCCGGCGAACGTCTTGCCGAGCACCGCCGCGTGCTGCACCTTCACGGCCTCGGCGCGCAGCGCGACCTTCTTCTGGCCGAGGCCGGGATCGAGGTACTCGCCCGGGTAATCGTAGTGCTCGGGGCCGCCGGGACACGGTGTGTCCGCGTGGACCTCCATGTTGACGCTGGGGTGCTCGGGGTTGAAGTCGCGCAGGGTCATCTTGCTCGGGCCCATGGCCGAGCGGGCGCCCATCGAGAAGATCGCGTCCTCGTTGCGATCGAGGCCGCTCCCCGCGCGGAAGGGCAGGAGCGGACCGTTCGGCTCGTACGAGGCCGCGGTGTCGCCGAGCACCATCACGTCCCCTTCGAGGAAGAAGTAGAAGATGCCCTCGTCCTCCAGCAGGCGCTCGACGAAGTTGAAGTCGCTCTCGCGGAACTGCACGTTGTACTCGCGCCGCTCGTAGGTGCCCGAGAGCCTGAGCTCCGTCTTCACGGAGAGGCCGTTCAACACCTCGACGACCACCTCGGGCACCGTCTTCTTGCGGAAGATCCGGATGTCGGTGCGGAGCTTCGTGATCGCGTAGCGCGGCTCCATCACCACCTTCACCTCGGGCGCGCGGTTCTTGGCGACGCCGACCGAGATGCTCGAGGCGATGCCGTCGATCTTGCGAACGAGGTGCCCGTCGCGCATCAGGCGAAGGCTCACGTCGCTGCGGACGAGCTTGTCCGGATCGATGACGGCGCCCTCGGCCTCCGCGAAGCGGATCTCGAAGCGGAAGGGCATGAAGACGCCCTCGGTGCCGACGAGCTCGCGGGCCCGGTAGGTCTGACCGCCGAGATCGAGGAAGTAACGAAGCGGATCGCTAGGCATGGGTTGCTCGCGAGTCGTGGTCAGTTGTGGTCGATGGCCTTGGTCATGGCCTGGATGTGGGCCCCGGACAGGTCGATGCTCTTGGCCTTGAAGGAGATCGCGTCGGGGAGGATGCGGATCACGCTGTCCCCGCACTTGATCCGGATCTCCTTGATGGCCTCGACCCAGATCTCGGGCGCCTCCCCCGACAGCTCGCCGCCCACCGTCCAGGTCGAGGTGGTCTCGGCGTTGTCGATGTACTTGCCCTTCGTCTCCAGGGCCATGATGCCGAGGACGCGCTCCTTGTACTTCTTCTGCACCTCGAGGGCGCTCGCCTTCTTGGCCGACTCGAACTTGAGCCCGCCGATCGTCTGGAGGCCGATGGTCCCCACGTCCTCGGTGATCGACGCCGCCGAGACCTTGAGCACCACGCCCCCGACGAGCACGCTCGCGATCTGCGAGGTGTTCGAGACGTTGCCGAGGGTCGTGTCGATCATCGCCGCGCCCACGCTGAGCGACCGGTTCTTGCTCACGTTGGTCACGTGGCTCGACCCGACCTTGAGGTTGCGGCTACCGCCGATGGAGATCGACTCGCTCGCGCCGACGGTCTTGTTCCGCCCGGCCATCGACTTCACCGTCTCGACGCCGCCGATGTTGACGGTCTGGTTGCCGCCGATGGTCTCGCTCGCCAGATCGGCGATCTGGATCATGTGGTTCTGGCCGACCTTGCGGGTCGAGTCGTTGTGCACGAACTCGTTCTTGAGGTTCGTGACGAAGACGTTCATGTCCTTGGAGGCGTTGATGAACATCTCCTCGGCGCCCTTCTTGTCCTCGAAGTAGATCTCGTTGAACGAGCCGCCGCCCGGCGTCGTGGCCGTCTTCCACACCACGCGCGTCTTGTTGGCGGGCAGCTCGTAGGCCGGCGGGTGCTCGGCGTCGTGGATGCGGCTCAGGATGTGGGGCGCGTCGACGGTGCCCTCCTCGTTGAACGTGGCCACGTTCCAGCCCATGCGGGGCAGGAGCATGGACCCCGGTGTTGCACGCTGGGCCACACGCATCCATTTGCCGGCCGTGTGATCGCGCTTGCCGAAGCGATCCCAGTGGAGCTGGACGCGCACGCGCCCCGTCGGGTCGGAGTGGATCTCCTCGCCCGGCGCGCCGATGACGACGCCGAGCTGGAGCCCCGCCTGCTTGCCCTTCTTCGTCTCCGCGGGCGGGCGGAAGGGCGTCTTCTCCTGGATGGCCGAGAAGTGGCTCACGAACGCGCGCGCAGCCTGCCCGGCGTTGCGGCGGCGTTGCTCGACCGTCACGCGCGACGAGGTGATGAAGTAGCGCCCGTCGAGCCTCGCGATCGGGTGGCCGCCGAGCTCGAAGATCATCCCCGGCACGAGGCGCGCGCTGTTGGCCTGGCCCATCACGCCCTCGCGCGCGGCCGCCGCCGCCTCCCTCATGGTGCGGGCGCGCGCCGACACCACGGCCGGGCTCTCCGGCCCGCCGCCGGGCGCGTCGTAGTGCTCGAGCGGCCCCTGCCCCTCGGTCGCCGTCACCTTGAAGAGCGGGCGGTTCGGATCGAACGATCCGACGGTGAACTTCGTCGGCGTCGCCTTGACCGCGCTGCCGATCTCCTCGATGAGCTCCATCCCCGAGGTCATCCCCGTCTCGTACGCGAAGGAGATGTACGCGCCGCCCGTGACCTCCGGCGCGGAGCTACTGTGCTCGCAGAAGACGAGCGTGGTCTCGTCGGCGGCGTGATCGAACCAGTAGTAGATGCCCTCCTCCTCGAGCAGGCGCGAGAGGAAGGTCCAGTCGTCCTCGCGGTACTGCGCGATGTACGGGCGCTTCGGGTACGAGCTGACGAGCTCGTACCGCACGGGCATCTTGGCGGTCGTGGCCGAGGCGAGCACGTCCTTCACCACGTCGATGACGTCGACCTCCTGGAAGGAGCAGCAGTCGGACCCGAGGGTGAGCGGGAAGACCTTGGGGCGCAGCACCGCGACGAGCTCGGCGCCGCCGTCGTCCGACACCTCGATCGACGCCTCGGCGACGAGGCCCGTGATGCGCCGCTCGCCGCGGTAGCCGTCGCGAAGCACGAGCTCGGCCTCCTTCGCGATCAGCGACTCCGGCGTGGGGATCGCGCCGGGCACCGCGCAGGTGACCGCGAACCGGAAGAGGTGGGAGACGGCCTCGTGCCCGTCCACCGCGACCACCTCCAGCGGGCGGCCCCCGATGGAGAACGTGGCGTGCTCGATCTGAAGCTCGAAGGATGCAGACACGCTCGCCTCCCTCATTTCGTCAGGTGATCGGGGTTGCCGCTCACCTTGATGTTGTTGTTGCTGTCGAGCTTGAGCGGGCCCTTGATGGTGAGCGCGCCCGGGGTCATCTCGATCGTCATCCCCCCGACGGAGAAGCCGAATTTGCTCTTGGCCTCGAGCTCGATCACGTCGCCGCGCACCTCGAGCTTGATGCCCGATTTCAGCCCCGCGTTGGCGCCTACGTCGATCTTGCTCTTGTTGGCGGAGTACGTCATGTCGAGCTTGGCCTTGCGGAAGATCGCCGCGCCCACGGTGACGTTCATGTAGCCCGACACCGTCTGGAGGATGCCTCCCTTGGCGGCGATGGTGGCCTTGGCGCCGCCCACGAGCTCGCTGAAGATGCGGCCGGCCTGGTTCTGCACGGCCTTGCGTGCGAGCATCACGTACGCGCCGCCGACCATGCGCGAGTAGCGCTTGGCGGTGGCGCGGGTGATCGAGCCCTTCGCGATGCTGTCGAGGAGCTGGCCCGCGGAGCGGACATCGGAGAGGCCGCCCGTGAGCTTGCTGGCCACGCCCTCCGGCGTGGGGATCATCCCCTTGATCGCCTCGGCGGTCTGCGGAAGCTCGGACGAGAGCCCGCCGAGCGCTCCCGAAGCCGCGCTCGCCGTGGACGCGCCCGCCGCTCCTGCGCCCGCCGCGGCGCCGCCCGGTCCGCCGCCCGGTCCGCCTCCAGGTCCGCCGCCCGGCCCACCGCTCGGTCCGCCTCCCGGCCCGCCTCCAGGTCCGCCGCTCGGCGCGCCCGCAGGTGCAGCGGGCTTGCCGCTTCCATCGACGCCGAGCGCTTCCATCACGCCGGCCGGGACGCCGACCTTGCCGCCGAGATCGCGCACGAGCGAGGAGGCGATCGCCTTCTCGTTCGGGAGCAGCTCCTTCAGCACCTGCTTGGGGTTCGGGATGTTGAAGTCGAAGCTGCCGGCGATGGTGACGCGCAGCGAGCCGACCTTCTCGGTGTCGTTGCCCTGCACGTTGACCATCTGGGCCTTCTTGATGTCGACGTTCTCGCTCCCCCCGACCTTCTTCTTGCGGTTCTGCATCACGTTGAGCCGCCAGGAGCCCACGATGTCGGTGGTGTCGTTCGCCCCCACCTTGCGCATCTGGTGACGCTCGACCGAGTGCTGGAAGGCGGCCGAGACGAGGTGCGTCTCGTTGTTGCCGACGAATTCGGTCTTGTCGTTGCGGACCGTGCCCACGAGGTCGCGCTCGGCGCGGACGTCGAAGCGCATCGCCCCCGCGATGTCCTCCAGCCGGAGCTCGTTGTACCCGGCCTTGCCCGGGTAGCTCTCGGTCTTGATGGTCATCATGCTCTTGTTGCCGGGCTGGCTGTACGTCGGCGTCATCACGCCGTTGATCTTCCGCGCGATGCCGACCGGCCGATCGGGATCGCCGTCGATGTAGGCGACGCTCACCTCCCAGCCGACGCGGGCGAGGGTCATCGAGGTCGCCGTCTCCTGGAGCATGCGCACCCAGCGCGAGTCCTCGTCGGTGCCCTTCGCCTCGCGATCCCAGTGGAACTGCGCCTTGAAGCGCCCGAACTTGTCGGTGTGGATCTCTTCCCCGGCGGGGCCGCGGACCATCACCGTGTGGCACCCCTCGATGGTCGGCTGCACGGTGTCGAGCGGCGGGCGGAAGGGCACGTCGCGCGGGATGGCGTGGAACTCGTTCTCGTAGAGCTCGGCCTCGGCCTTGCCGCTCTGGAAGGCCGGGTTGTTGAAGACATGATCGACGCGGGTGAGCAGGTACTCGCCCGCGAACGCCTCGCCCGACAGCTCACCGAAGACGAAGAGGTGGCCCGCGGCGAAGGAGACCACGTTCCCCCTCCCCTCGACGGTGCGCGCCGGCACGCGCATCGACTCGAGCCGGTGCTGGGCGAGCAGCTCTCCCTGATCGGCGTCTCGGTAGCCGGTCGGGTAGTCGTACACCTCGAGGTCGTCGTCGATCTCGGCCTTCTTGCTCTTGAGCAGCTTGGTATTGGGCTTCTTCCAGTCGAAGTCGTTCACGGTCGCCGCGCCGGAGCACACCTTGGCGCTCTTGATGATCTCGCGGATCCCCTGCTCGCCGTGGGCGAGGGAGCCGGCCGAGTCGATCAGCTCGAAGCTCGTCTTGCCCGTGACGCTCGGCGCCGCCGACGACTTGTCGGCCATCACCATCACCCCGTCGTCGTCGAAGGTGTAATAGATGCCGTCGAACTCGAGCAGGCGGGAGATGAAGTCGAGGTTCGACTCGCGGTACTGCACGCAGTAGTTGCGAGGCGGCAGATCGCGCGTCGTCTTCCAGGTGTTCTTGACGCCCTGCTCGCCGAGGATCTGCGAGACGATCTCCTTGGTGGAGAGGTTCCGGAACTTGCGCGTCCCGATGGTGTGCCGGAGCAGCCAGAAGTGCGGGTAGAGCTCGACCCGGTAGCGGAGCGAGCCCATCTCCACCCCGGTGAAGGCGATCGAGCCGACCTTGAGGGTGAAGCGCCGGGCCTCGAAGCCGTCGGCGAGCACGGTGACGATTGCGTCGCCGCCGAGCACGTCCTTGAAGTCGAGGTCGTCGTGGGCGGCGATGTCCACCGTCGAGGCGGTCAGCTCGCTCGCCGCCTCGACGATGCGGCAGCGCACCACCGAGAACGGCCCCACGTCCCCGAGGGAAACGTCGACGTCGATCGCTTGACTGCTCATGTCCGCGCCTCCAAAAGCTCGGTCTCCTGCTGCCGCTCGCCCTGCGCTTGCAGGGGGCTGTCCCCGGTCACGCTCTCCGGGAGGGTCATCGTCGTCTGCACCTCGAGCTTCTCGACCCGCTCGGCCTTCTTCGGCAGCGGGATGCACACCCGCCAGGTGAGCTCCACCGTCCGCTCGTCCGCGTCGATCAGGAAGGTGTCGAGGTGCGTCTCGTGCTCCTTGCGGACACCCTGGATCACACTGGCGAACGATGGCTCGTACGGGGGGAGCTTGAAGCGCCACACGCCCTCGGGCGTCGCCCCGATCACCTCGACCGGCTCGTTGCCGAGCAGGGGCGTCGCGCTCCACAGGCCGGGCGGCGCGACCGAGTTGTGTCGCACGTCGAAGTCGGCCGGGAGGACGGGCGCGCGCTCTCGCCGCCAGCGCTCGTCGAAGGTGCCCGCGTAGCGCTGGCGAGGCTCGAAATCAGGGCCGATCGGGCCGAAGCCGCCGGGCGCAGCGCGCGGCCCGGAGAGCGGCGAGCGCGCCTCCTCGATGGGCGGCGCGAGCGTGCCGATCAGGCGGTTGCGATCGACGGCGAAGCCCATCCCGATGGGGTTCCTCGGCTCGACCGCCCAGCGATCGGTGATCGACTCGTCGCGCCCACCGTAGGCGAGCTCCCAGATGAGCGGCGTGGGCTCGAGCCGCCCGGGCGGCCCCGGCGCGACGCCGAGCACGCCCTGGTAGAAGACGCGCGGCCCGTAGACGCGCAGGGCCTTGTCGAGCAGCCCGACGCGCAGCGAGACATCCATCTCGGTCACCGGGCGATCGGCGGGCGGCGTCGCCGTGCCGACGAGGAGCACGTCGGTGCCCGGCTTCTCGAAGACATAGTCGCTCGGGTAACGGACGCTCCCGCGCGGCCCGCCGGGCACCGAGTGCTGGCGCACCGGCGCGACCGAGACGCGCACGGCCCCGCGCGGGCTCACGCGGTAGGCCATCTTCGCCACGACCACGACCACCGGCGCGCCGCGATGGTCTTCCATCGGCAGGCATCGCACCGTCATCCAGCTCCGGCGCTCGCAGATGCGGTCGAAGTCCATGGCCTCGTCGCTCGCCCGGAGGCGAGCACCCCATGGTAACGACCAGGGCGAAAACCGAGCAACCGGTATTTCCGCGAAGGTCCGGGGGGTTACGCGGAGGGATGACCCTCCGCCTGACGGCGCCACGGCCATCGCTCGATCGTCAGCCTCCCGCGCGTGGCGCAGCGCAAATACAGCGCGAGACAGAGCTCATGGCGCAGTGCGGCGCGGACAAGCCCTTCCCTCTCCCCCACGTCATCCGTTAGGCTCGCATGTCGATCGCCGGTGCCCGGGCGCACCGGCGAGACGCGAGGATCACCATGCAACGAAGCAAGCACGCGCGCGCCGTCGATCCTGGTCCCTCCCCCTCGGGCGAGCCTGCGTCCCCGCCGACCGCGCTCCGCCTGATCGCGACGCCCGTGCTCTGCACGGCGAAGATCGACGCGATCGAGGGAGACGCCCTGCGCATCGATCTCGGCGGTCAGCTCGTCGCCGCCACGCGCGACGCCGCCGTGCACCCGGCGGTGCTCGAGGGCGCGGCCTCGCGCGGCGAGCGCGTGCTCGTCGAGCGTGACGCGAGCGGCGCATGGACCGTGCTCGGCGCCCTGCGCACCCAGCCGACGCCGGGGGTCGACGTGACCGATCAGTACACGATCGAGGCCGATCGCGTGACGATCCGCGGCCGCACCGACGTGACGCTGACGTCCGACACGGCGGGCCTCGTGGTGCGCGCCCTCGGCGAGGTCGAGAGCTACGCCGACCGGATCATTTCGCGCGCCGAGAGCGTGCACAAGATCATCGGGCGCATCCTGCGCCGCAACTGACGGGGTGACGAAAAGACCTGCTACGCAGCCCGATTCGTCGGTCGGGCTCCCTCAAAATCGCCGAGGATTCCTCGGTCGCCCTCCCTAGCTTCGGTCTGCTCGCGACGTTTTTTTCGTCACCCCTTTAGCCGCGCGGTCGATCGCGGCTCCGCGCGGAGCGACGTGGACCTTCACCGCGCCCGGCGCGCCGCCGGCGCCCTCTCCGGCAACCGGAGGTGAGGCATGAAGGTATCGATCAACCACGCGTCGTCACGCAGGCGCACCTCGTCGAGCGCGGCCCGGACCGCCAGGACGTCGCTCTCGGCGATCGCCTGCATCGCCTCCTCGAAGCCGACCGTCGACGCGATGATCCCGAGGACGTGATCGATGCGCCGCGGGGAGAAGTGCAGGTAGATCATCCGCAGGAAATTGTAGACGACCCCCGCGTCGTCCACGTCGTACGCGCGGCTCTCGCGAAAGTGGTGGGCCACGGTCGCCTCGGGCTGGGCCACGACGCGGTAGCCCAGCGCCCAGGCGCGCAAGCAGATCTCGATGTCTTCGTAACCCCAGCGCGAGAACCCCGGCTCGAAGCGGCCGATGGCGTGGAACGTCGTCGTGCGAAAGGCCTGGCAGGCCCCGCAGGTGAGGGGGACCTCGTACGGTCCCTGCCCGTCGATTGGATCGAACCAGTGCGTGTCGAGGGTGTAGTCGCTCCAGCTCAACCCCGCGCCCCGAGGCTCCGTCTCGCGCAGGCGCGTGAAGGCCGGACCGGCCACCGCCACGTCATCCGGCGCGAGCGCTTCGGCGAGCCGATCGAGCCAGGCCGGGGAGACGGTGCAGTGCGCGTCCAGGAAGACGAGCTGATCGCCCTTCGCCTCCGCGACGCCGAGGTTGCGCGCCCCGGCCACGCCGAGCCCCCCGCCCTCGATCACGCGCACGCCGGCGCGGGCTGTACCGCGATAGCGATCGGCGCTCCCGTCGGTGGAGCCGTCGTCGACGACGAGGACCTCGAACGGCCTCACCCCCCGGGCGGAGAGCACGCTCTCCACCGTCTCCTGCAGGAGCGCGCCCTCGTTGCATGTGGGGATGATGACGCTGGTGAGCGCCGTCGACGCGATCGGCATGGAAGGGTTCGTCGGCATCTCCGCGGGACCGCTCAGTGGGGGAGCGTTCGCAGCCGCGCCTGCGCGACCTCGACCAGCGAACGGGCGAGATCGATCGGCGCGCCGAGGTGATGAGACAGCTCCTGCGCGTCGGCCGTCGCGAGCTGATCGAGCCGCTCGTAGCCGCCCTCCGCGAGGGCGCCGGCCACGCCCGCAAACTCGTCGAAGCGGCCGATGGACAGATCTTCCGAGGGGAAGAGCGTGCCGCGGAAACGGACGAAGGGCGCCGGATCTCGCCAGGGCCCCGGATCCGGGCCCGGCCCCGGGCTGAAAGGCGGGAACCGCGTGAACGGGACGAAGCGGGTGAAGCGCGTGAAGCGCGTGAGCGGCGTGAAGCGCGTGAACCGCGTGAACGTGGTGAACGGCGAGAACGTGGTGAACCGCGTGAGCGACGTGAACCGCGTGAAGCGCGTGAACCGCGTGAAGGTCGTCGGCGTGATCAGATCGCCGTAACGGACGGCTTGATGGGCGTCGACCCGGCCGTTGCCCCAGCTGTTGTCGAACGTGCCCGCCCCCAGCTTGACGGCGGTGGAGATGAGCCCGGTGCGGATCTTGGTGTGGGTGAACCCCGGGTGCCGGCTCCACATCAACGCGCAGAGGCCGGTGACGAGCGGCGTGGCCATCGACGTCCCGCTCAGGTAGTCGTAATTGAGGGCAGTGCCGAGGCCGACGGCGTAGGGCGGTGTCGTGGACAGGATGTCTCGACCGGGCGCCACCACCGTCACCTCGGGACCGACGTTGGAGAAATCGGACACCGTGTCGTCGGAGTTCGTCGAGCCGACGGCGATCACGGCGTCGAACATCGTCGAGTACGCGGCGGGGAAGATGACCGCGCCGCCGTAGTCGTTGCCCGCCGCGGCGCAGAGGAGCATGCCGTGATCGTTCGCGTACTGGCAGGCGTCCTGCTTCGTCATCGAGGCGCCGCCGCCGCCGCTGTAGTTGATGACGACCTTGGTACCCTGCGAGACCGCGTAGTCGACGATCTCTTCGACGGCATCCGCGAAATTCGCCCCGCTCCCGTTGCCGGTGGCGTCGAGCGTCCGGCACACGTAGACGCGGTTGCTCCAGCTCATGCCGGCGACGCCTTGAGCGTTGTCCGTCTCGGCGGCGGCGATGCCCGCGACGTGGGTGCCGTGCCCGTGAAGGTCGCGGGGCGTGCCGCCGTCGACGTAGTCGGTGCCGAGGATGTAGCGGGCCGAGTCATTCAGATCCGGGTGATCGAGCACGTCGGCGGTGCTCATCGCGATCCCGCTGTCGATGATGCCAATGAGGGTGCCCGTCGACGTGCCGGTCGCCAGGTCCCACGCGTCGGGAGCCCCGACTTTGTCGAGCCCCCACTGATCGCTGTACCGAGGATCACTGGGCACCACGGCCACGTGATCGATGACATCGGGCTCCGCCCAGGCGACGTCGGGGCGCGCGGAGAGCTGCTTGGCGAGCGCGTGCACATCGGTCCCCGGGGTGACGAAATAGAGCAGGCGGGCCGTGGCGCGCGGCCGGCGGAGGAGCCGCCCGCCGGGGATGACGGACCGGATGGCCTCGATCGCGTCATCGAGCGCGCGATCGCTGTCGTGTGCAATTGGCTTGAGCTTGACGACGATTCGATTCGTGGCCAAGCGGGCCTTGCGGCCCATCCACTCACCGTCGATCGCGTTCGGTGGGAGCGCGGGGATTCGGTTCTTCTCGAGCATCGAAGACCTCCCGTCAAAAACTGTGTCCCGGATGGAACACCCTCCGAGTGGGGAGGTCAAGCGGCTCTATTCGCGCATAATTCGCCGGAGCGGCGCGCGCGAGCCACGCTCGCAGGGATGGAGATATCGACGATCGTCCGGTAAACGCCGGCCGGGCGGAGAGGTCTTGTTCTCCGAGGGCCGGCACGCACGATCTGCGTCGCCCGTCAGCGCAATATCCGACGCACGATTCCGACGCCGACGAGGAGCACGACGGCTCCCACGACGGCGCCGAGGAAACCGGCCCGCTCGCCGGCCTTGTAGATGCCGAGCGCCTGCCCGAGGTAATTGGCGGTGAAGGCGCCGCCGATCCCCAGCATCGTCGTCAGGATGATCCCCATCTTGTCGTTGCCGGGGTGGAGGAACCGCGCGAGCAGACCGACCAGAAAGCCGATGAACAGCGTGACGAGCAGGTGCATGCCTCCCTCGTACGCACCCTCGAGCGCGCGGACAAGGGCCGGCGCACCGATTGTTCTGCGCGAGGTCAGCCGTCGAGGGCGGAGAGCTGCTTCAGGAGCTTCGAGCCGAGCGCGGGATCGGTCATGTAGACATACGCCGCATGCCCCGCCAGCCGGGCGATCGTCTCGCCTTCCTTCAGCGGCTTGCCGTGGCTCACGTTGTGGATCGCCGCGCGGAGCTGCCGCTTGAGCGCGCGAGGCACCCGCGGCGCGCCGCTCCCGTTCACCACGAGGCCCGTCACCTTCTGCCGATCGCCGCGCCTCGCGATGTGGGTCTTGTCCGGGTGCACCCGGAAGCCCTCGTCCTGCGCGATCCGCCCGATCGAGCCGAGCAAAGTACCGATGCGCGGCTTGCCTTTGTGGTCCTCCGGCAGGCTGAACGTGAGATCGTCGGCGTAGCGCGTGTACCGCCAGCCGAGCTTCTTCGCGAGCGCGGCGAGGCGGCGATCGAGGCGCATGCACAGCGTGTTGGTGAGCGCCGGGCTCGTCGGCGCGCCCTGCGGCAGGCAGCGCGGGCCGAGGGCCACGAAGTACGTCTTGCCGTCGCGCTCGACGATCTCCCGCGGCGCCTCGGTGCAGAGCAGCGCCATCAGCGTGGCGATGGGATCGCGGTAGCCGGCGTTGCGGAAGATGCCCTTCGCGCGCCGGAACGTGACCGTGGGAAAGAAGTCCTTGAGGTCGACCTTGAGCACCACCTTCGAG
This sequence comes from Byssovorax sp., assembly GCA_046351295.1. Taxonomy (GTDB): domain Bacteria; phylum Myxococcota_A; class Polyangia; order Polyangiales; family Polyangiaceae; genus JAXLYT01. The sequence goes on from JAXLYT010000026.1 coordinate 93,010, forward strand.
CCCACGTGGGCGGCGGCGTTGGTGGCGATCGATCGGCTCGCGAGGAAGCCGTGGCTCTTGCCGTGCACCGGGAGCTTCTCCACCACGTTGTGGAGGATCCACCGCTGCGCCGCCTTGAGCTTGGGCAGCGGCGCCCAGATCGCCCGGGGTGAGCCGTCACGCTTCGGGATGGTGAAGCGCGTGTAGTGGATCTTCTCGGCCACGTCGCGGTGGAAGGCCAAAAATCGCAGCTCGGGGATCGTCAGGCCGAGCGCCTCGGCGAGCTGCCCGGGCTTGTCGATCTTCGGCAGCTCGTTCTCGGCGGCCCGCTCCTCGGCGCGCGGGTGATCCCACCTGTCGAAGTCGGACTGGTCGTTGAAGAAGAGCCCCTCGCCCTCGCCGAGGTGCACGACGTGCACCGCGCGGTACGCGAGGAACGCTTCTTTCTTGAGCCGCCTGCGCTCCGCGGCCTCCTCCTTGAGGCTTTTCTTGTACGCGGAGAGCTCGTTCTTGCTCATCCCGTCGGTCTTCTTGCGCTCGAGCACGAAGCCCCGCTCGCGGAGCTGCGCCTGCACGAACGCGCTGATCCCGCCGGCCTGACCGATGGATCGCCAGAGATCGAGGAGCCTTTGATAGTCGTTTCGCGTGGTCATGGGTCAGCCTGCCGTCGCGTCGAGGAAGCCGCGCTTCTCCAGATCGGTCACCCGCTCGAAGTAGGCGGCGCGGGCCTCGTCCACCGAGTCGAAGACGAGGCTCTGCGCCCGGCCCGCCTCGCCCCGCTCGCCCCAGCGCACCTTGAGCCGCCGCTCGTCGAACGAGAGCTGCACGACGGACTCTCCCTTCGCATGCCGCTTCGAGTACGTGCGCGTCTCCACGGTGATCGTGGTCCGCGCCTTGCCCCGCTGCGCCCGCCGCTCGGCCTCTTCACGGGCCTGCAGGAGGCGCAGCGCCACCAGGTGCTCGCAGGGCCCCTCCTTGAGCTGGTGCTTGCGGAAGAACGAGCAGGTGCAGTCGGCCTTGCGCACCCGTCCCTCGTCGTCGACGAGGAGCTGTGGCCGGTACTCCCGCTTGTCGGCGGCGACGGCCACCTTCCCCGTCAGCTCGAGCCCGACCCCGTGGATCCGGTTCTCGGTGACGATCTTCACCGCGCCCTTCTGGGCCACGAGATCGTGCGCGACGCGCTCGCGATCGTTGCGGAACTCGAAGCGGGCCGCGTCGATCGGGGCGCCGGTGAGCGGACGGTAGCGATAGACCTCGCGCTCCACGTCGAACATCAGCTTGCCCTGCTGGCAGCCGACCTGGAGCGCCTCGAGGCATGCCGAGGCGTCGAGCTTGAGGGCCTTCTGGGTCTCCGCCGCCGTGGCGAGCGACACCTTCTCGAGGTGCGCCGTCACCTTGTCGAGCGCCGCCGGCGCGGCCTTGCGCGGCAGCAGCAGATCGAAGCTCACCGCCTGCGCCCAGTTGGCCGAGGTGAAGCCCGAGAGCGCCAGGGTGAAGGTGATCGGCCCCGCGCGGAGCACGTAGAAGCTCGGCAGGCCGGTGCCGAGCAGGTGCACCTCGACGCGCTCCGCGAAGGGCAGGAGGCGCTTCAGGAGCATCAGCCGGCGCCGGCCCCAGATGCGGACGATCTCGGGCGTCTTGCCCGTGTAGACGCCCGCCGTCGTCGGGAGCACCAGCTCCCAGGGCTCCAGCACGAGGCGCGGCGCCTCGCCCGGGACGAGCTCGACGCGCACCCCGCGCCCGCCTTTCTTGGAGCGCGTCTCCCCCGGGGCGAGCGGCGTGGTCTTCACGTCCGCGTTCATCCGCAGGTGGCGCAGCACGTTGTAGAGATCGAGCGGCGCGAGCGTGAGCACCGTGCGCGGCAACGTCCCCGCCGACTGCACCTGGAGGAAGCCGCGCAGCCACGAGTCGGGCACGCTCACCTTCTTCTCCATCACCTCGGGCGCGCCGGCAGTGGCCACCGCCACCGCCTCCGGCGTCACCGAGAGGCGCGTCTCCCGGTAGCTTCGCATCCGCTGGATGCCGTCGAAGAGCGCCTGGCTGAAGTCGATGTTGGTGCTCCCGTAGCGGCGCTCGCCCTCGACCTCGAGCGCGGACCAGTCGACGCCGAGCTTGGCGTAGCTGCCCTCGTCCTTGCTGAACACCTCGAAGAGGACCTGATCGGGGTGGACGGTGACGATCGGATCGAGCACCGCGAAGGCCAGCGGATCGTTGCGCTGGAGCCAGTCGACGTAGGCCCGCTGCGCCTCCCACAGGTTCATGGTCGAGGCCTGCTTGCGCAGGCGCATGTAGGCCATGTACTGCGTGCGATCTTTGGGGATGTAGCGGAAGTCGCTGCTCACGACGTCGTGCAAGGCCGAGAGGGCCTCGCGGAGGCGGATCGGGTCCTTCACCCTCCCCGCGCCGCGCACGTCGCCGCGCTGCACGTTGCCGAAGAGCGCGAGGGTGGTCTTGCCGCCCTCGGAGCTGACCTGGCTCGCGCCCGCGTAGCGGAGGACTACCTCCGTCCGCGGGTGCTTCACCTCGTCGCCCTCGGGCTTCGCCTCGGTCTCCTTGCCCTCGCCCTGCTTCGAGGGATCTTCGCCGCTCATCGCACGACCTCCCGACCTGCCTGCTTTTGCTTCTGGGCCCGCTTGCCCCGGCGGAGCCCGCGGAACGCCGCCTTGCGCAGCTCCTCGTCCTCGGACTTCGAGGTCGCCACGGCGAGGATCGGCTTGAACGCCTCGTCGGTGGCGATGCGCGCGAGCGCCTCGATCACGCCGAGCCGCGCCACCTCGCCGAGCGATTGGTCGGCGAGCGCGGCGGCGAGGCCCTCCACGTCGCCGCTCTGCACGAGCAGCGGGAGGGCCACGCCCTGGGTGTGCACCCGGGTCGCTGCCTGCCGCAGGGTAGGCAGCGCGTCGCGCTCGTGACCCGCGAGCAGCCGGCCCACGCTCGGACGATCGTCGAGCACCTTGGCCGCGAGGGACGCCGCCCGATCCGGCGCGAGGCGAGACAGAGCCGCGGCGGCGATTTGCCGCTGTGATCCATCGTTGCCCACCGTGGCCGCCGCGAGGGCGTCGAGCCCGGCGGGCCCGGCGAACCCGGTGGAGAGCGCGGTGAGCGCCTCGATCCGGATGGCGCGCGCCCGCGGGTCGTCTCCCCCGAGCGAGGCCGCGGCGATCACCTCCTCGGCGCCCACGCCGAGCTTGCCGGCGGCGATGATCATCCGCCGGTAGCGCTCGGTCTGCGGCTCCAGGCGATCGACCCCGCGCTCGACCTCGGCGCGGGCCGTGGCCCAGGCCGAGGCGGCCTTGCGCGTCGCCTCGACCAGGGCCTTGCCATGGGCCTTGGCCGCCGAGGTGCCGGCGCGGCCGAGGATCTGGGCAGCCACCGCGGCCACCCTCTCGAACACGCTGCCGATCTGCGCGCTCGCCGCGTCGAGCGGGAGCGGCGAGCGCGCGAGCAGCGCGCTCACGAGCGGGCGGACGTAGGTGTTCTCGTGCTGCGACGGGATCTTCGGCAAGAGCTCCAGGATCCTCGCCGCGTCGCCCTTCTCGCGCAGGCGCCCGAGCGTGTCCGGCTCCAGGTTCGAGTAGCGCGCGCGGAGGAGCAGGTAGTCCGGCTCGAGCGAGCTCTCCCCGTCGCGCTTGCGCAGGCTCCGCGCCGCGGCGAGCGCCGTCGCGTGATCGACGTCCTCTTCCAGCCGCTTGATCAGGGCCTCGCGGCTCGCCGGATCGCCGTCGTGCGCGAGCAGCTCGGCCACCGTCGCCCGCACCAGCCGATCCTCGTCGGCGGCGCGGCCGCGGATGAGATCCCAGCCCGCGCGGCTGTCGAACCAGCGCAGCCCGACGAGGGCCCGCCGCCCGACGCCGCCCGGCCCCGCGGCGAGGCGCAGCAGCAACGCCTCGATCTGCGGGCCCTTGGGCGTGCTCTTGAGGTGACCGATGGCCTCGGCCGCCTCCTCTTGCAGCGCGTGTCCCTCCTCGTTCACGAGGCGGAGCAGCGGATCGAGCGCCCGGGCGTCGCCGAGCTCGCCGAGCGCCCGCACCGCGCGGACCCGATCGGAGAGCTCGGGCATCAGATCGATCGCGGTGAGCAGCACCCGGATGCCGTCGGCGCGCCCGCCGAGCGCCAGGCCCTCGGCGGCGAGGAGCTGCGTCGCCGGGTTGGGATGCGAGAGCGCAGCGACGAGCGGCTCGGCCGAGCCCTTGCGCTTGCGGAGGCGGAAGCCGAGAGCGCCTAGCGCGGCGTGGCGCAGATCGTCCTTCGCGAAGGTGGCGAGCGGCGCGAGCACCGGATCGACCTCGCCCCCGCGGGCCCAGCGCGCGCTCGGCATCAGCTCGCGCATCAGGTCGGCGTCGCCGAGGCGGTAGAGCGCGTCGAGGAGCTTCGCGAGCACGTCGGCGCGGCGCGGGTGCTGCTTGTCTTCCCACGCCGTGCCGGCGTCGATCTCCTCGTCGGTGCGCGGCGTCGCCTGATCGAAGCCGCTCACGGCGAGCAGCGCCGCGTGGGCCGCCCGCCGCTTCTTGCGCTCCTCCAGATAGCCGAGCAAGCGCGGCACCGTGGCCGGGGCGCGGAACGATCCGACCGCGGCGAGCAGCGCGTCCACCCGGGCGTTCCCCGCCGGGTCCTTGTCGATGCGGTTCATGAAGGCCTCGGGCGCGCGGGCGTCGCCGAGGCGCACCAGGGCGTCGGTCGCCGCGGCCTGGGCGTCCGTGTCGAGCATCTTCACGAGCGCGTCGAACGCGGCCGGATCCTTCTTGCCGGCGAGCTCGATCGCGGCCCGATCCCGCACGTGCCGGTAGCGCGATCCGAGCGCGCCCCGCAGCGCCTCCTTGACCCTTTCGCCCTCGTCGTAGCGCTGGGCGAGCGCCGCCACCGCGCGATCCCGCGCGGCCTGCGAGCGAGCCTCGAGCGCCGTCACGGCCACCTCGGCGGCCCCGCGCAGCTCGGCGAGGAGCTTGGCCGCCTCCTCTTCGAGCCCGTCGGTGTTGCCGAGCAGCACCTGCGTCAGCACCTTCTCCTTCGAGGCGCGATCGCCGCTCTCGGCGAGCAAGCCGAGCCCGGCCACGCCCATGTCCCGGTGGCCCACCGCGAGCGCCTCGGCGCCCAGCTCGGCCGCGGGCATGCCCAGCGCCGAGAGGCTGTCGAAGCCGAGCTTGCGGACGGCGTTGGTCGGGTCGCCCAGCGAGAGGAGCAGGAGCGACTGCACCGTCTCCTTGAGCTTGGCGTCGGCCTTGGCCATGGCGGTGAGCCGGCCGAGCGCCGTCTGCCGCACCCGCACCTCCAGCGCGCCGCCGATCTGCCGGGAGAGGCCCGCGTAGGCGCCGAGCACCACGCGGCGGAGCTCCTCCGGCGCGTACTCGGGGGCCGCCGGCTTGCGCTTCGCGGCGCTCGCGACGAGCTCCTTGATCGAGGCCGCGAACCGCTTCTGGAACACCGCGTAGGTCCGGTCGAAGCGGTCCTGCTTCTCGTCGTCGAGCGCGTCGAGCAGGCGCGCCATCCTCGCCTTGAGCTGCGGATCGCCGAACGCGGCGATCTCGGCGAGGGCGCGGACCACGTCGTGTCCGATCGTCCACGCCGCATGATCGTCGCCTCGATCGTTGAGCAGCCATGCCACGAAGGCCGAGAAATCCGCCGGATCGGCGAAGGACTCGAGGGCGCGGGCCGCCACCATCCGCGTCCGCGGGTGGGCCGAGGAGAGCGCGGCGAGGCAGCGATCCGGCACCCCGTCCTGCTCGCTCGACTCGACCAGCATCATCAGGACGAGCGCCCGCCGCCGCACCGGCTCCTCGTCGTGATCGAGGTAGGCCATGAAGAGGTCGCCGGCCTGCGCGCCCAGGGTGAGCGAGGCCGAGAGCCCGCGCTGCGCGGAGGCGCCCTTGGTCTGCACGAGGCCCTTCACGAGCGGGAGCGCCGCGCCGTCGGCGACCCGCGCGAGGCCGAGCGCCGCCTCCAGCCGGAGGTCGGCGTCGCCCAGCGAGAGGGCCGCCCTGAGCGCGCCGACATCGCCGCCGGGGCGGGCGATCCAGCCGAGCGCCTCCAGCGCGGCCTGCGCGATCCGCTTCTCCTTGTGCGTCGCGAGCGCCGAGACCGCCGCGAGCGCGCCGGGGTCGCCCAGCTCGCCGAGCCCGCGGAGGGCGCGGCTCGTTCGATCGATCCAGGCCTCCCGCTTCTCGGCGAGCTCCGGCTCCTTCTCGGCCGCGAGGGCGAGCAGCGGGGCAAGCGCCCGTGTATCGCCGTAGGCCGCGCGCGCCTGGGCCGCACGCACGCGCACGTCGGCCCTCTCGCTCGCCATGGCCTCGGCCGCCTCCTCGGGGAGCAGCGCGTCCACCGCGGCGATCCGCACCTTGTCGTCCTCGTCGCCGATCGCTTTGAGCAGCAACGATCCGGCGCCCTCGACCTTGCGCTTGCCGAGGATCTCGATCGCCTTGAGCTTCAGGTCGGTGTGCTTGCCCTCGATCGCCGCGGCGAGCGGCTCGATCGCGCGGCCCTTGCTGCGCTTCTGCGAGGCCTCGAAGGCCTCGGCCCGCACGCCCGCGTCCGGGTCGGCGAAGATCTCGTGCAGCAGCCCGGGGGCCCACGGCTCCTGGATGCGCCCCATGACCTCGCCGAGCACCTCGCGCCGCACCGAGGCCTGCATGCTGCCGAGCGCGAAGCGCAGCGTGCCCGCGCCTCCACCGCCGACCTCCAGGTTGAGCGCGATCTTGAAGGCCTCGCTCCCCAGGCTCGCGGAAGGATCGGAGAGCGCCCGGGAGAGCAGCTCCACCGCCCGCCCTTCGAGCTTCTTCGGCGGGTCCTTCTTGAGCTGCCGCGCGAGGAGCTGGAGCGCCCGGCCGCGCACGTCTTCCTGCGGCGCGAGCAAGCCTGCCTCGGCCGCGTCGAGGGGCCCCTTGTCGAGCAGGCGCGAGAGGGCGCTGAACGCCGCGTCGCGGACCGCGCCGTCCCCGTCGCGCAGCATCTGGCGGAGGCGCTGCACGCCGCGCGGATCGCCGAGCTCCGCGAGGGCCTTGCACGCCTCGACCCGGGCCGGCGCCGAGCGCTCGTTGGTGAGCTGGAGCAAGGTCCCGAAGGCGCGCTCGTCCTGGAGCGCGGCGAGACCCCGCGCGCCGAGCAGACACGTGTCGAGCGCGCGGCTCGCCATCGCTTCGAGGAGCGGCCGGAGATCGGCCTCGGTGAGCGCCGGTGCGCTCTTCGCCTCGCCCTTGCTCGGCTTGGCCTCCGGCTCCTTCTCCGCGGCCTTGGCCTTCTTCCCCTTGGCCGGCTTGGCCTCGACCTTCTCGGTCTTCTCGGCCTTCTCACCCGCCTCGCCCTCGGCCGCGGGCTCGACCTTCTGGCCGAAGGTCGAGAGCTCGTCGAGCTGCCGGCCGAGATCGCGATCGCGGCCCGCGAGCGCCTCGCCGAGCGCGGGGCGGCTCATCACGGCCACGAGGAACGCCGTCCGCCGCACGTCCGCGTCGCTGTCTCCCTCGTGCTTGCGCAGCGCGGCGCCCACCTCGCTCCGATCGAGCAATTTGCGCTGGAAGCAGCGCACGAGCGCGAGCCTCCGGATGTCCGGCCGCCGCGAGCGCAGCGCGATGAGCGAGGCCTCGGGGCTCGCCGCATCGTGGAGCTGCTCGAGCCCCGCGAGCGCCGCGGCGCGCACCTCGACCGGATCGTCGTCGAGCGCCCGCACGAGGCGGGCCATCGCTTGATCGTCGCTCTTGCCGAGCGCGGTCAGCGCCTCGACCGCGGCCACGCCCACGTCGCGCTTGTTCACGCCGAGCGCGAGCTCGAGCGGCCGGAGCGCGGCCTGCCCTTCGAGCGCGCGGAGCCCGTCGAGCGCCGCGCGCCGCACCTGCTCCTCGCCCGCGCCGAGCAGCCCTTCGAGCAGCTTGTTCGCCCGCGGGTTGCCCGAGGCCCCGAGCAGCTTCGTCGAGAGCGCGCGCAGGCTCACGTCCGGGTCTTGCCCGGCGCGCTTGCCGAGGATCTCGATGGCCTTCCCGTCGTTGTAACCGCTGAGGGTGCGGAGCGCCGCCTCGCGCCGCTCGGGCTCGCGCGCCTCGAATTCGTGCTCGGCGAGCGCGTAGGCGTCGCGGATCACCAGCGCGCGCTCGTTGACCTTGCCGCCCGCGTCGAGCGGGAAGAGCCGGATCGTCTGATCCTCCGCGAGGAGCGCGAGGTGGGGCCTCCCCTTCCACGTCACGCGCGCGAGCGCGACGCCGCTGCCCACGCCGTCCTTGAGCGTCGACGGCCTGCGCTTCTGCGGGCCGCGCGCCCAGGTCTTGAGCGTGCCGTCCTTGCCCGCGCTGTAGAGCTTGTCCTCCACGCCGATGCAGAGCGCCTGCACGATCCCGTCGTGCGCCGCGCCGCCCGATCGATCCTCGGGCTCGAGCTCCCCGCGCGCGTGGGTCAAGAGCAGCTTGTTGTCCGAGCCGGCCGAGTACACGCGGAGCTCGTCCGGATCGAAGAGCAGCGCCGAGATCGCGCCGTCGTGGATCTTCTTCGATTCCGCCGCGAGGAAGTCTTTCTTCTCCTCGCAGTCGAACACCGCGAGCACCCCGCGGCTCGTCCCGGCCGCGAGGAAGATCCCCGTCGCGTCCGCCGCCAGCGCCGTCCCCGCCTCGGCGAGCGGGAGCCGCTGCAACACCTTGCCGCTCTTGCGATCCACGATGGCGATCGCCGCGCCCGAGAGCACCGCGAGCCGCCCCTCCGAGAGCACCGCGAGCGCGCTCGGCGCTGGATCGAAGGCCTCGCCGATCGGCGAGAGCGCCCCGCCCGCGAGGGGCCCGCGGTGGATCTTCCCGTCGGTGCCGGCCGCGAAGAGCTGATCGTCCGCCTCGGCGAGCGCCACCGCGCCGCCCGGCAGCGCGTCGCTCGCGAGCTCCATCTTGTCGAGATCGAGCCGGTAGACCGCGGTCTGCTGCCCCTCGGGGTGCACCGTCACGAACGCGAGCACCTGCCCCTGACCGATCGCGGCCCGGAGGGCGCCCCGGAACGGAACGAACTTGTCCTGGTTTTCCACGGTCACGCTGCGTCCTTGGCGCTCGACGAGAGAGGGGTGCGCCCTGTCGATCCGGGTCAGGGCCACGAGGCATGCGGCGCGCTCGCTCGGGCCGATGGAGCCGGACAGCTCCGCGAAGAGGGGCCGGACGATCGCCGCGAAGGCCGCGTCCTCGACGGCCAGATCGCGGATCACCTCGATCAGCCCGAGCTTCGCCTTGCGGGCGGGGAGCGGCCGCGTCTTGCTCGCCTTGCGGGCCTTGCCTGCCTCGGCCGCAACCTTGGGCAGACGGCCAGGCGACACGGTGAGGAAGACCCTGCGCACCAGATCGCGGAGCGCCGCGTCGCTCGCCGGCCTCCCCTCGGGCCTCTTCGGCGGCCCTTCATCCTTCGCCACCTTGCCCTCGTCCTTCGGCGCGCCCTTCTTCGCCGGCTCGGGCTTCTTGCCGACCTGTACCTCGGGCCGCGCCGCCGGCTTCCAGTGCCCGGTGATCCCCTTGTCGCGGTAGAGCGACCAGATCGTCTTGATCACGAAGGCCCGCACCTGCCGGTCGGGGCTCTCGGTGAGCCGGAACAGCTCCTCGGGGATGGCGAGCCGCGGGTTGTCCCCGATGAGCTTCATCCCGAGCGCGCGCGTCTCCGCGTCGAGTGACTCGCAGAAGCTGTAGACCGCGTCGGCGGTCAACGTCGCCGGATCGACCCGGTAGCGCGCATGCTCCATCGAAGGCCCGGCGGTGAGCGCCTTGGCGAGGAACTCGCGCACCTCCGCGTGGGGCGACTCGCACAGCTCGACGATCGCCTCGATCGGCGGCTTCCACCGCGCGAGCTCCCAGCGCGCGAGATCGAGGGCGAGCTCCCGGATCGGATCGCGCGCGTCGAGGAAGAGGGGCTTCACGCGCTCGAAACTCAGGAAGTCGGCGGGCACCTCGGCACCTGGATCCACCGGTCGATCGGTGAGCGCCAGGCTGATGTCCGGGTGGTGCCGGCGCAGGTACTGGAGGGCGAAGACGCGGAGCGGCGCGTCGGCCGGGCCGGGCTCGGTGGCGAGCGTCCAGAGGCGAGCAGCGCCCGCGTTGACGCTGTCACCCGAGAAGGTACGTTGTTCTCCGGCGAGCATCTGGAGGAAGGCCGTCTCGGAGATGATCTTGATGGGCGCCCCCGCGCCGATCAGCTTCTCGGCGTCGAGCTGCTTGCTCCCCTTGCGCCCTGCCCCGTAGAGCGGCGACCCGTCGTCGCCAATCACCAGGTAGTCGAGCTTCGGGTTCACGCCCGACGCGTTCTTCCCGTTCGCGCCCGTCACCTTCTTGGTGGCCTCGCTCCGCTGCATGGTGGCGAGCTTCCCGGTGAACAGGAACGACTGCCCCTTCAGATCGGCCGCTTGCTTGGCCTTGGGCGCGGCGGCCGGCGGCGGCGCCTCCTGCTTGGGCGCGAAGTCGGCCGGGACGAAGGCCTTGATCATGTACTCGACCGCGAAGTCCGCGTACTGCTTCTCGCTCCGCCCCGCGAGCTGCATCAGCCAGTCGAAGCCGAGCTCGCTCGGCGAGAAGCGCCGCACGTCGCTGAGCAGCTTGAGCGCGAGCGTCGAGAGCCGCTCGCTGAAGCCGAGATCGCGCGCCCACGCCCGGCCGCTGCCCTTGAGCTCGTTCACCCAGGCGTCGGTCTCCCAGGTCGGCTTGTAGGCGAGCGCCTTGAGCAGATCGGCGCCGAGGTCCTTGGCCTTGATCCGCTCCTCCTCGACCCACCCCGTCACCGCCGCGGTGGTGAGCGGGTGGACGAGGGCGCGCTTCAGGAAATCGATCCCGATCTCGTCCTGCGGGAAGCGCGAGAGGTTGTCGATCGCGAAGCGCGCCGCCTGCGCGGTGAGCCGCGCGTCGTCGAGCAGATCGCGGAAGTACCCCGCGCCGAGGGCCTTGGGCGTGTGGACGCGGCCGAGCAGCTCCGCGCCGAGCTCGAACACCTGGTTGTTCGGCGAGAGCAGCCGCTCCTTCAGCCACTCGGGCGTGAGCTCGCGGGCCCCGAAGTGCTTGCGCAGCGCGGCGGCGGCGAGGTCGTGCCCGTGCGGCGTGCCGAGCAGGCGGCCCCATCCGTCGAGCCCCACGTCCTTCCGCGGATCGCGATCGTGCAATAGATCGCGGCTCAGCTTGCGCACGTCCTCGCTCGTGTTGTTGGCGAGGCGGTAGAGCTCGTCGAGGGAGAGATCGCGGGCGTGGGTGCGGGCGTAGGCCGCGGCGTAGGCGCGGGCCTCGTTCGAGGGCGAGTCGAACAGGCTCAGCACCGGCGCGTGGAGCCCGAGCTCGCGGAAGGCGCCCTGCTCGAAGCGGGGCACGTTGGCGAGGAGCCACACCACGAACTCGTCCACGGCCTGGCTGCGCACGTTGATGAGGCGCGCGACCCAGGTGGGCTCGACCTCGCGGAGCGAGGCGCGGAAGTCGGCCTTGAGCGCGGCGATCGCGAAGCTCCGGATCTGATCGGCCGAGGCGCGCTCGAGGAGCGTGAAGAGCGGGCGGGGCGTGCGCCGCCACAGATCGGAGTAGGCCCGGTACTGGAGCAGGTTCTGGAAGCGGCGATCGATCTTGAACTGGCGACGCGTGTACTTCTTCGTCTCGTGGAAGACGACGTGGTTGTACGCCCACGTCGAGACCCAGCGCGTGTCGTTGCCGTAGAAGCGGAGCAGCTCGACGGCCGCGTCGGGGTAGCTCGCCGGCAAAGTCTCCGCGCGGCGACGGAGCCCGCGCCAGGTGCGGCGCACGAGGTACGCCAGCGTCTTGCGGCTGATCTCGCCCTGGTAGGCCCCGCCGACGGCGTACGCCGCGTCGAAGCGCGCCCCGAGCGCGCCCAGCATCTCCCAGTCGCCGCGCGCCTCGGCCTCCTTGAAGATGCGCTTCATCGCCCGCCACGGGCCCCACCGGAGCGGCACCCGCCGCACCACCGCGAGCAGCGTCTCCCGCTCGAAGGCGCCGCCGTCCTTCCACAGATCGAGGATCACCTCGTGCAGCTGGAGGCGGTCCGGCAGCGGGACCTCGGCGCCCGGCGCCTCGAGCGCCTTCATCCCCTCGATCCGCGCGTGCGCCTGCTCCTCCTTCGGCTTCTGCCGCATGGGGTAGCCGCGCATCTCCGAGAGGTACGCGGCGAAGGTGCGCGCGCCCTCGCGCGGGGGCACGGCGGGCGGGGCGTCCGGGCCCTGGGCGAGGGTGACGATCAGGTCGGCGAGATCGCTGTCCTTGGCGTCCCAGGCGCGGCGAATGTCTTGGTAGCTCAGCGCTTTTTCCATGCGAAACCCCGAGGCCCGGGCCGGGCCCGGGGCGCGGAGGATCGCGCCGGGCGGAAAAAAACGGAACTGGAAAACGGCGCCCCCGGCCCGCCCCGCGCCCGGACCCGAGAGGCGGGCGCGCCGCCCCGCACCGCGTCCGTTTTTTGTTGACCCAGACGGCGCAGGGGCTCGCCGCCGCGCCCCCGCGTGGCCCAAGCGGTCCCATCGTCATCATCGTTGACATCGTTGACCAGAGGACCTAGAACGCTCCACGGGAAGACGCCTCGCCACGTCCGCGCTCGTGCGGCACGGGCAGGCTCATGTCTCCGCGCCGGGGGTGCCCTTGCCCATTCGTCTCCACGCGCTCGCGCTGCTCGCCGCCTTGCTGGCGGCGTCGCCGACCTCGTTCGCCCGCGCGGCCGAGCCGCCGAAGCACATCCACGCGCGCCTCGACTACCGGGCGCCGGCCTCGTGCCCCGGGGAAGAGGTGCTCCGCGCCGAGGTCGGGCGCCACCTCGGCTACGACCCGTTCACCGGCGGCGGGTCACGCCTCGTCCTCGTCGACATCGAGCCCGTCCTCGAGCGCGGAGGCGCGCGCCTCGCCGCCCGCCTCACGGCCTTCGGCGACGCCGGCGAGCCACCATGGGCGAAGGTGCTCGACGCGCCGGCGGACGCCTGTCCCGCGCTCGTCGCCAGCGCCGGCAGCGTCCTCGCGTTCTACCTCGATCCGCTGATCTTCGCCGAGCGCGACGCGCCCCAACCCGGAGGCTCGCCGGCCACCTCACCCGACGTCGATCCGCGCGCCGGCCCTCGCTCGCCCTCGATCCGCGCGCCGCCGTCCGATCACCCGCGCTCCTTCTCCCTCGCGCTCGGGATGGGGCTCGCCGTCGGCCCGGCCGGCCCCGCGTTCTCGACGTTCACCGAGGGCGCCTACCGCGCGTCGTTCGTCTCGATCGGCCTCGATCTCCGCGTCGACGCGCCGAGCTCCGCCCAGGCTCCCCAGGCCGCGCCGGAGGGCCGCGTGAGCGCGCTCGGCGTCGGCGGAGCCCTCGTGCCCTGCCTCCACCGCGGCTGGCTCTACGGCTGCGCGGTGCTCGCCGGAGGCGCCCTCGTTTTCGCCGGGAGCGGCGTGGATCTGCCCCGGCACCCGGTGCGCGGCTACCTCGGCGCCGGCCCTCGCCTCGGCGTCGAGCAGCTCGTCTTTCCCTGGCTCGCGGTCCGCGCCCAGGTCGAGGCGCTCTTCATGGCGCGCCCCCTCGGAGGAGCGCTCAACGGCGTGGCCGTCCCGGCGCCCTCTCCCCTCGCCTCGCGGGTCAACGGCGCCCTCGGCGCGGCCATCGCCCTCCGGTTTTGATCATGCATGTCGATTTTCTTGGAAACCCGTCCTCGTGCCGACAAAAACTAAGAGTGAAGCCCCCTTCTGCGCCTCCGGTCAGACCGGCGCGCCGCCTCGCCGGGCATGAGCTCCTGGCACAGCGGACGCTCTTCCGGGTGATCCACGCGTTCGTCTGGCAGGCCCTCCGGCGCCTCCGCGTCCCCGTGCGCGATCGCGCCGATCTGGTGCAGGACGTGATGCTGGCGCTCTTCCGCCGGCACGACACCTACGATCCCGATCGCGGGGTGCCGGCGGCCTGGGTGCAGGGGTTCGTCGTCAACGTGGCCCGCGCTTATCTCCGTCGCGAGCGGCCCGAAGAGATGCTGGTGATCGACGACGAGGACGAGGAGGACGAGACCCTGATCGCCCCGAGCCCGGCCGAAGAGGGGGTCGAGCTCGACGAGCTGCGCCGCATCCTCCACGACGAGCTGCTCCCGCGGGTCCCCTTCGAGCAGCGGGTGATCGTCCTCGCCCGCGATGTCGACGGCCTCGAGATGCGCGACGTCGCCGAGCAGCTCGAGATCCCGCTCTCCACGGCGTACGACCGCTACCAGCGCGGCCGGGCGGCGCTCGAACGCGCCCACGCCCGCTGGGAGGCGCGGCGGCGCGATCGAGGGCTGCTCCTCTTCCCGATCGGGCTCGGCCAGATCCTCGAGCGCGATTGGCCTGTCCCTCCTGTGCCGGCCGGCGTCGAGCGGGCGGCCTGGGCCCGGCTGCGCGCGACCATGCTCACCCAGGCCGCGCTCGCGCTGATCCGCCGCCCGATCACACGGCTCGGGCTCACCTTCGCGGCGGGCGCGGCGTTCGGCGCGGCGACCGTCGCCGCGGCCCGGCCCCCGCCCGTCGTGACGACCTCGGTCGTCCCCCTGCCCTACCCGGTCGCCGTCACGGCGGAGGCGGAGACACGGGCGCACCCCATCGGGCCGGCGTTCACGCTGGAGCCCGCGCCGCCGGAGCCTGTCGACCGCGCGAAGCGCCGTCCACTGCCCACGAGCGAGCCCGCCCCGCGGGAGCAGCCGCTCGTGGTCGAGCAGCGGCTCTTCGAGGCCGCGCGACAAGCCTTCGATCGCGACGATCTCGGCGCCGCGCTCGACGCCCTCTCGGCCCATGAGCGGGCCTTTCCAGCCGGTGATTTCGCGAGCGAGCGGGAGATCCTCTGGATCAAGACGCTGATGCGAGCCGGACGGAGCGACGAGGCCAGGGCGAGGCTCGATCGACTGCGTCGCTCGGAGACGGGCAAGGCGCTGGCCGAGCGGATCGAAGGGTATGTCCCGAGCCTGCGCTCGGGCGATTGACATGGGCTGACGAGAAAGGAACGAACATGCGAATCAAACGCTGGGCCATCGTCTCGGCCGTGGTGGTGCTCGACATCGTGGCTTGCACCACCGTCGGCACCATCCCCGGCAGCACCACGACGAGCTCCACCACCGCCACAGGCACGACGACAGGCGCCGGTGGTCTCGATCCGGCTGCCTGCATGGGCTTCGTCGATGTTTACGACTTCTGCGGCGACTGCCGGCTCTGCCTGCAAGAGCTCTGCTGCGCGGAGCTGCTCACATGCACCGCCATCCCCGGCTGCATCAACTGCGTGGCCAACGACCCCCACGAGACCCCCGCCTGCTACAGCGAAGCCGTCGGGGCGGTGCTCACCTGCTCCCAGAACTGCGAGCGCTGCCACCCCAACCCTTTCGACAGCCCAGCGCCCCTCGACTGCAGCCCCAACTACGCAAAAAAGGAAGGCGGTGAGGGAGGCACCGGAGGAGCGATGTAGCCTCTCACCCCCGGCTCAAGGGCGCATCGCTCATGGCAGGCAGCAGAACGACATCTGACCGAACGGCTCGATCCCTCCGATGGGGTCTCCTCCCGCGGGCTGACATTGGCCCGGGGTGTAAACGGGCGAGGTGGCCGACTTGCTCCCGAGGCCGGCGCCTGGCGGTAGATCGAAGCACTTGGAGCCGGCGGCATCGACGGAGTACGTGCCGAGCAGGTTGGAGCATCCTGCGTCGTGAAAGACCGAGACCTTGGCCGAGCAAGCGCTCTCCGTGACCGGGCCGCACGTGCAGGGCGCACAGCCGCGTGTGTCGGTGATGCTCCAGTAGGCGACATAGGGCTGGGTGTACGGGGACGCGGTGGCGCAATCCGTCAGCTCGGTGCTGAAGACACACCGGGAAAAGCCCTCAGGACGAACGGGCTGACAGGTTTGTCTCTTGTCCCCGCACACGCCCCAGGCCGAGCCCTGGCAGGCCTCGATCGTCGTTTCCCAGGAGGGCGGCTCGAGCGGCGCGACGAGCCCTCCGCCCGTCGGGGTACAAGGGCCGTCCGTGACCGCCATGGGACCCATGGACAACGATGCGACACAGAGGGAGCCTGAGCAAATCTCCCCTGCGGGGATGGGGGCTTCGGCGTTGCAAGCCCCGGTCCAGCCATCCGGTGGGTCGAAGGTGATGTGATTGGCGCCCGACGCCGTTCCGGGGCAAACGAGGGAGCTCGTCGAGATGGCCGCAGGCAACGTGCAGGCCCCCGCCGGAGGCTCACAGTTACAAGTCTCGCAGACGGCCGGTGGCGCGACGGGCTCCGTCGACCACAGGCTGCTCCCGGGCGCCGAAGGCGGACACGCCGGCACATCCGCCTCGGGGCCCGCCCAGAGGAGGACAGGACCGAGCCAGCCGATAGGCGCGCTCATCACACATTCTCCTTCACAGGGCGGCCTCTCGGCCCCGGCATCGCCCTCTCCGGTCCCGGCATCGCTCTCTCCGGCCCCGGCGTCCGGCCGCCCGCAGCTCTCCGGACAGAGGTCACAGCCGAAGTCACTCAGCTCTCGCCTGGTGCAGTCTCGACCGAAATCGACCCGTTCTTCGCCGCAGCCGGCGCCGAGGACGATGCCGAGCAACGCCGGCGCTGCTGCGCTGATGATCACGATTCCCCGCATGAGACAGACCGTACCAGAAAAAAGCCCCCTCGGGTGGACGATGTTGTTGGAAAACACTGGGCCGCCCAACAAAAACAAAGAAGAGAGACCAGATCACCGTGACGGGCGGGCGCTTTGACCAAAGGCGCTCCGCAGAGGTCGAGCCTTGCCCTCTGTCTACGCTGGAGGAAATCGTGGGAGGAAATTCTGTCGCTGTCTTTGCCGTGGTGCTGCTCCTGGTGCTCGGCCTCCTCTCGTTTCGCATCGACGGTTTGCCGCGGCGGCTGCTCGGGGTGATGAAACAGGAGCGGGCGCGGGAAGACGGACAGGCCCAGTCGGCGCTGCTGGAAGCAGCGGGCCAGAAGGTGCACCCGCTCGTCTCGGGGATGAAGTCGGTCCACGATCAGATGGTGGCGAGCTTGCGCGCCCAGATCGCCGAGGCCGAGGCCAGGGCGCGCGCCGCGGAGCGGCAAGCCCAGGATCTCTCGGTGTACCTCGACGCGGCCTCCACGCTGGTGGCCGAGCTACGGACCCTGCGGGATGCGCTCAGGGCGCCGGCCGAAGCGCCGGGCCGATCTGCCCGGATCGAGCCCCGGCGACCCACCGTCGAAGAGAGCGACGGGGGCGACGCGGATCAGCGCGCGACGGTCGAGCTGCCGCGTGTCCCGTCTCCCCGCGCGCCGGCTGTCTCGTCCGAGCCGGCCATGGTGGCCGCGCGGCTCGTGCCTCGCTCTGCTCCGCGGACCGCACCCTCGGACGCGCCCGCGGCCCGGAGCGGATCGCGGCTCGGGGACGCGCGGCGAGAGCCCGAGGGGACGCCGGACTGGATGGTGTCGGAGAGGCCTTCGGATCCAGAAGGAGAGCGCACCAAGGTGGGACCGCGACCGCCGGCGCGAGCGCTCGGCCTCGGCGGGCCGCCGATCAAACCCACCTTGCTCTCCATGGGAGCGGTGGCCCCGCCCGCCAAGGGACAGCGAGGTTGATCGAGGTGGTGGAGGTGGCTACGGCGCTTCTTTGCCGCCCTTGCTCTCGTCCTGCGGGGCGGTCGCCTGCTTCTTCTCGGGCACCTTGAACCCGAGGTAGGTGCCCGAGCTGATGCCCATCAGCCCCAGCACGGTGGCGCTGAAATCGGGCATCGCGAGGTGCTTGTAGACGCTCGACCAGAACAGGACCGAGAGCACCACCGACCAGACCACCATCTGAAAGCGGTAGAGGGCGTAGCCCCTGTCGTCGGTGAGCAGGTCGTTGATCAGTCCCTGGCTCGGCTGGACGGGAGCGCTCTTCGCTTCGCCGCTCTGATCGACCAGCACCCCGCCGAGCGCGGTCGCGCTGCCGATCCCGAGCAGCGCGAGCGACGATTCGGTGATGGTGTCGGCCTCGCCGGTGGTGCTCCAGATCCAGAGGAACGCCATGACGACCTGCGCGAACCAGAGGGCCGCCTGCACGCGGCTGAGGCTGAAGGTGCCGAGCTTGCCGTCCGCGGTCGCGCCGTCGCGGAGCATCGTCGTGCGGGTGCTGAGCACCGCGGTCGAGCCGAGGACGAAGAGGGCCATGATCACGATGAAGAAGCCGCTGCGGTGCGGGAACGGCGAGAGCTGGAAGGCGCCCGCCTCGGAGAGCGGCGAGCCGTCGTCGAGGCCGATCTGGACCGCGATCTTGCGTCCCGAGAACGCGCGCCCGCCGAGCAGCGCGCCCCACACGTCGCGGTTGTCCGGCGTGCGCACGAGCTCGACGCGCAGCACGTCGCGCGACTCGACCGACATCGGGCGGAGGGCGAGCCCCGAGAGCAGCATCCCGTCGATGAAGAGCGCGAGCTTGCGCCCCTTCGCCAGCGCATAGCGGGAGATCGCCGCGACGTCGCCGGTCTCCATCTCGACGAGGAGCGTGTCACCGAGGCAGCCGTGCGGGACGCCGCGCTCACTGCCGTCCGCTGCGACCGCCGTGACCTGCTTGACGCGGGTGCTGGGCGGCAGGATCGCGCGGGCCCCGAAGGCGACCGCCGGCGGTGTCGCGGGAGGAGACTCGGCAGGCACCTCCTTGGGCGGGGACGCCGCGGCGGGGGGCGCAGCGCTCGGGAGCGCCATCACCGGCGCGAGCACGCTGCTCGCCGCCGCAGGATCGGCGCTCGGAGGGCCCGCGACGGGGGGCGCCGCCGAGGCGTTCACCCCGACGGCGAGCGAGAGCAGGAGCAGGACAGCCGCGGCGGCGAGGAGGGAGCGCGCTTTCATCATGTCGAAGGCAGGCTAACACCCGCCGCCGCGCCGCCGATGAACGATGTCCGGGCGCCCTACTCGTGGAGCACGGTCAGGTCGGAGCCGCCCGGGTACCAGTAGCTCGTGTACTGACCGTAGCCGTACACGCTGATCCCGAAGGCCTTGGCCGAGCTCGCGTTGTGGTTGCCGTCGCCCGCGTTGGAGATCGACGTGCGGGCGATCGAGAAGCCCGTGTTGCCGATGGGCGAGAAGCCGTTGACGTTGGCGCCGTCGAGCAGCACCGCCTCGCCGGTCGGCGCCACGATGTTGACGTAGCTCGTCTCGTAGTTGGTGGGGGCGTGGAAGAGGTAGTTGGTGCGGTACTGCGACTTGGCCACGGCCGTCGCCATCGCCGGATCGCCGGAGTTGCCGCCCGCGTCCTGGCCTTCCATGTACTGCACCACGAGGATCGGCTTGTCGGCGCTGATCTGGAAGTCACCCGCGTTGTTGGGGATCTCGATCCACCCGCCGGCCGTGGCGATGCTCCCCGGCGCCCCGCCCTGCGGAGGATCGTAGGTGAGGGTCGTCGCGTCCTGGGTCGCGACCACCCGGACCATCTCCACCTTGGGGACGTTGCCGCCGGTCGGGATGAGCGGCGCGGTCACGATGTAGTCGTTGGCGAGCGTCTCGTACGGGAACATCGACTCTTCGAGGTGATCGCAGTACCCCACGTTATCGGGGATGTAGACGCACTGGTGACCACCGATGACCTGCACGGGCTTGCTGGCCGCGACCAGGGTGCCTGTCACGTCGTTGGGGTCGCTCCCGTTGCCGTCGTCCCCGGCGTCGACCACCTCGATCACGTCACCCGCGTTGAGCGTCACCTGCCCCGCGCCGTTGGCGCCGATGCCGGGGATACCCCCCTTGACCGAGCCGCTCTGCGGGCCGGGCGTCACCGTCACCGTGGTGTTGTCCTCCTTGGCGGTCACCGCGTAGAAGCCCGACGTGGAGTAGAAGTGATGGCGGGCGGCCACGCGGTAGGTGCCTGTCCACGCGTTGGTGGGCAGGAGGAGAGATGCGTCGTTGCTGAACGAGCATGCGTTGAAGTCGGACAGGCAGTCTCCGCCGGTCGTGTACTCGAGCGGGTTGAACTGGTACACCGTGACCGGCTGCGTGGACTGGAGCCGATAAGCCCCCTGCGCGACCTTGACCGACGAGGGGAACGGGATGACGGAGAGGGACGCAGGGCCCTTGAGCGTGTCTTGCCACGGCAAGGTGATGACCTGCACGCTGTTGGCCGCCACGGCCACCTGCGTTATCTGCGCGGCGCCCTGGGTGATGGTCACGGTGGCCGCGTTGCCCGTGGTGTTGGAGACGGCGACCGCGAAGTGGAACTGGGTGCCGACCAGGTTGGCTGTCACGGTCGGGAAATAATCGCAGCCGATATAGCTCTTGCCGAGGGCCTTGGGGCTGCATGCGCCGTCGCAGCTCCCCGTCTGCGGGTTGCAATTCGTGCCCTGGGCGGGATTGCAGGTCTCCTTGCCATAACCGCTCCCGTCGGGGAGGCAGTAGGTGCCCACGTCGCCCGCGCAGGTGCCGGTGCCGGGCACGCAGTTGAGGCAGCCGAGCACGGGCACGCAGACCTGGCCGGTGGCCATGCAGTCCTCGGTGGTGACGCCGCCGTTTCCGTCGCAGGTCTTCTTGAAATCTCCGTCGCAATAGACGGTGCCGGCCGCGCAGGGGGCGCCGCCGGTGCCGCCGGTGCCCGAGGTCTCTCCGCCCTGTCCGCCTCCGCCGCTCGAGCTCGTGCTGCCCCCGGTGGCGCCGCTCCCACCCTGGCCGCCGGCGCCGCCCTGACCGCTGCTCGTGGTGGTGGCGCTGGTGCTGCCGCTGGTGGTGCCGCCCGTGCCGCCCCCTCCGCAGGAGGCGACGAGGCCGAGGATCGCGGCCGAACCCAGGATGAGAGGTCGAGAATATCGCATGAGAAACCTCCGAGAAGGACAGGCAATCAAGAAGAGCCGGCGCAGAGGGTAACCCCGGCCGATCGCGGCGTTCAATGGAATCGACCGCGGCATCGATTCGCGCAGAGGTTGCGCGGGCGCGCTCTCCGATGGAGATGGGTGTTGATTATTGCCAGGTGAGCAGGCGGGTCGAGAAGCGATCCGGGAAGGCTTCGTGGCGGGGCAGGACGCGGACGGCGAACGCGAATCCGCCGGTCTCCGGGGTGGGCAGCGTGCCGGCGAAGCGGTGGCGCCCCTCGCCGAGCGGGCCGTGGTAGGAGAGCGCGAGCGAGCTGCCTTTGCCGATGGCCTGCTCCCCGCGGAGGCGCCCGTAATACACGTCGACCGCGACCTCGCCGGGCGCGATGGCGCCGAGGTGGATGTCGGCGGTCACGGTGATCGGCTCGCCGGCGCGCACGCGCGGCCCTCCGGTGCTGTCCACCGACTCGATCTTCACGAGCGGCCAGAGGGCGCTCATCCGCGCGCGCAGCTCGGCGAGCTGCCGCGCGAGCGAGAGATCGGCGTCCCTGAGCTCGATCACGCGCCGCGCGGCGCTGACGTAGGCGTTGTTCGTGTACTCCTCGACCATGCGCCGGGTGTTGAAGAAGGGGTTGTTGGTGGCGAGGCTCCGCTTCATCCGGGCGATCCAGCCGTGCGGCAGGCCACCCTCGCCCCGCTCGTAGAACAGGGGGACGATATCGTCCTCGAGGAGGCGATAGAGGGCCTGCGCCTCCACCCGATCTCCGTACTCGGGATCGGCGTACTCCTCGCCGTGCCCGATCGCAAACCCGTTGTCTCCGGTGTATGCCTCGGCCCACCAGCCGTCGAGCACGCTCGCGTGCAAGGCCCCGTTGAGGCAGGCCTTCATGCCGCTCGTCCCGCTCGCCTCGAGGGGGCGGCGAGGCGTGTTGAGCCACACGTCGCAGCCGGCCACGAGCGACCGGGCCACGCGCATGTCGTAGTCCTCGACGAAGAGGATCTTGCCGCGGAAGGCCTCGCTGCGAGAGGCCTTGACGATGTCGCGGATGAGCTCTTTGCCGCCCCAGTCCTGGGGGTGGGCCTTGCCGGCGAAGAGGAGCTGAACGGGCCGATCCTTCT
The DNA here is from genome assembly GCA_046351295.1 of Byssovorax sp. Taxonomy (GTDB): domain Bacteria; phylum Myxococcota_A; class Polyangia; order Polyangiales; family Polyangiaceae; genus JAXLYT01. The sequence continues at coordinate 114,776 of JAXLYT010000026.1, forward strand.
GCGAGAGGATGCGGTGCAGCCGCTCGGCGTCGCGCAGGAGCAGCGTGCCGCGCTTGTACGTGGCAAAGCGCCGGGCGAAGCCGATGGTGAGCGCATGCGGGTCAAGCTCCTTGCCGAGGCGCGGATCGACCGGGAACCCCTTGCGCTCGGAGAGCGCGCGCATCCGGACGGGGATCTCCGCGACGAGGCGCGCGCGGCAGCGCTCGTGCATGGCCCACAGCTCGGCGTCGGGGACATCGTTGATCTTCGCCCACAGGGATTTGTCGGCGGAGCGCTCGTCCCAGTCCTCGCCGAGCCAGCGGCGATACGCCTCGTCGACCTCGGGGGCCACCCAGGTGCGGAAATGAACGCCGTTGGTGATGGATCCGATCGGCACCTCGTGCTCGGCGAGGCCGGGCCACAGCACCCGCCACATGGCCCGCGCCTCGCGCCCGTGCAGCTCGCTCACCCCGTTGTAGCGATCGGCGAGGCGTATCGCGAGCACGGGCATCGAGAACTCCCCCCCTTGCGCCTGCGTCGGGTCGACGCGGCCGAGCCGCATCGTCTGCGCCTCGTCGAGCCCGAGGCCCGCGCCGAGCACCGGGAGATAAGGCGCGATCAGATCATGGGCGAAGGCGTCGTTGCCCGCGGGGACCGGCGTGTGCGTGGTGAAGACGTTGCCGGCTGCGGCGACCTCGGAGGCGACGAGGAACGAGGCCCCGTGCTCGGTCATGAGCTGGCGCACCCGCTCGATCGCGAGGAAGGCCGAGTGCCCCTCGTTGAGGTGACAGACGGTGGGCGAGAGGCCGATGGCCGAGAGCAGCCGCACGCCGCCCACGCCGAGGAGGATCTCCTGGCGGATGCGGTGGTTGCGATCGCCGCCGTAGAGCGTGTTGGTGAGCTCGCGATCTTCGGGCGCGTTCTCGGGGAGGTTCGCGTCGAGCAGGAAGAGCGGGACGCGGCCCACGTCGACCCGCACCGCGCCGACCACCACCTTGCGCGTGCGCGGCGGGGTCGATCCGACGACGGGCAGGGCCACCTCGACGAGCACCTTCTCGCCGTTCGGGTGGGTCACCGTGGTGACGGGCAGATCGTGCCAGTCGTTCGGTGGATAGCGCTCGTGCTGCCAGCCCTCGGGATCGAGGCTCTGGCGGAAGTAGCCCTTGGAGAAGGCCACGCCGACGCCGACCACCGGGACGCCCAGATCGCTCGCGCTCTTGAGGTGATCGCCGGCGAGGACGCCGAGGCCTCCCGAGTAGACGGGGAGGCACTCGTGGATGCCGAACTCCATCGAAAAATAGCCGATGCGCGAGGCCGCGAGCGGCGTGCCTCCATGGGCGCGATCGAACCAGGTCGAGCGGCTCAGGTACGCGGAGAGGGCCGCGGACACGCGCGCGATGGCGTCGAGGTACGCGGGGTCGCGGCCGAGCTCCTCGAGGCGGGCCTGGGCGGCCTGGGCCAGGACGGCGAGGGGATTTCCGGCCACGCGCTCGTACAGCGCGGGATCGATCGCGGAGAAGAGCCTCTGCGCCTCCTCGTTCCACGACCACCAGAGATTGTGCCCGATCGTCAGGAGCGGCTCGAGCGCGGCGGGGATGGACGGGAGGACCTCGTAGCGGTGCAGGGTCGGCATGGGGCGCACCTTAGTCGGCGCGCCGGAAACCGCGCAACATCGACCGGATCAGGCGAGCGCGCACCCGCTTACGCGCCTGTTCATGCGCAGGCATGCCCGCCCACCAGGTGCCTCACATGTAGCGCTGCTCGACGTTGATCGAGTCGCCCGCCTGGAGCGGAGGATCGGGGATCCGGTTGTCGATGATGTCCTCCACCGAGACGGTCGCCGCCCTCGTCCCGCCGCCCACCCGGCGCCGGATCGTCACGCGGCTCTTGTCGGCGATGCTGTTGAACCCGCCCGAGAGCGAGATGGCGCGCAGCAAGGTCATCCCCGGCTGGATCGGGAGCGACCCCGGCTTCTGCACCTCGCCGAGCACCTCGATGCGCTTCGAGTTGTACTCCTTGACGCTCACGCTCACGCTGGGATCGCTCAGGATCTCCTTCTCGATCAGGCGCGCGCGGATGGCCTCGGCGAGGTCCTGCGGCTCGAGCCCGGCCACCTTCTGGCGCTGGATGTAGGGGAGATCGACCGTCCCGTCGGGCGCGATCATGAACGTCGTCGGGAGCTTGTCCTCCCCGACGATGTGGACCTCGAAGACATCTCCCGGCCCGAGCGCGCTCACGTCGGCCGGCGGCGGGAGCGCGAGCGGCCGGGCATGCCGGGGCGCGCAGGCGGATGCGAGGAGCGCGAGCACGAGCGGAGCGAGGCGGCGGATGGGCATAGGCGAGGTTCTCGACCCATGGGGTGCACGGCGGTGCGTCCTCATTCAAACGAGCCCGGGTTCCCCGGGAAGCCGTCTGCCGGTCCGACGAGGTCAGAATTTAAAAAACCCGGGGCAACGCCATCCAACACAGGATCGAGAGCACGATCTCCTGCGTGCTCATCCCCCCTACTCGTGGATGATCACCGTCGTCCCCTCGCCGGTCTCCTCGGTGGTGTTCACGCCGTGCCAGCCGTCGGGCACGGGCGGGTCGGTCCAGAGGAAGATGCGGTGAGCGTCGACCGGGGCGAGGTTCACGCAGCCGTGGCTGCGCGGGGTGCCGAAGACATCGTGCCAGTAGGCGGCGTGGAGCGCATATCCGCTCTCGAAATATTGAATGTAGGGCACGTCCCGGAGCTGGAAGGTGCCCTCTCCGCGCCTCCTCGTCACGCCGTACTCGCCATCTCCCTTGTGCGGGACCACCTTCTCGCCCGGTTCGCTCTTCGCCTTCTGCGCCTTGCCCTCGGCCTTCTGGCCCTTCGGGTCCTTCGCGGCGCTCTTCGACTTCGCCTTCGGCTTCGGATCGCTCTTCGCCGGGCGATCGTCCTTGTCGTCGTCCCCGCCTCCACCGCCGCTGCTCGCCACCGAGACGGCCGTGGTGTTGGCCTTGCCGCCGACGGCCGAGGACTCGTTGGAGTCCATCATCGCGGAGATGTGCTTGTTGCGGATCTTGAAGGTGCCGCGCACCGTGGCGGTCGTCTTCTTCGGATCGTCGAGGCCGGCCTGACCGCTGGAGATCAGCGTCGCATAAACGGCCTTCTTGCCCTCCCACAGAATCAAGGTCTGGTTGGTGATCGAGATCTCGATCCACTTCTTGCCCTTCTCGGCGTCCTCGGGCCAGGTGGACGGCGGGACGGCCAGCCCCACGTCGAGCTGGCTGAGCCACCGCTTGTCGTTCGTGCGGTAGTATTTGACCCCCTCCACGGTGCGCATCTTCCCGCTCAGGGTGATGGCCTCTCGGTGCTCGAGCGCCTCGCCCGGGACGACCTTGCCGTGGACGATCTTGTACGATTTTGCGCCCTGCGAGCGGATGAACGCGAGCGGCACGGTGTGCTGCTCGTCGAGCTCGATCCCGTGGAAGGCGGAGCCCGTGTCGGGCTTGATCTTGCTCGCGGGGGCGAGGCGCAGATCGGTGGTGATGGCGAAGCGCCGCTCCAGCGACTCGGGCCCTGTCGGGAAGGAGCCCACGAGCGCGAGGCCCGTGTGGCGGCGGGCCCGATCGGCGAAGAGCTCGAACCCCTTGATGCGATAATCGCTGACGTTGGGGATCAGGCGCTTGCCCCCTTCGAGCCAGAAGGGGATAGCGTCGTCGTCGCCGTGGCCGCCGAGCAGCGCGCCAATCCCGATCTCCTGCGAGTTCTTCCCGAGGCCCATCTCGCCGAGCTTCTTGTCGGCGAGCGGGACGCCGCGATCGTCGATCGGCACGTCGTCGGCGCCGAGGAGGACCTTGGTCACCTGGTCCCTGTTCTCCTTGAACCAGGCGAGGTGCTCATCGAGCTTGAACTCGCTCTTGTGCTGCTCTTCGGCCGTCGGGATGCGCACGTACATCGGGAGCACGGCGCGGACGAAGGCGTATTTGTAGGGCAGCGCCGTCTTCAGGTTGGGGCGCTTCTCGGCGGCCTTGATCAGCGGGTTGTCGAGATCGAGCGTCGCGTCTTCTCCGACGCACACGTAGCCGTGGGGCTTGATCGCGTACCAGCCGCCCGAGCAGCCGCTCTTGCCGGCCGGCTCGGGCGAGCGGGCGACCTTGGCGCCCACGCGCAGGTAACCGAGCTTGCGGGAGGTGTCGCGCGGCTCGCGGTAGACGGGCGCCGCGAAGGAGATGATGCCCAGCATCGGCTGGCCGTCGCCCGGCGGCGCAGCGGCCACCGCGGCGCTCCCGCTCTCGTCGGGCGCGGCCGCGGCGGTCTCCGCGGCCGTGGTGCCGGGCCCGCCGTCCCCGGTCGTCGCCGCGCCTCCGCCCCGGTGGCAGCCCGCGGCGAGCGCGGCCGCCGCGAGCACCCCGGGGAGGGCGCGCGGAAACCAGCGGGAGAGGGCTCGGGTCAAGGGGGCGCCCATGACGGAGACATGCCAAAGAACCGCGGCAGACGCACGCGAAATGGGCCGGCCCGACGCCGATCACTGAACGGACGTCAGCTACGCTTCGTCGCTCGCGCCGCCTGCGCTGGCTGCGCTCCCGGATCGGATCGACGCGGGGGCGCTCGGCGGGGGCGTGCCGCCGATCGACGAGTGGAGGGCCACGACCGCATCGTAGGTGCGCTCGCGCAGATCGTTGACCCGCGGGCCCTCGCGCCCCTCGGTCTTCGGGACGATCGGCGCGCCTATCGCGACCTTCACGACGCGCATCGTCCCGTCGCCGGAGTCGAGCGCGCCCTTCTTCATGAGCTGGTGGGTGCCTTCGAGGCCGACCGGCACCACGGGGACACCCGCGCGCACGGCCGCGTAGAACGCGCCGTTCTTGAAGGGCTGGATGATCCCGTCCTCGCAGCGCGTGCCCTCCGGGAAGACCAGGAGGGGCTTGCCCCGCTTGAGCACCTCCTCGAAGCGCGCGATCACCTGCGCGGCCGAGCGCGAGCCCGCCTGGCGATCGACCGGCACATGGCCCGCGAGCGCGAGGTGCCAGCCGAGGAAGGGGATCTTCATCAGCGAGCGCTTGGCGGCCCACTTGAAATCGCCGGGCAGCACGGCGCCGAGGCAGAGGATGTCGATCAGGCTCTGGTGGTTGCAGGCGTACACGAACGCGCCGCTCGGCACGTTCTCGAGGCCGCTCGGGATGACATCGATGCTCAGCGCCCTGGCGCTCGACTGGCACCAGCGCCGCATCGCCCACAGGCTCGCCGAGCGGTCGCGGGTCAGGGGGCCGAGGGTGAGCGAGACGGTGCCGTACGCCGCGGTGCGCGCGGCGAAAGGCCCCCACTGGCGCGCCGCGCGGACAGCCTCCTTGAAGTCCATCCTCGGCTCGTACCATGGCGTTTCGGCCTTGAAAACGCGAAGAAAATTGCGCACCACGGCCGGGGACGAGGGCACTCGAAGCGGCCGGACGGCCTCGCTGCAAACGTCTCCTCCGCTCGAACGCGGCGGGCCCTTCAGGGCGCCTGCGCGGACGAGGGCGCGTCCGCGGGGGGCGCCATGATCTGGCCGAAGCCCACCGTGGCGGGGCGGCCCGCCCGCTCGAATTTCACCGTGAACAGGCCTGGATCGTCGATGCCCTGGACCGTGCCCCGGCGCAGCGTCCCGGCCCACTCGGCCCACACCGCCGCGCCGACCTTGGGCGACCAGCGGATCGGGATCGGCACGAGATCGCCCTCGTCGACGACCTGGGCCGCCCCGCCGAAGCCGAGGCAGAGCCACCGCTTCCGGCCGCCGTCGGTGAACGGCGAGACGAGCAGCACGTGCTTCAGATCGTCCCCGACCCGCTGCGCCGCGTAGTTGCCCGGAGCGAGCCCCTCGGTCTGCTTCACGAAGCGCACCGCCTTCGATGGTCCGGAGACGGCGGCGGTGGGCCGCCCGCCGAGGAGCAGGGCCTCGGGGGTGCGCGCCTCCATGTCGGTGTAGCGCACGCCGATGCGGTCCTTGACGAAGCGGGTCACGACGGCGTGCTTCATCACCCCGTTGCCCCACTCGGTCAGCACCACGTCGCCGAGCTTGAGCTTGGTCTCGTCGGGCACCGGGATCGCGTAGGCCGCGCCGATCCGGTACGAGGGCCCGCCCTTGCCCTCGATGATCAGATCGTCGCCCTCGAAGCCCGCGACCGTGGCGGCGTAGAGCACGAAGGTCGAGCCCGCCCGCGCCCCTTCGAGCATCGCCGCCGGGACGGTGAACACGCGCTTGCCCGGGTCGAGCGCGAGCTTGCGCGGCGGGAGGCGCAGCGGGTTCGGATCGACGAGCGCGGAGGGGCCGATCGCGGGCGGGGACTGCGCGACCGTCGCGGCCCCGGTGGGCGCGAGCGAGGGCACGCCCGACCCGGGCGGCGCGCTCGTCGAGCCGGGCCCGGGAGCGGGCGGCGAGCTGCTGCACGCGGCGAGGCCCGCGCAGGAGAGCGCGGCGAGGAGGCTCTGGCGTCTCCGCCCTGCGATCATCGGGGCGAGTCTCGCAAAGTCGACGGGCGCCCGCGAGAGAAAACCGGCGCGCCCGCGCTCTGCTAAGAGAGCTGGAGCCGCCCCCCGACCTCGACCGATGCCCGCCCCCGTCTTCGTCGCCCATCACGCCCGAACCGGGATCGCCGCGCTCAACGTGATCACCGCCGCCCTCGGCGCCGATCCGCGGACCTCGGCCGTCCCGGTGCGCTTCGCGAAGGACCGCGAGGCGCTCGCGGAGGCGATCGCCGCCGAGCGCGACCGCGGGCGGCAGGTGATCGCCGGCTGGTCCTTCTACTCCACCGACTTCGCCCGGAGCGCGGACGATCTCGCCTGGGTCCGCGCGCGCACCGAGGGCGCGGGCGCGATCCACCTGGCCGGCGGCGTGCACGCCACGGCCGAGCCGGAGGAGACCCTGCGCGCCGGCTTCGATCGGGTCGCGATCGGCGAGGGCGAGGCGACGATCACGAGCGTCTTCGCGGCCCTCCTCGGAGGGCGAGATCCCTGGTCCGGCCCGGGGATCGCCCGCCTCGATCGCGACGGGCGGATGATCTCCCACGGGCCGGGGGAGCGGCTCCCGCTCGACGCCTACCCGGCCTTCAACCTGGCCCACCGCAAGTTCAACGCGATCGAGATCACGCGCGGGTGCGTCTACGCATGCCGCTTCTGCCAGACGCCCTACATGTTCAAGGCCCGCTTCCGCCACCGGAGCGTCGGGGACGTGGCCGCCCACGCCCGCGCGCTTCGCGAGGCCGATCTCTCGTACATCCGCTTCGTGAGCCCGACCTCGCTCTCCTACGGCTCGGAGGACACCTCGGTGAACCTCGCCGCGGTGGAGGCGCTGCTCGCCGCGGTCCGCGAGGCGATGGGGCCGGAGGGGAAGATCTACTTCGGGACGTTCCCCTCCGAGGTGCGGCCGGAGCACGTGACCGCCGAGGCGCTCCGGATCCTCCGGCGCTACGTGGACAACGACAACCTGGTGATCGGGGCGCAGTCGGGGTCGCAGCGGGTGCTCGACGCGACCCGGCGGGACCACACCGTGGACGATGTGATCCGCGCGGTCACGCTGTGCAAGGAGGCGGGCTTCGGGGCCAACGTCGACTTCCTCCTCGGGCTGCCCGGGGAGACGGAGGAGGACCGGCGGCTCTCGCTCGATCTCGCCGAGCGGCTCGCCTCGGGCGGCGCGAAGATCCACAGCCACGCGTTCCTGCCGCTGCCGGGCACGCCGCTCGCGGACCGGGAGCCGGAGGCGCTCGGCGAAGAGACGGCGCTCGCGATGGCCCGGATGGAGTCGCGGGGCGCGATGTACGGCCAGTGGCGGAGGCAGGTGGTGGCGGCGGAGGAGCTCGTCGGGCGCAGGCGGCGCAGGCCGCGCTGAGGGCGCCGCGCCCGGGGCGTCGAACGGAGAGGCCGCGGACCTTCAGCGGCCGAGCGAGGCGGCGTAGGTCACCGCCGATACGGAGCGACGCGAGGGAGGCGCGACCGACGTCCGGCTCGAACGAGAGGTCGAGGTCGCGGCGCGCGAGAGCGCCCTGGCGATCTGCTCGCGGAGCTGCCAGCTCCGCACGGGCTTGCGCAGCCAGCAATCGACGCCGAGCGCGCGCGCCGCCTCGATGGCGCCGGACTTCTCGAAGGAGGCGAGCACCACGAAGGCGGGCCGCGCGATCGCGGGGTCGGCGAGCGCGGCGCGCACGAGCGAGATCCCGTCGAGATCGGGCATGTTGAGGTCGAGCAGGACCAGATCGTAGGGAGCGCCGCCGATCGAGGCGTCGCGCAGGCGCACCAGGGCCTCGGCGCCGCCGCATGCCGTGGCGCAGCCGATCGACATCGCGCCCAGCATCCGCTCGAGGAGGCGGAGGTTCGTGGGGTTGTCGTCGACGCACAGCGCCCGCACCCCGGCGGGGATCGAGGCGAGCGCCCCGCGCCCGATCGTCGGGTCCTCGCTCGGGTGGAGGGGGATGGTGACCCAGAACCGGCTGCCCTCGCCGGGCGCGCTGGCGAAGCCGATGCCGCCGCCGAGCAGCTCCACGATCTGCTTGCAGATCGCGAGGCCGAGGCCGCTGCCCCCGTAGCGCCGCGCCACCGAGCAGTCCGCCTGGGTGAAGGGCTGGAAGAGCTGGGGCTGCACGGCGAGCGGGATGCCGATCCCCGTGTCGATCACCTCGAAGCGCGCCATCACGGCGTCACCCCGCTCGAGCTTCTCCACGGCCGTCACCCGGACGATCACCTCGCCCCGCTCGGTGAACTTGACCGCGTTGTTGACGAGGTTGGTGAGCACCTGGCGGAGCCGCGCCGGATCGCTGCGCACCCCCTTGGGCAGCGCCGGATCGACGTCGCACACGATCTCGATCCCCTTGTCGTGCGCCTGCACGATGGCCGGCGCGATCGCGTCGCTCACCAGCGACTCCAGGGCGAAATCCGTGTGGTCCGCGGTGAGCTTGCCGGCCTCGGCCTGCGAGAAGTCGAGGATGTCGTTGATCAGGGCGAGCAGGGTCTGCCCGCTCGAGCGGATCACCTCACCGTACTCGCGCTGCTCGTCGTCGAGGACGGTGTCGAGGAGCAGATCGGTCATGCCGATCACCCCGTTCATCGGGGTGCGGATCTCGTGGCTCATCACCGCGAGGAACTCCGATTTGACCCGGAGGGCGCGCTCGGCGATGTCGCGCGCGAGCTCCGCGGCCTCCCGCGCCTGCACCGCCTCGTCGCGCGCCACGAGCAGCTCGCGATAGCGCTGCTCGAGGAGCGTGTGCTGGGCCGACAGCTCGGCCAGCGCGTCGCGGGCCGAGGAGACGAAGCGCGCGGCCCGCCGGACGCGCGCCCACAGGGTGAGCGACGGAGGGGTGGTCACGAGGTACGTGCACGATCGCGGGCGGAGGATCATCTCCACGGTCGTGTCGGGGAGCCCGAGCAGGCGGGGCATGGCCTCGAGCACGCCCCGGTTCAGGTGGAAGAACTCCGGCGAGTCGCGGAACGCCGGGGGGATCGAGACGGTGAGGCGGATGCGCCCGTCGGGCTCGTCGATGCAGCGCAGGTCGACGAGGTGGGAGAACATCGAGGGCCCTCCCCAGACGTGGCTCGCCCAGTAGAGGAGCCGCGGGCTCGCCACCCACCCGACGATCGACCAGGCGCGCTGCATCTCCGCCACGTCGAAGGCGTAGGTGCCGACCTCGGTGAGCCGGTCGAAGGCCGGCGCGCCGCTCGCGCCCGCGAGCTCGCTGAGGCGCTCGGCGAGGACGCAGAAATCGTCCCACGAGAAGCGATCGACCTCCGCGTCGGGATCGAGCGAGGTGCCGCCGAACAGCTCGGCCGTGGTGACGCCGTGCTCGAGCGCCGCTCTGCGGAACAGACCCAGGATCTTGCCGGAGACCTCGTTCATGATTTCCCCACTTTCTCAGGCCGCCGCGCGCGACGGGTGCCGCTCGCAGGCGACCCCCACCTCGGCCACGATGTCGCGGAGGAGCGCCGCGTTGTCGTGCTCGCGCACCTGGGCGTAGATGACGTTGTTGTTCACGGTGGTGCCGTACCGGCTCTTCTCCACGTCCGCGTCCATGCCGAGGTGGACGAAGCGCGCGCCCCGGAGCCGCGCCCGCCGGATCATCTGGAAGAGCGCCTGGCGGTAGGCCCCGTGATCGATCACGTAGTCGTAGTCGAGGCCGCAGAGGAACGCGGCGTAGTGGCCGCCGTGCACGTGGGCCGCGAAGAAGGCGACGGGGCGCCCGTGCGCGGGGCCGCCGGCGCTCTCGGGCAGGCGCAGCGAGACGATCTCCCAGGCCGGGGACGCGGCGATGGCCGAGAGGAAGCCCTGCGGGAGATCGAAGACGTTGATCCGCAGCTTCTTGCGGGCGACGTTCGCGTAGAGCCCGTAGAGGTGCTCGGCCTCCGCGCGATCGAGGGGGAGGTGATCGCTCGCTCCCACGCCGTGGGCGCGGACGTCGAAGAGCGAGGCGCGCGTGATCTGCTCGCGCAGGTACTGCCGCTTGCGCTTCGAGAGGCGCTGGCAGAGCTCCGCCTCGTCCTCGAAGTCGACCGGGAGCACGTGGCTCGGCAGGCCCGCCATCGACACGTAGCCGGCGGCGAGCATCTCCGCGTCGAGCGGGGTATCCATCGCCGGCAGGTCGCGGACGACGATGGAGTCGGCCTTCTCGCGCTCGTAGATCGCGTGGGCCACGTCCAGCACCGCCGCGAGCGCCTCCCGCCACGGCCCGCTCCGATCGAGGTAGAGGTGGTTGCCCTCCGAGAAGGTCGAGCCGCACATGACGACGCGCGAGCAGAGCAGGTAAGGATCCTCCCGGCGGCGCAGCTCGACGGCGCGGGACACCTCCTCGCGCATCAGGAAATCGTCTTTCTGGAGCGAGGTGGTGAAGTGGGTGGCGGCGATCGGCCGGCCGGCGGCGTCGCGCACGATCACGTAGTCGAACTCCCACGCGTGCTCGGGGCGGAGGCCGCGGCGGTAGAGCGCCTCGACCGCGACCATCGAGGCGTGGCTGCACGTCCCCACCGTGCCGAGCATCCCGTCCCACTCCGCCGGATCGATCTCGTCGATCGATCGCGCATGCTCGACCCGCAGCACGGGCGCCGCGGGCGTGATCGGCGCCGGCCGGACCGAGGCGCGGAGCGCGATCACCTGGGCGCCGGGCGGCGGCCGCATGGACCTCCGCTCCCCGACCACCGCCCGCGCGAAGAGCTCGTCGATCCGCTCGCGGCTCACGCCCTCCTCCGCGAGCACCGCCGGCACGTGGCGCGCGAGCGACGCGGTCATCCGCTCGATGTCCTCGGGCGTGTGGTTCGCGTTGACCGCGATGCGCACGCCGGCGCGGCGCATCGGCACCGTCGGGAACATCGAGATGTTCACGTAGATCCCGTCGCGGGCCATCCGCGTCGCCACCTCGGCGGCCACCTTGGGCAGACCGAGCCGAACGAAGCGGATAGGCACGTCGTTGTCGACGAGCAGGGGGAGCCCCGCCTCGCGGAAGCGCCGGTTGGTGAAGCGGACCCGCTCGCGGAGCGTGGCCTGCAGCGCGTCGATCTCCGGCGAGAGGTGGATCTTCGCGCACGCGAGCGCGGCGCCCAGCATGGGCGGCTGCATCGGCCCGCCGAAGAGCAGCGATCCGCCGCACATGCGGACCCGGTCCCGCTCCTCGGGATCCGAGAAGACGAGCGCGGCGCCGCCGCAGCCGAACGCCTTGGCGAGCGAGGTCCCGAGCACGATCCGGGGCGAGATCGGCATCCGGCGGAGGAAGCTCCCGCGGCCGTGCTCGCCGTCCCAGCTCATCCCATGGGCGTCGTCCACGTAGAGCCGCACGTTGTCGGCCACGTCGAGCAGGCGGCGCAAGAGGCCGAACGGCGCGAGATCACCGTACATGCTCATCACGCCGTCGGTCGCGAACCACACCGTGCGGTAACGGATCGAGAGCGCGCGGATCTGCTCCTCGGCCTTCTCCAGCTCCTCGTGCCGGCAGAGCTCGACGTGCGCGCCCCGCGTGCGCGCCAGGTTCGCGGCCTGGTGGATGCTCTGGTGCGCCTGGTGATCGACGACCACCGCGTCCTTCTCGCTGATCAGCGCGTCGAACGCCGCCTGGTGCGCGAGCGTGGTGGTGGGCGCCACGAGCGCGGGCCCGCCGAAGATCGCATCGAGCGAGGCCTCGAGCTCCTCGTACGGCGGCGCCGAGAGGTACCCGCGCGAGCAGGAGAACTGGGTCCCGAAGCGCCGCGCCGCGTCGCATGCCCCCTCGATCAGGCGTGGATCCATCTCCAGCCCGAGGTACGAGCAAGAGCCGAAGGAGAGCATCTCCTGGCCGCCCACCGTCACCCGCCGGCCCCGGAGCTCGGCGTCGGTGGCTTGCTGGAAGAAGAGGCCGCGCGCGCGGGCGTCGCGGTGCAGCGTCTCGATGGTCTTGATGGCGTCGGAGGTTTCCATAGGGCGCACCTACGGCGGACCCTGAACGCCCTTGAGGGGTCCTCCACTTTTTCTCCAGCGGAGCGCGTTCTCCCCCGAAAACCGTCGTTTCCTGCGCCCCCTTCGCATTTGTCGCGGCGGCTCCTCAAGGGGTCGCTCGCCCCTGCCGTAACGGTAGCCATGAAGACGTCTGCCGCGGGCGACCCCTTCCCCGTTGCCGCTTCGCACGACCGATCTCGGAGCACCCGGCCGGGCGCTCACGCCCCGATCCACGTGCTCGTCGCCGAGGACGATCCGGTGGGGCGCCTGCTCGCGAGCCGCCTGCTCAACCGCCTCGGCCACACCGTGGTCACCGCGGAGAACGGCCGCCTCGCGGTCGAGGCCTTCGGCAAGGAGCGCTTCGATCTGGTGCTGATGGACATGCAGATGCCGGAGATGAGCGGCATCGAGGCCGCGATGCTCATCCGCGCGTCGGAGGCCGGGACCGGCCGGCGCGTGCCGATCATCGCCCTCACGGCCAACACCAAGTCGAACGCCGTCTCGCAGTGCCTCGCCGCAGGCATGGACGCGCATATCTCCAAGCCGTACCGCGCCCCCGATCTCTTCGAGGCCATCGCCCGCCTCCTCCCCCAGGCGCCGCCCACCGCCGCCTGAGCGGGTCGATCACTGCCGGAACGCGTCGGCCAGGGTGCGCGGGTCGAGCCGCCCGCCCGCCTCGAGCAAGGCGAGCTGCCGCCGCAGCGGATCGAGCGAGGGGTGCGCGTTCTTCCGCGCCGCCGCGGCGAGCGCCGGCACCACCTCGAAGCCGGACGGCCGCTGCGCCGCGAGGCCGAGCGTGTTGCGCGCGTAGTAGTCGAGCATCGCCGCCTCCCACGTCGCGTCGAGCCCGCGGGCGCGCGCCTCGCGGGCGAGGGCCTCGAGCGTCTCGCCCGGATCGAGCCGCGCCTCCCACAAGCGGAAGGCGAGCCGGCGGAACACCGCGTAGGCGGCGGTGAAGCGCGCGGCCTCGGCGCCGGCGCCGGGCGGCAGATCGAGATCGTAGTTGGGCGCCCAGGGGCGGAGGTGATCGTGCGCGTGAAACACCTCGTGCATCACGTCCACCCGATCGCGCAGGCTCCACGGCTCGATCGCCGCGAGCGCCCGCGCCCTCGTGGGTGGAAAGAGCACGAGCGCGGCCATGGAGCTGACGCGACCCCAGTCCTCGCGGGGCGCGCGGCGCACGAGCTCGAAGACCACATCGCCCCCGCCCTCCAGGAAGAGCAGGAGGAAGTTGCGCCCGCCGTAGTCGACGCCGAGCCGCTGGGCGAGGCGCGCCCCTTGATCGCTCGACCACGCGATCGCCGCGAGCTTCGCCTTGCCCGCGTCCTTGCCACGCCGCGCCGCCTCGATCGCCGCATTGGCAAGGCGCGCCTCCCCGGCGAGCGTGAAGTCGACCGCGGCCATGTCGCCGAGCGAGGCGAGGCATGCCCAGCTCATCAGTCGATCGGCGTCATCCGACGCAGGGTTGTCCGCGAGATCCTCGGCGGCCCGGAGGACCTGCGCCTCCCGTTCGAGCCGGAGGGGCTTCGGGACGCGCACTGCCTCGATCTGGATCGGCCCGGCGCGCCGCTCGACGTCGATCGTGAGCGGCGTGAGCGCGGCCATGCGCACGACATACGCGCACTGGCGGGCCTGCTCCGAGGCAAAGGCCGGATCCTCCGGCTCGTCCCCCGCCTCCTCCGGCCCGCGCACCGCCCGCGCGGAATAGAGCGGGAGCGAGCCTGGATAACGATCGGCGTTCGGCGGAAACCCCGCCGCCAGGGTGGTCTTCGTGGATGACGTTGACGGTGTTGACGATGGCCCGCTGCCGTCCCCCTCGCCCTCCCCTGCCCCGCGGCCGCCGCGCTTGCCCTCCGCGCGCGCGTCGCGCGGGAGCGCCGGCGCGAGGCCATGGGCGCGCGCATAGACCTCGACGAGATCGGCCGCAGCGATGCGGCTGCCCTTCCGGAGCGCGGGCTTGCCCGTCATCAGGTCTTGCTCCAGGTCGCCCTCGACCGCGACGGGCGCGAGGTGGGTCACCCCGTCGGGCATGGGCTGCCCGTAGAAGCGGAGCGCCGCCTCGGCAGGCTTGCCCGCGTCGTGCATGCTCGCGACGATGAGCTGCGCCACCTGCTCGCACGAGCCCCCGCCGTCGAGCAGCGCATCACCCATGCGCCCGCCGGGCTGGCCGTAATAGCGCAGGTCGCCGAAGAGCCGAGGCACGGCCAGCGTGAGCGGCTCCCCGTCGCGCAGCGCCTCGACGAGATCCTTCAAGCGCTCCTCGTACCGCGCGAGAGCCTCCGCCGCGTCGAAGCGCTGGCCCGCCTCCTCGGCGTCGAGGCGATTGCCCTCGATCAGGAAGCGCCCGAGCAGGAGCGCGCCCCGGTCCTTGTCGGCCCGCGCCTTCTCGACCAGCGCGCGGCGCGCCTCCGTGATGTCGACGCGGGCGAGCGCCGCCCGGGCCGGCGCCGCGAGGCCCGCCCGCGCAGGAGTAAGCAGCGCCGCTGGTCGCGCCCTCGGCGCCCCGACCCCGAGGAGGAGGGCATGGCCGAGGACCGAGAGGATGACGGCGCTGGGGAGGAAGCGGCGCATTCAGGCCAGAGACTATCCGAGTCGGCCGAAAGTTCCCGCCCCGCTGTCCGGCCCGTGTCCAGGGAGGGTCACTTCCGGGGCGAAGAGAGGACAGGCACCATGAGCGCCCTTCGCTCTACGATGGTCCCGCTCCAGAAAAGAGAGGTGTGCATGTCAAGTCTCAAGGATCTGCGCCCGCGCCCGCCGACACTCCCCCAGGATGACGGCGATCAGGAGGGCCGGCAGGCCGAGCTCGAGGCCGCGCGCGAGGCGTACCAGTATGCGTATGACAAGCCCAACATCCGCGGGCTCGCGATGACGGCGTCACTTCCGGACGAGGCGCGGCCCTCGCCGCCGTACCTCGCCGCCGTCGCCGAGGCCGTCGCCGAGATCTTCGCCAACGCAGGAAAGATCGATGGCCGCCCGGATGCCACCGGGCGCGCCGCGCTGATCGAGGCCGTCCGGACAGGCGGTATCAAGGCCGCGTTGACCGCGGTGCAGACGACCGCGTTCGCCGGCACGCGCAAGGGCCCGGTCGAGCGCCTCTCCGACTACGCGGCCATGTTCGCCGTTTGGCCCGCACCGGTGGAGTCGACCGACCATTTCCTCGACTCCACGTTCGCGCGGATGCGCCTCTCGGGCCCGAACCCCGCGTGGCTCCGTCGCGTCGATCCGAAGGTCGGAGTGCCTGACGACCTCGGTGTGCAGCCCGCGCACTACCAGGCGGCGATCCCCGGCGGCGACACGCTCGACGCGGCGCTCGCCGAGGGGCGCCTCTTCCTCTGCGAGTACCGCGAGCTCGCCGGGCTGACCGCCGGCAGCGCGCCGGTGCCCGACAAGATCTCCATCGACTACGAGAAGGACCCCTCGGGCTGGGACGCTGCCTACAAGGCCCGCGAGGCATCGTACGCGAGCCTCCCCGCGCAGAAGGCCCTCGTCGCGCCGCTCGCGCTCTTCGCCGTGCCCGCGGGCATGCGCACGCTCGTGCCGGTCGCCATCCAGCTCTTCCCGGACGGGCACGGAGGGCAGAAGCACCGGGTGTTCACGCCGCGCGACGGGATGGACTGGCTCGCCGCCAAGTGCTGCGTGCAAGCCGCCGACGGCACCGTGCACGAGACGATGAGCCACCTCGGCCGCACCCATATCGTCCAGGAGGCATTCTGCCTTGCGATGCACAACTGCCTGTCTCCCCGCCACCCGCTCCACCGCCTGCTAGCGCCCCACTTCGAGGGCACCAACGCGATCAACGCCGCTGCCGACCACGATCTCGTGAGCCCCGGCGGAGGCGTCGACGCCCTGGTGTTGCCGACGATCGGCGGCAGCATCCAGCTCACGGGCAAGGCGGTGACCGGCCTCGACTTCAATGCCGATATGTTCCCGCGGCGGCTCGCAGCACGCGGCGTCGACACCGACGGGGTGATCGACGAGTACCCCTATCGAGATGACGGCCAGCTGGTCTGGCAGGCGATCGAGCGCTTCGTGACCGGCTACGTGCACGCGTTCTACCCGAGCGACGCCGAGGTCGGCGCCGACGCCGAGCTGCAGCAATTCGTGCGGCAAGTCGGCGAGCGCGACGCGGCAGACGCGCGCGGGCGGCGCGTGGGCGGCGGGATCAAGGGCGTGGGCGAGGGCGGCGCGCGCGTCGAGACGCGCGGCTACCTCGTCGCCATGTTGACGCAGATCATCTGGAACGGGAGCGCCGAGCACGCCGCCGTGAACTTCCCGCAAGCCGACCCGATGTCCTTCGCGCCGCTCTATCCCCTCGCGCTGATGGCCCCTCCCCCCACCGGGAGCCCCGTCTTCGAGAAAAACTACATGGCGATGCTGCCGCACTACGACACCGCGCGCTTGCAGCTCGGCATCCTCCGTATGCTCGGGAGCGTGCATTACACGAAGCTCGGCCACTACACGGCCGGTCCAGGCTGGTTCATCGGCGCAGCGGGCGATCTCGCCCGCGCCTTCGCGCGCGACCTCGACGATGTCGAGCGCACCATCGAGGAGCGCAACCGGACGCGCCGCCCCTACATCCATCTGCTCCCGTCCCGCATCCCGCAGTCAATCAACATCTGATCGCACCTCCGGCGATCGGAGGGCATGTCGCGGCCACGGCGCCCCGGGCGACGGCTCATCCGGCCCTTGACCCGCTCACGGCAGCCGCACCGGGTCGAGGCCGGCGAACCCCTCGCTGCCCTCGATCGGGTGGAGGGACGCCGCACCACCCACCCGGACCATGCGCTTGCCGAGCCGGGGGAAGTCGGCCACTTCCATCGCACGGCGCTCGCCGCCCGAGAGGTAGACGAGATCTTCACCGAAGGGGTTTCTCAGGTGGTGCCCCACCGAGGGCGTGGGAAACCCCATGAAATCGCCCGGCCCGACCTCGTGCTCTTCATCGCCGATCTCGGCGACGCCACGGCCCGAGAGGATGTAGATGAACTCTTCCTCACCATAGTGGGCATGGTAGGCGAACGACTCTTTCCCAGGGGGGATGCGCACGAGATGAACGCCGACGCGGGAGAGGCCGGCGGCGTCGCTGAGCGAGAAGCCATGGACCTCCGAGCGCGGATTCAAGGGGTGCGAGAAGGACTCCTCGGGCTGATTGGAACGGTCAGGGGCGCGGACGAGGGGGCTTTTCTTGGGTGTGGTCATGCGCACCTATGTACACGAGGAGAGGGGCGCGCGGGAAGAGGGGCGACGTTGTCACCCCTCAGTCTCGTCGGCATCGACCTTGCGGAGCATAACAGGTGGAAGGTGCGCCCGATTGGGCTATATTCGGCGCGATGCTTCCGGCTCCGCTCCTCCTCTTCCCGAGCAACCCGCTCCGTCCCAACGCACCCGACAGCGCCTTCGAGGGCGAGGCCCGCGCTGCGGAGACCGCGGGCTTCGACGTGGGGCTCATCGATCTCGAGGTGTTCCTCGGCGGCGAGGTGAAGCTGCGCCACGTGCCGGAGGGCCCCGGCGAGGTGATCTATCGGGGGTGGATCCTCGATCTCGACGCCTACCGCCGGATGAGCGCTGTCGTGGCCTCGCGCGGGCGGTCCCTCGTGACGACGCCCGAGGCCTACCAGCACTGTTATCACCTGCCGGAGTGGTACGAGGCTGTCGGCGGGGCCGAGCAGACGCCGCGATCGATCTGGATCCCCGGCGAGACATTCGACCTCGACGCCGTCGTCGCGCAGGTGCACGAGGCGTTCCGCGAGAGCGGAGTGATCCTGAAAGATTACGTGAAGTCCCGCAAGCACGAGTGGTTCGACGCCTGCTTCATCCCGGCC
>JAXLYT010000027.1:0-132754 GCA_046351295.1 Byssovorax sp.
CCTACACGCGCCCACCCTCCCCTACGCCGTTCCCTGCGTCAATTTCACCCCGGTGCTCCCCTACCCTGGGTTCGGTGTAGGTTCGATCTTCGTTCGATCTTCGTTCGTTCTGACGCGCCCCGTCATTTCTTCCTCCCCGGGGCTGCCTCGCCCCGGGGAGATGCCGTCCCCCGCCCCCTCGGGGCTACTTGTTCCCGACGATCCCGATCCAGTAGTTCTGCTTCTTCCCCAGGGTCGAGGCCAGGTAGAAGTACTCACCGTCCGTGAAGCTCCCCTTCAGCACCTTGATGGTCAGGTGCAGCGTCTGCCCGTTCTCCCCGTGATCCTGGTCCCACGAGAACGAGAGCTGGTTCTGTCCGCCGAAGAGATCGGCGTCGTCGAAGGCTTGCACGGTGAAGGGCCCGCCCGTATCTCCGTCGCTGAAGAGCTGGATGTCCACCACCTTCGACTCGCCCACGGGGATCTTGATCCCCTTGATCGACGCGCCTTGCCCGCCGAAGTTCAGCTTGATCACGTCCTTGGCCACGGGCACGGCGTTGAAATAAGGCCCGCTCCCGGGCAGCACGGGCACGCAGGGGTCGTGGCTCGCGCTCGCAGCTTTGTTCGACCAGCTCCGCTGTACCATGTAGTCGAGGCCGGGCCAGACCACGTTCACGTCGGGGAAGAGCGCGCACAGATCGGACACCTCGCCGCCGCCGAGGGCGAGGATCCAGAAGATATGGGCGGAGTCGGTCGTCCCGTAGGCGGGGTCGACTTGCGGGTAGGGGTCGGTCGAGGCCTCGATCAGCTCGTGGCTCTCGGTCACGGTCACGGCTTGCAGCAGGCTCATCCCGGGCACGTTGGAGCAGCGGGGCGTCACGGCGTAGGCCACCTTCAGGTTCCCGTGGGCGGCGTCGAGGGTGATGCTCGAGTGGTAGCCGAGGAAGGCCTGACAGCTCTTCTGCACTTGCCCGCCGCTCGAAAAAGAGACGGTCGAGCCGGGCGGGTAGTGCAATGACACCACCGTGTTCTCGGTGGGCACGGGGAAGGCCGGATCGTCGCTGTTCAGCTTGCCGGCGAGCCAGGTTTGGAGATCGGCGTCGGTGATCGTGTCGGGCGCGTCCTCGGCGAGGTCGACGAAGGGCATCAGCTTGGCGGCGTTCACGCCGTATTCCTTCGTCGTCGCGGTCCAGTAGTCGGAGCCGCCGATCTTCGACTCGAAGTCCTTGATGCTCGCGACGATGCCGGGCTCGTCATCGGCGAAGAACACCGAGACGATCTCGGGTGACTTCAGCACGGGGCCGCCGAAGCTCAGCGCCTTCGGGGCGCCGGGGTGGGGCGCCGGGTACTTGTCGCTCGGCACGCCCACGTCGGGGCCGGCGTCGGGCGTCTCGCCGCCGCCGCCCGTCGAGCCTGCCGTCGTCGTCCCGCCTGTGCCGCCGGTCCCGGTCGTCGTGGTCGTGGCTGCGCTCGTCGTCGTGGTCGCGCCGGGAGAGTCGGAGGTGTCGCCGCATGCGGCGAAGAGCGTCGCGCCGAGGGTCACGGTGAGCGGGGCGAGGACACGAAGAGAAGGCATGAACGGCACCTCGAAGGGTTGGGGAGCGGACGAGGCGTCGGATTCTAGACGCTGCGGCGGACGCTGTCCGGGAAACACGACGCGGGTGCGCGGATCGGCTCGCGGTGGCGGCGGGACCTCGGTTACCTTCCGCCCGTGAATCCGGGCACGATCATCGCCGAGCGCTTCGAGATTTTGCGCCTGGCCGGGCGCGGCGGCATGGGCGCCGTCTATCGCGCGCACGATCGCGAGCAGCGCGGGCCGGTGGCGGTGAAGATCCTCGGCGGCATGAGCGAGGCGGAGCAGGCGCGCTTTCGCAGGGAGGCGCAGATCCTCGCGGATCTCCGGCATCCGAGCATCGTCCGTTACGTCACGCATGGGGCCACGGGCGAGGGGTTTCCGTACCTCGCGCTCGAGTGGCTCGACGGCGAGGACCTCGACGATCGCCTCGCGCGCGGGCCGCTCTCGGTGCATCAGGCGCTGCGCCTCGCGCGCCTCGTCGCGGACGCGCTCGGCGCGGCGCACCAGAAGGGCGTCGTCCACCGCGACATCAAGCCGACGAACCTCTTCCTCCCGGGCGGCGAGATCGACAGCGTCAAGGTGCTGGATTTCGGTGTCGCGCGGGTCGGCGTCGAGCCCTCGATGACGCGCACGGGCCTCGTCGTGGGCACGCCCGGGTATGTCGCGCCCGAGCAGGCGCGGGGCGAGCGCGGCGTCGACGCGCGCGCGGATGTGTTCGCGCTCGGGTGCGTGCTCTTCGCGTGCCTCACCGGGCGGCCTCCGTATGTGGCGGGCGATGTCGTCTCGCTCCTCTCCAAGGTGCTCGTGGAAGAGCCGCCGCGCCTCCGCGATCGCTGGCCCGAGGCGCCCCCCGCGCTCGACGCGCTGCTCGGGCGGATGATGGCGCGGCGGCCCGGCGATCGGCCGCGCGACGGGAGCGAGGCGGCGCGGGAGATCGAGGCGATCGGCGCGCTCGACGAGCTCGGGCCGGGCGCGGCGTCGCCGAAGGCGCAGGCGCTCACCACCGAGGAGATGCGCCTCGTCTCGGCGATCCTGATCGCGGCGCCGCCGGAGGGCGCGTCGAGCCGCGCGGAGAGCAGCGACGATCGGACGGCGGTGAGCGAGCCTCACCCCGACATCGCCGCGGTGAGGTGGTCCGAGCAGGCGACGATCGCGGCGGACACCGTGGCGATCGCGAGCAGCGCGGGCGAGCTCGCGGCGCTCGAGGCGACGGCGCGGCGCTTCGGCGGCCGGGTGCAGATCCTCCCCTCGGGAGCGGCGCTCGTGGTGATCCACGGCGCGGGCGTCGCGACCGATCAGGCGGTGAAGAGCGCTCGCTGCGCGCTCGCGCTCCGGGCGCAGCGACCCGGCGCGTTCTTCGGCCTCGCCATGGGCCGCGGCACGACCACGGGCGGGCGATCGGGCGGCGACGTGGTGGAGCGCGCGCACGAGCTCCTCGGCCGGGGTGGCGCCGCGCTCCGAGGGCGCGAGCCTCCGCTGCCGATCGTGCTCGACGACGCGGCGGCGGGCCTGCTTCAAAAGCGCTTCGCGGTGGAGCGCACGCCGCTCGGGCACCTGCTCACGGACGAGCGCGAGACGGAGGACGAGGATCGCCGCCTGCTCGGCAAGGCCACCGCATGCGTGGGCCGGGAGCGGGAGCTCGGCGCGCTCACGGCGCTCTTCGACGAGTGCACGAACGAGCCCATGGCGCGGGCCGCGGTGATCCTCGGCGCGCCGGGCGCAGGCAAATCGAGGCTGCGCCAGGAGCTCGTCCGGCGCCTCCGGGCGCGCGGCGACGCGCTCTCGGTGTGGATCGGCCGGGGCGACGCGCAGGGCGCCGGCGCGCCCCTCGATCTGCTCGCCCAGGCGGTGCGCGGCGCGGCGGACATCTCCGGCGGCGAGCCCTTGCCGGAGCGGCGCGAGAAGTTGCGGCGGAGGGTCGCGCGCCATGTGCCCGCGGCCGAGGCCCTGCGGGTGAGCGAGTTCCTCGGCGAGATCGCGGGCGTCCCCTTCCCCGCCGACGAGAGCGCGCCGCTCGCCGCCGCCCGCGAGGACGCGGTGCTCATGGGCGATCAGACGCGCCGCGCGCTCGAAGATCTGCTCCTCGCCGAGTGCGCCGCCGCGCCCGTCGTGCTCGTCCTCGAGGACCTCCAGTGGGGCGATCTCTCCACCGTGCGCGCCGTCGACGCGCTGCTCCGCAACCTGGCCGCGCAGCCGCTCTTCGTGCTCGCGACGGCGCGCCCCGAGGCCCTGCACATCTTCCCCGGCCTGTGGGAGAAGCGAAATCCCGAGATCATTCGCGCCTCGGCGCTCACGTCGAAGGCCGCGACGAAGCTCGTGCGCGACGTGCTCGGGCCCGAGGCGAGCGAGGCGCTGGTCGAGCGGATCGTGGCCCGCGCCGGCGGGCACCCGCTGCACCTCGAGGAGATCATCCGCGCCGTGGCCGAAGGCGGCGGCGACGTGCTGCCGGACACGGTGCTCGCCATGGTGCAGGCCCGCGTCGAGGCGCTCCCACCCGAGGCGCGACGCGCGCTGCGGGCCGCCGCCGTCTTCGGCCGCGCCTCGTGGCTGCGCGGCATCTCGGCGCTGCTCGGGGAGAGCGAGCCGAGCCAGGCGACGCGCGACTGGGTGCGAGAGCCGTGCGATCGCAGTGGCTGAGCGAGCGCGACACCTCGCGTTTCCCCGGCGAGGAAGAGCTCTGCTTCCGGCAAGATCTCGCCCGCGAGGCCGCCTACGGGATGCTCACGCCCACCGATCGCCGCGTGGGCCACCGCCTCGCGGGCGAGTGGCTCGGGCGCGCCGGCGAGGACGCGGGCCTCGCGCTCGCCCGCCATTTCGAGCTCGGCGGCGAGGCGCCGCGCGCGGTGGAGGCCTACGCGCGCGCCGCGGAGCAGGCCCTGGAGAGCGACGATTTCAGCGCGGCGATCGAGCACGCCGGGCGCGCCGTCGGGCTCGGCGCGAGCGACGAGCTCCTCGGCCGGCTGCGGCTGACGCAGGCCGAGGCCCATGTGCACCGCGGCGAATTCGAGGCCGCTCAGCGCTGCGCAAACGAGGCGATGGCCCTCCTCTCGCCGGCCGCGCCCGCCTTCTTCCGCGCGGCCGGCGCCGCGGCGCATGCCTCGGGAAAGCTCGGCGATCTCGCGCGCCTGAAGGAGATCGCCGGCGCGCTGCTCCAGACGCCGCCCCTGCCCGGGAGCGCATGCGCCGCGGCCCTCGCCAACGCGGTGATCCAGCTCTACCTGGGCGGCGACGCGGCCCTCGCCGACGTCTTGATCGAGCGCCTCCGCGCGCTCGCCGAGGGGTCGAGCGACCCGGAGGTCAAGGCGCACGCCGCGCGCTCCGCGGGCATCCAGGCCTCGTTCGCAGGCAACCCCGTCGCGACGATCCAGCACCTCGGCGCCGCGATCGAGGGCTTCGAGGCCGCGGGCGATCTGCGCGCTGCATGCGCCCAGAAGAAGACGCAGGGCTGGTACGCGGGCGAGTGCGGGGCGATCGAGGAAGGCGAGCGCGCGCTGCGGGACGCGCTCACCGTGGCCGCGCGCCTCGGGCTCGCCAACCTGGTCGCGCATGCCAAGCACGACATCGGCTCACCGCTCATCCGCCTCGGCAAGCTCGACGAGGCCGCGCGCTTCCAGGAGGAGGCCATCGCCGCCTTCCGGGCCCAGGGCGATCGCCGCCTGGAGAGCGGCGCCCACGGCGCGCTGAGCTGGATCCGCCGCCTCCAGGGCAATTCGTTGGAGGCCCAACGATTGGCCCGCGAGGCGCTCGCGCTCGCCCCGTCCGAGCCGCTGCGCATCACCGCGCTGGCCTTCCTCGGCGCGGCGCTGCTCGCCGCGGGAAGCGCGCGGGAGGCCCTCGCCGCCACGGAAGAAGGCCTGCGCGTGCTCGCCTCCTGCGGCGGGACGGAGGAGGGCGTGGCGCTGCTCCAGCTCACCCACGCCGAGGCGCTCCTCGCCGAGGGGCGCGCCGAGGAAGCGGCGCAGGCGATCGCCGCGGCCAAAGCGGGCGTGCTGGAGCGCGCCGCGAAGATCAGCGATCCGGCGCTGCGCGCGAGCTTCCTCGGTCGCATCGACGAGCACGCGCAGATCCTCGCGCTCGCCGAGCGCTTCCCGGGCTGAGGCGCAGCCCTCTACTTCGCGACCTTGTTCACGGTCCCGTTGCCGGGATCGACCCAGTAGACGGCCTCGTCGTCGACGGCGATCGCATACGGGTTGCCATTGCTCGTGGCCAGCACCGTGACCTCGCCGCCCTGCTTCGGCACCTTGCGGACGTTGTGCGCGACCGAGCTCGTGAAATAGACATACCCGGCGTCCACGGCCAGCGAGCCCGCGGCGCCCGGGGCCGGCGCGACCTCGACCGAGGCGCCGCCGCTCTTCGCGACGCGCATGATCTTGCCCGTCTCACCGCTCATCAGCCCTGGACCGGTATAGGACCAGTACACGTCGTCTCCGTCGAGCGCGAAGGTCGAGCAATCGTTCGAGGTCGTCACCACCTCCGGCGCTCCACCGCCGATGGGCACGCGGCGCAACCCGCCGGGCCCGGGCGCAGGGGGGTTATCGGCCTCGTCGGTGAACACCGACCAGTAGAGGTGCGTGCCATCGACGCCCATCGCCTGGATGCCGTGCGCGTCGTCGACGAGCATGACGGGCGCTCCGCCGAGGCGGGGAGATCGCATGATCGATCCCTTCTGGGGCCACATGGTGAAGCTCGTCCAGTAAATCGAGGCGTCGTCGACCGCGAGCCCGGTGCCGCCGAGATCGAGCTTGGCGATCACCTGGGTGGCGCCGCCGGACACCGGGATGGTCTTGACGGCATCCCAGCTATCGTACTGTGCAAAGTAGACCAGGCCGCCGAACACCGTGATCGCCGCCGGGTTGAAGTTGCTGGCCGAGAGGGTCTTGACGCTCCCACCGTGCTTCGAGATCTTCTTGATGGTGCCGTTGCTGTTGTACCAGTAGACATGATCGGCATCGAGCGCGATCTCGAAGGGCTGCCCGCCCTCCGTCACCAGCGCGATCGGCGCGCACATGCCCGCGTCGCAGGAGGCGCCGAGGCAGTCGTGGCCGCAGGCGCCGCAGTGGTGCGGATCGGTCGCGAAATCGACGCCGGCACAGTCGACAGGGCCGCCGCCTGCGCCGGTCGTCGCGCTGCCGGCTGCTCCGGTGACGGTCGCGGCGCCGCCGCCCGCCCCAGCGCCCGTCGCCGCGGGGCGATCGACGCCGCCCGTGCCCCCGGTGCCGCCTCCGCCGGAGGGGTCGGCGCCGGCGCCGGTGGTCGTATCCCCGGGGCCGAACGATACCGAGGTGGTGCAGCCGAGGGTGGAGGCGAAGGTGAGAACGAGGGCGGCGATCGGGGTGTGCCGGAAAGACAAGCGCATGGTCCTGGCTCCTTGGAGGTGCGCTCACCCTAGACCCGCCCGCGCGGGCCGCCGCTTAATCCGCGCTTAACGATGGCCGGGTGCGCCCCCCCAGGACGCCGGCGGGGAGGCGCGACACCGAAGTCAGGCGTCGAAATCGAGACAGCGCCGGTTCGACGAGAATATTCTGCTGGCGCGGGCCTTGCCAATCACCATGGCATGCGCGCCACAATCCTGCTCGCCCTCGCCGTCTCCACCTTCGCCCTCGAAGGCTGTACCCCCGACACCCCGTATCGTTACACCGCCGTCACCCCCACGCCGCGCGCGATCCCCTGGGAAGGGCGCGGCAACCACGCAGGCACCCTGCACCTCGAAGGAAGCGCGATCGGGGGCGATGGGATGCCCACCGTGGTGCCCAAGGTCCCCGAGGTGCACGACACGGCCCTCCACGTCGCAAAGCTTTCGCTCCAGGGCGCAGCCCTCGTGGAGCCCGTGCAAGGCGTGCAGGTGGGTGTCCGGGCGAGCTACACGTCGTATGATTGGACGCGGGAGACGGCCTTCGGCACGATGCCGATGCCGAACGCGCCCTCGCTCGTCGGGTTCGGGCCCGAGGTGCGAATCTGGCTTCCCTTCGACCGCCGCGAACGCTTCGCGCTGGGTATCGCGGGGAACATTCTCTATTACGATGTGCCCTTCGCGGAGTGGACGCGACAGGATTGCGCGACGTCACCCACCTGCGCCGAGTCGCCCACGACCACGAGCGGGACAGCCACCTACGTGCTCTCGCACCTGAGCAGCGAGCCGCACTTCGTGTGGAACCTGGGGCTCTATCCGAGCGTCGGGCTCGGCGATCACGCGCGCTACGGGGATATCGTGGCGATGCTCGCCGTGACCGAGGGGTTCCAGAACGACGGCTTCGCCGAGACCAAGAGCGTCGATGGGAGGCTGTCGACGTACGTGGTCCCGATCGTGGGCGCCGGCTACGGGTTCCGCTACCAGTGGGCGCGGATCGCGGCCGGCCTCCAGTGGCCGGTGAGCAGCGCCGAGTCGCCGGTGCAATATGGCCCGAGCGGCTGGTTGACGCTGGGCGTGGATGCCTCCTTGTGGAACGGGAAGCGGCGTCTCTACACGCCCCGGGAGTAGGCGAGAAGCGCCCGCCCCGGCGCTCAGGCGGGGCAGCCGACGAAGCCGGGCAGGCACATGGCGCTCCCCGACGCAGGGTCGACGCCGCAGTGCTGGCTTCCATCGATCGCGCAGTCCGTGTCCTTCGTACAGCCGTCCGCGTAGACGCAGGCGAGGCCCTGGGGCACGGAGCAGCAAGGGTCGGCGATGGGCATGCACGCGCCTGCGCCCTTCGCGGTGCAATCAGCGTTCGTCTTGCAATAGGCGGTGAAGCAAGTGCGCGTCGGATAGCCGAAGGCGCCTTTGGGGAGGCAGATCCAGGGCTCCGGGTTATCGTGGATGCACCCCTCGTCCGAGGTGCAGCCATCGGGGAGGCAGAGGTTGTAAGTGGGCATGGGGATGCCGCCGCAATAAGGCAGATCGTTGCTCGGGTAACACGCTCCCATGCTGCAATCCGCCGAGGAACAGCACTGATCCGAGACCGGGCCCGGAGGCATGGTGCACGTCTTGGCCTCGTCGGGGATATGGGCGCAGACCTTGTAGCCGCCCGGGGTGAGCGGGATGCATGTGCCCCCGGGGCAGTCGGCGTCGGCGGCGCAGTCACCGGTCGATCCGCCGCCCGCGCCGGTGGTGGTGGTGGTGCCGGTGGAGCTCTGGCCGCCCGAGCCGGTGGTGCCGCCGGCGACGACGCTGCCACCGCACGCGGCGAGCGCGAGGGCCGCGAGGGCGAACGTGACGGATGCGTGTGTCGATGAAGCCATGAAGGACCTCCGGGACGGGAGGATAGCGCAGGAGGCGCGATCCAAGCGAAGGACTGCACCACCGCCGCTCCAATCGCCGACAGGCCGGTTCCGCAACGTCAATTGGCGCGTCGGTGATGGCGCGATGGCGTCAAGAGTGACGTTGGCGCTCGCGTCGATGGCATCAATTCTGCCCTGTTTCCGCCACGGCACCTGCCTTGCACACAACCGGGGGGACACTCGTCTGCCCTCGCGCCGGCGTCCTCTTCCGCCCCGCGCGTCGATCGCCGCAACGCCATCCCGCGGGCTTCACCGCTCGCGCCATGGTTGACGCAATCGCGCCACTCGTGACGCCAGGATGTGGCTCCTGGGGCTAAAAATCCGCGTTTTTTAGCCTCGGCACTCTCGTTGCACAGAAACGGGGAGCCCCTCTTCCGGCCATCGAGGCGGCGACTGCCAGGATCACGACGGGCACCTCCTCGTTCAGCCAATGTGGCCACGGACGGCGCGACGATCTCACCCTCCCGCGGCGCCCCTTCCCTCTTGCTGCGCCGCGTCAACCGCGCCATGCTCGCGGTATGTCCAGCCTCTCCAACGACCTCGTCGCCCGCTTCCTCGCCCATCCAGGCCGGGGTGGCTGCGGCGTCGGCGCCGTGGCCGACCTCACCGGCAACCCCTCGCACGAGCTCGTCCGCATGGCCTGCCAGGGCCTCCTCTGCATGGAGCACCGCGGCGGGTCCATCGAGGACACGGGGGACGGGGCGGGCCTCCTCCTCGCCACGGATCGCGCCTTCTTCGAGCGCTTCATCGCCCCGGGGCGCACCCTCCCGGACGATCACCACCTCGCGGTCGGCGTCCTCTTCTTCCCCTTCGGCGAGGCGTGGAACCTCCCGCACTGGCAGCACGAGATCGATGGCATCCTCCGCCGGCATGGGCTCGTGCCCCTCGGGTGGCGCCATGTCCCCGTCGACGGGGCCGCCCTCGGCAAGAACGCCGCCGCCTCGCGCCGCGACATCTGGCAGGTCCTGATCGGCGAGGGCATGGTCGCCCCGGAGGATCTCAATCGCACCATGTACCGGGTCAAGGCCCTCCTGGAGCGGCAGATTCACGATCTCTACGTGGCCTCGCTCTCGCCGCGCACCCTGGTGTACAAAGCCCTCTCCACGGGCGAGCAGCTCACCCGCTTCTATCCTGATCTCCAGAACCCCGATCTCCGCACCGAGGCGGTCGTCTTTCACCGCCGGTATTCCACCAACACCTTCTCGAACTGGTATCTGGCGCAGGTCTTCCGCGTCCTCGGCCACAACGGGGAGATCAACACCATCAAGGCCAACCGCAACGCGGTGCAGAGCCTGGAGGCGCAGCTCAACCTCGGATCGATCTTGATGCCGCAGGGGTCGGACTCGGCGGACATGGATCGGATGGTGGAGCTCTTCACCTCGCACGGAGTATCGCTGCTCGAGGCGCTCACGCGGATCATGCCGCGGGCGTATCGCGATATCCCGCGGCTCCCGCCGGAGCAGGCGCGCTTTCACCAGGGGGTGCAGCGGGCGCTCGGATCGCTCGGGGCGTGGGAGGGGCCGGCGGCCATCGTCGCGACGGATGGGCATTATCTCGTGGGCGCGCTCGACAGGATGGGGCTCCGGCCGCTCCGGTACATGATCACCCGGTCGGGCAAGTTCCTCCTCGGGTCGGAGATCGGGGCGATCCCGGTGCCGTTCGAGGATGTGAAGGAGACAGGGCAGCTCGATCCGGGGGAGGCGATCGCGCTGCATTTGCCGGAGCGCAAGGTGCTCAGGCCGCACGAGGTGGTGGACAGGGTGCTCGCGGAGACCTCGATCAATTTCACCGAGCTCAGCGAGCACAAGCTGATTCACCTCACGAGAAGGCTCATGTCGGATGACCTCCGGCCCGAGCAGCGGCCGGTGCAGGCGTCGCTCAACCTCTTTGGCTGGACCACGGAGCGGACGCGCACGGTCAAGCACATGGCCGAGACGGGCAAGGAGCCCATCACGTCGATGGGGTATGATCGCCCGCTCGCCCCGCTCTCGGCGCAGCGGCCCCCGGTCACCAAGTTCTTCAAGCAGATCGTGGCCGTCGTCACGAACCCGCCGATTGACCCTTTGCGCGAGGGTGGGGCCTTCGATCTGGGCGTGCACCTCGGCACCTCGCCGGCCGTGCACGAGAACCTGCCGGTGTACGACCCTCTGCCGCAGTACCGGATCGCCTCACCGTTCTTGACCGAGGATCAGCTCGCGAGGATCCGCGACGCATACGGGGAGAGCCGGCCCAAGGCGCTCGTGCTCGACTGCACGTTCCTCGATCCGGTGCAAAGCCCGCGGATCGGCGCCAAGGCCATCGCCCGGAAGATCGCGGAGATCTGCAAGACGGGTGTGGCCGCGGTGCGGCGGGGGGAGGCGAGCATCCTCATCCTCAGTGACCGGCAGGTGCTCTTCACGTCGATGGAGAGCATGCCTCCGCCGATGAGCACCGAGGGTGGCGAGAACCGCCTGCCCTTGCCGATGGTGCTCGTGACCTCGGCGCTGCACAACGCGCTCGTGGCCGAGGGGCTCCGGCGGAACGCGGGGATCGTCGTGGAGACGGGCGAGGTGCAGGAGGGGCATGACGCGGCGGTGCTGATCGCCAACGGGGCCACGGCCATCTTCCCGTATCTGTTCTATGCCGTCGGGGCGCCGCACGGGCCGGTGTCGAACCTCATCCTGGCGCTCGAGGAGACGCTCAAGCGGATCATGAGCAAGATGGGGATCTGCTCGGTGGATGGGTATCGCGGGTCGCGCCTCTTCGAGGCCGTGGGCCTCTCGCCCAGCGTGGTCGATCACTACCTGCCTGGCATCACGTCGCGCCTCGGCGGGCTCGATCTCGAGGACCTGTATGAAGACCTGCGGGCCCGGAGAGAGGCCGGGGGCCGCACGCCGCGCGATCCGGATCTGGCGGTGTATCGCAAGGACGTGTGGAACGAATTGCAGCTCACGGCGCGCGGGCATGATCCGGCGTCCTACGGGCGCTTCCTCGCGCTGATCGAGGCGACGCCGCCCGTCTACCTGCGCGATCTGCTGCGCCTCGTGCAGGCCCCGAGCCCGCTGCCGATCGAGCAGGTGGCGAGCCCCGAGGCGATCATCGCCAAGGTGTTCCGGGGAGCGGCAATGTCGCATGGAGCCTTGCACCGGGTGGCTCACCGGGCGATCGCCGCGGCCTTCAACCACTTCGACGCGGCCTCGAACTGCGGGGAAGGCGGGGAAGATCCGCGGCGGGACAAGGGTGGAGTGTGGGAAGAGTCGCGGTCGCGGATTCGCCAGGTGGCGTCGGGGCGCTTCGGGGTGGACGCGCGGTATCTGATCCACGCGGACGAGATCTCCATCAAGATCGGCCAGGGCGCGAAGCCGGGCGAGGGCGGGATGCTCCCGGCCGCCAAGGTGACGGCCGAGGTGGCGATGATCCGCAAGACCCAGGTGGGCGTGACCTTGATCTCGCCCCCTCCGCACCATGATATCTACTCGATCGAGGATCTGGCGCAGCTCATCTACAACCTCAGGCAGTGTAACCCGCGCGCCTCGGTGTCGGTGAAGATCCCGGCGGTGACCGATATCGGCACCATCGCGGTCGGGATCGCCAAGGCGGGGGCGGACATCATCGATGTGTCGGGCTTCGAGGGGGGCACGGGCGCGGCGGCGTCTTCGTCGATCGAGCATGCGGGGCTGCCCCTCGAGCGGGCGCTGTCGGAGACGCACCAGGCGCTCGTGATCAACGGGATTCGCAGCCGGGTGAAGATCCGGGCGGATGGAGGCATCAAGACGGGCTTCGACGTGGCCGCGGTGCTGGCGCTCGGGGCCGACGAGGTGAGCCTCGGGACGGCGCTGATGCTGGCCGAGCAGTGCATCTTCTGCCACGGCTGCGCCAACGGGATGTGCCCGGCCGGGATCACCACGCAAAACGATCTGGTGGCGCGGCGGCTGATGACCCTGAAGAAGGGGCGAGGCAAGGACGAGGAGCTGCCGGACGAGGAAGAGGAGCGGTATGTGGACGCCCGGCAGGGGGTGATTCGATATCTGCTCGCGCTGGCCGGCGATCTGCGGCAAAAGCTCGCGGAGATGGGGCTCTCCCGGCCGGAAGATCTGGTGGGCCGGGTCGACCTGCTGGCGAGGAAGCCGACCGGGGTGAGCCGCAAGGACAAGGTGGATCTGACGGAGCTCTTGATCGATCCGGAGGCGACCGCGACCTGGAGCGCGGTCAAGGGCAACGGCGCGCCGGGCTGGCGCAAGGCGCCCTTGCGCCTCAGGGTCGATCCGACGAGCGCGCTCAATCAGCGGCTCTGCGACGACGCGAAGGCAGGCAGGCCCCTCTCGTACACGCTCACCAACGGCGATCGGGCCTTCGGCGCGACGCTGGCCGGGGAGCTCGGCCTCGGGGCGGTGAAGGCGCCGGAGGGTGGGTATTCGATCGCCGTCACGGGATATGCCGGACAAGCGCTGGGGTTCGCGATGCACGAGGGGATGCGGATCACCCTCGATGGGCTGGCGAACGACACGGTGGGAGAGGCGATGGGCGGCGGGACGCTGGTGGTAAGGCCCCCGCGATCGGTGCCCGCCGAGGCGCGGGGAAAGCTCTCGGTGTGCGGGAACGCAGCCTGTTACGGGGCCACGGGAGGGCGGTTGTTCGTGGAGGGGCGCGCGGGGCAGCGGTTGGGCGTGCGCAGCTCCGGCGCGACGATCGTGGTGGAGGGCGCCGGGAAATATGCGTTCGAGTACATGACAGGCGGTGTCGGCGTGGTGCTCGGCCCGGTGGGCCCGGTGGTCGGATCGGGGCTGACGGGCGGCGTGCTCTTCCTGCTCGACGAGGACGGCTCCGTGACTGACCATGTGCACAAGGACGCCAAGGTGGTGCCCCTCGACATGGATGATGCGGAGCGGCTCAAAGCGCTGCTGGAGGAGCACCAGCGGGAGACGGGCTCGGCCAAGGCGGCTTTGCTTCTCGCCGACTGGGAGGACGCGCGGGCGCGCTTCCGCAAGGTGGTGCCGGGAGGCTGAGCGTCACTTCTCGTCGATGAGGCCGAGCTCCTTCATTCGCCGCCAGAGGGTGACGCGGCTCAGGCCGAGGATCTGCGCGGCCTTTTCGCGGTTGCCCGAGGTGCGTTCGAGCACATGGGCGATGCGCTGCGCCTCGGGGGACAGGGCCGGTTTGCTCCCCGGAGGCGGCGGGGGCGGAGGGGCCGTGGCGATCGGGAAGGTGCCATCGTAGGTGAAGCTCGGATCGGAGAGCTCGGGGGGCAGATCGCTCGGGACGAGGACGGAGCCTTCGCCGATCGCGTAAGCGTAGGTGAGGACGTTCTTGAGCTCGCGGATATTGCCGGGATAATCGTACTCTTCGAGGATGCGCAGGGCGGCAGGAGAGATATGCTCGATGCGTCGCCGGTTCTTGGCGTTGAGCTCCTCGATGAACTGCCGGCACAGAAGGGCGATGTCGCCGGGGCGGGCGCGGAGGGGCGGCAGGTAGATGGGAATCACGCGCAATCGGTACATGAGGTCGGCGCGGAAGCGGCCGGCCTCGACCTCTTTGCGCAGGGCGCGGTGGGTGGCGGAGACGACGCGCACGTCGACGGGGATGGGCTCGCGCCCGCCGACCGGGAGGACCATGTGCGTCTCGAGGACGCGGAGGAGCTTGGCTTGCAGCTCGAGCGGCAGCTCGGCCACCTCGTCGAGGAAGAGCGTGCCTCCGTGGGCGAGCTGCACCTGCCCCGGCGCGTCGCGCACCGCGCCGGTGAAGGCCCCGCGCGCGTGGCCGAAGAGCTCGCTCTCGAGGAGGCCGGCGGGCACGGCGGCGCAGTTGATCACGCGGTAGGGGCCGCTCCTGCGCGGCGAGAGATCGTGCAAGGCGCGCGCGACGAGCTCCTTGCCGGCGCCCGTCTCGCCGCGCACGAGGATGGTGGCGTCGCCGTCGGCCACGCGCTCGACGATGCGGAAGAGCCGCTTCATCGCCGGATCCTGCGTCCACATGCCGTGGAAGAACGTCGGCCCCTCGGCGCCGGCTTCACCGGCGTCCTCGAGGAGCAGGAGCCAGCCGCTGCGCGCGTCCGGCGGGCCGAGGGGCAGCGAGCGGACGCGGAGCAGCGTGTCCTTGTCGCCGCGCGGGCGTTCGAGCAGCGCCTCGACCGGCCGCCCCGCGGCGAGCGCCTCGGCCACCGGGCGCTTGGCGGAGCCACCACAGAGGATCTTCACCGCGCTCTCGCCGCGGGCGATCGAGAATCCGAGCAGCGCCTCCGCCGCGGGCGTCGCGAGCAAGATCGCGAGATCGGGATCGAGCAAGATCGCCGCCCCGGAGAGCTCGTCGAGCGCATCACGACAGACCGCGACCCCTGCCTCCACCGGC
The DNA here is from genome assembly GCA_046351295.1 of Byssovorax sp. Taxonomy (GTDB): domain Bacteria; phylum Myxococcota_A; class Polyangia; order Polyangiales; family Polyangiaceae; genus JAXLYT01. The sequence goes on from JAXLYT010000027.1 coordinate 15,137, forward strand.
TTGCGCTCCTTGACCATGATCGTCGCGTTAGCACGGGTCGAGGGCCCCTGAAACACGATGTTTCACGGGGTGAAACAAACGCCGCGTTTGGGCGGAGGGAGCGCCCGTGCTACGAGCCCCGCGATGAAACCGCGCGATGTGATGGTCGCCACCCACGGGCACTGCTTCGACGGCACGAGCAGCGCTGCCCTCTTCACCCACCTGCTCCGGTCGATCGAGCCGAGCCGCGCGTCGTCGTTCCGCTACCGCTCCTGCGGCTACGGGCCCGGGATGCAGCAGATCCCCGAGGGGTGGCTCGACGGTGAGGTGAGCGCGATCCTCGATTTCCGGTACACGAAGAGCGCGCGGCTGACGTGGTACTTCGATCACCACATCACCGGCTTCGGCACGCCCGAGGAGCGCGATCAGGCCCTCGCGGGCGCCAGAGGCGGCCCGGGCGATCGCCCGCAGGTCCACTACGATCCGGCGTCCGGCTCGTGCACCAAGCTCATCGCCGAGGTGAGCCGCGATCGGTTCGGCGTGGACATGAGCGCCCACGCGGAGCTCATCGCGTGGGCCGATCTGATCGATACGGCGGGCTTCGCGTCCGCCGAGGCGGCGACCCGCAGGGACGAGCCGGTGCTCCAGCTGGCCGCGGTGATCGAGCACCACGCGGACGGCCCCTTCCTCAACCAGTACGTGCCTCGCCTGATGGAGGAGGGCGTGATCGAGCTGGCCAAGGACGAGGCGATCCAGGGGCTGTGGAGGCCGATCGCCGCCTCGCGCGAGACGTTCACGCGGCGGGTGGAGAAGGCCGCGCAGCGGATCGGGCCCGTGGTGTGGGTCGATCTGACCGACGCGCCCATCGACATCTCCGCCAAGTTCATGACCTACGCGCTCTACCCGGACGCGATGTACTCGGTGCAGCTCGCGCGCGTGAAGCAGCACTACAAGCTCTCCGTCGGCTACAACCCCTGGAGCCCGTCGCCGCGGAGGCACGACATCGCCTCGATCTGCCGGCGCTACGAGGGCGGCGGGCACCCGGCCGTCGGGGCATGCGCGTTCCCGCTCGACGGGCTCGATCGGGCCCGCGCCGCGGCCAAGGCCATCGTGGAAGAGCTCGGGCGATGAGGGAGGTGCGCGGCTTCGAGCGGCTCTCCGGGAGGCCGCGCGTCATCGGTCACCGCGGCGTGCGGAGGAGCGAGCCGCCGGAGAACACGATGGGCGCGTTCGCGGCCGCGGCGGCCGAGGGCGCGGAGGCGATCGAGCTCGACGTGCGCGTGTGCAGGAGCGGCGAGCTCGTGGTGTTCCACGATCCGACGCTCGAACGGATGACGGAGAAGCGCGACCATCGGGCGATCGCCGATCTCGCGTGGGAAGAGCTGCGCGAGGTGGAGCTTCCGCCCGGCGAGCGGGTGCCGCGGCTCGTCGACGTGCTCCGCTGGGCGAGGCCGCTGCGGCTGCCGGTGAACGTGGAGATGAAGCGCGACGTGCCGAGCCGGACGGCGGTGGTGCGGGCAACGGCGCGCGCGCTCGCGAGCTGGGATCCGGCCCACCCGATCCTGGTCTCGTCGTTCGATCCGCTGATGCTCCTCGGGCTCGGTCTCCTGCTCCCGCGGGTGCCGCGGGCGCTGCTCATTCACCCGACCGAGTGGCGGCGCACGGCGGAGGTGTTCGCCGGCATCCTGGAGGTCGGCGCGGTGCACCTCGAGCACACGCTGGCCACGGAGGCGCGGGTGAAGGCGCTGCACGCGGTGGGCAAGCGGGTGAACGTGTGGACGGTGAACGATCCGATCGAGGCCGCGCGGCTCGCGTCGGCGGGCGTGGACGCGATCATCACCGACGCCCCGGGCGCGCTCCGCGCCGCGCTCCGGAGCCCCGCGCCGAGGTGAGCACGAAGGCGCGATCCATCGTGGATCGCCCGCCGCACCGCGCTGGATCGCCGCTCCATCCGGGCGCGGCGATCGCCCGACAATCGCCCTGAAAACGCGCGATCCGGGGCTGGCCCTTCGCGTGCAACGGGGTGTCTCCGGAGGTCAGCGATGAACACCGGGCTCACCGAGCAGAAGATCCCCTCGAACGGCAGCGCGCAGAACGGCAACGGCTTGAACGGGATGAGCGGGTACACCGCGCCGAGGCCCGTCCGGCTCCCGCCCCCCAACGGGCAGCGGCCGCGCGAGTACGAGGGCTGGCGCGCGGGCAAGCCGGCCGAAGATCCCGAGAAGACCAAGCGCTGGGGGCGCATCAACGCGCGGCCGAGCGAGTACCTCGTGCACATGCGGCGGGGCAAGGTGCTCGCGGCCTCGTCGGGCCAGGGCGCGTCGTGCTTCAAGCTGCCGGGCGACTCGGTGGCCGTGGTGCCGACGACGGTGCAGAAGCTCCAGTTCACGGCCGATCAGGTGACCCGCGAGAAGGTGGGCATCGAGGTGACGGGGCTCGCTGTCTACCGCATCGCCGAGCCGCTCATCGCCTATCGGATGCTCAATTTTTCGTACCCGGAGCGAGCCCAGGAGAAGCTCGAGGAGCTGCTCGCCGAGATGTTCGTGGGCGCGGCGCGGCGCCTCGTCGCAAACCTCACCGTCGAGGAGTGCCTCACCCGTCGCAAGGAGGGGATCGCCGCCGAGCTGATGAAGGAGATCGTGCCGGTGGTGACGGGCCACGGGCGCGTGGAGGACGCGACCGATCAGGGCTGGGGCATCGTCATCGACACGATCGAGATCCAGGACGTGCACGTGCTGTCGCCGGCGGTGTTCGGCAACATGCAGGCGCCCTACCGGCAGGAGCAGGAGCGGCAGGCCCGCGAGGCGGCGCTGAGCACCGAGCGGAGCGTGAAGCTCGGCGAGGCCGAGGCGAGCCGGCAGATCGAGCTGTCGCGCCTGCTGGCCGAGGCCGAGGTGCGCGAGCGGCGCGTGGTGACCAACGAGCAGGCGAGCCTCGCCGAGCTGGCCGCGGCCGCGCGGGTGGCCGAGGCGACGCAGACCCAGGAGCGGGCGACGCAGAGCGCCGAGGTGGAGACCAACCGGATGCTCACCCTCGCCAAGCTGGAGGCCGAGCTGTTCGTGACCCAGCGCAGGCGCGCTGCCGAGGAAGAGGCGCGGATCGCCGAGCTGGAGACGGAGACGCGCCTGACCGAGGCGCGCCTCGCCCACGCGCGGCAGGCCGCCCTGCGATCGATGGAGGCCGAGATCGAGAAGGTGCGGATGGAGGCCGAAGCCGACGCCGCCCGCCACGCCGCGCGGATGGCCGCCGCCACCCACGAGGTGGAGCACTACCAGCTCCAGGCGTCGATCGCGGCGTCGCGCCGGGCGATCGCCGAGGCCGAGCTGGCCATCACCGAGATCGAGACGAACAAGGCGCGCCTCGCCCAGGAGCTCGAGATGTCCCGGACAAGGGCCCTCCGCGAGATCGAGAACACCGTCTCTCCCGAGGTGATCCAGCTCGCCGTGGCCAAGCAGCTCCCCCAGCTCGCCGCCGCCTTCCAGCAGAACATGGGCGAGGTGCACATCACCTCCGTGGACGGCGCAAACCCCTTTGGCTATATCGCCTCTGCCATCGAGGGCGTGATGGGACTGGCACGCTCCGCCGGCCTCAACGTCCCTTCGCAGAAGACACCGCAGGCGTAAACCCCCCTATCCATTTCCCCAGCTCCTCCTCGCGCAGCCAGACGGTTTGGCCACCTCCCACGCCACCAGGAACAGCACCGCGACCGGAAGGGAGCGGACCGCGCAGCCAGACGGTCCGGTGATCGCCCATGCCACCAGCAACAGCACCGCACCGGCCGGAGAGCAACATCCCTTCTCAGCTCACGACGTGGTTGCTTCCTTTCACGTAATGCTCGCTCGGTCCGCTCCCTACCGGTCGCGGTACTGTTTGTCGTCCTGATCGGTCAGGGCCCCTTCCCCTCGGCGACAGCGCCCTTCTGGCAATCGACGTAGATTGTCCGCACGCCGGCCGGCGTGGGCTGAGAGAACGAGCCGGGGATGATCGGCGGGTTCCACTTGGCTTCCTTGTACTGGAAGATCACGTCTTCTTCGGTGTTGGGGACGCGCATCCGGATCGAGCGGGGGAGCTCGGCGTCGCATGCTCCGCCGGTGGGGGGGATGGGCTCGTCGACCCCCTCGGGATCGACGCGGGGGTCGGCGGTGCGGGCCGGCTCGTGGCCGCGGAGCTCGGCGTGGTAGAGGTCGGTGCCCTGCTGGGCCACGACCACGTCCGTCACGCGCAGGCGCTGCTGCTTCCAGTCCTTGTCGATGTCTTCCGGCCGGATCTCCAGGTGGATCTCCTGGGTCGCGTTGCGGGTGCTCTGGATGGCGATGCGGTAGAAGCCGCCCGGATCCCACGCGAGCGTGGCGGCCGAGGGCTGGTGGACGAGCACCGGGGCCTCGCCGCGCAGGAGGGAGACGAGGGCGTGGGCCGGCACCGGGACCTGGGTGAGGCGGGCGAGGTTGCAGGGGCTCGACGGGCCGTGGAGAAATTGCTTCTCCTTGAGGTCGAGCATCTCGAAGCGATCGCCGTCGGAGGTGAGCGTGAAGAGCGTGGCGCCGAAGGGGCTCACCACGTCGAAGCGGACGCGGTCGGGGTTGACGGCGAAGAGGTAGAGATCGCCGCGGACCCGGCCGCCCTTGGGCGACATGTGATCGATCTTGGCCGTCCCCTGCACGCCGTTGGTGCAGGCGAAGGTCTCCTTCATCCGGCCGAGGGCGTCATCGGCGGTCGGGAACTGCGAGCGAGGCGGTTTGGGGCCGCAGCAGGCGACGGAGAGGCCGGCCACGAGAACGCCGAGTCGATCGATGGTCCGCATCCGGGGACGGTTGCAAGGATCGGCAGGGTCGTCAACCTGCCGTGACCCGAAAGGCCACGGCGAGTCGATGCGCTGGACGACCTGTAGGGTGCTCCCTGGGCGTCGCGAGCGGACCGAGGCTAGGAAGGAAGCGCGAGCCGTACATTGTACGGTGATCGCTTCCGACCGACGCATCGGTCCGCGCAGCAGCCCAGGGAGTACCCGTCAGGAAGCGCGGAGGGCTTCGAGCAGATCGACGTCGGGGATGGCGACGGGGAGGCGGGCGCGGATCACGGCGACGTCGTTGTCCTCGCAGAGGCGGGCCACGGCGAGGCCGTCGTAGAGGGCGATGGGCGGGGCGCCGGCGATGGCGGCCTCTTCGCGCGCGCCCGAGAGCATCTGGCCGGCGGTGAAGATCCACCCGGCGTTGGCGGGGCCGTAGTGGTGGAGCGAGCCGCGAAGCTCGGTGACGCGCTCGCGGCCGACCTCGCGGCCGTCGCGGCGGATGACGATGGCGACCTTGAGCTCGTCGGCGACGGCCCGGAGGATGCCCGAGAAGTGCGTCTCACCGCCGGGGGCGCCGGGGCGGCGGACGGCGCGGAGCTGGCTCACCCCGATGCGCTCGAGGGCGAGGACGCAGATCTCCACGAAGGCGTGGCCCGGCAGCTCGCCGAGCTTGCGGGCGAAGGCGCGGCGGGCGCCGTCGCGGTAGCGCTCGACGGCCGCGAGGGCCTCTTGCTCGAGGCGCGCGAGGTCGTTCGAGAGCAGCCAGTCGGTGAGCGCGACGCGGCCGCCGGCGAGGCGGAAGCGAGGGCGCTGGCCCGCGGCGATGCGCCGGGCGTTGTCGGCCCGGACGGCGGCGGCCACGAGGGACGGCGCGAGGTGCGGGTCGCCCGCGAGGCGGCCGCGGCGCTGGGCCGTCTCGGCGATCTGCCGGAGCGAGACGGCGCCGGCGTTGCGATCGAACGAGGAGAGGATGGCCGTGATGGCGTCGGCAAGCTCGCGGCCGGCGAGATCGTCGAGCGGGTGGCCTTCGCCGCCCGTGAGCTCGATGACCTGGGGACCGCGGTAGGCGGCTTCCCCGCCCTGCTCGCGGCCGTTGTCGCGCCGGTCGTAGTCGCTGCGCTCGTTGCGGTCGCCGCGATCGTTGCGATCGCCGCGATCGTTGCGATCACCACGATCGTTGCGATCGCCGCCGCGCCGGTTCTCGAAGACCGGGGTGGCGGTGTAGGAGGGGAGCCCGCCGCTCCCTCCGGCGGCCGGACCCTGGGCCACGACGGCGCCCTCGGTGCTCCGGCCGCGGCGACGGCGGCGGCGGCGGCGGCGGCCATCGCCCTCGACCGCGCCACCGGCGGCGGCGCCCCGATCATCCCCACCGCCGAGGATGGGCTGATCGTCGTCTTCTTCCTCGTCGAACATCTCGGCCGCGCCGGCGGCGGCCTCGGCGCGCATCGCCTCGTCGGGCGCCGGGGGCTCTTCTTCTTCGCCCTCCTCGCGAGCGTCGAAGCGGGCCGCCGCGGGGGCGCGGGCAGGCGCGCTGGGCGCGGGCGCAACAGGTGCGCTGAGCGCAGGCGCCGCCTCTTCGTCGTCGGCGTCGCTCTCGGCGGAGACGAGCACCTCGTCATCGCCCTCGGCGTCCTCGGCGGAGACGAGCACCTCGTCGTCCGAGCGGGGCGCGGCCTCCTCGACCTCGGCCTCGTCGGCCGAGACGCTCTCGGCCGCCTTCTTGTGCCCCTTCTTCGACTCGAGGCCCGCCTTGATCGTCTTCTCGTCCCACTCGCGGAGGGCGAAGACGCCGGGCTTGACCCGGACCAAGGGGTTCTCGGAGGAGTCCTTCTTGAGCGTCGCGGCGAGCCGGGCCCCCATGGTGACCTCCGGGCTCTTCCCCACATGGCTGAGGAGGTTCTTCTCGATCGCGATGTCGGTGATTTCCTTGTAGTGGAGCGGCTTGCCCACGAGGCGAAGCACCTCGGCAGCTGCATCGGTGAATGTCATTTCGTTCGTCCTTCGGCGCGCTCCAAGTGCTTGGAGGCGCCCCCGTCGTCGCGCGGCGGCTCGCACGGCCCAGGTTTCGACCGGCTCGTGGGAGGAAACCCCACACGCGATCGGGAAGCGCACATTCGCTCCCACTCGATCGCGGACGCTGCGACAGGATGGCAGCTAGCACGGGCTTTTCGGTCGGTCAACTGCAAGCAGGGGGCTGGACAATGCAGGAACGACCTTTTCCCCTGACCCCCTCCCGCTCCCGCTCCCGATGCCCCCTCCCGGATCGGGAACGGGAGCGGGAACGGGAACGGGAGCGGGAACGGGAGCGGGAGCGGCTCAGCCGCCGGATTGCTCGACGCAGTGGTTCATGTTGCCGCCGCCGCCCTTGCCACCACCGCCGTGACCGCCGTGCTTGCCGCCGCTCGGAGGCGCGCCGCTCGAATCGGCGGGGGGCGCGGAGCCCGCGGGGGGTGCGCTCGAATCGGCCGGGGCCGCGCCGCCGCCCAGCGCAGCGTCGGTCTGCGCCTGGGTGTCGAGCGTCTTGCAGATGGCGACGGCGAGCGCGTCGTGCTGCGCGGCGTCGCCCGGGTCGAGGGCCGCGCCGCTCGCGTCGAGGAACCAGCCCTGCGGGTCCACGGTCAGCGACAGCGACACCGGGGTGCTGGCGTCCACGACCACGTCGCCGTCGGTGCCCTGCTCGGCCAGGAAGTGGCCCGCGAAGGTGAAGGCGTTGCCGTTGTACGTGCCCTCGACGAGGAGCGAGGCGCCGGCCGCGCGGAAGTCGTCGAGCGTCGCGTCGGACGCGGTGCTGTCGGCCTCGAGCGGCTGGATCTCGATCTCGGCGCCGCCGTAGGTGTCGGCCGGGAGCTGACCCAGGCTGAACTCGCGGTGCGCGCCGTTCGCGATCTCGTCGGCGGTCAGGTCGACGACGAAGGGTCCGATGTCGGCGGCCGGGCCGCCCGTCGCCTGGTCGTTGTGGTACCCGATCTTCGCGTGATCGATGAGCACGCGGACGCGGGTGAGGACGAGCGCGGAGCTGTCGGCGGCGGGGTCGGTGGCCGAGACGACCGCGGAGCGGACGGCGGCGACGTCGACGCCGAGCTTGACCTCGCCGGTGGTGCCGGTGCCACAGCCCACGAGCGCGACGGCGGCGAGAAGCGATGCTGCAAAGAATGAACGTGCCATGGTGATCTCCTGATGTTCCCTGGGTTGCTGGTTGCGATGTCGATCCGGCTGCTTTTCGGGCCTCGCCGGGGTCAGTTGTTGTTCGCGCCGCAGACGATCCACGTGAGGATCACCTCGCGCTCGGCGTCGGTCGGCTGGGCCTCGCCCGAGGGCGGCATGCCGCAGGACGCGATCTCGGACTCCACGTCGCTGCTCCACTTCGCGGCGCTGGCGTAGCTGTCGAGCAGCTTGCTCGGCTCGCTCCCGCCCGCGGAGTGGCAGCTCGTGCAGTAGGTCTCGAGCAGGGGCGCCACGTCGCTCTGGTAGCTGGGCGCGCTCGACGGGCAGCTCGCGGGGACGGCGGGCGAGCACGCAGTGGCGGCGGCGGAGCCGCTCCCGACCTGGTTCGAGCAAGCGGCGGCGAGGAGGGCGGCGAAGATCGAGAAAACGAAGAGGCGCTTCATGGATAACTCCCTGGTCCGGGGTTTCGTCGGATGGATCGGGGCCGCCTCGCCGGCGGCGATTCGAGGTCGCGTAGAGGCAGCTACGCGGCAGTTACGCGACAGAGGCGCTTCGTTTCACGAGGCGAGGTTCGTGCTGCGGCTCGTCGCCGCCGCGCCCTGTTCCTGGTAGCGATTGCCCGTGGCCGGCGGAGGCCTTCGGAAAAAAATCGATCGATGCGATCACTTTCTTTCGAGATTCGTAGGGCGACCGCGAAGGGACAAAAACTTCATCGCGCGTGAATGATCGCGAACGAGCCTGCAACGGAAGGGTTTTCGCGATCCATGCGCGGCGCGGCTCGGCCCGCCGGTGACGCGAAGGGGCTGGATTCGTCGGGGAAAACGCGCGAATTCGCGGGCGCGTCAGCCGCCCGGCGCGGGCGCGGCGACAGCGCGGGCGAGGGCCAGGGTGCGCGCGTTCTCGGGGACGTTCTCGCAGAAGCTCGCGCGCCAGCCCGGATCGAGGATGCGCGCCGCGCGGCCGAGGACGCGCCTCCGGGCCACGTCGAGCGCGTCCTCTGCGGCCGGCTCGTTGCCGGTGGCGGAGAGCGCCTCGGCGTAGACGAGGCGAAGGAGCGACTCGCCCTCTTCGAGGCCGGGCAGCGAGAGCAAGAGCTCCATGCCCTCGCGCGCGACGGCGAGGGCCTCCTCGGGGTACCGGCGCGCGAGGCGCACCTCGGCCAGCACGCCCAGCGCGAAGGCGCGCAGCGGCGGGATGGGCGCGAGCCGCGCGACGGCCGCGCGGGCCTCGACCTCCGCGGCGTCGAGGTCGCCTCCGCGGGCGAGGATCTGCGCGAGGTAGGCCCGGGAGCGGCCTTCTTGGCGGCGGTTCTCCTGCGCCTGGAAGGCCTTGATCGCCGCGGTGAGCAGGGCCCTCGCCTCGTCGAGCGCGCCGCGCCGGCCGAGGGCGGGGCCGAGGTTCTGCTTCGCCAGGGCGCTCACGTTGTGGAGGCCCATCTTGTCGGCGTCGGCGAGGGCCGAGCGGAGCGCCCGCTCGGCGCGCTCGTGGTCGCCGAGCTGGAGGATCGCGTGGGCGGCGTTGACGCGGCCGAGGCAGGCGTTGCGGCGATCGCCGGTGAAGGCGAAGCTCGGGATCGACAGCTCGGTGTGCTGGAGCGCCGCGGCCGGGTCGCCGTAACAGAGGGCCCGCGACGCATGGAGCGCGTAGAGGCGCGCGGCGGCCGCGTAGTCGCGCTCGGCGATGGGCGCGGCCACGCGGTTGAGCTCGGCGATCAGCGCCTCGGCGAGGGCGTGCTGGCCATCGTGAAGCAGCGAGCCGGCGAGGCGGGCAATCGCGCTCACCGCGGCGCCCATGGTGGGCGGGGGCGGGAGCGACGAGGGCATGGGCGCGCGCGGCCCCGAGCCGGGCAGACGCGACTCGGGCAGGCGCGACTCGGGGAGCCGTGACTCGGGCCCTGGAGAGCCGGCGGCGCCGAGATCGTGGCGCGAGAGGCCGCGGCTCCGCACCTCCTCGGCGAGGGCGGCGAGGTCGTCGTGGCGGCCGAGGCGCAGGCGCATCGAGGCGGCCTCGGCGGCGGCGACGTACCAGAGCGCGCTCCCCACGGGGAAGCGGCCCATCGCCTCGATCGCGCAGAGCTCGGCGGAGGCGGCCGATCCCATCCACTTGTGGGCCTCGGCCTGGAGCAGGCGCAGGGCGCCGAGCACCTCGCCGGCCGCGTGGGCCGCGCCGCGCTCGGCCCGCGCCACCGCGGCCTGGAAATCGTTGCCTTCGAGCGCTTGCTCGGCCGCGCGCCGGTAGCTCACGACGGCGCGCTCGGGCTCGCCGCCGCGCTCGAAATGCTCGGCGAGCAGCGCGGCGTCGCGCTCGCCGGCTTGCTCCAGCCAGCGCGCGGCGAGGCGGTGGCCGAGGCGCCGATCGGCCTCGGTCAACGTGGCGTAGGCGGCCTCGCGGAGCAGCGAGTGGCGGAAGGCATACTCTTCCTGGCCGGGAAAACGGCCCTCACCGCGCCGGACGAGCACCTCGCGATCGCAGAGCTCGGAGAGCGAGATGCCGAGGCCCGCGGGCTCGCGGCCCTCGGGCCCGCCGCCGAGCAGCGAGGGGAGCGCGCCCCGCCAGAAGGTCTGCCCGAAGACGCTCGCCGCGCGCAGCACGCGGCGCTCCTCGGGGTGGAGGCCCTCGAGGCGCGCCTCGACCATCGCCAGCACGGTCTCCGGCAAGCGCTCGGAGCGGCCGTCGGCAGCCGCGCGGATGAGCTCCTCCAGGTAGAAGGCGTTGCCGGCGGCGCGGTCGACGATCCGGGCCACCACGCCCGCGTCGGCCGAGGGGCCGAGCACCTCGTGCACCAGCCGCTCGGCGCCCTTGCGGGACAGCTCGCGCAGCCGGATCTCCTGCGCGCCGCGCTCGGCCCACAGCTTGGGGAAGAGGTCGTGCACGTCGGGGCGGCCGAGGGCGAGCACGAAGAAGGGGCGATCGGTGAGCGCGCGCAGGGCCGCGTCGATCAGCTTGACCGTGGGCAGATCGCCCCAGTGCAGATCTTCGAGCACGAGCACGAGCGGGTGGGCGGCGGTCTCCGCGTCGAGCAGGTCTTCCCAGGCGCGGCGGATCTGGTCACCCATGAGGATCGGATCGCGGCGGGCGGCGCCGAGCTCGACGCTCTCCTTGTCGGAGAAGGAGACGCCGCACAGCTCGCCGAGGAACTGGCTCACGCGGTCCACGTCGCCGGGCGGGAGGTGGCGCGCCGCGCGGGCCCGGAGCTTCTGCCGGCGCACTTCTTTGGGCTCGCCCTCGCGCAGGCCGGCCTCGCGGCGGAGCACCTGGGCGATCATCCCGAAGGGCGATCCCGCGCTCATCGGATCGCCCTGGGCCGTCCAGATGGAGATCGGCGCCCCGCTCTCCGAGCGCTTCGCCTCGATCCGGCGGAGCAGCTCGCTCGTGAGGCGGCTCTTGCCCACGCCGGGCGCGGCGGTGACGATCACCGCGCGGGCCGAGGGCTCGGCCATCACCTGATCGAGGATCGAGGCGAGCATGGAGAGCTCGTGATCGCGGCCCACGCAGGGCGTGGATCGACCGAGCAGGGTGCGCCCCGCGGGCAGCATGTCGCGCTCGCGCAGGAGGAGCAGCCCCGCCGCGTCGCCGCCCACGTCGAAGCGCGCGCCGAGCAGCCCGGCGACGACCTCGTCGATGCGCAGCGGCGCCGGCCGGCGGATCTCGTTGCCCGGCACCGTGCCGCGAGGTCCGCGCGGCGCGCCGGCAGGCGGAGGAGGCGGCGCCGCGTCGAGCAGGCGCTGCCCCCGGCCAAGCACCTCGTCGGGCGGGAGCGACGCGCTCGGCGCCCCGCGGCCGGCGATCAGCGCCATGGAGACGCGCGGCAGCGCCTCGCGGAGGGCGATCGCGCAGCGGGCAGCGCGCGCGCCGAGATCGGTCCCGGCGCCTGCGCCGGTGAGCGTGACGATCCACGTCCCATCCGAAAGCGTGGCGAGCTTGCCCTGGTGGCGCGTCACCGCGACGTCGAAGAGCACGTCGACATCGAGCCCCTGCGCGGGCTCGCGCGCCCCGGCGCCGCGATCGATCCTGCGCGTCTCCGGGTCGTCGCCCGAGGAAGGCTCGACGACCGAGGCAGCCTCGGGGCTGGCGATCACCGCGGGCGGGCGGAGCAGGATCGCCGCGATCAGCCGCAGCTCGCGCGCGGTGATGGAGCTCGGGCGCATGCTCCGCGGCGCCTCCTCGCCCGCGCCGACGGCGAGCAGGGCCGAGAGCTCCGCGGCCACCGCCGCCGCGTCCGCCGGGCGATCGCGCGGGGATTTCGCGAGCATGCGGGCGACCAGATCGTCGAGCAAGATCGGGACATCCGGGATCACCGACGAGAGGCGAGGCATCTCCTCGAGCACCACCTTGAGCAGCGCCGCGGGCATCTCTTCGCCCGCGAAGGGGGCCTTGCCGGTGAGGCAGTGGAAGAGCACGCAGCCGAGCGAGAAGACATCGGCCCGCGCGTCGATGGTCTTGTCGCCCCGCGCCTGCTCCGGCGACATGTAGAACGGCGTCCCGATCACCACCCCGGTCATCGTGAGCGGCGCCCCCGACGCCACCTTGGCGATCCCGAAATCGAGCACGCGCAGGCCCTCGATCGCCCCGCCCACGAGGTAGAGGTTCGAGGGCTTGAGGTCGCGGTGGACGATGCCCTTGTCGTGCGCCGCGCGGAGCGCCTCGGCCACCAAGAGGCCCACGGTCATGCTCTCGCGCACGTCGAGCTTCCGGGCGCGGAGCACCTGCGACAGGCTCTCTCCTTCGAGCCACTCGAGGGCCAGCCACGGCTCGCCCTCGCCCGTGTGCCCGTGATCGAGGTAACGCACGATCCCCGGGTGGACGAGGCCCTTCAGCAGCTCTGCCTCGCGCTCGAAGCGGCCGGCGAGGTCGGGATCGGCGAGCGCGTGGCTCCACAGCACCTTCAGCGCAGCCGGCTCGCCCGTCTTGCGATCGCGCACCCGGTAGACCGCGCCCATCCCGCCCGAGCCCGCGAGGCGCTCGATCTCGAACCGCGCGGCGACCACCTCACCCGGCTTCATTCGGCGCTGGCCTCGCTGCTCACCGGTAGGTCTTCGGCGTGGCGAGGGGCGCCGCCAGCCAGTGGAAGTTGTCGATGATCACCGACGAGTCGTACACGCCGTCCGTCGAGTCCCAGATCATGAGCTGGACGGTGATCGTCTCGCCCGGGACGACGGGCGCCTCGGTCATCAGCCAACCCGTCCCGCCGCCGATCGAGCTCGAATTCGGGCTCGGCCCGCAGCCCATGTCCGGATCGCCGTACCCGGTGCCCGCGAGCTCGCTCTTGCCGCCCGCGCAGAAGTTGAAGCCCGGCGGGCCACCCGCGCAACCGGTCGCGCCCGCGATGCACCGATCGAAGAAGTTGACGTTCATCGAGCCGGGCGTGCCCTGGGCGTCGAAGACGATGTCTTTGTTGTTGGCGATGCCCGGCGCCTTGGTGTCGAGCAGCACGACCCACATGTCGTTGAAGACCGTGCACGCGAACTCCGGGTACTCGGCCGAGAAGAGTGCGTGGTTGAAGCCGAACGAGTGCGCGTTCGTGGGGACGCGGATCGTGAGCTTGAGGTTGACCGAGTCGTGAGCCTCGGGGGACGGGAGGGAGCAGCCCTGCTTGTTGGTGGGGAAGCCGTTCGGCAGAGGCACGGGCGGCACCGGCGGGTTGCCGGAGACCTGCTGATCCGTACCGCCCTGCGGCGTGCCGAAGGAGTAGTACGGCTGGCCGGGGGTGCCTGCGTTCCCCGTGGAGAAGAAGGCGAAATTCTGGTTCTTCTTCGGGCCGAGCACCGAGCCGAACGAGGTCACGATGGAGTGGGCCTTGGAGGCGGGCGTGCCGACCCCGTTGGCGAGCCGGAGCTCGGCGCTGATCACGCCCCACTTCTTCTGCGCGCCCGTCGCCCCGGCCGAGGTGGTCTGGCAGAGGTCGATGGACTTGGCGTAGTCCATCGCGTCCTGCGAGGTGTAGAGCAGGCCGGCGCCGCAGTTGAGGATGGGGTTGTCGACGCCGCCGTCGCAGTCGTCGTCGATACCGTTCGGGAAATCGAAGGCGCCCGGGTTGACCGCGGCGTTGCCGTCGTTGCAGTCGTTGTCGCAGGTGCCGTAGCCGTCACCGTCCGCGTCGGGGCAATCGGCGTCGAAGGGCACGTCGTCGATCACGTCGGAGGGCGCGTCGTCGAGCGCGTCGCTCGCTCCATCGTCGATGACATCGGGAGGCGCGTCGTCGATCACGTCGGCGGGGACATCGTCCGCCACGTCGGCCGGCACGTCGTCCGCGACGTCGACCGGTACGTCCTCGGGCACATCCACCGGCACATCGATCGGCATGTCGACCGGGACATCGACCGGGACGTCGATCGGCATGTCTTGCGGGACATCGATCGGCACGTCGAAGGGGGCGTCCGGCGGCGCGTCGGGCAACGATCCATCGGCGTCGTCCTTCGCGTCGGGGCCGCCGTCGCCGGTGTTTCCGCCGGTGCCGGTGCTCCCGCCGGTGCCCGTGGTGCCGCCGCTGCCCTCGGTCTCGCCCATGTCGGAGCGGGCGCCGCAGCCCGGGGCGAGCCAGCCCACCGGCAGACCGAGGCCCGCGAGGAGCACGCCGAGCCGGACGAGACCAGGGAGGCGGAGAAGGCGGTGGGCCCCGAGTTTCTTCATGAAGCGCACGCAGGAGTTTCGAGCACGTGGCCCGGGATGCGCGCCCGCGGCCGGGAGCGCTTCACAATCCTATCAGGAAAGTCGGCCAGGGCGCGCGCCGGCAAGGTACGCTGCGATCCATGCACCTTGGTCGTCTCCTCGACGAGCTCTGCCTCGCGGCAGAGAGCGCCGGGATCCGTGTGCGGACGGACGCCTTCGATCCGAACCTGTCGGACGTGAAGCGCCCCCGCGGCGGGCTCGTGACCCTGCGGGGCGACAAGGTCATCCTCGTGGACGGCAAGCTCCCTCTCCCCGAGCGCATCGCGACCATGGCCACGGCCCTCGCCGAGCTGAACCTCGATCACCTCGCGCTCCCGCATATCGTGCGAGCCACGATCGGCGCGTACCGGAGAGGCGCCGGCAAGCCGGACCTGCCCCCGGCCTTCCCGGCCAACGACGACGGTCTCGGCCAGCGCCGCCGCGTCGCGCCCCTCGCCCGGACGCGGCCCGAGCCGCCCGTGCGGGGGCGCAAGATCGGCGATTGAGCCCGCTGTCCGGGCGCTCGCCGCGCGCATTAAGGGGCGATTAAGGGGCGACCTCCCGGGTGGCGCGTAGGGTCTCTTCAACGGCGGCGCCCATGGGAGAGGCGCGGCCCTGGAGACGGACCATGAAGCGCACCTTCGGAACGATCCTCGCTGCCCTGACCCTCGCGGCCTGCCAGACCTCGCCCTCGCCTTCGGCCGATCGCCCTGCGCAGCCCGGCCCCGGCCCCGGCCCGGCGCCTGCGCATGCCTCCGCCTGGACCCTGCTCGGTGACGCGCCGTCGCCGCGCCGCGATCACGCGGCCATCCTCGACGCGGCGCGCGACCGGATGCTCGTCTTCGGGGGCGACGCGAACGATCTCTGGGCCGAGGATCTCTCCGGACCGACCGCCGGCCGCTTCACGCGCCTCGATCGCGGCGGCGCGCTGCCCCCGCCGGAGCCCGCGGTGCTCGCGATCGACGAGGCGACGCAGCGCCTCCTCGTGTTCCCCCAGCGCTCGCTCGATCGCGCCTACGCGCTGCCCCTCGACAGCGACGGCGACTGGACGGAGGTGAGCTTCTCGGCCGCGCCGGAGATCGCCCTCGGCTTCTCGCTCGCGGTCGATCCGATCGGGCGGCGGATCTTCGCGTACACGTCGGCCCAGCCCGAGGTGTTCGTCGCGTCGCTCGACGGCGCGTCCGGCTGGACGCAGATCGCCGGCGCGCCGCACCCCGGCGGTTTCTCCTGCCGTGACACGCTGGTCTACGATGGTGACCATGGACAACTTCTCGTCCTGTCGGGCGGCTGGCCGCGCGGCGATGTGTTCGCCCTCTCCCTCGGCGATACGCCCGCGTGGACGCAGCTGAACAAGAACCAGGCCTTCTTCGAGTACGAGTCCACGGCCGTGTTCGACGCCAAGGCGAGGCGCTACCTGATCGCGGAGCCGAGCACGAGCGACTGGCTGTGGAGCTTCTCGGTGGACGACGCGGAGGCCACGTGGACGCACCTCCCCATCCTCCCGAGCGAGGCGCGGGGGCAGCGCCTGGAGATGAGCGCGGTCTTCGATCCGAAGCAGGACCGGGTGCTCTTCTTCGGCGGGCGGGACACGACGGCGGCCTCGGCGCTGCGCGACGACACCTGGGCCCTCTCGCTCGACGAGACCGCGGGCACGCCGCGCTTCGACCGGGTGGGGAGCCTCGATCGCACCTTGCCGCTCGCGATCGGCGCGCGCCTCGCCGAGGTGCCCGAGACGGGGGCGCTCTTCCGGCTCGGCGGCTCGGACACCGGCTACGGGAGCACGACGACGCTGCGCTTCGATCACGCGACGGCGGCCTGGACGCCGCTCGACGACGCCGCGATCGCGCCCGCCGGCTGGAGCGGCATTGCGTGGGATCCCATGGGTCAGCGATTCCTCTCGTTCGGCGGCTACGTGACGCAGCAGCCCGCCGTGCTCCGCGCGTTCGATCCGTCGAGCGACGCGTGGTCGATGCTCCCTGATCCGGCGGGCGCCCCGAAGGCGCGCTACTGGCACAGCATGGTCCACGACCCGGCCGCGCAGCGGATGCTGATCTTCGGCGGGCAAGAGCTGAGCGGCGCCGCGACCGTGCCCTTCGGCGACGTGTGGGCGCTCTCGCTCGCGGACCAGAGCTTCACCCCGGTGACGCCCGCAGGCCCGGCGCCGGCCGGGCGCTACGCCCACGCCGCCGCCTTCGATCCCGAGGCGCGGCGGATGCTGATCCACGGCGGGTACAACGCGAGCGCCCTGCTCACCGACGGCTGGATGCTGGAGCTGCTCCCGGAGCCGCACTGGCGCCCGCTCTCGCCGAAGGGCGACGTGCCGCCGGGGCTCTCCGATCACGCGGCGGTCTACGATCCGGACGCGCATCGCTTCCTGCTCGTGGGGAACATCCCGGTCGTGCCCGGCGAGATGAGCGAGCGGGTGGGCATCTGGGCGCTCTCGAACGACGGCGAGGATCGGTGGCAGCGGATCTGCGCGCGCGGGCTCATGCCTCGGCAGATGGACGGGGCGCGCTGGACCGAGCGAGGGCTCGTCGTGCTCTCGGGCGGGAGCACGTGGATCTTCGATCCGTCGGCGGCGGTGCGCTGCGAGTGAGGGGCGCGGCGATCAGCGCGACGCGCGCGCGATCCCGCGCTCGATGGCGTCGATGAGGTACGGGCGGAGGCGGGCCGCGGGGAGGATCAGGTCGAGCGACCCGACCCGCTGCGCCCGCTCCACCGAGTGGATCCGGTCGAACTCCTCGGCCACCTCGCCGAGCTTCTCGGCGCGCACGGTCGCGTAGATCTCGGCGCGCTGGGCGAGGAGGCGGCGCTTGTCGTCGCCCGTGGCCGCCTGGACCTCCGCGTCGATCTTCACCACGCGGGCGTCACGCGACGCGCGCGTGTCGACGTCGCGGGAGAAGACGACCGCGGCGGCCGGGGCGCCGCCGATCACCGAGGCGTAGGTCCCTTCGAGGGCGACCGCCTCCATGCCCTCGTTGAGGCGCTTCGAGAAGACGACGAACGCGCCGCCGTGGTAGCGGGAGATCACGCAGAACACGATCGGGCCCTGGAAGTTCACCACCGCCCGGCCGATCTCGGCGCCGTGCTCGAGCTGGAGGTTGCGCATCGACTCCGGCGAGCCGTCGAAGCCGGAGAGGTTGGCGAGCACCACCACCGGGCGGCCCCCGGACGCGGCGTTGATGGCCCGCGCCACCTTCTTGGACGCGCGCGGGAAGAGCGTGCCCGCGGTCCACTGATCCGGGCCGTCGGCGGGCACGAAGCCGAGCCGGCGGATCGGGTGCGACTCGATCCCGATGACGCATGCGGCGTGGCCGCCGAGGCGCGCCTCCCACACCACGGCGGTCTCGCCGCCGCTCAGATCCTTCCAGCGCTCGAGGGGCGCGCGGTCCCGATCGACGACGGCGCCCATCACCGCGCGCACGTCGAACGGGCGCTTTCTCCCGGGGTTCTTCTCGTCCGAGAAGACCTCGCCCACCGTGGTGAAATCCGGGCCCGGGTGGGTCGCGCCGCGGATGTCGCGATCGGCGGGATCGCTCGTCGTGGCGCGCCGGGGGAAGCGCTCGCCCGGCGCCCGGTAGGTCAGCTCGTGGTGGGCGAGGAGGAGCTGGCAGGCGCCGCCGATGTCCTCGGCCACGTACTGCGCCTCGCCGTTCGGGCCCATGATCCGGTCGTACCCGCCGATCCCCTGGTTGTCCTCGGCCGACACGCTCCCGGAGTAATCGAGCGCCTGCTTGCCGGTGAGCACCATGGCCACGTCGTGGGTCATCACCAGGATGCCCCGCGTGTGCATGAGCATGGTCGCCTCGGCGTTCCAGTAGGGCTGGGCGCCGACGTTGACCCCGCAGACGACCACGTTGATGACGAGGCCCGCCTGCGTCGTCTCGATGATCTTCCGGAGCGTGGACGAGACGAAGTCCATGTTCTCGGTGCCGTTCTCCATCGAGATCCGCGCGCCGCCCGAGAGCGTGAACCAGTCGACCGGGACGCCCATGGACATGGCCAGATCGAGCGCCGCGTTGATCCGGCGGCACTCGGGCTCGGCGACCGATCCCATCTCCTTGCTCGGATCGCCGAGGATGACGATGCGGGTCATGCCCTCGGGGTAGAGGCGGGTGAAGCTCCGGATCACGCCCACCACCACGTGGGCGGTGTTGCGGCCGTGCGGGCGATCGACCGGGACGAGGTGGCCATGCTCGTCGAGGTCGTGCTCGACGAACTCGCCGCGCGGGAAATCGCCGAGCGCGCCGCTCTGCTGCGGGGTCAAGAGGCGGATGATCTCGTACGGGTAGACGAGCCCGCGGCGGCGGAGCTGGGTCACCTTGAGCTCGTACTCGCTCATGGTGCGGAGCGGCGTCTCGCTCGGCGCGGAGAGGGAGATGCGCAGGCGCTCGCCGACGGTGGCGGTGATGCGCAGGACCTGCTCGACGAGCTGCCCCATCTTCGCGTCGGGCACGCGGGCATGCACGAGCACCTGCTCCATGCCGAGGCCGACCGTGGCCGGGGCGAGGCGGCGCACCAGGGCCACGAGCTCGCGGCGGCCGAGCTGGAGCGGCTCCCACGCGTAGAGGAGCACCCGGTTCCACTGGAGGCGATCATGCGCGGGGCGGCGGGCCTGGAAGAGGCGGATCGAGGCCAGCGCTTCGAGGAGCATGCGCTCCAGGTAGGGCAGGCCGATCACCCTCCGGGAGGCGTCGCGCACCGGCGTGAAATCGCGGACCTCCGCGATGGCGAAGAGCCGCTCGTCGCGCGGGTTCTCGCGGCCGCGCGCGTGGAAGAGGAAGACGTCCTCCGCCGAGGGGAGCCGCTCGATGTCGAAGTTCGCGAGCCGCCAGAGGTGCATCCGCTTGCCCATCATCGGGTGCAGGCCGCGGTAGACCTTGTCCTCGGCGTAGCCCCCCGCGCCCTCCGGCCGGAAGGTGAAGAACTGCGCGCGGGAGATGCGGCGCGCGGGGCTCGATCGCGGGTCGATCGACGACTCGGGGGCGCGCATCGTGGTCGAGGGATCGCCGACGACGATGACCGCCCGGCGGAGCGGCCTCGGCAGGCTCGCGGCCTCGAGGGCCGCCTGGGCGGCGCGGAGCGTGATGTCCGGCCCGCTCTGGACCTCGGGGCTGTACGCGTAGACGTCGAGCACCAGATCGTCGTCCGCGGGCACCGCGGCGAAGAGCGGGGCGAGCGCGGAGATCGCCGCCCCGAGATCGGGCAGCAGGGCATGCGTGGCGAAGGCGTGGACGCGGCGGCCCTCGTGGAGGTAGGCCGCGGCGATCACGCTCCGCCCGCCGACGGTGTGGGTGGCGATCGAGTCGAGGGTGCGGATGCGGTAGTAGCGGCGGAGGAGGACCTCGAGCATCAGCGCCCGCATCGCGGGCTCCTCGCGATCGAGGCGCTCCACGAAGGCGCGCACGAGCGGCTGCGGGCAGTCGACGAGCGCGCCGATCTGCTGGAGGCGCTCGCCGGCCGACGTCCCCTCGGCGAGCCGCAGGATCGCGGCCTCGGCCTGCGCGAGGGCCGCGTCGCGGGCCCGCTCGAACCCGACCTGCTCGAAGACCCGGAAGCGCACCTCGCGCGCGAGATCGCTGACCGAGGGGAAGAGGCCCTGCGTCACGTGCACGAGGCGGTCGAGCAGGGCGCGCAGCGGGTCGTCGCCGCTCGGCTCGCGCGGCCCGAGATCGACGAGCCAGCGCTCCAGGATGGCCGCGATCGAGAGGGCCTGCACGTCGCCCCGCTCGTGGGCCTGGTGGATGCGGATCAGGCTCTCCTCGAGCTCCGGCGTGCGGGACAGCGACTCCACGCCGTAGCGGGCGAGGACGCGCTGGAGCCGATCGAGGAACGACGGAGGCAGGCCGTCGCCGCGCAGATCGAGCTCGCGGAGGTAGCTCCGCCACAGCTCGCGCGGGGCGCTGTCGCCCGCGTCGTCGAGGTCGTCGCCGGCCGGCCGGTGCCCGAAGAGCGAGTGCAGATCGGCGAAGAGGGAGAGCGCCTCCTCCTCGGCGCGGAAGAGGCGCGGATCGCCCGGCGGGAGCGCGAGCGAGGTGCGCTCCCAGTCGATCCGGAGCCGGCGCGCATGCGCCCCGTCCATGTCGAAGCCGAGCAGCAGGCGCCGGAGCTCGCTGTGCGCCCGCTGCCACCGGGCCTCGGCGTCGTCCGCGCGCGCCGCGGGCGAGGCGAAGCGGAGCGGCTCCTCCGGGTGCTCCGATCGGGCCGTGCCGAGGGGCTCCAGGTGCACGAGCGGCGCGCCCGCGCCGACCTGCGCGTTCGGCGTCACGGACACGGCGCGCACCCGCCCGGCGAAGGGCGCGGTCACCGCCATCTCCATCTTCATCGCCTCGAGCGTGACGAGGCGCGCCCCGGCCTCGACCTGGTCGCCCGGCGCGACCGCGAGCGAGAGCACCATCGCCGGCGTCGGCGCCCGCACGATCCCGCCCGCGTCGCGGTGGACACGATGTGGCACACCGGCAACCTCGATGAAATAGCTGGTGTCCTGCGCCACCACGAGCACCCGGTGCGCCTCGCCCGCGTAGACGAGGCGCCGCTCGAAGGGCCCGAGCCGCTCGACCCGCACCGAGGCGACCTCGCCCGCCGCCGCGACGCGGTACTCCTGCGGCGCGACGTGCAACACCTCCAGGCGATAGTCGCGCCCGCGGTGCCGCAGATCGACCACGCGGCCCACCTCGGTCCGCATGCGCGGCTGCCCCCGCGCGGCCGAGGCGAAGAACTCCGCGCGGCTCGCGGCGAGCTCCGCCTGGTAGGCCTCGATCGCCGCGACGAGCAGCGCGATGTCGGCGTGCGCGCGAGAGATGTGCTCCTTGCGCGCCGTGAGCTGATCGAGCCACGCGTTGTCGAAGTCGCTCGCGCGCACCTCGGGCCGCTCCAGCAAGCCGAGCAGGAAGGCCTTGTTGCTCGACCCGCCGCGGATGGCGATCGCCGCCTCGACGAGCGCCCTGCGGAGCCGGGAGAGCGCCTCGTCGCGGTCGCGCCCCCAGGCGATCAGCTTGGCGATCATCGAGTCGAACTCGGGCGGCACGACGTCGCCCTCGGTCACGCCGCGATCGACGCGCAGCCCGGGGCCGGTGGGGAGCCGGAGCATCTCGATCCGCCCGGGCGCCGGGGTGAAATCGTTCTCGGGATCCTCGGCGCAGAGGCGCACCTCGATGGCATGCCCCGCGCGCGGCGGCGGCTCCCCTTCGAGCCTCCCGCCGCGGGCCAGGTAGATCTGGTGCTTCACGAGATCGAGGCCCGTCGTCTCCTCGGTCACCGGGTGCTCGACCTGGAGCCGCGCGTTGACCTCCATGAAGGCGAAGCGCTTCTCGCCCGGATCGTAGAGGAACTCGACCGTCCCCGCGTTCTCGTAGCCGACGAGCTTCGCGAGGCGCGCCGCCGCGTCGCACAGCTCGCGCTCCTGCTCGCGCGAGAGCACGGGCGAGGGCGCCTCTTCGAGCACCTTCTGGTGGCGGCGCTGGAGCGTGCAGTCGCGCACCCCGACGGCCCACGCGCTCCCGTACCGGTCGCCGAGGATCTGCACCTCGATGTGCCGCGCCCCGGAGACGCGCCGCTCGAGGAAGACCGTCGCGTCCCCGAAGGCGGCGAGCGCCTCGGCCCGCGCCCGATCGAAGGCCTGCGCGAGCTCCTCGTCCGAGCCCACGGCGCGGATGCCCCGCCCTCCCCCGCCCGCCGATGCTTTGAGCATCAACGGATAGCCGAGCCCCCTCGCCTTCTCGTGCGCCTCGGCCAGCGTCGCGACGGCGCCGCCGCTCCACGGCGAGACGGGCAGCCCCGCCTCCTCGGCCAGCCGCTTGGCGGTGATCTTGTCCGCGAGCTTGCGCATCACGCCCGGCGAGGGCCCGATGAACGTCACCCCGAGCTCCGCGCACAGCTCGGCGAACTCGGCATGCTCCGAGACGAAGCCCCACCCCACCCACGCGGCGTCGGCGCGGGCCTCGACGAGCGCGCGGCGGAGGCGGCCGTAGTCGAGGTAGGTGCTCTTGCGGCGGCCGTCGCGCGGATCGACGAAGGTGGCCGGCCCGAGGGAGACGGCGAAGTCGGCCTCGCGGACGAACATGGCCCGGGCGTCGGGCTCCGTGTAGAGCGCCACCGTCGACAGGCGGCCCCCGCCCTGCTCGGCGGCGAGCTCCCGGGCGGCGTGGATCAGCCGCATCGCGGACTCGCCGCGGTTGACGATGGCGATGCGCTCGAACGTTCGCATGAGCAAGAGGCCTTCTTCACGCCGGAGCGGCGGGCGCCTCCGGCCATGCCGGAGGGCTCGGGCGGACGCAAGGTCGCCGCCCGACACCGGCGAACGAATATGTCCGTTTTTCGACGACGCCGGTCCGTGACAGAGACCTGACACGCCGGCAACGGCGCGCGAAGACGAGGTGTGAAAGACTCTACGCATGCACCACACCGTCGTGCTCTCGGACATCCACCTCTCCGAGGTGGAGCGGACGGATGGCCTCTGGATGCGCTATCGCCAGGAGGCCTACTCCCCCGACCGATCGATCGCGGAGATGCTGCGCGAGCTCTCCGCGCGCGTGGGCGGCGACTCGCTGTCCCTCGTCCTCGACGGCGACGTCTTCGACTTCGACGCGCCGCGGGTCATCGGCAAGGAGAGCGTCTTCCACGATCTTCCCCGCACCGCCGAGCACGCGGTGCCGATGATCCGCGCGATCCTCGACGATCACCCGATCTTCGTGGGCGCCCTCGCCGAGGTGCTCGCCCAGGGGCACGAGGTCGTCATGATCTCGGGCAACCACGACGTGCAGCTCACCCTCCCCGAGGTGCGCGCCGTCATCGCCGAGCGGCTCGTCGAGGCGGCGCTCGCCCTGCCCCGCGAGGGCGAGGCGACGCTCACCGCGGAGGAGCTGCGCCGCCGCGTCGTGTTCCGCGCGTGGTTCCACCGCACCGCCGACGGGATCGTCATCGAGCACGGCAACCAGTACGACCACTACTGTAGCTTCCGCTACCCGATGGCCCCCTTCGGCCGCGATCCGAAGGAGATCCAGCCGACGCTCGGATCCCTCACCGCGCGCAACTTCGTGTCGCGCATGGGCTACTTCAACCCGCACGTCGACAGCTCGTTCATGCTGAGCGCGTTCGGCTACCTCGCGCACTGGGCGCGCTACTACCTGTTCTCGCGGCGCTCGCTGGCCTTCGCGTGGGCCGTCGGCGCGGTGCGGACGGCGCTCAAGCTGCTCCACGTGCGCGAGCCGGAGACGCGCGCGCGGCGGCGGCAGAACCTCGCAGCGGCCGCGCGCGAGACGAAGGTGCCCGTGCGCCTGCTCGCCCGGCACGCGCGCATCTTCGCCCGCCCGGTGGAGGAGCGGCTCGGTCAGGTGCTGCGCGAGCTGTGGCTCGATCGGATCCTGCTCGGCGCAGGGCTCCTCGGGCTCGCCGCGGTCTGGTTCTTCCTCACGGAAGGCGCGCTCTCCGCGGGCGCCGCGCTCGCGCCGGTGGTGCTGCTCGGCTACGAGCTCGCCGTCCCCAAGCCCGGGCTCGACGAGAACTGGAAGGCGGTGCAGCGGGCCGCGCGCGAGGTGGCGAAGGTGCACAAGGCGACGGCGGTGGTGTTCGGTCACACGCACCACCCGGAGGGCGCCTGGGAGCGCGGGGTGTTCATCGGGAACACGGGCTCGTGGTCGGCCGCCTTCAAGGACCTCGCATGCACGCAGCCGATCTCCGACGAGCAGCCGGTGGTGTGGCTGCGGAGCGACGCGAGCGGGCGGATCGAGGGCGGGCTCTACACGTGGAAGCCCGGGCGGTTCACCGAGCAGTCGCCGCGCCCGGTGGGGTGAGGCCGCCAGCGCGGTCGTTCATCATCTCTGGACGCGCGCGAAGCCGACGACGCCGTACGAGCAGAAACGTCCACTGTTTCGCTCGATTCGCCCGGCGCCCGCCGATACGCTGGAGGCGAAGCGGGCGCCTGCTCTCCCGAGCGCCCGCGAGCAAGGACTCCATGCCGACGCTCCGCGCTGCTCGCCTCACATGACCGACCTCGTTCACCGCGAAGCCGAATTTCTGCTCTACCAGACCGAGGACGGCCGCACGCGCGTCGAGGTCCGCTTCGACGGCGACACCGCGTGGCTCTCGCTCGGGCAGATGGCCGCCCTGTTCCAGCGCGACAAATCGGTCATTTCCCGGCACATCAAGAACGTCTTCGACGAGGGCGAGCTCGACCGGGCGGCAACCGTTGCAAAATCTGCAACGGTTCAACAAGAGGGCGAGCGCGAGGTCGAGCGCGAGGTCGAGCACTTCAACCTCGACGTGATCATCTCGGTTGGCTACCGCGTGAAGTCTCACCGGGGCACCCAGTTCCGCATCTGGGCCACGCAGCGCCTTCGCGAGTACATCGTCAAGGGGTTCACGCTCGATGACGAGCGCCTGAAGCGGGCCGGGGGTGGCAACTACTTCGACGAGCTGCTCGCGCGCATCCGCGACATCCGCTCGTCGGAGAAAATCTTCTGGCGCAAGGTGCTCGAGATCTACGCGACCAGCATCGACTACGACTCCCGCGTCGAGGCCTCGCAGCGCTTCTTCGCGACCGTGCAGAACAAGATGCACTGGGCCGCGCACGGTCACACCGCCGCCGAGGTCATCGCTGCCCGCGCCGACGCGACGAAGCCGAACATGGGCCTCACGAGCTGGGCGGGCCAGGTGCCCCGCAAGGGCGACGCCGTCGTCGCCAAGAACTACCTCGACGACAAGGAGCTGGAGGCGCTGAACCGGATCGTCACGGCCTACCTCGAGTTCGCCGAGCTCCAGGCGATGAACCACAAGGCGATGTACATGGCGGACTGGATCGCCAAGCTCGACGACTTCCTCAAGCTCAGCGACCGGCAGATCCTCACGCATGCCGGGCGCGTCTCGCATGACCAGGCGACGGCGAAGGCCGAGGAGCAGTACGAGCGCTTCGCCACGGAGCGGGCGGCGCTCCCGGCGCCGGTCGAGAACCATTTCGAGGAGGCCGTGCAGGACGTGAAGCGGATGGAGCGTGTGCGCCGCGCGAAGCCGGAGCTGCCGAAGCGGGGGAAGAAGCCGTGAGCCGAGCGCGGGAGAGCGTTCCGTCGGTCGGGCGTGGGCGATCGCCCGTACGCGGAGCCGCCTGATGGTCGACCGGGCATCAGCGCGCTCCACGGGGAGAGGACGCGACGCGCCCGTCCATCATCTCTGGAAGAATGCGCGCCGCGCTGCAATCCTCGCCACGCGCGCCGCTCGGGCTGCAAAAACCTCGTAAAAAAGGAGCGAAATCTCCCGTCTTTCGCTCGATTCATCGGACGGTCGCCGATAGGCTCCATGGTGATGCGGTCGCGCTCTTCCCTCCGGAGCGCCCCGCGAGCGAGGATGCCATGACGACTCTACGCCCGGCTCGCCTACCGATCCTGCTCCTCGGCGCGCTCTCCGCCGCCGCGTGCAACAGCGTCACCGGCGTTGACGATCTCGTCCTCGAGGCGGACGCGCCCACGAGCGGCGGGCATGGGGGCGGCGCCACCACCGGGGGCGCAGGCGGGAGCACCGGCACCACCACGTCGAGCGGCACCACGTCGAGCGGCATGCCCGCGCCTCCGCAGGAGACGATGGTGCCGGCGGACGGCGTGACCATCACCAAGATCTCCCTCTACCAGGGCGTCGAGCGGAAGCTGATGGAGAAGGGCGCGGCGGCCTCGTCGAAGACGCCGATCATCGCGGGGCGCGACGCGCTCGTGCGCGTCTTTTTCAGCCTCGACGCCAAGTACGACAAGGGCGCCGTCACCGCGCGGCTCACCATCGACAAGGGCGCGCCGATCGAGGTCAAGAAGACCCTCTCCGGCACCTCCAAGGACGGCACGCTCGGGAGCACCATCAACTTCGAGATCCCGAAGGAGCGGATGGCGGGCGGCGACGCGTACCGGGTCGAGCTGCTCCAGTCTTCCACCACGTCGAGCGGCGACAACAAGGCCGCCGTCTTCCCCGCGAGCGGCACGGCGGCGCTCGACGTGCAGAGCGTCGGGCCCGCCCTCAAGATCAAGCTCGTGCCCGTCGCGTACAACGCCGACGGCTCGGGGCGGAAGCCGGACACCTCCGCGACGCAGAAGAAGGCCTACGTGGACGCGTTCTACGCCTTCTACCCGATCACCGGGCTCGATCTCTCGGTGCACAGCACGCTCGCCTGGAACCAGTCGGTCGACGCGAACGGCAACGGATGGGGCGAATTGCTCGATGCCATCGCGCAGCTCCGCGCCAAGGACGGCGCGCCCGCCGACACGTACTACTACGGCATCTTCTCCCCCGCGGGCTCGGCCAACCAGTACTGTAGCCAGGGCTGCGTCGCGGGCCTCGGGATGGTGGCGACCTCGCAGGACTCGTACAGCCACGCGGCGATCGGCCTCGGCTTCTCGGGCGACATCGCGACCGAGACCGCGGTGCACGAGATCGGCCACACCCACGGCCGCAACCACGCGCCCTGCGGCGGTGCCCAGGGCGTCGACTCGCAGTACCCCTACTCCGGCGCCTCGATCGGCACCTGGGGCTACAACCTGCTCGACAAGCAGCTCTACTCGCCGTCGGGCACCACCGACCTGATGGGCTACTGCTCGCCGATCTGGATCAGCGACTACAACTTCACCGCGCTCTTCAAGCGCATCAAGCTCGTCAACAACGCCGAGATCGTCTACGCCCCCGAGCTGCTCGACCAGACCTACGAGCGCGTGCGGATCGACGCGCGCGGGAACGCGACCTGGCTCGATCCGATCGAGCTTCACACGCCCCCGTCGAGCGAGGAGGTGACGCTCACCGTGCACACCGCGCAGGGCAGCTTCCTCCGCAAGGGCCAGCTCTACCGCTACGACCACCTCGACGGCGGCATCCTGATGTGGCCGCGCGACGACCAGGCGCTCGCCGCCGATCTCGACCTCGACAGCCGCGCCATCCACATGACGCGCTGAGAGAGCAAGCAGGAGACCGACGCAAGCCCGCGACGGCGGGCTTCCTTCGTGTAGCCCGGGGTTTCAACCCCGGGCGTCGTGCCGATCGCGAACGCGGCTCGTGATCAGTACAAAACTCCGAGGTACCAGCGAAGCGCCTGGGCGGTCTCGGTCTCGAGCTTGATGGAGCCGGCGTTCGAGATCTCCTTCGGGAGATAGTTGAAGCCGGAGAGGGGGAAGAGGACGCCGTACTGGAGGGCCGTGTAGAAGCCGCCCATCTTCTCGGGGTCGTCGTTGAGCGTGCCGTCCTTCGACTGGTAGTAGATCTGGAAGTTCAGCTCGACGCCGAGGTCGCGCGCGTGGCCCGGAGTCTGGATGAACTCGCTCGCGCGGCTCCAGATGAGGGCCGCGCCGCCGCCGAGGCGCTGGCCGTTCTTGTCGCGGGTGAAGTCGTAGTCGACCGAGGGGCGGAAGTAGTACGAGCCCTGCACCCGGCTCAGGATGTTCCGGTAGAGGATCATGTCGATCCGGTAGTCCGGGTGGAAGCGGAACGTCGAGAAGGTGCGGTCGGCGGTGAGCTGGGGCTGGAGCTTGTCGCCCGTGGGGACGAGCGAGTCCACGTCGGGATCGCCCGTCGCGTAGCCGAAGCCGAGCTGGATCTTCAGCTTGTCTTCGAGGGCGCGGAACTCGCTCTGCGTGGCGAGGCCGAACTGGCGGATCTTCCAGCCCGGGTCGGTCGGGTCGGCCGGGTTGTTGTAGTCGGTGCTCGATCCGCCGGTGCGCGAGGTGTTCTCGAGCGAGCCGTAGATCATCACCGCCTCGGCCTCGAAGCGGAACTTCTTGTAGAGGAACTGGAGCCAGAGGTCGGGGATGTAGGCCTTGGCGCCGCGGCGCACGAAGCCCTGGCGCACGTTCTCGGAGCTCTGCCCGATCGAGGCGCCCGTGGCGGCCGTCGTCTCGTCGTTCGCGAGGAACTGGCTGCGGTAGACGAAGTAGACGCCGCCGTTGATGACGGCCTGGCCCTTCGCGAGCTCGAGGCGCTGGAGCTCCGGGTTGCGCCGGCGCACCGCCACGAGGACGTACTGGTTCACGTCGTCGAGCTGGTTCGAGTCGTAGGGCTGGCCCTGCTGCTGCGTGAGGCTGCCCGCGATGGCCCCCTCGTTGGCGAAGTCCCACGCGCCGGCGAAGTAGATGTCGTACTTCTTGATGCCCGTGACGAGCATGATCCGGTCGGCCGTGGACTGCCAGTCGGAGTCGTAGCCGTCGCCCGCGTTGGCGAACATGCCGAGGCCCCAGTGGCTCGGCATGCGGCCGAAGCGGAGGAGGCCGACGGGGGTGACGTACTCGCCCCACACGCGCTTGACGTTCACCGAGTTGGTGGTGCTGTTGACGCCCGCGGTCGGGGTCCACTGCGTCGAGGCGAAGGCGCCGATGGCCGCGTAGCCGCCGCGCCCCGCGACCGAGTAGCCGCCGTCTTTGCCGGGGATGTTGGCGTAGCCCTCGGGCGTCGATCCGAGCACGACGTTGTCGAGCAGATCGATCTGCGACATGATCCGGAGGTTATCGCTGATGTGCAGCTCCGGCGCGATGCGGAAGCGCATGTTGGCGCCGGCCTGGGTGCCGTCGGAGCAAGCCTCGGCGCTGGTGGGCGTGTCGCCGCAGATCTTGAGGTTGTGCGGGTTGCCCTTGGCGTCGACGTAGTCGTTGTCGGAGGGCTGCGGCCAGAAGCCGGTGCCCACCGGGTCCTTCCGGCCGAGGGCGAAGCGGTGGAAGAGCTCGGACCGGACGCGGTAGTAGCCGTGGATCTCGAAGACCGGGCGGGCGTGGGACCACCAGTCCTCGGCGTAGACGTCGCTCGGGCGGGCGCCGACCTCGCCGAGGGCGGTCGGGCGATCGCCGCCCATTTTCACGAGGGATTTCTCGTCCTTCTCGGGATCGGCCGCCGGGGTCGCCGGCTTCGGCGCCGGTTTGTCGGCGGGCTGCTCGGGCGGGAGCAAGGTCTCCTCGACCTTGGGGGCGGGAGCAGGTTGCCCGGCCGGAGGCGCCGCGGGCGGAGGCGCCGCGGGCGCAGGCGCAGCGGGCGGGGGCGCCGCGGGGGCGGGCTGGGCCGCGGCCTCCGGAGAGGCCAGCATGATCCCGAGGGCCAGACAGCCGGAGGCCGCAGCAAGAGAGGCGTGGCGCTCGTTCGCGCCCAATCTCGACAACCGCCTGAGGATCCGCATCGGCTTCTTCTTCTGGCGCGGCAGCCCGCGCCTTCGTGGTGACGGCCGCCGGGCCCGGAGGCGCCCGGGGGCCGAAGTCGCTGGCCGATGTCTCATGCCCGGCCGGTGTGGTCAAGACGGGCGGCAGGAGGTCCACGGGGAGCGGCCGGGGAGCGGCCCCCGTCCGACCCTCCCCGGGTCGGCCCCGGCCGGGGCGTTCCGGCGCGTCACCTTCGCGCGACGGGCCCGGGATCGGCCCGATCGTGGGCCGCCTCGTCTGTCTCTTGGAAAACGCATCGATTCGGGAGAGGATTCGTCCGTACCATCGCAGGATGCGATCCCCCGGGGGCAACGGCCGCCGGGAGCATGGCCCAAGGTCGCTCCCTTCGTCGAGCTTCAACGCCGTCTCCGCAGTGCCCGCCGCCGACCCGAGATTCGGAAAGAGGATTGATGAGAACGATACGCGCGCTGTGCCTCCCTCTCCTGAGCGCCGCCAGCCTGTCGCTGATCGCCCCGAGCGCCCGCGCCCAGGCCACCACGACCTCCGCGGCCCAGGACGGTGAATTCTCCGTCCAGCGCTTCGAGCCGGCGGCGGGCACCAACAACTTCCTGAGCGTCGAGGGCGCGCGGATGGACGGCCGGTTCGGCTACTCCGCCGGCCTGCTCTTCGACTACGCCAACAGCCCGTTCGTCGTGCAGAGCTGCGCGTCGAAGACCGACTGCTCGGCGCCCAACGCGACCAACACGACCGACACCAAGGTCGTGAGCGACATGTTCACCTGGAACCTGCTCGGCGCGATCTCGCCGGCCAAGTTCCTCCAGGTGGGCCTGCGGCTGCCGCTCATCTACGCGAGCGGCGAGGGCATCAACCCCGACACCGGGCGGGGCGCGAAGGACGGGCTCAAGACCTTCGGCCTCGGCGACATCAACCTCGAAGGCAAGATCCGCGTGCTCGGCGGGGCGCAAGATCCGTTCGTCCTCGGCGTGGCGGCCGACATCGGCCTACCCACGGGCCACGCGACCGGGAGCGGCGGCTACCTCGGCAACTCCTCGCCCCTCACCGGTGGCGTGCGCGTCATCGGCGACATGCGCATCAAGGCGCTCTCGATCGGCGCCAACGTCCGCGCCGTCCTCCGCGCGCCCGCGAGCCTCGGCTCCACCACGGTCGGGCCCTTCGATCTCCGCTACGGCGTCGCGGCCGGCTACCGCATCAGCCCCATCTTCAAGGTCGTGGCCGAGGGCTTCGGCTCGACGCAGTTCCAGTTCAAGCGCGGCACCAACACGCTGGAGGCCGACGCCGCGGTCGAGGTGCGGCCGCTCGATTTCCCGCTGAGCTTCCGCGCCGGCGGCGGCGCCGGCATCCTCTCGGGCGTGGGCGTGCCCGTGGCTCGCGCGCTCGCCGGGCTCACGTATATCCACGAGATCGGCGATCAGGACGGCGACGGCATCCCCGACGACAAGGACGCATGCCCGACGATCGCCGAGGACAAGGACGGCTTCGAGGACAACGACGGCTGCCCCGATCTCGACAACGACGGCGACGGCATCCCCGACGACAAGGACAAGTGCCCGAACCAGCCGGAGACCGTCAACGGCGTCGACGACGCCGACGGCTGCCCCGACCAGGTCGCCGACCGCGATCAGGACGGCATCCCCGACGACAAGGACAAGTGCCCCGAGGCCGGCGGCAAGGACGTGATCAACCGCCCCGGCACGTACTACGGCTGCCCCGACACCGATCACGACGGCGTGCCCGACTACCTCGACAAGTGCCCGAAGGAGCCCGAGGACACCGACGGCTTCCAGGACACCGACGGGTGCCCGGATCCGGACAACGACGGCGACGGCATCCCCGACGACGCCGACGAGTGCATCGATCAGCCCGAGGTGATCAACGGGTACAAGGACGAGGACGGCTGCCCCGATGTCGCGCCCGACCGCGACAAGGACGGCATCCCCGACAACAAGGACAAGTGCCCCGACAAGCCGGAGAACTACAACGGCTTCGAGGACGAGGACGGCTGCCCGGACAAGGGCGTGGCGCTCGTGCAGGTCGGCGACGAGGGGATCAAGATCCTCCAGCGCGTCGAGTTCGCGACGAGCTCCGACAAGATCACCGGGCCGAAGAGCTTCCAGGTGCTCGACGCGGTGGTCGGCGCCCTGAAGGGCCACCCGGACATCTTCCTCCTCGAGGTCGCCGGCCACACCGACAACGTGGGCAGCGCCGCCGACAACCGCGCGCTCTCGCAGAAGCGCGCCGACGCGGTCGTCGCGTACCTGGTCTCGAAGGGGACCGACGCGAAGCGCCTGCAAGCCAAGGGCTACGGCCCTGACAAGCCGATCGCCGACAACAAGTCGATCGTCGGCCGGCAGAAGAACCGCCGCGTGGAGTTCAACATCCTCCGCTCCGCGAAGAACCCCGGCGTGGTGACGCAGCCGCCGCCGCCCGTCCAGGCGCCCGCCGCCCCGCCCCCGGCTGCCCCGCCCGCCCCGCCCGCGCCCAAGCCCGGCGCCCCCAAGAAGTAGCCCGATCGGAGCGAGCCACGCGCTCGTCCCCCTCCCGCTCCCGCTCCCGATATCCCCTCCCGAT
The DNA here is from genome assembly GCA_046351295.1 of Byssovorax sp. Lineage (GTDB taxonomy): Bacteria > Myxococcota_A > Polyangia > Polyangiales > Polyangiaceae > JAXLYT01. The sequence continues at coordinate 47,402 of JAXLYT010000027.1, forward strand.
GCCCTCTGCCGGATCGGGAGAGGGTGGCGGGAACGGGAGGGGGAGAGGGTGGCGGGAGCGGGAGAGGGGCGGACAGCGCCTGAAATGAGGGGACTGCTCCGTGCCTGCGCAGGAACCCCCCGGGCCCGGGGGATGTCCTGGTAGACTGCCACCCCGCCGGGGGGCGCAGATCGGTCCCCATCTTGGTCCGTCTCCCCGTGGAGGTCTCGACCCGTATGTCCCTCCCCAGCGTCCGCGCGCGCGCCGGCCTCGGCTTGCTCGTGCTCTCGTCCGCCGCCGCCCCGTCCCTGCTCTCGTGCAGCGCCCCGATCGAGCAGACCACCGACGCTCGCCAGAGGACCTGGGCCGAGCTGCGGACGGTGCGCCGATCCATCACGGTCAAGCCGCCCGAGGAGAGCGAGCGGGCGCCCTACCCGCGGGAGCGCCTGCTCGACGGCGAGCAGGTGACGGTGGCCGAGGGTGGCCTCGGCTGGCTGCGGCGCGACGGCGGGGCGACGCTGCTCGTGCGCGGGCCGGCGAAGCTCACCGTGCGCAAGGACGTGATCGAGCTCGGCGAAGGGCGCGTGTTCGTCGACACGCCGCCCGGCGTGGTGGCCGAGCTCGCGACGCCGAGCGGGCCGCTTCACCTCTCGCAGGTACGCGCGAGCGTCGAGGTCTCCGCGGGCGCGACCGAGGCGTACGTGCTCGCGGGCGAGGTGCGGAGCGACGGGGCGGGGCGCGCGGCGGCGGGCGAACGGCTCGTGGTGCGTGGCAAGGCCGGCGCTGCAAAAGCAGAGCGCGCGCCGGCGCTGACCTGGGAGGACTGGACGGGCGGGCTCGCCACGACCGATCGCGCGGCCGAGCCCTCGCCCTTCGGCGTCGGCACGGTGGGCGCGCGCAGGCCGGGCGATCAAGGATCGCCGCGTTTTGCGCTGTCGATCCAGCGCCTCGACGTCAAGGTGACGATCGACAACGACCTCGCGCTCACCGAGGTCGACGAGCTCTTCTTCAACCCGAGCTCCGAGGTCGTCGAGGGCGTCTACCGCTTCCGCACACCCGAGGGCGCGACGATGGATCGCTTCGGCGTCGACCGGGAGGGCGTGATCGTCTGGGGCCGCGTCAAGGAGAAGCAGGCCGCGGCGGCGCAGTACCAGTCGAACGTCTACCAGGGATCGACGGAAGATCCGGCCTTGCTCGAGTGGGACGCGCCGGGCGTGTACCGCGCGCGGCTCTACCCGATCGGGCCCGGTGAGAGCCGGCGGGTGGTGGTGCGCTACGCCGAGTGGCTCGGGCGCAGCGGGCCGAAGGGCGAGCGCAGGCTCTACGTCTACCCGATGGCGGCCGAGGGCGCCGAGGCCTCGCTCCCGCACATCGAGGAGCTGACCGCGACCTTCGACCTCTCGCGCTCGCTCGCCAAGGACATCCGCGCGGGGATGGCCGGGTCGCGCGACGGCGATCGCTGGATCGTCCGCGAGCACGATCTCGTGCCGCGCGCCGACCTCGCCGTCGAGCTCTTCGACGATGGACAGGCGTCGCCGCGCGCGTACACGGCGCCCCACGTGGTCGACCCCGAGACGCTCTTCCCGGCCGACCGGGCCGAGGCGCAGAAGCGCGCCCGCGAGGAGGCGGAGTACCTGCTCGTGCCGGTGCGCGCCGCGGAGGTGCCGCTGCTCCAGGGAGGCCTGGATCTCGGGGTGATCGTCGACACCTCGGCGGCCACCGACACGGCCTCGCTGGCCATCGCGCGCGCCGCGACCGCGGCCCTGCTCGCGCATGCGGGCAAGGACGATCGGGTGGTGGTCTGGGCGGGCGACGCGGGCCTGCGCCCCGTGGTGCCGGGCGAAGCGGGCCTGAAGGCGCTCACGAAGGAGGGGCGCGAGGCGATCCTCGGGCGGCTCTCGTCGATCGAGCGCGGCGGCGCGACCGATCTGGGCGCGATGATCGCGGCGGGCGCGGGCGCGCTCGATCCGAAGCGGCGGGGCGCGCTCGTCTACATCGGTGATGGATCCCCCACGGTGGGCGAGCTCAACCTCGCCTCGCTGCGGGAGCGGCTCGGCAAGCTGCCGCGGCCGGTGCGCGTCTTCAGCCTCGGCGTGGGCGAGGGCGCGGACATGGCCATCTTGAAGGGCCTCTCGCGCGGAGCCTTCGCCGAGCGGATCAGCGACGCCAACAGCGCGGCCCGCGCGGCGCTGCGCCTCTACGAGGCCGCCGAGCGCCCGGCGTGGATGGGCGCGAGCGTCGACCTCGGTCCGAACGTGGAGCGCATCTACCCGCGCGATCCGGGCGCGCTCGTCGAGGGCGAGACGATGCTCTTCCTCGGCCGCGTCGGGACGGGGCCGAAGCCCGTCTCCATCACGCTCGGGGGCCCGAACGGCCCCGTGACGCTCCCGCTGCGCATCGGCGCGATCGACGATCACGGCGACCTCCGCCGCCGGTGGGCCGAGGGCCGCCTCGCCCAGATGCTCGACGAGGGCACCGGCCGCGCAGCGATGGTCGACCTCGGCGCGCGCCACGGGATCATCACCCCGGTCACCTCGCTCTACGTGCCGACGACGCGGGAGATGAGCCCGGAGGAGCGGGAGGAGCTGGCGCGCCGGAAGCTCGGCGGCGACGGGCGCTGGAAGACGGCGAACAAGACGACGACCGACGGCGAGGGGGAGCCCGAGGAACAGCGCGGCCCCGATCGTTGGGGCTCCAAGGATTCGAGCGTGGCCGCCGCGAGCAACGCCGACAACAAGGAGGGCGGCACGGGGACGCGCGCCAAGGGCGAGGAGGGCTCGATGGGCAACCCGATGAGCCGCTCCGCGGGCAACCGCTACGGCGTGGCCGGCCCCGCGAGCCCGCCGGCCCAGGCCGCGCCCCCGCCGTCGGACATCCCGGAGCCCTTGAAGGAGCTCTCACCGAAGGCCTTCACCTATGACGCCCGCAAGGCCGACGCGCCGGCCCCGTCGGCGGCGGCTTCGGCGGCGACGATCATCCCGGCGCTGCCGGCCGCGACCGCCACCACCGAGCGGACCGCGGAGGCCAAGCTCGAGCAGAAGATCGCGCCGGACGGCAAGCCCGGCGCGCCGATGGGCGCGCCGCCGAAGCCCGGCAAGTCGGCGAAGGGCGGCGAGATCGACGGCTACCGGCACGAGGGCGACTCCATGAGCGGCGAGGTCGATCTCCTCAAGTCGAACGGCGCCGGCTGGGGTCGCGACGACGGGGCCGATCAGGGCCTCGAAGCCAGCGGCTTCGCCCTCGGCGGCGTCGGGGGGCAGGGCTTCGGCAACGGGCAGGGCTTCGGCAGCGGTCACGGCAGGCTCGGGGGCAGCCACCGGGCGCCTGCCGGCGAGCCCACGCCGGACACGGCGGAGAACAACGTCAACGCCAAGGAAAAGCCCAAGGCGCCGGTGAGCGGCTTCCGGACGAGCATCGCGGTCAACCTCGGCGACGTGCCGCACGTGGCGCTCCGCTGCGGGAGCTCGGCGTTCATGCCGTTCGACGAGCGCGTCGGGCTGTGGAAGGAGCGGCTCGCCCGGGTGGCCGGCAACGCGCCCGGCGTGGCGAACGTCTACCGGCGCGCGCTGCAAAGCTGCGAGGCGACGACCTGGCAGGAGCGGAGCAAGCTGCTCTCGCTGCTGCTCGATTTCATGCCCGGCGCGCGCGGTCGCGTGAGCTTGTGGCGGCTGCTCTTCAACGACCTCGGCGCGGCCGATCCGCTCTACCGGGGCATCCTCGCGCGGGTGAAGACCCCGGCCGAGGCGCGCGAGCTGCACGACGCGCTCGGGTTGCGCTCGATCGATCCGGGCGTGCTCGACAAGCTGCTCGAAGGGGCGAAGACGCCGGGCGAGCGCGCGAAGAAGCTGCGTGCCCTCGTCGCCGAGTGGCCCGACGATTTCAGCCTCGCCCTGCGCCTGCTCGACGCGCTCGAGGACGCGGGCGACGACGAGGGGGCGCGCGATCTCGGCCGAACACTGCGAGCCCGGCCCGACGCCGACGCGCGCCTCCGCACCGCGGTCGGCGAGCTCCACCTGCGCCTCGCGAAGAAGGGCGGCGACGCCGAGAAGAAGGCGCTCGACGAGCAGGAGGCGCGGCGGGCCTTCGGCGAGATCGTCGAGTTCGCACCCGAGGATCCGGTGGCGCGGCGGAGGCTCGGCGATCTGCTCCGCGCCCACGGCTGGTTCGCGGACGCGGCGCGCCAGTACGAGACGCTCGCCCACCTCGCCCCCGACGACGCCGCGGTGTACCTGCTCATGGCGTCGGCCGCCGAGGGGCTCGGCAAGCTCGAAGAGGCGGTGAAGTGGACAGAGAAGGGCGGCGCGGCCGGCTCGCCCGACGCGGAGAGCGGCCCGGCCCGCACGGCGCGCGCCCTCGCCGCGACCTTCCTCGCGTGGGGGCGCAAGGCCGCGCTCGACGGCGGCAAGGCCGAGGAGGCCAAGGCGCTCTCGGCGCGCCTGCGCCGCGTGCTGGCGAGCGAGCACGGCGCGAGCGACATGTCGCGCGGCGTGCGGGTGACGCTCATGTGGGCGCACCCCGAGCTGCACCCGACGCTATGGAGCAACGCGCTCGGCGCGCCGATGCCCGCGCCCGACGGCGACATGGCCCTCGGCGTGGCGCAGGCGGTGCTGCCGAGGCGCGAGGGCACCTTCGTCGAGGTGCGGATCGCGCCCGAGGATCGAGAGCATGCAGCGCGGATCGGCGCGACGGCGAGGCTGACGGCGATCTTCGACGAGGGCGGCGAGGGCGAGACGATCGCCGTGGCCGACGTGGTGTTTCGACGGGAAGGCGCAGCCACGCTGCGCTTCGCGGTCCAGGGCGGCGAGCTCCGGGAGGTGCAGAAGTGAGCGCGGATCGGATGAAGGTGGTGGTCTCCCGCGGCGATCGCTTCGATGTCGCCGAGTGGGCGCCGGGCGAGCCCGGCTTCTTCGGGTCGCGCGGCCCCGATCCCTCGGCGCCGAGCCAGAGCGCGCCGATCGTCTTCGCGGCGATCGCGACGCTGGCGATCCTGATCGGGACCGTGCTGATGATCCAGCGCGCGCAGCCCGCCGCCCTCGGCAAGCCGCTCGTGCCCACGGTGGCCGACCTGCAGGCGGTGCACGCGGGTGTCTCGGCCGCGGGCGCGCCGGTGCGGAAGATCCGGAGGCTCGCCGCGGGCGACGCGGTGGAGACCGACGCCGACGGCCGGGCGCGGCTGCGCCTCGACGACGGCACGACGCTCGTCCTCGATCGCGCGACGAAGCTCGTCCTGCGCGACAAGGGGCTCGTGCTCGAGCGCGGGCGGCTCTTCGTGCAGGCCGCGCTCGGCGCGCGCACCGAGATCGATCTCGGCGCGGCCACGGCGATCCTGAGCGGCGCGAACGCCGGGATCGAGCGGCCCAAGGAGTCCCCGGACGGCGCCAAGGTCTACGTCGCCACCGCCGAGATCACGATGCGCGCGGGCTCCGCCGAGCAGACGGTGCGGGCCGGCGAGACGGCCACGGTCGCGGGCGGCAAGGTGACCGTCGCGCCCGAGCGGGGCTACGATGACTGGACGTACGGCATGGCCTCGCCGTGGGCCGCGCGCGGCGCGCCCCGCCGGGCCGTGGGCGAGCTGTGGGGCCGCCCGACCTCGGCCACGGCCGGCGCCGACGCGGCCGGATCGCCGCTCACGATCCGCGCCCACGACGTGCGCGCCACGGTGACGCGCGAGGTCGCCGAGACCGAGGTGCGCACCACCTTCTTCAACGCCGGGAGCGATCTCGTCACCGGCGACTACCGCATGGCCGTGCCGCCGGGCGCGATCGTCTCGCGCTTCGCCACCATCCGCGGCGACCGCACCACCGAGGGCAAGATCGCCCTCGCCGCGCGGAAGGCCCAGGCGCAGGCGGCGATGGCCGGATCGTCCGAGGTGCTCGAGTGGGCGGGCGAGGGCTGGCTGCGCGCGACCGTGCCGGGCATCGCCGCGGGCGCGACGGTGACGCTCGTCGTCGGCTACGTCGAGTGGCTGAGCCCGCAGCCGAAGGCCGACGGGCAGAGCCTGATCGTGCAGTACCGCTACCCGATGGTCTCCGACGCGGTATCGCCGCTCATCGGCGAGTTCTCGGCCCGCGTCGACGCCGCCCCATCGAGCCCGATCTCCATCGCCTCGGGCCTCGGCGCGCGCGTCTCCGGCCAGGCCGTCGAGGTGCGCCGCCCCGATTTCCGTCCGAGCGCCGACCTCGTGGTCGACGTGGAGATCCCGCCTTTCAAGGCGCCGGCGCGCATCTACGCCGCGCCGCCCACGTCCGCCGACGACGCCGGAGGCACGGTGGTGGTGCGCACCGAGACGCCGCATGCCGCGGGCAAGGCCGCGGACACCGCGGGTCAGGAGGGCGTGACCCTCGCGCTCGTGATGGACACGTCGGCGAGCATCGAGCCGGCGCTGCTCAAGGCCGAGCAAGCCCTGGTCGAGGCGGTGATGCAGGGGCTCGGGCCGCGCGATCGGGCGGTGGTGCTGGCGGCCGATCAGGGCGTGCGCCCGGTCGGGCCGGCGGCGGTGGGCCCCGTGGACGCCGAGCGGCGCAAGGCCGTCTCCGCCGCGCTCGACAAGCTCTCCCCCGGCGGCGCGAGCGATCTCGGCCGCGCCCTCGAGGCCGGCGCCGACGCGCTCCCGGCCGACGCGCCCGCGGCCATGGTCATCTACATTGGTGACGGCTGGCCAACGATGGGTGACGCCGTTGTCGACGCGATGAAGGCGCGCCTCGCCCGGCGCCCCGGCGGCGCTCCCCGGCTCGGCGCGGTGGCCGTCGGCCCGCTCTGCAACCTCTTCGCGCTCAACGCCCTCGTGCGCGGCTCGGGGCCGCTCCTCGAGATCGCCGACGCGGGCGACGCGGCCCGCACGGCCATCGCCCTCATCGCCGAGGCGCTCCAGCCCACGGTCGCGGGCGTGGAGATCGATTTCGGCCCCGAGGTCGAGCGCATCTACCCGCGCGGCCCGCGGGCGATCGTCGCCGGGGAGACGGTGACCGCCACCGGCCGGGTGCGCGGCGATCTGCCGACCGAGATCACCCTCCGCTGGCGCGACGACAAGGGCGCGCACGAGGAGAAGCGCCCGCTCAGCGTGGAGCTCGCGCCGAGCGATCAGGACATCACCCGCCGCTGGGCCGCCGCGCGCGTGGAGGAGATCGCGCTCCGCGGGCGGGGCCGCGAGGCCGCGACCGACGTGGCCCTCCGCGCGGGCCTCCTCACCCCCTGGACGGGCTTCCTGGTGAACGGCGACGGGGCCTACGCGCCGACCCCGATGGAGACGCGCATCCTCGATCTCGCGGTGGGCGACGAGGCGGGATTCAGCGCCTCCTTCGCCACCCCCAAGGGCACGTTCGGCGCGCTCGCCAACGTGATCCACGAGACCGAGATCGCGGACGACGACGACAAGGAGGACGCCTTCAAGGCCGCGGTGGCCGCCGCGGCGCGCCGGGTGATCGAGGAGGCCGGCGCCGCCGTGCGCGCATGCCGCGACACGCGCGCCTCGCTCCGCCCCGAGCTCGAAGGGCAGCTCGATGTCTCGCTCAGCCTCGACGGCGACGGCCACGCGAGCGACGTGAAGGTGCGCGGCGGCGCGGGCGCGAACGACGACGCCCTCGATCGCTGCGTGGAGATCGTCGTGGAGGGGCTCATCTTCCCGTCGAGCGGGATCAAGGTGAAGGTGACGGTGAACCAGCAGCTCGCCCTGCCGCCGCCGCGCTCCACCCTCCGCGCGCGCAAGTGCTCACCCACCTCGACCTTGCCCCTGCCCCTCCGGCGCGGCGTGTGGCGCGAGCGCCTCGATCGCAACAAGCCCGAGAACGTGTACCTCGACGCCAAGCAGAGCTGCGAGCTGCCCACATGGACCGATCGCCGCGCGCTCCTCGAGCTGATCCTGCTCTCCAACGAGGACGGGCTCTACCGGATCGGCGTGGCGCGGCAGCTCGAGATCGCGGGCGAGGTCGACGCGGCCGAGCAGCTCCGGCGCGAGGCCGTGCGGCGCGCGCGGAGCCCGGAGGAGCTGCACCGGATCCAGATCGCCCGGATCGGCGAGGAGAGCTACCCGGCCGGCGCGTTCAAGAAGCAGTACAACGCGGCCGCGGACGACAAGGGACGGCTCGGCGTGGTGCGGCGCTTCCTCGGCATCGCGCCCCACGACGCGCGCCTCCGCCGCCGGCTGCTCGCGCTGCTCGAGGCGCTCGGGATGAAGCAGGAGCTCGCGGAAGAGGTGCGCCGCTTCCGGCTCGATCCCTTCGCCGACGCGGGCCTGCTCGCGGACGGAGCCTCGGCCCTGCGGCGGATCGGCGACGAGGCCGAGGCGCGGCGGGCCTTCGGCGAGCTCGCCGAGCGCGCGCCGGAGGACCCGTGGGCCCGCGCCTTCCTCGGCGATCGCCTGCGCAACGAGGGCTGGTTCGACGACGCCACGCTCGCGTACACGGTGCTCGGCGAGCTGCTCCCCGACGATCCGGCGGCGGTGCTGCGGCTCGCGCTCGGCCACGCCGGCGCGGGGCGCCTCGACATCGCCGAGCGCATGCTCGCGCGCGTCGCGCAGACCGGCGGCCGCGCGGGCGACGGGCGTCTCGGTGAGATGGCCGGGCGCCTCGGCCACGACCTGCTCGCGGAGGCGCGGCAGAAGCCCGGCGTCGCCGCGGACGATCTCGGGCGCCTCACCCGCAGCGCGCTCGAGCTCCCCTTCCCCACCGGCGGCGCGGTGATCCTGCTGCGCGGCCCGGCCGGCGCACAGCCCATCGAGGTGACCGCGATCCGCGGCCCGCGCGACGCCCGCGAGGAGAAGGCCCCCGAGGTCGCGGCCGAGGGCATCGGCCTCTACACGCTGCGCTTCGATCCCTCCGCGAGCGACGCGACCGTGCTCCGCCTGCGCCGCCCCGCGCTCCTCGCGCCCGCCCAGCCCACCCGCGTCCGCGTGGACGCGCTCGTCCCCGACGGCGCCGGCAAGCCCCCGCGCCTCGTCACCACCTTTGTCGAGCTGCCCATCACGGGCAAGCCGATCGAGGTGAAATGGACCGGCTCGGCCTGGTCTACCGGCTGACCAGGTTTCGCCCAGCACATCCCTGACCTTCGCGGCTTTCGTGCCCGGCCGCGAAGTGGTGTAAGGAGCCCCTCGGGTCCCCGCGTAGCTCCCTCGAGCTCGCGCTCACCCAAGGAGCCTGCACCCATGCGTATGCACCTCTTCGCCGCCCTCTCCCTGTCCTCGATCGCCCTCGCCGCCGCCGGGTGCGGTCCGAAGACCGAGCCGAACACCGCCGACCTCACCAACCCTTGCCCGCCCGGCCAGCTCTGCCCGCAGCCCTCGGCGAGCATCCCGCCGACGACCACCCCGCCGCCGCCCACCGCCACCGCGACGAGCACCGCGCCCGCGAGCAGCTCGGCCACGCCGATCCCCGAGCTCGGCAACACCATCGCCGTGACGCCGATCCTCACCGCCATGGGCGCGAGCGAGGCGCCCGGGATGAAGGCGGACGGCACCGCGTTCGCCGGCACCTTCCAGGAGGGGCAGACCCTGGAGCACCCGATCAACGTGCAGGCCGGCAAGTGCTACACGGTCGTCGGCGCCAGCGCCGGGGGCATCGTCGAGCTCGACGTGCAGCTCGTCGCCCAGGCCGCGCCGATGCCGCCGCTCGTGCTCGCGCAGGACAACCAGACCGGCCCGATGGCGATCATCGGCAGCAAGGGCCAGTGCTTCCGCAACCCGTCGCCCATCACGGTGCCGGGCAAGGTGATCCTCAAGGCCACCAAGGGCAACGGCATCGCCGGCGCCCAGGTGTTCATCAAGTAGCGCCCCGCTCGCCCCGCCGTCAGAACCGCGCGCGTCAGCAAGCGGAGGACGTTGCTGCCGTCGGGAGCGACCATCCACGCCGGCAGCCGGCGCGATCAGATGTGGATGTGCTTCCAGTCGCCCGAGCGGAACTTGAAGATCATGATCCCGGAGAGCAGGAGCACGTAGACCACCCCCGCGCTCCAGATCCCGATCAAGCCGAAGTGCAGCGTGATCCCCAGCGCCCACGCCAGGGGCACGAGGCACGTGAAGTGGAGGATCAGCTCCACGATCATCACGAAGCGGCTGTTGCCCGCGCCGAAGAGCGCCTGGGTCAAGATCATCCCCACCGCCACGAACGGGGTGCATAGCCCCATCACCCGCATCGGCATGAGGGCCGCGTTTTGCACGAGCACGCTGTGGCTGACGAACGCGAGAATCTTGTCGGCGAAGATCGCCTCGAGCAAGCCGACGGTGCCGAAGATCGCGGCGCCGAGCTTCACCGAGGTCCAGCCAAAGCGCTCCGCCTTCGCGCCGTCACGCTCGCCGAGGGACTGCGAGACCAGCGTGGCCGTCGAGGTGCCGAAGGCGAGGCAAGCGGTGAACGTGAGCTTGAGGAGGCCGACGATCACCGTCGTGGCCGCGGCGTTCACGGGCTCGCCACCCCCACAGAGGCCGACGGCGGGAGGAGACGGGAAGAGCACGTCGAGCTTCCCGGCGATTTTCGTGAAGAGCAGGAAGCCCGTCATGACCGCGACCGTCGCCACGGCGCTCGGGATGGAAAGCTTGAGCAGGCTCCGGATGAGGCTCGCGTCGAGCGTCGAGCGGCGGAACAAGCGAAAGCGCCTACGGTACTCGGGCATGAGGGCATAGGCGACCATGATGGCGAGCCCCACGTAGGTGGAGATGAAGCCCGCCAGGCCCGCTCCGGCGATGCCCATCTTCCGTACGCCGAGGGTCGCGTTGCCGAAGATGAAGATCGTGCAGAGCACGATGTTCAGCGCGTTCATGATGGCCGCGGAGACCAGGTGGATGCGCGTCTTGCCGATCCCGTCGAAGAACGACTTGAACGCGAAGGTGGTCACCATCGAGGTGATGCCGAGGAGACGAAAGGTCAGGTACTCGGATGCAGCGGCGCGAGCGCCGGGCGAATCAACGATCGCCGACAGGACGAGCGGCGTCGTCACGTAGCCCAGCAACGTGAACAAGATGCCTGATACGACCGCGAAGAACACAGCGTTGGTCAGGACCGTACCCGCGTCGTCGAAGCGCTCTTCAGCGAACCGTCGCCCTGTGAACGCCTGCGTGCCGACGGAGATCGAGGAGAGCGAGCCTCCGAAGATCCAGAGGACGATCAGCGAGGGGAGGAGGGCGGCTTGTGCGTTCGACGACTCGGGGCAGGGCAGCCGGGCGAAGAAGACGATGTCGATCTCGTTGACGAGGCTCTGCGTCACCATCGCCACCAACGTGGGCAGCGCTAGCTTGAGAATCGCGCGGTGCGGGGGGCCCGAGGTGACGACGTTCTCGCCGGGCGTGGGCAGGGCTATCTGGGCCATCGATCCGGCGGGGTATACAACGTGAGGAGCAAAGGGCGACAGAAATGAGCCCCGCGGCGTGCTCGTTCACGTTTCTTGACGAGCGCTGAACCTCGCCGGCGAGGTGTCGCTACGGAGGATCAGGGCGCGGCCTTGGCCATGCGCGTCTTCTTCTTGTGGCGCGATTTGCCGGCCTTCTCGGACCTGTCCTTGGGCGCGAGCTCCTCGCTCGGCCCCGCGCCGGGCGCGCCGCCCTTCGCGTCGGCGGGCGCCTGGCCCTTGCCGGCCGGCTTGGATGCCCCCTGCGCGACCTTCTTGCTCCCGTGATCGCCGTGCTTCTTCGCGTGCTTGCCCTTCAGGGGCACGGGCGGCTCGGGCGCGGCGGCGGGCTCGCTCGGGGGCGCGGGATCGCTCGCCGACGCGGCGACCGTCTCGCCCGCGGGCGGCAGGGTGTCGTCCACGAACTCGAAGGCCGCGTCCTCGGCCGCCTCCTGCGCGAGCGCCGGATCCTCGGCTGGAACAGCCGCAGGCGGGGTGGCAGGCGGCGGCGCGGGCTCCGCGGCGGGCGGCGCAGCAGGGAGCGCAGCGGGCGCGGCGGCGATCTCGGCGGTCACCGGCGCGCGCCACGGCAGGTGGAGCTTGCTCACGCTCGCGCGGATCTGCTTGCCGCGCAGCGCGCCGACGGCCACCGCGATCGAGAGCAGCGCCACCGCGGAGGCGAGGCCCACGCCGCGGCGCAGGGCCGCGCGCCGGCGGGCCGGCGCGGAGAGCGCGACCGCGATCTCCTTGCGCATCTCGGCCGCGCTCTGGAAGCGCACGCTCGGGTGCCGCGCGAGCGCGCGCATCACCAGCGCGTCGACGGCCTCCGGGATCCCCCGGGCGGGCGCGACGGCGCGCGGGTGCTCGGGGCTGCCCTTGGTCTTGCTGTCGAGGATGGCGACCGCGCTCGCGCCCACGAAGGGTAGCCGGCCGGTGAGCATCTCGTAGAGCACGCAGCCGAGCGCGTACACGTCGGCGCGCGCGTCGACCTGCCCGGCCGCCGCCTGCTCCGGCGCCATGTACTCGGGCGTGCCGAAGATGGTGAAGCCGGCGTGCGGCAGGCCCGCCTCGTCGACCGTCTTGGCGAGGCCGAAATCGAGGATCTTCAGGCCGCCCTCGGTGAGGAAGAGGTTGCCGGGCTTGAGATCGCGGTGGACGATCCCGGCCGCGTGGGCGACCTCCAGCGCGGCGAGCGCCTTGTCGCAGAAGCCGAGCGCCTCGCGCCAGTCGATGCCCTTCTCGCGCCCGAGGTACGCCTCGAGCGTCTCGCCGGAGAGCAGCTCCATCCCGCAGAAGAGGCGCCCGTCGGCGGCCAGGCCGAAATCGGAGACCTCGACGAGGCCCTCGTGCGACAGCGTGGAGAGCACGCGCGCCTCGCGGCGGAAGCGCTCGCTCACGTCGTCCGCGCGGCTGTTGTCGGCGGCGAGCACCTTGAGCGCCGCCTTGCGACCGAGGTCGACGTGCTCGGCCTCGTACACGACGCTGCTCGATCCGCGGCCGATCTCGCGGAGGATCTTGTAGCGCGTGCCCGCGAGCAGGCCGTCGTCCTTCGGCGCCTCGGCCGGGGGCTCGCTCTTCGGCGACGCCGACGGCGCGGGCCGGCTCGCCCGGGTCACCCGGTTCTCGGCGACCAGGCGGGCGAACTCCTGCCGGCTCTTGCCCGGCTCGCCCGGGAAGAGCGCGCGCATCAGCTCCGCGACCCGCGCGCGCACCCCGCGCTCCCCGCTCTGGAGCGGCGGCGCGGAGGCGAGCACGCGCGCCAGATCGGTCGCGACCGCGCGGCCCTCGCTGTAACGCGTGTCGCGATCGAACGCGGTGAGCTTCTGGATGATCGCGTCGAGCTCGGCCGGCGCCCCCGCCTCGGCCGCGATGGGCGGCGGGTTCTTCTCGTTGCGCGCGACGGCGGCCATGTGCACGCCCGCGTCGCCCTGGAGGAAGCGGCGCCCCGCGCACAGCTCCCACAGCATGATCCCGAGCGCGTAGAGGTCGACCCGCGCGTCCCCCGAGTCGCCGTTCGCCACCTCGGGCGCCACGTAGCCGGGCTTCGCGAAGACCACGCCCGCCACCGTGTGACAGCGCCGGTTCTGCCCGCGCGCCGTGCCGAAATCGATGATCTTGGCGTCGCCCGTGTAGCTCACCATCACGTTCTGCGGCGACAGATCGCGGTGCACGATCGCGAGATCGCGACCGCTCGCGTCCTTGCGCTCGTGCACGTAGCCGAGCGCCTCCGCGATCAGGCACGAGAGCGCGGCCGCGTCTGCCCAGCGGATCGTGCGGCCCATCTGCACCGCGCGGCTCCGCAGATCGCCGAGGCTGCGCCCCTCGACGAACTCGACCACCGCGTAGGGCTCGCCGCTCTGATCGTCGAGCGCCGCGTCGATCACCTGCGCGACGCCGGAGTGCTGGAGCTGCGCCTGCACGCGGGCCTCGTCGAGGAAGCGCGCGATGAAGCTCGGATCCTTGGCATGCTCGCGCCGGATGATCTTCACGACGACCGGCCGCTCCGCGCCTTCGAGCCCCGTGGTCGACGCGAGGAACACCTCGCCCATGCCCCCGCGCGCGATGCGCTTGAGCAGGAGGTAGCGGCCGAGCGGGCGCGGGCAATCGTCGCCACCGAGGTCGCGCTTGCTCTCCCTGGCCGAGGGTGACGCAGCGCTCATCCGATCCGCCTTCTCCGACTCCGTGGGCATGGGGCCCACCCTAAAGTGTGGTACAAGGTGGGCCAAATTTGGTTCAGTTTGCTTCCCTTGACAGTCTCGGCTAGATCGATCCCGCCGGGGATGACGCATCTTCGCCTCCCACAGCTCGCCCTGATGATCGCGATTGCCTTCGCGATACTCGGGTTGTTCCCTTCCCGCGCGGAGGCGGCGCTCCTCCTGGCGTGCGACGCGCGCGAGCTGTTCACGTTCCTGCCTCTGCCGGCGGGGGACGACGTGGGGCGCGACGCCGCGGACGAGCCCGTCTCCTGCAGCGACACGGTCCCGGGCGACGCCGAGCCCGACTCCAAGGTGCCCGCCCTCTGCGACCCGCGCGGCGCCTCGGCGATCGCGCCCCCGCACATCCACGCGATCATCGACGCGCGGATCGAGGCCTCCACGCGCTGCGGGATGTCCTTCGAGAGCCCGCACGTCGGTCCGAGCCCCGATCAAGGCTCCTCCACGATCATCCCCGCGGGTATGCCCGCCGACGCCGTGATCCCCGACGCGGTGCCCTTGTTCCGCTCGGTGTATGCGCTCCTGCCCGATTTCCCGCCCATCGAGGGCGGCGCCCGATCGGGCATCGAGCGCGACGTCTATCACCCGCCTCGCTGAGCTCGGGCGCGCCTGCCCCTTCGCCGATCGCGCTGCGCTCGCTCAGGCTCTGTCCGGGCGCCGCCTGATCCACGGTCTCCTCGGCGAAGGAACACGCGTGCCCCGGCTCGCGCCGCGCGGCGTCCCCGCCCGCGAAGGCGAGCCCGAGCGCTCCTCGATCGCAGCATGAACCGGCCTGGAGCTTTGCTCCCGGCCAGAACCGAAGGCTTTGCGCCCGTGACGGGAATTCGCCCGCGCGGGCCCAGATCCGGGGCCGTTCGCTCGCACGAACACGCGGCGGCGTCTCCGAATGAACAGGAAAAGGACCATGAATAAAGGAACAGCCATTGTCGGCTTCCTCCTCTGCTTCATCGCTGGGATGGGGCTGATGTGGGGCGTCGATCGTCAAGGGATGCCGCGTCCGGGCGGCGGGGCCGAGATCGCGGCCGAGGGCGCGAGCGCCGATGGCGGCGGCGTGTGGAGCGACGAGGACTCGCCCGTCCCCGTGTCGTCGAAGGACCCGGTGTGGGGCAACCGCAACGCGCCCGTCACCCTCGTGCTCTTCAGCGACTTCCAGTGCCCCTTCTGCAGCAAGGTCGAGGCGACCCTCAACGAGCTGAAGCAGAAGTACGGCCCGGAGAAGCTCCGGATCGTGTGGAAGTCCAACCCGCTGCCCTTCCACCAGAACGCGCGCCCCGCGTCCCTCGCGGCGGAGACGGTCTTCCGCCTCGGCGGCTCCAAGGCCTTCTGGAAGTTCCACGCGGCGGCCTTCGCGAACCAGCAGACCCTCGACTACGCCCACTTCGAGCAGTGGGCCGTGGCCGCGGGCGTGGACAAGGCCAAGTTCAAGGCCTCGTACGACAAGCAGGAGTACGCCGCCAAGATCGACGCCGACATGGCGGTGGGCAGCAAGGCGGGCGTGCAGGGCACCCCGGCCTCGTTCATCAACGGTAACTTCCTGAGCGGCGCGCAGCCGACCGAGAAGTTCACCGAGATCATCGACGCCGAGCTCGGCAAGGCCAAGGCCGCGATCGCCGCCGGCACCAAGCCCGACAAGGTCTACACCAAGCTCTCCGCCGAGAACAAAGCCAAGGCCCCCGCGGCCCCCTCGCGCGGCGCCGACGCCCCGCAGAAGCCGGCCGAGGACGACAAGACCGTGTGGAAGGTCCCCGCGGGCGACGGCCCGGTGAAGGGCTCGCCCGACGCGCTCGTCACGATCGTGCAGTTCTCCGACTTCCAGTGCCCCTTCTGCAGCCGCGTCGAGCCGACCATCGACGAGGTCGTGAAGTCGTACGGCGACAAGGTGCGCATCATCTGGCGCAACAACCCGCTGCCCTTCCACCCCCGCGCCGAGCCCGCCGCCGAGCTCGCCATGGAGGCCCGCGCCCAGAAGGGCGACAAGGGCTTCTGGGCCGCGCACGACATGCTCTTCAAGAACCAGCAGAAGATCGCCGACGAGGACCTCCTCGGCTACGCCAAGGAGCTCGGCCTCGACGTCGACAAGGTCAAGGTCGCGATCAAGGACAAGAAGTACCTCGCCAGCATGAGCGCCGACCAGGACCTCGCCGACGACGTGCAGGCGAGCGGCACCCCGCACTTCTTCATCAACGGCCGCCGCCTCGTCGGCGCGCAGCCGGTCGACAAGTTCAAGTCGGTGATCGACGAGGAGATGAAGAAGGCCGAGGCGCTCGTCGCCAAGGGCGTCAAGGCGAAGGACGTGTACGCCGAGATCATCAAGGACGGCAAGGAGCCGCCGCCGCCGGAGAAGAAGACCGTCGACGCGCCCGCGCCCGACAGCCCCTGGAAGGGCGGCGAGAAGGCCAAGGTCGTCATGGAGATCTTCAGCGATTTCCAGTGCCCGTTCTGCAAGCGCGTCGAGGAGACCGTGAAGCAGGTCGAGACGACCTACGGCGACAAGCTCAAGATCGTCTGGCGCCACAAGCCGCTCCCGATGCACAAGGACGCTCCGCTCGCCTCCGAGGCCGCGCAGGAGATCTACAAGCAGAAGGGCAACGCGGCCTTCTGGAAGTTCCACGACACCCTGTTCGAGAAGCAGGGCACGCCCGACGCGCTCTCCCGCACCTCGCTCGAGGGCTACGCCGAGGCGGCCGGCGCCGACATGACCAAGTTCAAGAAGGCGCTCGACACCAACAGCAACAAGGCCTTCGTGGACTCCGAGTCCGCCGTCGCCGACAAGGCCGGCATCAGCGGCACGCCGGCCTTCGTGGTCGGCCAGATCGACAAGGGTCAGGTCAACGGGTACTACATCAGCGGCGCCCAGCCCTTCCCGAAGTTCAAGAAGCTGATCGACAAGGCGCTGGCCGAGGCCGGCGTGAAGAAGTGATCGCGTAAGCGACTCACCTCTCGACAGAAGGAGAGCCCCCTCGCCCTCGCGGCGCGGGGGCTCTCGTCATTTCACAGCGATGACCGGGAACGTTGATCGTCGCCCTGGGCAAGGGCTACGTCTGCCGCTTGCTCGCGCGCGCGGTTCGGGCGGCGGCGCACGGGCCTTGCTTTCCGACCGACCGACACGACCGCCGCGATCAGAGCAAGTTGAGGAACGCCACCACGTCGGCGCGATCTTGCGCGGTGAGCACGAGCGGCGGGTCGCCGTCGATGTTCGTGTCCGTCGCGATGGCGAAGAACGTCGTGTAGTGATCCATCACGTCCTCGAGCGTCTTGCGCGACGAGTCGTGGAAGTACGGCGCCGTCCGCTTGATGCCCCAGAGCGGCGGGATCTTGAAGTTCGAGAACTGCCCGAAGGGGAAGCCCACGAAATTGCCGTTGATGAGCGAGATGCCCGGGTCGGGGCTCTGCACGAGCGTGGTCGAGCCGTCGGGGTTGTGGACGAGGAAATCGTAGAGCGGGTTGTTCGCGTGGTTGAGCTCGGAGACGAGCACCGACTGGAAGCGCGTGCCCTTCGGGACATGGAAGGGCGGCACCGGCAGGGGGTTGAATCCGTTGCTCTCGTTCAGCATCGGGCCCGAGTGGCAGATGGCGCAGAGGCCCTTGCGCGGGCTGTCCTGGTTGAGCTGCGAGCTGATCGGGAAGTCCTCGAAGAAGGCGCGCCCCCGCTTCTCCGACGCCGTCGTCCCCTCGGGGAGCGCGGGCACCTCGCCGTCGAGGAAGAAGTCGCGGATCGCGGTGGAGGTGAAGAAGTCCTTGGTCTTCTGGTGCTCGGCGATCATCGCGAGCTGATCCTCCGTGGGCTCCACGGCGCTCTGCGCGTGATCGTGAATCGCGCCGAGGGCCTGCGCTTCGAGGTCCGGCGCGCGACCGTCGTACATGAGCACCGGGTCCAGCGCCGGTGTGTTGAGGGTGGTCGGGATGCCGCGCCGCACGACCACGCTCGTCGCGGTCGGGTCGTTGGCGAGCGTCACGTTGGGCGGCAGCGGGATGCGGATCAAGACGGTGGCGTCGGCGAGGATGCGGCTCACTCCATGGCCCTCGAAATCGTCGCTCCCGTCGTGGAGGAAGAGCGGATCGTTCGGGTCCGCGGCATAGCGCGCCTCTACATCCGCGGGCGAGAGGGTGCCGGTCTCGGCGCTGTGGCAGGTCGCGCAGGTGCGGCCGTTGCCGCCGAAGGTCTCCTCCTCGAAGAGGCGCTTGGCCTCCTTCTTCCGGGAGAGGGCCTGAGCCGATTCGCCGATCGCGGGCTCGCCGGGCGCCTTCTCGTCGCCGTCGGGCACGGCGCCGCACCCCGCGGCGAGGGCCAGGGGAATCAAGCTCGACCAGAGGATTCGCTGCATCATCTGAGGACGCTCCTTTCCGGCCCGAGGGGCCGACCTCCTGATCGATAACGAGCGCCGTTTCGTCGCGACATCCCGCAGATGAGGGGCATCTCGAGCGAAAGCGCCGGGCCCGGGATCCCTCGAATGAGGGATGCGCTCCTCAGCGCGCGCCGTGGTGCCTGGCGAGGAGCTCCGCGCGGCTCGTGACCCCGTACGCGCGGTAGATCGTCTTGACGTACTGGCGCACCGTGTGGAGGCTCAGGCCGAGGGCGGCGGCGATCTCCTTGTCGGCGGAGCCGCGGAGCAGGCCCGCGAGCACGTCGCGGGCGCGCGGCGACAGATCGGGCGCGGGCATCGGCCGCGGCGCCGGGGCGGGCGCGGCGCGGGCCGCGCGGAGCCGCGCGAGCCAGCCCTGCTCGCTCTGGAAGATCCGCACGAGCTCGCGCGCCTCGTCGCCGAACGGGGCGCCGCCGAAGGGGCGGTTCACGCTCATCCCCACGTACCCTCGCCCGACCCTGGCGATCGAGTAGACGCAGTGATCGATGCCCCACGAGCGACGGAAATCGCTCACGTACGACGACCTGTACCACTCGCGATCGGCCACGAGCTCGCCGCGGCCGCAGGTCAGGACGGGCTCCGATCCGACCGCGAACTCCTGCCGCATCCGGGTCGCCATCAGATCGAAGCCGTCCCCCTGCGCCGCGTAGGCGTGGACGACCTTCTGCTGCTCGGCGGCGCTCAGCCCGTGGAGGCAGCCCCCGGTCGGCACCCCGCCCACGCCCGCGAACTCGAAGATCACGCCGACATCGGCGCCGACGATCGCGCAGATGCCGCCGAGCATGTGCGCCTGCTCCTCGCGCGGATCGTGGATCTCCGCGGCCTCGCGGGCGAGGGTGAGCACCGCGCGCACGGCGCTCGCGGGCAAGACGCTGCCGCCCCTGTCGCCCCACTGCGTCGCCGTCGAGAGCTCCATGACTCGCGCTCCAGAGAGGCGATCGTAACACGTGCCCCCCGGCGCCCTCCGCATCAAGAAGTGCCTCTCCCGCGCTCGGCGCGATCCGTTCAGGGTGTCGGCGCCGGCACGAAATCGTCCTGCGCGCGAGCGGCAGGGCCGATCGGTGACAGGGCCCACACCGCGCTGCGTCGCAACTAGCTGAACCGCGCCTGCCCCTCGCGCTCCCACCAGGCGCGGTAGAGGGCCTGCGCCCGCTCCCGCTCGCGCTTCGGCAGGTCGTCGTAGTAGCCGAAGTACTCCTTGGTGATGAGCTTCAGCTCGTCGCCCGCGGCCCTGCGGATGGACGGCTGCTCGTGCATCAGCGCGTCGATCAGCCACTCGATCCGGTGGCGGCCGGCGTTCTTCGTCCACCACTCCTTGAAGCGGCGCGCGTCCTTGCCGAAGTCCTGCCGCGTGATGAGCAGGAGGGCGCGGCGGGCGGCGTCGGCCACCTCGTCGGACGGATCGTTGAGCACGGCGATCAGCGCGGGCACCATGGCGGGGGCGCGGATCTCGCCCATCGCCTCGATGGCGATCAGGCGCTGCGATCGCGGCTGATCGGCGCTCCGGGTGATGTTGTCGAGCCCCTGGAGGATCGGCGCGCCCGCGGCGCCGGCGTTCACGAGCGAGGCGGCCGAGCGCCGGGCCACCCGCCGCACGGCCGGGTCGTCGTCGAAGATCCGCGGCACGAGCACGTTGGCTGCCTCGGGGTAGCGCAGCTCGCCGAGCACGTGGGTCGCCCAGAAGCGCACCTCGGGATCGTGGGAGCTCAAACGAACGGTGACGAAGGGCAACGCCGGGCGACGGATGGCCACGATGAGCTCCAGGATCGCCCCGCACTGCGACGCGGCCGGCAGCTCGCCCCGCGTCCGGTGCCGGTCGATCCGCAGCGGGCCCGGGAAGCGGGACATCAGCGCGGGGAGCAGGTGCTCGCCGTTGCGCACGAGCTCCTTGAAGGCCTCCTGGCTGCCGGGACCGCCCTCGATCAGCCGCTGGAGCAGGGCGCCGTGCTCGGTGCCGAGGTCGCCGGCCGCGTGGGGCACGGGCGAGGGGCGCCCGGGCTCCACCGCCGCAGCCAGCAAGGCCCCCCCGGTGACGGAGCTCGCCGCGGGCGATCCGCCGAAGGGCGCGTCGTCCTCCTCGCGCGGGATCGGCCGATCGGAGCGGCCTCGCCCGGGCGGGGCATGCGGAGGAGGCGGCGGCGGCGAGGGGAAGGTCGTCCACGCCTTGGCGTTGGGCGGCGGCGTGTGTGGCAAGGGCTCGAGCCCCGAGCGCACGGCCGGCGTCTTCGAGCGGCCGAGGTACACCGGCGCCTGGGCCCGCTTGCCGCCGCTCCGGTCGACCGGACGGGTCGGCGAGTCCACGTCGGCGCCGCCGAGGCTCTCCTTCGCGTACGGCACCTCGCGCATCGTGGGCCGATCGCGCAGGGGGACGGTGAGCTGCTCGTCCGCCGGGATGAGCGGCGAGGGACGGTCGCCGTCGTCGCGCGGCTCCACCTCGGATCCGCTGAAATCGAGGCCCGCGAGCCCCGGCCGCGTGGGCCGCGCCCCGGCCGTGAAGCGCAGCGCGTGATCGGGCGCGGGCTCGGGCACGCTCTCGGCCAGCCGGGCGACCACCCTGGGGATGGTCTCCCCCGAGCCTTCCTCGGGCACGGGCGGAGGCTCGGGCATGTCGTCCGGGAGCCCGTCGGCGGTCGGCGCGTCATCCGCTGTGGCCGCGTAGGATCCATCGTGCTCCGGTGGCAACCATGGAGGCACGCCCCTCGTCCGGCTCGGCGTGGCAGGCGGCTCCGCTTGTGCAGGCGGCTCCGCTTGCGCGGCGGGCGCGGCGGGCTCCTCGGCGGCCGGCGCCGCCCCGGTCACCGGCAGCGCGAAGGCGCGCGCCAGGGCCGCGGCGCCCACGGCGCGGGGCGGGCGAGGCCGCCGCGCGGACGGCCGGCGCGAGCGGCGTCACGGCGGGCGGCGGTGCAGCGGCCGGCGCGCCGGCCACCTTGATGACCACGTCGCCGCCCTTGATCCCGAGCTTCTTGCGCAGCGCGATCCGCTCGAGGCCCGCCGCGACGAGGCCCGTCAGGGCGATCACGTCGCCGAGCGCGGTGAGCTCGACATCGGCCTCGCCGTCGTCGCCGTAGAGGATCGCCACCGTGCGGTTCCGGACCACCACCGGGATGAGCGCCGCGGTGCGCTGCGGCGAGCGCGGCCCGCGGCCGAGATCGCGGAGCAGATCGGCGTCGAGGCCCTCGGTGCCGAGCCTCGCGATCACCGGCGCGCGCCGCTCGCGGGCGCGGCCCAGGGTGCTCGGCAGATCGAGCGGGACGCCGACGGCGGCCACCTTGGCGCGATCGGCCCCCGGGCCGGACGCGTCGCGCCCCTCGGCCAGATCGCCGTGGATCACGAAGAGGGCCGCGTACTCGAAGAACTGGCTCGCGAAGGCGAAGAAGATGTCGAGCACCACGTCGGTGCTGGACGCCGCCTCGAGCTCGCCCTCGGCCATCGCCGAGGTGAACGGCCCCTTGCGCCGCGGCGGGCGCCAGGCCGTCTTCAGATCCGGCCCGACGGTCTTGTCGATCGGCGCGCCGGCCTTCTCGCTCTGGATCTCCTGCCGCAGCCACCCGGCGAGGGCCCGCGTCCCGGCCGCCGATCGCCCGCTCGGAACGGGAGGCGCAGGCGCCGGCTCGGTCGCCGCCGTCGCCGCGCTCGGCACGACCGAAGGTGCGTCGACAGGAGCCTCGATCGCAGGAGGCTCGGGCTCGGGCTCGGCGATCGCAGGCTCCGCGATCGCAGGCTCGACAGGCTCCGCGATCGCAGGCTCGACAGGCTCCGCGATCGCAGGCTCGACAGGCTCCGCGATCGCAGGCTCGACAGGCTCCGCGATCGCAGGCTCGGCGATCGCAGGCTCCGGCGCAGGGGGCTCCGCCTCGGGCTCGGTCACGGCGGACGGCGCGGGCGACTCGGGCGCGGTGATCTGCTCGGCGAGATCGTGCAGGGCCTGGGGGAGCCCCGGGCTCGGCGGGATCACCGGCATCACCGGGATCGTGGCGTCTCCGGCCACGAAGGGTGTCTTCGCGGCGGGGGCCTCTTCGAGGCGGCCGCGGGCCGACGAGACGGGCGACACCGGCGTGGACGCGGTGCTACCTTGGCCGAGATCGGGCTCCAGATCGCCCGAGGGCACGCCCGTTCCGAAGCTCGGGCTGAGGATGCTCACCGCGCGCGGC
This sequence comes from Byssovorax sp., assembly GCA_046351295.1. Lineage (GTDB taxonomy): Bacteria > Myxococcota_A > Polyangia > Polyangiales > Polyangiaceae > JAXLYT01. Next base: position 69,923 of record JAXLYT010000027.1, read on the forward strand.
GGCTGCACGGCGAGGAGATCGGTGTCGGCGGGCGGCGCGGTGCTCGGGCTGAGCTCGGCCCGCTTGTCGAGCTTGGCCACGAGACGCACGAAGCGCCGCTCCAGCGGCAGCGCGTAGTGATCGCTGAGCGCCTGACGGATGCGCACGAGCGGCGCGATCATCTGGTGGATGCCCACGCCGAGGGCGAAGCCCAGATCGTCGGCCACCATCGTCGGGATCGGGTCGGCCGTGGCGATCACCAGCGTGCGCCCCCGCAATTCGAGCGGGAAGACGTTGTGCCGCTGGGCGAGATCGCTCGGGATGAGGCGCAGCACGCTCGCCGGCGGCGCGGGCAGCTTGCCGGCCGGCGCCGGCTCGAGCCCCACGCTCTCGGCGAGGATCGCCGTCAGCATCGGCTCGGAGACCGAGCTCTGCTCGAGCAGGTTGGTGGGCAAGTCCCCGCCGTGGAGAACCTGGCGGGCGATGGCGTCCTCGACGGCCCGCATCGATGCGGCCCCTCGCTGGACGAGGATGGAGCTCAAGGTGGCCATGGAGCGCGCGTCCTCTTCGCATTAGCAGAGATGGGCGGCCCTGGCCCAGAGGGTCGGTGTGGTCACTGCAAGTACCGCCACTTTCCGGCCCCCCGGACGGTCAGGGCCGCGCCGCCGCCGCGAGCCCCCGGAGCCACCGGAGCAGGATGTCCCGGCCCACCCCGAGGGCCTCGATCGACGTGTGCTCGTTGCGCTGGTGGGCCTGGGCGTTGGTCCCCGGGCCGAAATTGACCGCGGGCACCCCGAGGGAGGCGAAGCGGGCCACGTCGGTCCAGGCCTGCTTGGGCTCGACGCCGGCCACCCCCGCCTCGCGCAGCGCCACGACGAGCGGGTGATCGGCGTGGGGCAGCGCCGAGGGGCTGAGGTCGCGCCACTCGATCCGGGCCCGGCCGGCGACCAGGGCCTCGATGTCGGCCTGGGCCTCGGCGAGCGTGGTGTCGGGTGAGAAGCGGTGGTTGAGGTTCAGCTCGAACGCGTCGGGGACGACGTTCTTGCCGCGGCCGCCGCTCGCCTGGGTGATCGAGCTCACCGTCCGGTAGAGGAAGCCGTCGATCGTCACCTCCCGCGGCGGCAGCGTGAGCAGCTCGCTCAGGAAGGGCCCGGCCTTGTGGATGGCGTTCTCCCCCTGCCAGGGCCGGGCGCTGTGCGCCGTGCGCCCCTCGAAGATCAGCGCGGCGTGGATCGACCCGGAGGCGCCCAGGCTGAGCTTGTTGTCGCTCGGCTCCATGCACACCGCGAGGTCGACCGCTCGCAGCTCCTCGTCGGCGTCGAGCACGACGCCGAGCTCGTTCTCCAGGAAGGGCCCCTCCTCCCGCGCGTAGAAGACGAGGGTGAGATCGACCCCCTCGCATGCCGCGCGGTCGTTCTCGACCAGATCGAGCATCAGCGCGAGGCCGGACTTCATGTCGGCGGCCCCGGGGGCGTAGAGCCGATCGCCCTCGACCCGCACCGGCCCGTCGTGGCTCGTCCGCACCACGTCGAGGTGGCCCGCGAGGCAGATGCGCGGGCCGGCCGAGCCCCGGGTCACCGGCACCACGATCGAGTCCCCGTAGCGGCGGATGTCCCCGGCGAGCGGCACGGTCGAGAGGCGCGCCTCGACCGCATCGCAGAGGGCCCTCTCCTCGCCGATCGGCGAGGGGATCCGGCAGAGCCAGAGGAGCGTCTCGACCAGCCGATCGATATCGTTTGAGCTCAAACGGATACCCCGAAGTCCCGGAGCGCGGCGTTGAGCGAGACCTTGCGATCGGTCGACTCGGTGCGCTTGCCGATGATGAGCGCGCAGGGCACCCCGAACTCCCCCGCGGGGAAGCGCTTCGGTCGCATGCCGGGGATGACGACGCTCCGGGCCGGGATCCGGCCTCTGTGCTCCATCGGCTCCGGGCCGGTCACGTCGATGATCACCGTGGACGACGTGAGCACCACCCCCGCGCCGAGCACGGCCTCGCGCTCGACCACCACGCCCTCGACCACGATCACGCGCGAGCCCACGAACACGCCGTCCTCGATGACGACCGGGCGCGCGCCGGGCGGCTCGAGCACCCCGCCGATGCCCACCCCGCCGGCGAGGTGGACATCGCGCCCGATCTGCGCGCAGCTCCCCACCGTCGCCCAGGTGTCGACCATGCTCCCGGCCCCGACGCGGGCCCCGATGTTCACGTAGCCGGGCATGACGATCGCCCCCGGCTCGAGGAATGCGCCGTAGCGCACCGTGCCGGGGGGCACGACGCGGACGCCCGCCTTGTCGAGGCCGCGCTTGAGGGGGATCTTGTCGTGGAACTCGAAGGGCCCGACCTCCATCAGCGACATCTTCTGAAGCGCGAAGAAGAGGAGGATCGCCTCCTTGACCCACGCGTGCGTCACCCACTCGCCGGCCTCGTCCTTCTCGGCCACCCGGAGCGCGCCGGTGTCGAGGCCATCGAGCGTCTCCCGGACCGCGGCCTCGTGGCGCGGGTCGGTGAGCAGGGCGCGATCGCGGAAGGCGGCTTCGACGAGGGGGCGGAGCTCGGCGTGGGCTGTCATGCGCGCTTCCCTACCACGACCACCGCGCCGACGCGCCAACCCCCTCCCGCTCCCGTTCCCGCTCTCCCCTCCCGATGCCCCCTTCCGGATCGGGAGAGGGTGGCGGGAACGGGAGCGGGAGCGGGGCAGAATGTGCTTGAAATGAAGGGGTTTCTCGGCGCTCAGACCACCGGGACGAGGGAGCGGATGGTGACGGACTTGCCGTCCTCGCTGACCACGAAGGCGAAGCCGGCGAAGCGGGCCGCGGCCTGCACCACCTCGGCCTCGTGCGGCAGCGCCTTGCGGAGCGGCACGTTGAGGATCCGGATGTTCTTCAGGTCCTCGGCGGTCTTGAGCGGCACGCCGAGCGATCGCTCGCCCGGCGCTTGACCGACCGTGATGAGCAGCGGCCCGTCGGGCTGCGTCTCGAGATCGGCCACGATCCGGGGCGAATCGACCCCGCCCCGCACCACCGTGGCCACCGCGAACTCGATCAGCTCCAGCACCACCCGGGCGTCGGCGTTGAACGTCGGCGCCCGGAGCTCGATGATCGCGTTGACGGGGGTGAGCCGCTGGGACGAGCGGCGCTGCTCGGTGAGCAGGACGGAGAGATCGATGTCCGCGGTCCGGATGGTGGCCGCGGCGCCGACCAGATCGATGAGGCGGAGCATGGAGTCGAGCTCCCCGCCGATCCCGCGCACCACGGCCTCGAGGGCCAGGCGCTCGCGGGCGTCGAGCTGGGTGGGCTCCTTGCTCTTGATCGCGGCGCCGAGCTCGTCCACGCGCAGGGAGGCGTGCTCGAGCATGCCGAGGAAGGCCCTGCGCCCCTCGGCGTCGCCGGCGAGGTAGTCGTCCATCGCCGTCTTCAGCTCGACGATGGCCGTCGCGAGGCTGGCGCAGCCGAGGCGCATCTCGGGCAAGGCATGCCCGAGCTGGCGAGGACCGACGTTCCGGGAGCGGAGGAGCTGCGCCAGATTCTCGATCGCGGTGACGCCTTCACGCACCGCTCCGCGAGCGAAATTCAGGGCAGCAGGCGCGCTCAAGGTGTGGGTGAAACCTCGTACCCCGCAAAGAAGTAGCCGATCTCCCGCGCGGCCGTCGAGACCTTATCGGACCCGTGGACGGCGTTCTCGCCGACATGCGCCCCGTAGAGCTTGCGGATGGTGCCCTCGGCGGCCTTGGCCGGGTCCGTCGCGCCGATCACCTCGCGGTACTTGGCGACGGCGTCCTCGCGCTCGAGGGCCATGACGATGATGGGGCTGCGCGACATGAAGGTCACGAGCTCGTCGAAGAAGCCGCGACCCTTGTGCTCGGCGTAGAAGCCCTCGGCCTCCGCGCGGGTCAGGTGGATGCGCTTCATCGCCCGGATGACGAAGCCCTCGCGCTCGAGGTGGGAGATGATGGCGCCCGCCTTGTGCTTCTCGACGGCGTCGGGCTTGACGATGGACAAAGTGCGTTCAAGAGCCATAGCGAGCCCCTACTAGGCGAAAATCGTGCCCCAGGCAATGCCCACGATCGCGCAGCTTTCGCGCGCCTTTCTCGCGGGGCCCAGGCGCGGCAGGACGGCAGAGGTCGCACGGGCGAGCCCGCGCCGCCATCGAGATGACATAATCCCACGGTAGGACCGAGCCATGGCGAGTCATGTCTTGATCGTGGAAGACGAGCGCGACCTCTCGAAGGTCCTCGTCTACAACTTCAAGCAAGCCGGGTTCGACGTGGTCGCGGCGGCGAACGGGGAGACGGCCCTGAGGGCCGTGCGGGAGGAGCGCTTCGATCTGATCCTCCTCGACCTGATGCTCCCGGACATGTCCGGAACAGAGGTCTGCCGGCGGCTCAAGCAGAACAAGGAGACCGCCCATATCCCCGTGGTGATGGTCACCGCCAAGGGCGAGGAGATCGACCGGATCGTGGGCTTCGAGCTCGGCGCCGACGACTACGTGGTCAAGCCCTTCAGCGTCCGCGAGCTGCTCCTCCGGGCGCGGGCCATCCTCCGCCGGGCCGAGGGGCCGGGGGAGGCGCCGGAGCGGGTCGAGCTCGGCCGCCTGCGGATCGAGCGCGCCGCGCACCGCACCTGGGTGCTGCCGGCCACGGCGCCCGCCGGCGCGGCCGAGGGCTGGCAGGAGGTCGGCCTCACCGCCCTCGAGCTCCGCCTGCTCCTGATGCTCTACGATCGCCGGGGCCGCGTGCTCACCCGCGATCAGCTCCTCGACGAGGTCTGGGGCCCGAGCACCGAGGTGACGACCCGCAACGTCGACACGCACGTCAAGCGCGTGCGCGAGAAGCTCGGCGCCGCCGGGGACTACATCGAGACGGTGCGGGGCGTGGGCTACCGCTTCAGCGCGGAGGACGCCGCGGCCGGCGGCGAGGGGCCGGCGCCGGGCGCGCCTCGCCCCGCCACGTAGGCTCCATGGACGCGGCGCTCCTCTTCATCGTCGGCGCGGGCGCCGCGATCGCGGGATCGGCGGTTTCGCTCGGCCTCTCGGCCGCGCGGCGCAAGAGGAGGCTCGGCGAGCTGCGCAGGGCGGTGGAGGCGATGATCGACGCGGGGGAGAGCGCGCGGCTCGAGCTCGGCGGCGACAGGGAGCTGCGCGAGCTCGGGCACGCGGTCAACCGCATGGCCGACGAGCGCGACCGCGCCCACGACGCCGTGCGCGTCGAGCGCGATCGGCTCGCGCGCATCCTCGACGGCATGGGGGAGGGCGTGCTCCTCACCAACGGCGAGGAGCGGATCGCCCTCGCCAACCGCGCCTTCCGCAACATGGCCGCGGTGGGCGACGACGCCATCGGCCGGCCCGTGATCGAGGCGGTGCGCAGCGCCGCGCTCGTGGAGGCGCTCGACGCCGCGCGCGAGCACGGCGAGCCCGTGGTGCGCGAGATCGAGCTCGGCCGCGTGCTCCCGCGCAAGCTGCTCGTGCGCGTGTCGCCCATGCCGCTCGGCAACGGCGGCGAGCCGGGCGCCGAGCGGGGCGGCACGCTCGCGGTGTTCCACGATGTCACCGACCTGCGACGCCTGGAGACGATCCGCACCGACTTCGTCGCCAACGTCTCGCACGAGCTGCGGACGCCGGTGACGGCGATCAGCACCGCCGCGGAGACCTTGCTCGGCGGCGCGCTCGGCGACGCCGAGGCCTCGCGCGACTTCGTCGAGGTGATCGATCGCAACGCCGCGCGCCTCCGCCACCTCGTCGACGATCTGCTCGACCTCTCGCGCCTCGAGTCGAAGAGCTTCCGCCTCGCGCCGACGACGCTCGACCTCCACCCGATCCTCCTCCACGCCGCCTCGCTGAGCCGCGACGCCGCGCAGCGCCGCAAGGTCACGATCGTCGTCGATCCGGCCATCGACACCGCCCTGCGCGCCTTCATCGATCGGCGCGCGCTCGAGCAGGTGCTCAGTAACCTCCTCGACAACGCGATCAAGTACGCCGGCGAGGGCGCGCGCGTGACCCTGAGCGCGCGCGCCGAGGGCGACGACGTCGAGGTGACCGTCGCCGACAACGGCGTCGGCATCTCCCCGACCCACCTCGGCCGCCTCTTCGAGCGCTTCTACCGCGTCGACACCGGCCGCTCCCGCGAGCTCGGCGGCACGGGCCTCGGCCTCTCCATCGTCAAGCACCTGATCGAGCGGATGAACGGGACCATCGAGGTCGAGAGCGAGCTCGGCGAGGGCGCTTGCTTCACGCTCCGCCTGCCGGCCGCAGAGCGCGCCTGATCGCCCGCGCAGACACGCACGCTGCGCGGCAAAACAAGCCTGTTTCGAGGGGGCCGCAAATGGACATTCTCTGTCCTACCGTTACGCGCAAGCGCTTGTAAAGACGGCCGTTCGGCACTATCTTCTTGTTCAACAACAACGAGAGCAGGTCGCGACGAAGAGCGCTCCCGGGGGGTGAGCGCGACGGCGCGGCCATGACTGGAGCCATGCCATGACCGCTTTGATCGACAACGGGGTTGAGGTCGTCTTTTCCTTCGACACGACGGGGAGCATGTACCCCTGTCTCACCCAGGTGCGGAAGAAGCTGAAGAGCACCGTCACCCGCCTGACCAAGGAGATCCCGGGCATCCGGATCGGCATCATCGCCCACGGCGACTACTGCGACGCGAAGAGCACCTACGTCACCAAGGCCCTCGATCTCACCGACGACGTCGAGAAGATCTGCCGCTTCGTCGAGCGCGTCGAGCCCACCGGCGGCGGCGACGCCCCCGAGTGCTACGAGCTCGTCCTGCGCGAGGCGCAGTCGCTCCACTGGACGCCCGCCTACCAGAAGTGCTTCGTGCTGATCGGCGACGACGTGCCCCACGGGCCCGCCCAGAACCCGAAGAAGATCGACTGGCGCGCCGAGGTCGACGCGCTCGGCAAGATGGGTATCCCGGTGTACGGCGTGCAGGCCCTCGGCCGCCGGCACGCGACGGCCTTCTACAAGGAGCTCGCCCAGAAATCGGGCGGCTTCCACCTGAACCTCGACCAGTTCGCGGCCATCACCGACATGGTGCTCTCGATCTGTTACAAGCAGTCCTCGGACGACAAGCTCTCTTCGTACGAGAAGGAGGTCGTGGCCGAGGGGCGCAACAACCGCTCTCTCAACACGATGTTCAACACCATGCTGAAGCGCACCCCGGCCGCGCCCACCTTCGCCGCGGCCGACCTCGCCGCCGTGCCGCCGGGCCGCTTCCAGGTGCTCGGGGTCGACCACGACTCGGCCATTCGCGAGTTCGTGAACGACAACGGCCTCTCGTTCAAGAAGGGCCGTGGATTCTACGAGTTCATGAAGACCGAGACCATCCAGGGCGGCAAGGAGGTCATCCTGATGGACCGGAAGAGCGGCGATATGTTCAGCGGCAGCAAGGCCCGCGAGATGCTCGGCCTCCCCGAGGGGATGACGGCGCGGATCAAGCCCGCGAGCCTCGACAAGTACATGGTGTTCGTGCAGAGCACGTCGGTGAACCGGCGCCTCATCGGCGGCACGCGCTTCCTCTACGAGGTGGAGGACTGGGCGGCCTGATCACCCGAGACGCGGCCGGGCAGCGCCGATCAATCGATCGGCGCCCCGAGCCCGAGCGCGTCCCCTTCGCCGGCCGGCTCGGCGGGCTCCGTGACAGGCACGCTCGCCCGCCCCTCCTGGGCGACGATCGCCCGCCACCAGGGGTCCACGCGATCGGTGAACGCGGGCTCGACCGGGGCGCCGAGGCGGGGCATGAGGAGCTGTACATCGTGCCTCGGGGCGAGGGCGAGGAGGGTTTCGGCCGGCTCGTCCCAGGCATGGATGGCGAGGTTGAAGGTGCCCCAGTGGACGGGCAAGAACGCACCTCCGCCGAGGAGCGCATGGGCCTTGAGGGCGTTCTCCGGGCCGAGGTGCACAGTCCCCCAGCTCGGGTGAAAGGCGCCGACCTCGAGCATGACGAGATCGAAGGGGCCGAGTCTGTCGCGGATGGTGGTATATTCAGGGGTGAACCCGGTATCGCCGCTGTAAAAGAACGCATGGCGCGGGCCGCGGACGGCGAACGATGCCCACAAGGTGCGGTTGCGATCGCGGGTGCCCCGGCCGGAGAAGTGCTGTGACGGAGCAGCGGTGATGGTCAGGTCGGCCACGGAGGCGCTCTCCCACCAGTCGAGCTCGGTGATCTGCGCGGCCGGGATGCCCCACGCTTCGAGGTGGGCGCCGACGCCGAGGGGGACGATGAACGGGACGCCCCGGCGCGCGAGGGCCGTGACGGCGAGGTGATCGAGGTGGTCGTAGTGATCGTGGGAGATGATCACGGCGTCGAGCGGAGGGAGGCTGTCGATCGCCACCGGGACAGGCTGGAAGCGCTTGGGACCGGCGAAACTGAACGGGGACGCGCGATCGGCCCACACCGGGTCAGTGAGGATGCGACGGTTGCCGATCTCGACCAGGACGGTCGAGTGGCCGAGCCAGGTGGCGCGGAGCCCCGACGAGGGAGCGCGCTGCCAGCGGTCGAGAGGGCTCTCCGAAGGGAGGGGCGCGCCGGGCGTGCGGCGCTGGCCGCCGAAGAGGAAGTCGGCGACGGTGGAGAGGCGCGAACCTGGCTGGAGGGTCGCGCTTACCGGCGCGGTGTTGCGGAAGAACCCGCCGGAAAAGCGGGGAGAATCCTGCATGCGTTCGAGCCGGGCGCCGGCCGGGAGGCTGCCAAAGGGGGACATCGTGAGCTCCTGGGGATGGAGCAGATGGTTAGGTCGGCCCGGCGCGCGCGCCAACCGGGGGCGCCGAGGTTTCACACTACTTCACGATGGGCGGCGATCACCGCACGCCGCCCACACGCATCGTGTCCCCGAGAAAAGAAGTGGCGGACAAGGGGGGCGCTCGGAGAGCTGCCGGCAACACGGATGAACCGGATCACCGGCGGCAGTCGCTCTCACCCTCTCTCGCGAGAGGGCAGCGGGCACGCAGCTTTTGTCTCGGAGAGACTCGGCTGCTTTCTATCTGGGTCGCCCCAGCGTCGATACCTTAGGACCGTTATAGTTACGTTAACCGAGCGCTTTCGGCCCGCCGCCGCGAGGAGTAGCAGCCACCTTCGGGCCGTCAAGCTTGCTCGGTCGATTTTTGGCCGGACCGCAACACGCCTGATCGAGCAGCCGGACCCCTGCTACGCTCGGCGCCGCCCATGCGACAGCGCCTCGCCCTTGCCCTCGCCCTCCCCTTCCTCGGCGGCTGCACCACCGTCGTCCAGCTCCAGCTCCCGCCGTCCGCGCCTCGCCCCCTCCCCGCGCTCTACGCCGACAACCCGCCTCCTCCCGTCGACGCGGCCGCGGCCGAGGCGCGCCGCCAGCGCGTCGAGGCAGCCGTCCCCGAGGTCGCGCGCTACCTCCGCGACGAGCTCGTCAAGAGCCAGGTCCCCAACGCGGCCTTCGGCCTCGTCCTCGATGATCGGTTGATCTACGCCGAGGGCGTCGGCCCCCGCACCGATCAGGGCGGCGCCATCGACGCCAACACCGTCTTTCGCATCGGCTCGGTCACCAAGACCATGACGGGCCTGGCGCTCCTCGCCCTGCGCGACGACGGCAAGCTCAGCCTCGACGACCCGGCCGAGCGCTACATCCCCGAGCTGCACGACGCGGTCTACCCCACGCGGGACAGCCCCGTCATCACCATCCGCCACCTCGTCACCCACACCTCGGGCCTGCCTCGTCTCGGCAGCCTCGACTACGGCGACGGGCACCTCGTCAGCGAGCGCGAGCTGCTCAACGCGGCCCGCACGGCGAGGCTCGACTTCGTGCCTGGCACCTCGAGCAAGTACTCCAACCTGGCCATGGCCCTCGGCGGCCTGATCGTGACGCGCGTGAGCGGCCGCCCCGTGCGCGATTTCCTCACCCAGCGCTTCTTCATCCCGCTCGGCATGCGATCCACCGTCTGGGAGCGCGCGCAGGTCCCCCCGGAGCGGCTCGCCGCGGGACACGATCACGACAAGAACGGTCGCTACGAGGACTGCGGCCCGCACTGGCAGCTCGGCGCGGCCGAGGGCATGGGCGGCGTCTACTCCACCGTGACCGACCTCGCGCGCTACGTCTCCTTCGAGCTCTCGGCCTGGCCCCCGCGCGATACGCCCGACAACGGGCCCGTGCGCCGCGCGACGCTCCGCGAATCGCAGCTCGGCGCCGGCCTCTCGCGCGCCGGCCGCTCCACCTGGGGCGTCAACTGGGGCGTGAGCGACGACCCGGTGATCGGCCTCGTCCTCACGCACAACGGCGGCACCGAGGGCTATAGCTCCTCGATCTGGATCGGCCCCGATCGCGGCGTCGGCGTGGTGCTCCTCTCCAGCGTCACGAGCGTCCTCGACGGCATCGGGCGGAAGGCGCTCGGAATGATGGCCAAGGCCGAGCGCGCCAAGAGCTGATCGGCGACGGCGACGGCAGCGGGGGGTTATCGTGAAGGGGCTGCTTTTTCCGATCTTTTTTGCGCCTTTGCGCCTTTGCGCCTTTGCGTTGAAATTCTGGTGAATGGAGCCCTCCTCTGCCTGAGCCGTCCGGTCCCCCGGGGCACACCGCGCTGACATGGTCCTGTCACAAACGGTAGGTACGGATACAGCGCAATGACACGCACCATCCTCGCTGCGGCAGCGCTCCTCACCCTCACCGCCGGCTGCTCCAAGAGCGGAGGCGGCGACGAGGGCCACCTCCCTGGATCCAAACCGAGCGGTGGCTCGGGGCCTGTGGCTGCCGGAGGCAGCGCGAGCCTCACCGGCGCCGGCGCGACCTTCCCGTTTCCGCTCTACACCAAGTGGATCTCCGAGTTCACCAAGGGCAAGGGCGATCTCAAGATCAACTACCAGTCGATCGGGTCGGGCGGCGGCATCCGGCAGATCACCGAGCGCACCGTCGACTTCGGCGCGAGCGACGCGCCGATGAACGACGAGCAGCTCCAGAAGACGCCGGGGGTGCTGCACATCCCAACGTGCCTCGGCGCGGTCGTCCTCACGTACAACCTCGAAGGCGTCCCGAACGGCCTCAAGATCAGCCCCGAGGCGGCGGCCGGCATCTTCCTCGGAAACGTGAAAGAGTGGGACGATCCGCTGATCCAGAAAGAGAACCCCGACCTCAAGCTCCCGAAGAAGACCATCGCGTCGGTGCACCGATCGGACGGGAGCGGCACCACCAAGATCTTCGTCGACTACCTCTCCGCAGTGAGCCCCGCGTGGAAGTCCGGCCCGGGCACCGGCACCAGCGTGAGCTGGCCGTCCGGCCTCGGCGCCAAGGGCAACGAGGGCGTCTCGGGCCAGGTGCAGAGCACCCCGGGCGCGATCGGCTACGTCGAGCTCGTCTACGCGCTCCAGAACAAGATGAGCTACGCCGCGATCCGCAACGCCGCGGGCAAGTTCGTCCTCCCGACGCTCGAGAGCGTCACCGCGGCGGGCGCGGGCGGCGTCGCCCGCATGCCGGAAGACTTCCGGATATCCATCGTCAACGCCGAGGGCGACGCCTCGTACCCGATCGCCGGCTTCACCTACCTCCTCGTCTACCAGGAGCAGGCGAACGCCGCGAAGGGCAAGGCGCTCCTCGATTTCCTCAAGTGGGGCACGCACGAGGGGCAAGCCTTCACGAAGGACCTCGGCTATGCGCCCTTGCCCGACGAGCTCGTCAAGCGCGTCGACAAGAAGCTCGCTACGATCACCGGGCCCGGCGGCAAGGCCCTCTGACCTCCCTGCCGGCGCCATCAGGCCGCGATGAACCACGTCGAAGAGCTGCCCGCCCCCGAGGCGTCGGACGATCTGCTCGGCCCGAAGGCCGGCAAGCGGACCTTCCTCGGCGTGCCCCTCGGCGATCGGATCTTCGCCGGCGCGGTCACCTTCTTCGCGCTCCTCGTCCTCGCCATCCCCGGCATGATGCTCGTGGAGATCTTCCGCGCCTCGTGGCTGGCGATCCGGCGCTTCGGCCTCGCGTTCCTGGGGCAGAGCGTGTGGGATCCGGTGCACGAGAAATTCGGCGCGCTGCCCTTCATCCACGGCACCGTCGTCTCCTCGATCATCGCCCTCGCCCTCGCCGTCCCGGTCTCGCTCGGCCTCGCCATCTTCCTCTCCGAGCTCTGCCCCGCGCGCCTCAAGAAGCCGCTCGGCTTCCTGGTCGAGCTGCTCGCGGCCATCCCCAGCGTCGTCTACGGCTTCTGGGGCGTGTTCGTCCTCGTCCCGCTCCTGCGCGAGACGGTCGAGCCCTTCCTCGTCAAGCGCCTCGGCTTCCTCCCGATCTTCCGCGGCGAGCCGCTCGGCTTCGGCATGCTCGCGGCGGGCATCATCCTCGCGATCATGATCATCCCGACCATCACGTCGATCTCGCGCGAGGTGCTCGGCGCGGTGCCGAGCCTCCAGCGCGAGGCAGCGATAGGTCTCGGGGCAACCCCCTGGGACACGATCCGCCACGCCGTGCTCCCCTCGGCGCGATCGGGCATCGTGGGCGCGATCATCCTCGGCCTGAACCGCGCGCTCGGCGAGACGATGGCCGTCACCATGGTGATCGGCAACCGCCCCAAGGTCTCGGGCTCGATCCTCGATCCGGCGTATTCGATGGCGAGCGTCATCGCCAACGAGTTCGCCGAGGCCGACTCGGACGTGTACCTCTCGGCCCTCTCGGAGATCGCCCTGCTTTTGCTCGGCGTGGCCCTGATCATGAACATCTTCGCGCGCTGGCTGGTGGTCGTCACCAAGCGGCGGATGAGGCAGCCCGCATGAGCCACGAGGCCTTGCCCGAGCCCCGCCCGAGGGATCAGCGCGCCGCGCGGAGCCTGCTCGTCGCCGCGCCCGGCGAGCGCGCGCAGAAGCTCAAGAGCCGCATCTTCACGGCCCTTTGCACGCTCTCTGCCGCCGTGGTGCTCCTCCCGCTGCTGTCGATCTTCGCCTATGTCATCAAGCGCGGCCTCTCGGGGCTCTCGCTCTCGTTCTTCGTCAACCTGCCGAAGCCCGTGGGCGAGGCCGGCGGGGGCATGGGCAACGCGGTGCTCGGCACGCTCACGCTCATCGCGCTCGCCTCGGCGGTGGGCTTGCCGATCGGGATCGGCGCGGGCATTTACCTGGCCGAGGTCGGGCGCGGCAAGCTCGCGGCGGCCATCCGCTTCACGGCCGACGTGCTCGGCGGCGTGCCCTCGATCAGCATCGGCGTCTTCGTGTACGCGTTCGTGGTCGTCTCGATGAGGCGCTTCTCCGCGCTCGCCGGCGGCCTCGCCCTCGCGATCGTGATGATCCCGACCGTCACCCGCACCACCGAGGAGCTGCTCCGCCTCGTGCCCGGGCACCTGCGCGAGGCCTCCCTCGGCCTCGGCGTCTCCTCGTGGCGCACGAGCCTCTTCATCGTCCTGCGCACCGCGGCGCCCGGCATCGCGACGGGCATCATGCTGGCCATCGCGCGCATCGCCGGCGAGACGGCGCCGCTGCTCTTCACGGCCTTCAACAACCGCTACTGGAGCGCCGAGATCGACGGGCCCATGGCCTCGCTCCCGGTGCAGATCCTCACCTACGCGACCTCGCCGTACAAGGACTGGCAGGACCAGGCGTGGACAGGCGCGCTGGTGCTGATCGCCGTCGTCTTCGTCTTGAGCCTCACGGCGCGGATCCTCGCCGCCCGGAGCATGGGAGCCTCCCGCCGATGATCCGCGACAAGCGCCGCGACGAGTCCGTGGACCGTGAGCCCGACGAGGCCCCGAAGCTGCCCGCCGAGGCCGCCGAGCCGAAGATCTCCGTGCGCCGGCTCAACGCCTATTTCGGCAAGTACCGCGCGATCAAGGACATCCACCTCGACATCCCCGAGAACCGGGTGACGGCGGTGATCGGGCCCTCCGGGTGCGGTAAATCCACGTTCCTCCGCTGCTTGAACCGCATGCACGAGCAGACGCCGGGCGCCTATGCCGAGGGCACGGTGCACCTCGACGGGATCGACGTGTACGACAGGGCGGTCGATCCGGTGCGCCTCCGCCGCCGGGTGGGCATGGTCTTCCAGAAGCCCAACCCCTTCCCGACCATGACCATCCGGGAGAACGTGCTCGCGGGGCACAAGCTCAACGGGCTCAAGGTCAAGCACCCGGAGGAGCTGGTCGAGAAGAACCTGCGCCAGGTGGCGCTCTGGGACGAGGTGAAGGACAAGCTCGATCAGTCGGGCATGTCGCTCTCCGGCGGGCAGCAGCAGCGGCTCTGCATCGCGCGCGTGCTCGCCGTCGAGCCCGAGGTCATCCTCCTCGACGAGCCCTGCTCGGCGCTCGACCCCATCGCGACGGCGCGCATCGAGGAGCTGATGACCGAGCTCAAGGAGCGCTACACGCTCGTGCTCGTGACCCACAACATGCAGCAGGCCGCGCGCGGCTCCGACTTCACGGCCTTCTTCTACATGGGCGATCTCGTCGAGTTCGACCACACCGAGCGGATCTTCACGAACCCCAAGGAGACCCGCACCGAAGACTACGTGACCGGCAAGTTCGGTTGAGCGAGGATTGCGGAGCGATGGCGAGCCCCACCCACACGAGCCGGATCTACGAGCAAGAGCTGCGCAACCTGCGGGAGAAGCTCCTGCTCATGGGCAGCCTGGTCGAGGAGATGATCGCCAACGGCACCAGGGCCCTCGCGGCGCGCGACACCGCGCTCGCCCAGACGACGATGCGGATCGACCGGCGGATCAACCGCCTGGAGTGCGAGGTCGACGAGCTCGCGATGCGCATCCTCGCGACGCGCCAGCCGGTGGCCTCCGACCTGCGCTTCTTGACGACGGCGCTGAAGATCGTCACCGACCTCGAGCGGATCGGCGATCTGTGCGTGAACATCTGCGAGCGGGTGATCGAGCTGAACGAGGAGGCGCCCCTGCCGTCCCTGCACGGGAAGGAGATCGGCGCCGAGAGCGCGGAGAGCCGCTCGTCCCTCTCCGACCTGGAGAGCCTCGCCCAGGAGGCGAGCGCGGTGGTCCACGAGGCGCTCGACGCCCTGGTGAACCGCGACGTCGACCACGCGCGGCAGCTCCTCACGCGCGACGACAGCATCGACGCGCACTACAGCCGCATCTTCGACGCCGTGCTCTCGCTGATGGCCTCGGACCCGAAGAGCGTGTACCGGGCGACGCGGGTGCAGTCGATCGCCAAGTACCTGGAGCGGATCGCCGATCACGCGATGAACGTGGCCGAGACGGTGGTGTTCCTGGTGAAGGGCACCGACATCCGTCATCGAAATCGGATGAACGACAGCGAGCCACCTCCGCCCGTCGCACCGGGCAAACTCCCTGGCTGAGCGAGCACGCCGGGGGAGCGAGGCGGACATTCTGTGTCCGGTCCTGGGGCCGACCCCCCAGATTCGCCTTGCATTTGGAGGCGTTGTCACGCACTTGTAACATTCGTCCATGGCGCGCGGCCCCGAATCCATCCCCTCTCCCGAGCGCGCGCTCAAGGAGTCGGGAGCGCCCCCGGCGCGGCCGAACAAGCGCAAACCCCAGGCGCGGCTGCGGGCGCTGGGTGAGCCGGTGCTCCCGGTCGCGGACTGGGCCTCGCTCTTCGGCGACCTCTCGCGCCGCCCTCCGGCCGCGGCCGAGCAGCAGGCCCCGGTCGAGTGGCGCGTCCACGACCGCACCCACCTCGAGTTCGCGATCGACTACGCGGTCGACGGCGAGGCGCGCGAGTACACCTGGGAGGCGTACTTCTTCTTCCCGGAGAGCTTCCGCCTCAACCCCGGCACCTACGACAAGAAGGCCATCTACGAGGACCTCTGGTCGTACGTCCGCTACGCCGTCCCGGCGATCCCCTTCTGGGAGCTCGGCGCGCGGGCCGAGGGCGCCCCGCTCAGCCGCGCCGAGGCCGCGCTCTCCGCCGCCGCCGGCAAGCCCGACGGCTCGCCCGAGTCGGCCGCGGCCATGCAGCGGCTCCGCCTCTTCGCCTGCCTCGTGCGCGCCTCGGGGATCGAGGCGATGCGCGACGTCGAGCGGGCCATCGAGGGCGGTGACGACGCGAAGGTCAAGCAGAGCACCGCGTCGTTCATCGCGACGTGCGACGCGGTCGCCTCCGGGCTCCGCGAGGTGCTGGCCCGCGCCGAGGAGCGCGGTCTGCCCGAGGAGACGCGCACCGCCGCATGCTGGATCGACGAGGATGTCTCCATCGTGCTCGAGACCCTGAGCGCCTCGCTCGGCGTGTCCCTGGAGAAGCGCGCCAAGACCGCGCCCGTCCTCGAAGAGCTCTGCGAGCAGCTCGCCGCCGCCGCCGTGAAGGAGGCCCGCCACCGCAAGACCCAGGCCTACGACTCCGTGGGGAGCGCCGAGGCCGGCGAGCGGCAGATCGAGCACCTCGAGTTCCGCCGGCACGTGCTCAAGCGCTTCACCTCGTCGGTGCTGTGGCTCTCCCTCGAGGTGCGCGAGGCCGCCGCGTGGGTCGTGCAGACGCTCTACGCGGTGGCCGCCGCCGCGGCCATGGCCTTCGCCCTCGCGGCGAGCTTGCAGGCCAACCCCACGTCCGAGAACTTCTTCCGGTACGCGATCCTCGTCGTCGTCGCCTACGCCGTGAAGGACCGGATGAAGGCCTTCCTCCAGAACGTCTTCTCCTCCTTCATCGAGCGCCGCTTCCCCGATCGCAAGTGGTCGATCCGCGATCGCGAGCGCCGCCGCTGGGTCGGCCTCGTCCACGAGCGCGCCGCCTTCCTCCCCTTCCCCGACCTGCCGGGCGAGGTGCTCGCGCGGAGGCGCCAGACGCGCGCCCACGCCCTCGAGGAACAGGCGCGGCCCGAGCGCGTGCTCTGGCACCAGAAGACGCTGAGCGTCGCCAAGGCCCCCTCCGGCGAGGCCGGCGCCGACTTCCCCATGCTCACCGAGATCTTCCGGCTCAACCTCCGCCGCTGGCTCGTCCACACCGACGACCCGAACCGGAAGATGGTCTTCGCCGACCCCGACGACGCGCGCGTGTACTCCGCCGTTGCACGTCGTGTCTACAACATCAACGTCGTCTACAGGCTGCGCAAGGGCGACGAGGCGACGCCCTTCCAGCGCCTGCGCGTCATCGTCTCGCGCAAGGGCGTCGAGCGCATCGAGCCGATCGCTTGATCAGCCGCTGATCAAGGCCCAAGCACGCGCGACGCGCCCATGTAGCAGGCCCACGAGACCATCGCGCTGATCGGGATCGTCAGCACCCAGGCCCACAGGATGCGGGTCGTCACGCCCCAGCGCACCGCGCTCACCCGCTGGCTCGACCCCGCGCCCATGATGCAGCCGGTGATCACGTGCGTGGTCGAGACGGGCAGGCCGAGGAAGGACGACGTGAGGATGGTGAGGGCCGCGCTCGTCTCGGCGGCGAAGCCGTGGATGGGCTTGAGATCGATGATCTTCGTGCCCATCGTCTTGATGATCCGCATGCCGCCCGCGGCCGTGCCGGCGGCCATCGCCGCCGCGCACGCCAGCACGACCCACAGCGGCACGGGGAACTTGTCGCCGCCCTTGGGGATGACCCCGTAGGCGACGAGGCTCATGGTGATGATGCCCATCGTCTTCTGGGCGTCGTTGCTCCCGTGGGAGAAGGCCATCATCGCCGCGGAGAGCATCTGCAGCTTGCGGAAGACGCGGTTGACCTGGGCGGGCCGGCTCCGCCGCACGATCCACAAGATCAGGATCATCACGAAGAAGGCCATGAAGAAGCCGATGATCGGGCTCGTGATCAGGCTCTTCACCGTCTTCCAGAGGCCGTCGCCCTGGATCGCCCCCGTGCCCGCCCGCGCGATGCCCGCGCCCACGAGGCCGCCCACGAGCGCGTGCGACGACGACGACGGGATGCCGAAGTACCAGGTGAACAGGTTCCAGAAGATGGCCCCGATCAGGGCGGAGAGCACCACCACCTGGGTCACGGCCGAGGCCACGATGAGCCCCTTGCCGATCGTCCCGGCGACGGCGGTGCCGAGCAGCGCGCCCCCGAAGTTGAGCAGGGCCGCGATGAGGATGGCGGTGCGGATGGGGAGCACGCCGGTGCTCACGACGGTGGCGATCGCGTTGGCCGTGTCGTGGAAGCCGTTGATGTAGTCGAAGGCCAGCGCGATGACGATGACCAGGATGAGGGCCAGGAGGAGAACGCTCATGGGTGGCTCGGCGGCTCAGGCGTTCTTGATGACCAGGGCCTCGAGGGCGTTGGAGACGTCGTCGCAGGCGTCGATCGTCATCTCCAGGGCCTCGAGGAACTCCTTGTTCTTGAGCAGCTTGATCGCGTCCTTCTCGCTCTTGAACATCTCGGCCACCGTCTTCCGGAAGATCTGGTCGCCGTCGTGCTCGATCTTCCCGATGGCCTTGCAGTGCCTGCGGATCTCGTCGAGCTGCTTCATCCCCCGGAGCAGCTTCACGCCCGCGTCGATCTCGGCGCATGCCTCGCCGATCTTCACGGCGAGCTCGCGGCTGCCCGGCGGCAGATCGTCGAGGGCGTGGAGGGTGATCTGCATCATCGTGCGGTTCACGAGGTCGGTGATGTTCTCGAGGTCGGTGGCGAGCGAGTAGATGTCCGTGCGATCGAGGGGCGTCACGAAGGTCTTGTTGAGGGCCTCGTAGACCTCGTGGATCACGCGGTCGGCGGCGTGCTCCTCCTCGGTCATCCGCTCGATGGCGCTCATGCGATCGGCGGCCGTCTTCGCGTCACAGCACTCGAGCAGGATGGCGCTGCTCTTCTTCGCGCTCGCCGAGCCCCGCTCCAGCAGATCGAAAAAGTGTTCTTCCCTCGGCAGGAGCCACTGAACTGCACGATCGAGCCACATGACCGCCTCCGTCTAGCGGCCCCCACGATGGGGACCTCGCGCGCTCTGCCCTAGCAGCTCGGCCCCGATTGGGCTTTGCGTCGCCGGGCAAGTCACGTACTTGTAACAGTAGTTCGACATGAACGACACACGCCTCTACCCGATCCGCCTCACCGCCGCGACCCTCTGCGCCGCCGGCCTGCTCGCAGCGCTCGGCGCGTCCTCGGCCTCCTGCGGGGGCGTCAGCAGCAGCGGCACCGGAGGAGGAGGCGGGAGCGGCCCGAGCGGCCCTCCGACCTTCAAGCCCGAGGGCTGCGCGTTCAGCATCGCCTCGCGCGCCGAGTACAAGGACTTCACGCCCAGCAAGCCCACCGTGGGCGCCACGCCCAACATCCGCCGCGTGCGCCTCGGCCTCGGCGGCAACGTCACGCCCGGCGCGGAAGGTCACGCCGATCCGTCGTCGTCGATCGGCATCGCGTGGCAGACCGACGACGGCACGCTCGCGAGCGAGGTGACCTGGGGGACGGACCCGGATCCGTCGAAATGGCCCGCGGAGAACCGCGCCTCCGGCGTCACCTGGCTGACCCCCGAGGGGACCATCAACAGCCAGGGCGACGAGCGGATGCACGAGGTCTACCTCTGCGGCCTCTCCCCCGCGACGACCTACTACTACCGCGCCGGCGGCGGCCCCTCCGGAGGCGAAGCCTGGAGCGACGTGCGGAGCTTCCGCACCACGCCGAGCGACCCGAAGGCCACGGTCACCATCGGCCTCTCCGGCGACTCGCGCGGCGACAACGGCAACGCGTTCCGCCTCCTCCAGAAGAAGATGAAGCTCGCCTCGGTCGACCTGCAGCTCTTCTCCGGCGACATGGTGAACCTCGCGACCGATCAAGGCGCGTGGGAGTACTGGCTCGACGCCGCCGAGAAGGACCTCGAAGGCAAGCCCTCGACGCTCGGGCAGATCCTCACCCTCTCCACCCACGGCAACCACGAGAACCACACCTCGCTCTTCTTCGGCAACCTCGTCCTGCCCCAGGAGATCCCGGGGTACGCCCCCTTCGCCGAGCTCTTCTTCTCGGTCGACGTGGGCCCCGTCCACCTCGTGATCGTGGACGACGCGTGGATCATCAACCCCACCGACGACCCGGCGTACGGCACGGATCACGACTACACGAAGACGCTCACCGCCTGGCTAGAGGCGGACCTCGCCGCCGCGAACAAGAACCGCGGCAAGGTGCCGTGGATCATCGTCGATCACCACCACGCGGAGTTCTCGTCATCGACCCACGGCACCGACGCCGACGTGCTCCTCGGCCGCTCCTATTTCGTCCCGATCTACGACAAGCACCACGTCGATCTCGGCCTCGGCGGGCACGACCACGACTACGAGCGGAGCAAGCCCCTCACCGGCGCGGGCGGCAAGCTGACCTTCCACGACTCGCCGAAGGACGGCACTGTGTACGTGGGCTGCGCGGGCGCGGGCGCCCCGGCCTACTCGGCGGGGATGAGCGACTTCACCTCGTTCTCCCACGACTTCACGAGCAACGGCGCCGTGGGCCTCTACGGCATCCTCACGGTGACCCAGTCGACCCTCAAGCTCGAGGCGCACGACACCATGCCGGACGGGAGCGATCCCGTCTTCGACACCTTCACCCTCGACAAGTAGCCGCGCCGCCCTCGCGGACCGCGCCTCCTCAGAGGCGGAGGTGCTTCTCGCAGGCGTGATCGCAGTCCTGCTTCCCAGGCCAGCGGCTGCAGCCGACGACCTCCTGCGGCCCGTCGGTGAAGATCGAGAGCAGCGCCCTCTTCATCCCCACGCGCACATGCTCTTCCTTGCCGTTGTCCGGGCAGATCACCGGCAGCGGCGAGCGCGCGGCGGCGGCTTGCATCCCCATCATCGGCAGCACGACGAAACCCACACCAATCGCCACGACTGCGGGCAGGACGACCTCGGGATCCATGGGCTCCTCCTTGGTGGTAGCGGCCGCCTGATCGCGGCGGTCATCTTGGTCGATGGACAAGCGATGCTCGTGCACCGCCGCCCGAACCGCGCGCGGAAGCAAGCGGCAGACGTAGCCCTTGCCCAGAGCGACGATCAACCAACCGGTCGCTGCTTTGAGAAGCAGGAAATGTACCCCCCGAGATCCGCGCCGCGCGGGCTCACGCGCGCGATCGAGCGCGTTCGATCGCGCGCAGCGCATGCGCGCGACCGGCAAAGCATGCACGCACGATCAGCGGGTGTGGCAGACCGCGCACTGCTCCGTCGAGCGCCAGATCACGTCCGGATCGTTGCCCGGATCCTGATCGGTCGAGGCCGCGATCCGCGCGTCGAGGCCCGCGATCCGCGCGTCGAGCATGTCCTTGTACGACCAGCTCGCGTAGGCCTTCCCCTGCTTGCCGGACGTGTAGAACTTCAGCGCCTCGTCGTGCTTGCCGGCCTTGGCGAAGACATCGCCGAGGAAGATCATCGCGCCCTCGCCGTTGTGCGCGGCCTCCGGGGTGTCGGTGCACGCCGGATCGCCCGGCGTCTTTTCGCATGCGTCGACGTTGGCGAGGACCGCGTCGAGCGCGTTCTGGAAGTCCGGATCGCTCGCGGGGCGATCGGCGAAGACGAGCAGCTTCGAGAAGAGGACGAACGACGCGTAGTGATCGATGCCCTTCTGGAGCGTCGCGAAGCCCTCGTCGATCATCGCCTGGTTGTTCACGGCCCGACCCATGTTGATCTGGATGATCCCGAGCCACGCAGGGATCCGGTGATCGGTCGGGCAGAGCGAGTAGGCCTTCTCCAGGTTGTCCTTGGCGGCGAGCGCGGCCTTCACCATGCCGCCCTGATCGGCCGCCTCGGCGTCGAGCGGCTCGGCCACCCGCCAGAGGTTCGCGAGCGCGAGCAGCAGCGCGAGCTCCTCCTCGTTCGGGTTCTCCATCACGGCCGCGTCGAGCGCGGCGATCGCGTCGGCGCGCGCCTCCCGCTTGCCGTCGCCGAAGGCCGCCCAGAAGCCCGCCGTCGCCGGGTGCTCGTCGGCGAGCTTCGAGTAGCAGAGCGCCACGCCCTCGGGGCGCGTCTCGGCCGGCGCGCCGCCGCCGGAGCCGCCGCTGCCCCCCGACGTGGACGAGGAGGAAGACGCGCCGCCCGAGCAGGCGGCGAGGGAGAGGACGATGGAGGCGCCGAGGACGCCGAGGAGCTGTGCGGTGCGGGCCATGGCCGCTCTATCGCGCCGGAGAGGGGCCATGGTCAATTCATTTCTGTACGAAACATTCGCACATGAACCTTGAGCACAACATTCCGGTGGTGCAGCACCGCGCGGGCGAGGATCAGCCGCAGGTGAGCGTGACGGCGCCGCTCCCGCTGCAGCTCGACGAGCCGCCGCCGCACTGCGCGGTGATCGCGTCGGCGCACGCGCCGTCGGAGCAGGTGGGCGTCCCGCTGCACTCCGCGGGCGCCTTGGTGCAGGTGCCGGCGCTGCTCTTCACGAGGCAAAAGAGGCCGGCCTCGCAGTCGCCGCCCGCGGTGCACGCCTCGCCTTCCTTGGCGGTTCCGCTCGCGGTGGCGCCGCACGCGTAGGTGATCTTGCCGGCCACGCTGACGCAGATCGACGAGCCGCCGCACGCCTTGTCGAGCAGGTCGCCGCACGCGTTCGAGCACTTGGGCGTGTCGCGGCAGCCGTCGGGGAGGGACTCGCAGGTGCCCTCCTTCGCGTCGAGGGTCTTCAGCGAGCAGTACAGGTTGGCCGCGCAGTCCGTCCCGCCCTTGCACGTCTCTCCCTCGGCCGCGCCGGTGCTGCCACTGCCGCTGTTGTCGCCGCCGCACGCCCCCATCCAGAGCGCCGCCGCGAAAAGCCCCATGAACCAGGATCGAGCCATTGTGTTCCTCCATCGCGGTGCCACGCGCCCGCACGGCGCGTTGTTTCCCCTCGCCCGCGGGGACGCAAGCGCCGCGCACGAAGCTTGCGCGTCACGCGCGCGTGGAGCGCGCGCCGCGTCGCCTCAATGCGCCGCCTTGTCGGCGCGCTGGTAGGGGCAGAGCGCGCCGGCCGCGTCGCGCTCGGCGAGCGGCGGCCCGAGCTCGAGCGACGCGGGGAAGGGCGCGCCCCGCGTGTCGGCGGCGCCGGCGGGGGTGAGGGCGACCTTGCTCCCCTGCACCGCGTACGTGCCCTTGCGCACGACGATGCCCGACCAGACGCAGGTCACGCCCTTGGGGCAAGGGGAGACGAGATCCTGCGCGGAGAAGCCGCCGGCGTCGTCGAACGAGAAGCTGCGCGCGTACTTGCGATCGCCGCAGGAGGGCGAGGTCCACTCGCCGGCGAGCGCGCCCTTGGAGGGCGCCGGCGCGCTCGTGGGCGCAGCGGTGGGCGCGGTCGCCGTGGCCGGCGGCGGGATCGGCGTGTGGCCGATGTTCTCCGCGGAGGCGGTGGTCGCCGGCTGGGGCGCGGTGGCCTCGTGGATCTCGCAGCCGGCGAGCGAGGCGAGGCCGAGGAGCAGGATCGCGGTTCGGTGCATGCGCGCCATGGTCCACGCCCGCGGGCGCTCCGTCACGGAATTTCCGCGCCCGCTCCCCGGAGCGCCTCGTCGACGGCGGCCGCGTGCGCCCGCTTCTCTTCAGCCGAGAGATCCGACGCCTCGAACGACGCCCTGGCGAGCGCCCCGAGCTCGGCGTCCGAGAGGCCGAGGCCGCGCTGCACGGCGCGGTAATTGTCCGCGATGTAGCCGCCGAAATACGCCGGATCGTCGGAGTTGACCGTGACGAGCAGCCCCGCCTCCACGAGCCGGCGGAGCGGGTGCGCCTCGATGCTCGGCACGACGCAGAGGCGCACGTTGGAGAGCGGGCAGACGGTGAGCGGGACGCGATCGCGGCGGAGGCGCTCGACCACCGCCGGGTCCTCCAGGCAGCGCACGCCGTGATCGATGCGCCGCGCGTGCAGCAGATCGAGCGCCTCGGTGATGTAGGCCGGCGGGCCCTCTTCGCCGGCGTGGGCGACCGTCCAGAAGCCTTCGGCGCGGGCGCGGGCGAAGACCTCGGTGAGCTTCGAGGGCGGGTGGCCGCGCTCGGACGAGTCGAGCCCGACCGCGGCGATCTCGGCGCGGAAGGGCAGCGCCGCCTCGAGCGTCTCCATGGCCTCCCGCGCGCTCAGGTGGCGCAGGAAGCAGAGGATCAGGCGGCTCGTGATCCCGAGCCGCCGGCCCTCGTCCCGGAGCGCGTCCGAGAGCCCGCGCACCACCGCGCCCATCGCGACGCCGCGCGCGGTGTGCGTCTGCGGGTCGAAGAAGATCTCGGCGTGCCGGATGCCATCGGCGGCGGCGCGCTCGAGGTACGCCCTGCACAGCGCGTAGAAATCGCGCTCGTGGAGGAGCACGCTCGCGCCGGCGTAATAGATGTCGAGGAAGCTCTGGAGGCTCGTGAAGGCGTACGCGCGGCGCAGCTCCTCCGGGCTCCCGAAGGGCAGGCGGACGCCGTTCTGCTCGGCGAGGGCGAAGGCGAGCTCGGGCTCGAGCGTGCCTTCGATGTGCAGGTGCAGCTCGGCCTTGGGGAGGCGAGCCGCGAGGTCGCGATCGTTCGGGTGCATGCTCCATGCTCCAGCGCGAGGCCCGGCCGGCGACGAGCCCGGCCGGGCCCTCGGCCTTCCACCTCCCACGGAGCGCGGGAGGGGGCGTTCATCGCGGCGCGAGTATACGCGCGATCGCCCCGGCGCCGGTTGACGGCGAGGCCGCGATCGATCAGGAACTCCGCCCGCGCCGCGCCGGCGTGGCCGGCCTCCGCCATGCTCCGCTCGATCGAGATCCGCGAAACGCTCAAGCTCGCGCTGCCCATCGCCTTCGCGCAGGTCGCGCTGATGACGATGGGGCTCGTCGACGCCGCGCTCGTCGGCCGCGTGTCGGAGACCGAGCTCGCCGCCGTCTCGGTCGGCAACTCGCTCGTGTTCGCCATGTGCTGCACCGGGATGGGCGTGACCATGGCCGTCGAGCCGCTGGCCTCGCAGGCCGTGGGCGCGGGCGACGTGCCGCGCGCGTGGACGAGCCTCCGGGCCGGGCTCGTGGCCTGCCTGCTGCTCTCGATCCCCACCATCCTGCTCACCTACGGCAGCACCTTCCTGCTCGATCCACTCGGCGTCGATCCCGCGATCATCCCGGGCGCGCGGCGCTTCGTGCTCGCCCGCCTGCCCGGCATCCCCACCTGGCTCTGCTTCATGGCCGCCAAGGCCTACCTCGAGGCGCGCGGGCTCACCCGCCCGCTGCTCCTCGGCGGCTGGGTGGCCAACGCGCTCAACTTCGTCGCGGCGAGCCTCCTCATCTTCGGCGATCGGGCCCTCCTCCGTGTCGGTCTCCCCGCCCTCGGCCTGCCCTCGCTCGGGAGCTTCGGCGCGGGGCTCGGCACGAGCATCTCCAACACGGTGCTCGCCGCCTTCGCGCTCGGCGCTGCATACAGCGCCCGGCCGAGCGGCGCGCACCTCTTCACCGGCGAGCGCGAGGCGCTGCGACAGACGACCCGCAAGCTGCTCCGCGTGGGCATCCCCATCGGCCTCCAGCTCCTCACCGAGGTCGCGGTCTTCGCCCTGGTGAGCGTCCTTGCGGGGCGCCTCGGGGCCCGCACGGCCGCCGCCCACCAGGTCGCCCTCGGCCTCGCCGCGCTCACCTTCATGGGCGTCCTCGGCATCGGCGCGGCGACCGCGGTGCGCGTCGGCCGCGCCATCGGCGAGGGCGACGAGAAGGGACCGCGCCGCGCCGGCGTGGTCGGCCTCGGGATCGTCACCGTCTACATGAGTGCCTGCTCGGTGATGTTCCTGCTCTTCGCCCGGCCCCTCGTGAGCATCTTCACCCCCGATCCCGCGGTGATCGATCTCGCCGTCTCGCTCCTCCGGATCGCCGCGGTGTTCCAGCTCGCCGACGGGATCCAGGGCGTGGCCGGCGGCGCCTTGCGCGGCGCAGCCGACACCCGCTTCGCCTCGTGGGCCAACGTGGCATGCCACTGGGGCGTGGGCCTGCCGCTCGCCCTGTTCTTCGGCTTCTCCCTGGGCCGCGGCGCGGTGGGCCTCTGGTGGGGGCTCTCCGCCGGCCTCGGCGTGGTGGCGGCGGTGCTGACGCTGCGCTTCCTCCGCGTCTCCTCGCGGAAGATCGCCGCCGTGTGAGACTGGAGCGCGGCTACCATCGGCCCGTGCGCCCCGGTCTCCCGTTCTTCGCCGCGACCCTCCTGCTGCTCGCCGCTTGCCACCGCGATTCCGGCGGGGCCCCATCGTCCCGCTCTTCTTCTTCGTCCGCGCCGAGCCCCGCGGCGACCTCGCTCGCGGCGCCATCGGCGAGCGCGTCGACGGGCGCGACCGCCGCGCCGACCTGCGAGC
Source organism: Byssovorax sp. (assembly GCA_046351295.1). Classification (GTDB taxonomy): domain Bacteria; phylum Myxococcota_A; class Polyangia; order Polyangiales; family Polyangiaceae; genus JAXLYT01. Next base: position 95,940 of record JAXLYT010000027.1, read on the forward strand.
CCTCGGGCCCCCGCGCATGTGCGCCGCCCGCGCCCGATCCAGGCCGGTACAGCGCCCCGGCGGAAGACAGCGCCCCGGCCGCGCCGGCCAAGCGAACGCAGCTCGGAGGGCTCGATGACTGGGTGCGCGCGTACGACGGCATGGGCACTCCCGAGACCAAGAAGCCACCGCGCCTCGGCGTGCTCGCCGATGTCCCGAAGCTCGCCCCCTCGCGGCTCGTCTACACGCGCTCCGGGCAGATCATTCGCGTCGATCTCCCCGCGGGCACGGAGACGCCGCTCACCAAGGGCCCCTCGTCGAGCCGGCAGCCGCGCTGGACGAAGGACGGCCAGCACCTCTTCTTCGTGAGCAACCGCGAGAACAACCGCGACGAGATCTACCGAATGCGCGCCGACGGGACCGAGACGACGCGGATCACCCGGGGGCTCCCGAAGGTGGATCGCTCCTCCTGGACGATCTCTCCGGACGGCGCCTCGCTCGCGTACATCGCCGGCTCGTCCACCAGCGAGACCGCGCTGCACCTGTTCGACACCGCGACGCACGCGGACGACATCGTCCACCGGGGGATCGAGCTCGATTACCCGACATTCGCGCAGGATGGAAAGACGCTCTTCTTCGTCGAGGGCTGGTTCGCGATGCCCCGCCCGGGGGTCTCCGACCCGAAGATGCTGCACGCGCTGAACCTCGGCACGCGCGAAGACCGGCGCCTCCCGAACGCCGGGGTGAGCGAGATCTCCGACCTGGAAGAGCTCGGCGACGGGCGCCTGCTCTTCGTGGCGAGCGTCGATTTCTCCATGGCCGGGCGCGCGCCGCACATCTTCACCATGCCCGCGGCCGGCGGCGCGTGGACGCGCGTCAACGAGCTCGAAGCCCTCTTCGGCTTCCTCCACCTCGCCCCCTCGCCGAGCCGAAAGAAGATCGCCGTGGGGTGGAGCATCCGCGAGGGCGGCTTCGAAGCCGACTGGCGCTCCGACGTGACCGTGATCCCCTTCGGTAGCGGCCAGGGCAAGCCCTTCACCGAGGCCTTCCCGCGTCCGTTCTACAACGCCCATGACCCGAGCTGGGCGCCCGACGATCGACACCTCGCCTTCACGCTGGCGCTCTGTCCTTACGCGGGATGCGAGCTCGGGATGCGCAGCGTCGTGATCGCCGACACCGACGCGCCCGAGCCCAAGCTCGCCTTCGTCGGCTACGGCAGCGCGCCCGTGTTCGCGCCGGCGCCCCCGTGAGCGGTCGCCTCCCGTTCGTTCTGCACGCTCGCTGCGCTCCGCGACCTCCGCATCCCCGCCTGCATCGATGCCCTGCTCGACGATCCGCTCGGAGACGAGCGCACCTTGACCGAGACGCTCACCCTCACGCTCCGCGACCCGGCGGCGCGCGCAGAGGTCGATCGGCTCGCCGCGCGGATCGGCGATCTGCCGGCGGGGCGCTTGCCGATCTTGCTCGCGCCCCTGGCCGAGCACCGCTTCACCGGCACCCTCGACGCGATGGTCCACCGCTTCGGCGCCGTGGACGACGCCGGTGCGCGCCTCGCCTTCGCGCAGGCGTTCCGCGCGTTCACGGACGGGCGCGCCACGCCTTCGCTCGGGCTCGCGCTCGGCGATCCCGCCCTCGCGGAGATCGCGCGCGAAGGCCTGGTGCGGATCGGCTCCCACGAGGCGCTCGCGAAGGTGACAGCGGACCTCGACGCCCGGATGAGCGAGCCCCCGAAGCTCCCTGCATGCAAGCCGGGTGAGACCGGGGACTGCGTCGGCGAAGGCCCCGATCGCGACGGCGACGGGTGGCCCGACGCGCTCGAGGTCGAGCTTGGCAGCTCGCCCGATCGAGCCGACACGGACGGCGACGGCATCCCCGACGGGCGCGATCCCTGCCCGCTCCTGCCCGGCGGCTTCGCCGGCGACGATCGCAGCGCGCGGCTGCAAACCGCCTTTCCTTGCCATGATGCAGCGCGACCACCCGACCTTGCTCAACCTCGGTCCCGCGTCGTCGTCCCTCTGTCTCCGCGGCGCCCCGGGTCCGACATTCCATCGCACCGACACCTGGATGAACGCGACGGAGCGGAAGCCGGGCGCGCGCATCCATCTGCGAGAGGGGGAGCCGCTCACGCGCGCGCCGGTCGAGGGGCAGCGCGCGGCGGTGGACATGGGCATCGTGTATGGGCCGCTGGCCGGGCGGGGCTACCGCGCACCTGGTGTTCCGCGAAGGCCGGTGGTTCTGCGAAGAGCTCGAGCCCACGTGGGCGTCGTCGCCTCTGCGCATGCGCTCCCGAGAGCGCAGCGCACGCCTGCCACGAGCCGCCTCCCTCAGTACTCGAACCCGCTCCCGCCGATGAACTCGCGGAGGATCGACGTAGGCGGCACATGGTCGGGGTAGATGGTGATGAAGCGATCGATGAGCTGCCGCAGGCGATAGGCGGTGACGAAGCTCGGGTGGTCCTCCGGCACCTCCAGCAGGTAGCGATCGGCGAACACCTTGATCACGCTCGGCTCGTAGACGAGGGCCGAGTCGAAGAGGGCGTCGGCCTGATCGAGGAACGGGAAGATATGGGCGCGCTCGCCGGCGCGAACGGCGGGCCAGCGCCGGATGTTGGCGGCCGCGTTGATCGCGCGCTGGTGCCGATCGCGCACGATCCGCCGGAGCAGGCGCAGGTCGGAGACGTTGACCCGGTTCAAGCCGTCGAAGGGCAGCGCCGTCGAGGGCTGGATGAAGACCCGGAAGATCCCCGAGCGATCGAGGATCCCGGCGAGCAGGCGCGGGTTGAGGCCGTGGATGCCCTCGAGCATCAACACCTGCTTTTCGCCGAGCGTCACCGTCTCGCCGCCGTCGGGCAGGCTCTTGCCATGGGCGAAATCGTAGCGCGCGGTGGTCACCGGCTCGCCGCGGAGCAAGCGGCGGAGGTGCTCGTGGAGCAGGGCCACGTCGAGGGCCTCGAAGGCCTCGAAATCGTACTCGCCCTTCTCGTCCTTCGCGGTCTTCTCGCGGTCGAGGTAGTAGTCGTCGAGGCCGATCCCGATCGGGTGGATCCCGTTCACCTGGAGCTGCACCGTGAGCCGCTTGATGAACGTCGTCTTGCCGGACGACGACGGCCCGGCGATGCAGATGACGCGCACCTTGCCGCCCCGATCGCTGATCGTGTCGGCGATCTGCCCGATCCGCTTCTCGTGCAGCCCCTCGGCGACACGGATGATCTGCGCCACGTCCCCCGTGATGCAGGCCTCGTTGAAGGCCCCCACGCTGGTCACGCCGAGGGCGCCGAGCCAGAGCTCTTCGCCGTGGGCGGCGCGGCGCACCGCGAGCGGCTTGGGGCGCGAGGGGGGCGGCGGATCGGTGGGCGGCCGGACATCCGGGCGCGGCGGCGGCCTCGACTCGGCGCCGGGCTGCGACGACGGCGTGAACACCTCGGCCTCGTCGCCGTAGTGGAGCAGGAAGCCCTGCTCGGCGGGCGCGAGGTGGAAGGGGAACGTCTCGATCATCTTGGCGCCGGGCAGGAGCGGCGTCATCCCGATCGCGTAGAGCTCCCCGCAGCTCACCATCGGCACCTCGCCGTCGCGGAAGGTGCGGAGGAGCAGCACCGCGGCATGCCAGCCCTTCTCGAGGAAGTGGCTGCGCGCCTCGTCCACGGTCCACAGCTCCTGGCGGAAGGCCACGTCGACCTTCGCCAGGTCCTTCATCATCCGCGTCACCTTGTCGGCCCATGCGCCGGGATCGAGCGTGGTGCTGCCCCCGTGCTCGATCCACTGGGCGAAGCCGGTGGAGGGCCCGAGGCGCACGGGCACCGAGGGATCGACGCGGTGCGCGGCCTCGAGCAGCAAGAGGCCGAGGCTGTGCCGGTAGACGCGCTTGCCCTCCCAGTGATCGCCGGCGAGCGGCGAGAGCGAGGCGTCGGAGGTGATCGGCGTGCTCAGCGAGACGGCCTTGTGCGCGAGCAAGGCGGCGACCACCGGCGAGCCGTTCACGTCCGCCGGCAGGAGCGCGCGCAGCACCGTGCCCGTCTTCACGCGGCGGACCTCGCCATCGAGCGCGACGTCGACCCAGATGCGGCGCGGCAGCGAGCGCTCGCGGAGCAGCAAGCCGACGCTGTCGGTCATCTCGGTGAGCTGCACGCCGAGCGAGCCCACCAGGGCCTGGGTGAAGCGCAGCGAGAGCGCCGGATCTTGCCGCGCCATCGCGTCGTAGCGCTCGCGCGACAGGCGGGCGAGCACGAGCCGGGTCATCGCCACCACCGACGCCGCGCGCAGGCGCCCCGCGATCAGCGCCAGCTCACCGAAGTGGTCGCCCGTCGAGATGTTGCCGAGGTGCATGTGCGCCCGGAGCAGGCGGGCCTCGCCCTCGATGATGAAGTACATGTCCCGCCCGTCGGCGGACTCCTGCACGATCCGCGCGCCCGGCGAGAACTCGACCAGATCGAGGTAGCCGATGAAGGCGTCGATCTCCTCCGGGCTCATCCCGCCGAGCAGAGGGTTCTTGGAGAGGATCGGCCCGCAACAAGCGCGGATCGCGTCTTGTTCCGGGGGTTCGCTGGGTCCGTTGAGGAGCGTCAAAGGAGCCTCGCACGGTAGCCCCGCCGAAGGCAGGTCGTAAAGGCGATTTGCCGATTGCGCGCGGTGAGCGCATGGGTCGAGACTCTCCGGATGCAAAGCGCGCTCGTCGCCGAGCACCTGGTCAAGCGCTTCGACGCGGTGACCGCGGTGGCGGGGATCGATCTGAGCATCGCGCCCGGCGAGGTGCTCGGCTTGCTCGGCCCGAACGGCGCCGGCAAGACGACCACGCTCCGCATGCTCGCCGGCATCCTCACGCCCGACGAGGGGACGATCACGATCGCCGGCATCGACATGGCCACCCGCCCGCAGGAGGCGAAGCAGCGCATCGGCTTCCTCTCCGGCGACACGCAGCTCTACCAGCGCCTCTCGCCGCGCGAGATCCTCCGCTACTTCGGACGTTTGTACGGCATGGACGAGGCGCGGATCGACGCGCGGATCGAGGCCCTCGTGCGGGATCTCGAGATGGAGAGCTTCGCCGCGCGCCCGGCCGGCACCCTCTCGGCGGGGCAGAAACAGCGCGCCAACATCGCCCGCGCCTTCCTCCACGAGCCGGACCTGCTCATCCTCGACGAGCCGACCACGGCCCTCGACGTGCTGAGCGGCCGCTTCATCGTCGAGTCGATCCGCAGGCAGCGCGCCCTCGGCCGCGCCATCCTCTTCTCGACTCACATCATGAGCGAGGCCGAGTACCTCTGCGATCGGATCACCCTGATCCACGAGGGTCGCGCGGTCGACTCCGGCCCCTTGCCCGACCTGCTCGCCCGCGCCGGCGCCCAGAACCTCACCGACGCCTTCTTGCACCACGTCGAGCGGGCCCGCCCCGCAGGAGGGTCCGGCGCATGAGGCTCTTCATCCTCTGGGTCATCCTCAGGAAAGAGCTCACCGAGACGCTCCGCGATCGCAAGACGTGGATGCGCCTGCTCCTCATCCCCGTGCTCGTCTACCCGCTCTTCGCGATCGGCGTGAGCAAGCTCGAAGGGTCGCGCGCCGAGGCGCGGGAAGCCAGGGCCTCGACCGTCGCCGTGTGGGGCGAGCTGCCGGCGGCGGTGAGCGCCGTGCTCGCCGAGAAGGGCAAGGTCGAGCTGCGCGCCTGGGAGGGCGCGCCCGAGGCGATCCGGCGCGACCTCGCGGAGGGCAAGCTCGCGCCTCCACCGATCGCGCCCGAGCCCGAGGCTGCGGCCGCGGGCGACGACGCGGGAGGCAAGCCGAAGAAGAAGCACAGCGCCGCCCCCGGCGAGCCCGAGCACCCGGTGATCGCCGCGGCCCGCGCGCTCGTTGGCGAGCGCAAGGTCGACGCGGTCCTCGTCCCCTGGCCGGGCTTCGAGGCCACCCTGCGCGCCGACGGGAAGGCCCCGATCACCGTTTACTACGACTCCGTGCGCGCCGAGTCCCAGCTCGCCCGCGATCGCCTCGACGACGGCCTGCGCGCCGCGCGCAAGAGCCTCGTCGAGGCGCGCGAGTCCGCGCACGGCCTCCCGAAGGGCTTCTCGCTCGCCGTCGACATCCGCGCGCGCGACGTGGCGCCGGAGAGCCGGAGGCTCGGCCAGGTGCTCGGCGCGATGATGCCGATGCTCCTCATCCTCATGTCGCTCGTGGGCGGGCTGCTCCCCGCGATCGATCTCACCGCGGGCGAGAAGGAGCGGGGCACCATGCAGACCTTGCTCTGCGCGCCGGTCGCCCCGATCGAGATCATCGCCGGCAAGTTCCTCACCGTCTTCGTCGTCTCGCTCCTCACCGCCCTCGCCAACGTGGTGAGCATGGCCTTCACGATGCGCCGCATCCTCCCCGGCGAGCTCGAGGCCTCCGCCTCGGTGTACGCCCTCGCGTTCGCGCTGCTCATCCCCGTCACCCTGCTCTTCTCCGCGCTCTTCCTCGCCCTCTCGTGCTTCGCCAAGGACTACAAGGACGCGCAGAACGTCATCATGCCGGCGTATCTGCCCATCGCCCTCGTCGCGGGCCTCGGGGGCATGCCCGGCCTGGAGCTCAACGGCTACACCGCGTTCGCGCCGATCCTCAACATCGCGCTGCTCATCAAGGCCCTCTTCATCGGCGAGGGCTCGGCCGATCTGGTGATGCTCACCCTCGCCTCCTCGAGCCTCTACGCCGCGCTCGCCCTGGTCTTCGCCGCCCGCGTCTTCGAGAACAACAACGTGCTGCTCGGCGGCAAGGAGTCGGCCCGCGCCGTCCTCGGCCTGCGCCGGCGGCAAGGAGGCGAGCCCACCGCGGGCTTCTCGCTCACCGTCTTCGCCGTCGTCCTGGTGGTCTGCTTCTACGCCGCGCAGCTCCTCCAGGGCATCGGCACGGCCACGCAGATCGTCCTCACGCAGGTCGGCTTCTTCCTCGTGCCGACCGTGGCGAGCCTCGCGCTCTCCGGCTTCTCCTTGCCCGCCTCGCTCGCCCTCCGCGCCCCCTCCGCGCGCAGCATGCTCTCCGCGCTCCTCCTCGGCGGCTCGGGCTGGGCCGTGATCGCGGGGCTCGTGTCCCGCCTCCTCCCACCGCCGGACGCCTTCGTCGAGAAGCTCGAAGCGGAGCTGCTCCTCGGCGGCAAACCCTTCTTCGTGCTCCTCCTGGTCACAGCGTTGACGCCTGCGATCTGCGAGGAATTGCTCTTCCGCGGCATGCTCGTCTCCGGCCTGCGCCGCCTCGGCACCCCCGCCGCGGTGGTGATCTCCGCGCTGCTCTTCGGCATCGCCCACGCCTCGATCTACCGGCTCTTGCCGACCTTCTTCCTCGGCAGCGTGCTCGCCCTCGCGCGGCTGCGCTCGCGCTCGATCTTGCCCGGGATGCTGATTCACTTCGCCAACAACGGCATCGCCGTCGGCCTGCTCTACTTCCGCCCCGCCTGGGCCGAGCAAGCCTCGCGCGCGGGCACCTTCCCGCTCGCGCTCACGGGAGGAGCGCTCGTCATGTTCGTCGCCGGGCTCCTGCTGTTGCCGCGCGGGGAAGGCGAAGAGCAGGCCCGCAAGGCTTGAGCGGCGAGCCCAAGCTTCTACATTTGGGAAGCACCCCCACCCGAAGCGCCTTCCGAACCGCGCGTGAGAGAGGCGGAATCTATGGGTGGGGGCCGAAGAAGATAGCGGCCTCAGCTACGGCACGGGCCCGTAGTCGTGCACATAGTCGAGGTTGGTCTCGATCGCCGGCTCCCAGCTCATCGAGGTCTCGCTGTTGTCGGTCAAGCTCAGCCTGCACTAGGGGATGCGCGATCACGCGCGGTTCCTCCCCTGGCTTGTTCATGTCGATGCCCGCGCTGTTGATCACGAAATTGTCGAGGGCCTCATAAGCGACCCGCGCAGTCCATGCAGCCTCCTGGGCTTCGCCGGCGAGCTTCGTCCGTAAGACATAAACAGCCGCCATTCCGGCATTCTGCGCGTTCGTCGCATCCTGCGTCCAGGGCCGTCGGAAGCCTTCTTCCTGGGGGACCAGGGCCATCAGCTCCTCGATCAGTCGGTTAAATCCTTCTCGATCCTGAACCGGGCTCGGATCCATCCATGCGTCTGCAAGCGCACGATCCAGAGCATTGGGCGCATCTTGACCGTTCTGCGCTTCGAAGCGTCGATAAGCCGGCATCTGTCGCTCGGCGCATGCGGCAGCAAATACGACTCGAAGGGGAGCAGGCAAACGCTCAAGCGCGGCGATCAGGTTCGATTCGTCAAAGGTTCGCATGGGTTTCACTCCGACCAAGTTGCGGTCGTCGGACTCGTGAGAGTCCCTCCGCTTGCTTCAATAGCTGCTGCACACTGCGGGCAAATAGACCTGGTTACCGCCAGAGCTTCCGGCGAAAGACCAGCTCCTGCTGCATGTTCAAGGACTGTTATCTCCGCGTGAGCCCCAGGCAACTGGGCGGCGACCTCCCCAGGTGCAAGCAGCGCTCGCTGCGCAGGTGTAAGATCGGCTCCGCCACCCGCGATCACACGTCCGCCGTTCGTCTTGAGTACGGCCGTGGTCCGCATGCGCTGGGCGACAGGGTGTAGGGCTTCATGGATCTGTTGGGCTCTCGCTGCCAGCGCCTCAATGCCTTCTGCGGCCGCCACCTCGCCTTCTGCGGCCGCTCCCAACCCCTCCCCCTCCGCCGCCCCCGCGCCCCCGAGCACGGCGGCGATCGAGAGCATCCCTAGCCCATTGCCCCCAATACTGGCCACTTTCTCGTAATTCCCGGCCCCCATCGCCAGGTACGCATCCGCCCCAGCCTTTCCGATGTGGTAGAGCGGATTGATCCCGTTGAGCGCGCCGAGCACGCCGTCCGCCTTGTACCCGTTCCACATGCTGCCGAGCATCGAAAAGGTCGAGTACCCGCCGAACGTCACCGCGTTCAGCACCGCCATCTTTCCGAAGCCTATCCAGGCGTTGCCGAAGCCCTGCAGCGTCTTGATCGCGATCCGCTCGGCCATCCGCCCGGCCGACATCTTCGCTCCATGCGGAGACGCATTCGGCCCGCCGCGCGTCGACCCGGCTGCGGTCGGTCCCACGGGCATTCCCACGGCCCGCTGCCCCTCGATGGCGAGCACGGCGCCCATCGTCCATCGCTTCGGTGAAGACATGCCCGCGCTGAAGCTCGGCACGGAGTGCCACTCCCAGTTGACGCCGTTCTCGATCCACTGGGAGTCCCCGAGGATCGTCCCGTCCCATCCTCCGCCGCCGATGCACTCCAGGCCGATGCAGCCGGACTCTCCGCTCCATGCGTCGAAGCCCGTCGGATCGCTCAGGTTGATCGGGTCGTTCGCCGCGTAGCTGTAGCGGTTGTAGGCCTGGCCGGAGAAGGGTGCGCTGACGTGGGGATCGGGCGTCAAGAAGCGGCGGGTCGATGGGTCGTAGACCCTGCCTTTCATATCGATCAGGCCAAGGTCGCCGTCGTTGTGATGACCGGTGAAGCCCAGGGGAAGGTTGGGATCCACCGGGGTGAGCGGCGCCCCGTCCTGATCCCGGAGAGCGCCGAAGGGCTCGTAGTAGCGCCTGGGGCCGACGGTTCCGCTCTTATCCGAGATCGCGCCGATGCTCCCGAGCGGATCGCGGTGCAGGTACTCCATCTTGCGGGGACCGCCGTCCTCGATGATCTGGAGCGCCGCGCCTTCTCCGCCTTCGACCGTGAAGATATGCTGCGTCTTCCCCGCGATCGTCCGGCGCTCATACAGACCGCCGAAGGTGAGGACCGTCCCGCCAGGCCCGGTCTTCCCGACGCGATTGCCCATCGCATCATAAGTAAAGTGTGTCTCGCCGTCGGCGGTGAAGACACTCTTCGGCCGGTCATGCTCGGCGAAGATGACCGTTCGATCCGGCGCTTTCTTCTGCCGGCCGCGGTCATCGTAGACGAAGCTCCCCTTCAAGGTGCTCGTCAGGGTATGAGGCCGACCGTCCTCCTCGTAGGTGTTCTTCTCGACCAGCGCCTGGTCGCGGACCACCTGGGTCAGGTTGCCGAGATCGTCATAACCGTAGACCGTATCATGCAGCGTCGGCGTCTGCTCCGGGAAGCCCGGCGCGCCCGGGAGCACGGTGGATAAGGTCCAGCGCGTGAGCCGGTGGAGCGCGTCATAGTCATAGGTCTCGACCCGGTTGGCCAGGAGATCGCGCTTGTGGTGGACCTGGCCGTCGAAGGTGTAGTCATACGTCACGGAGAGTGCAGCGCCTTCGTGCACTGCCGACAGTCGCCCGGTCTCGCCGTCATATGCACGCTTGAGCAACAGCCCGTTGCCGAGGCTCGCCTGGAGGATGCGCCCGTCCTCGTTCCGTGCCTCGGCTTTCCAGAGCGGATCGGTCCCGCCCACCTCGAAGACCCGGGCGAGCTGCCCGTTTTGCCCGTAAGCTCGGCCGATCTTCAGCGGAGCCTTGCCCGGCACGGCCGGATAGCGCAGCTCACTCGGGCGCCCGAGCGCATCATAGCCCTGCCCGAAGCTTAGCGTCTCTCCATCGACCGTGAGGCTCTGCTCCACCGGACGGCCGAAGTCGTCATATCCGAAATCCTCGGAGATCCCATCCGGGCTCTCCCAGTGGGAGAGCCGCCCCATCCCGTGCGGCCCCTTATCCCACGCGAACGAGCGTACACCGTCATCGTCCTCGATCTGGACGACCCTGCCCAGCACATCGACCGCATAGGTCGTAAAGCTCGTGCCGTTCTTCACCTCGGCTCGTGTATCGCCGAGGCCATTGTAGAAGGTGAACGTGGTCCCCGCATCGGGATCGCTCAGCGCCGCCCGCCGCCCGCGCCGGTCATAAGCGGCGACCACTTGGTTGCCCAGCGGATCGGTCACCGCGAGCACCCGATCGAAGTCACCGTAATCGACCTTCGTGGCCAGCTTCTTCCCGTCGATGATCTCCGTGCTCTCGACCACCCGATCGTCCACATCCCGAAGGATCGCCCGCGCATGGAGCATCGGGTCGGCCTCGTGGGTCTCGAAGAAGCTGTGGGTGAACAACACCTCCGCCCCACCCGGCTGCACCGCCTTCGTCACCCGGTCGAGGTTGTCATAGGTGTACGCCACCCCGCTGCTCGCAGGCGCGCCGAAGCCCGGACGGGAGCGCGCGGACACGCGCCCGAGCGCGTCATACGTCACGCTCGATTCAATGAACGTCCCATCGAAGCCGAGGCCGCCCTGCCTGACGATTCGCCCTCTCGCATCATACTCGCTCCGGCTCACAGCCCCGGTATCGCTCGTGGCGACCACCCGGAAGCCGGCGAGCGCGCCGGTCTCGCTGATCCTCGGCTCATAAGAGAACGCCGTCGCCGCGCCCCCCTCCGGCTCCACCGAGAGTGGCCGCCCGAGATCGTCAAGCCTCGTCCGGGTATGTTTGCCGTTCATATCCTCGGCATCGAGCACCGCGCCGAACGCCTGATCGTAGACCATCCACTGCGCATGCCCGAGGTCGTTCCACCGCTCGCTGGGGAACACCCGATCGGGCCCCCCGTACGCGATATGCGTGGTGCGCGCCGGGACGCCCGCGGCGGATAGCGTGACCGCGCGCACGAGCCCCTCCTGATCGTGCGCATAGCTCGTCACCATGGGAACGTCGGGATCGATGTCATCCTTCTCGACATACGCCCGGCACAAGTAGCCCCGCAGATCATAGTCATATGCAAGGTGCGAGGCTGCAGCACCCGAGCTCGCCGTCACCGTCTTGGGCAGCGCAATGAGCCAGTCGTCCTCCCGGACTTCATAAGTTGTGACCGTCTTCTCTGTCTTGCCATGGAGCGTGCTCGCCGTCACCTCCAGCGGATTGCCATACCCGTCATACGTCGACGTCCCATGGCGCACCCGGAGCGCGTCGTGCTCGTCGGCCCCATCGATCCCGGAGATATGGACCTTGACGCCTTCGCTCGCGTCGACCGTTACCTCTTCCTCCCATTCCAGCGTCGTGAACGCCGACGGATGAGCAAACCACGTCTTGTCTCCATGGAGGTGCTCGGTCTTATCTTCATAGGTGGTCCGCACGACGCGGGCGAGCCCCGACTTCCCCTGGATCGCCACAGCGCGCTGCACGGTCGCCGGGCGGAACGCATGAGGATAGCGCCCAGCGTCCGACGTCACGTTGTCATACGTCGTCACCGTCTCCGCGGCGCGCCCCGGCTCCCAGGCGCGCACGGTGCCAAACCCGAGGAACCCGCGCCCGTGTACGTCGAAGCGCGGCTCCTCGTAGCGGTAAAGAACGCTCTGATAGCCCTTGCCCTCCCGCACGTCATGCCTGCTCGCCACGGTGAAGGCTTGGCGGGGACAACGAAGCGGGTGGGCGCAGGACGATGGATCGCCCGGTGGGTCAAAGCGCTCGGCCGTATACGTCACCTTCTCGCGCGGGACGCCGTCGCCTTCATCGGTGATCGCGACAAGCCGATCCGCCGTCTCCGCGGTGCCCCGCTCCACCAGGAAGAAGGGGATGCCTGTCCATGAGGCGATGTCGAGCAGACCGTTACCGTCGAAGTCACCGATCTGGGCCCGTTTGAAGGGCACATCGAGCGGCGTCGAATGGAGCTTCCGATCGGCGCCGAGGCGCACCAAGGTGAGCAGATTGCCCCGGGCGAGGAGCACATCTTCTTTCCCATCGGCGTCGAGATCGGCCACGATCATCCGGGCGATCCCGGCGGCCCCGAGGTCGAAGCACGAGCTCAGCTCGGCGTCGAAGAGCGGAGATGCGGTCGGCGCGGGCAGGTACGAGAGCTGCGTCTGGCCTCCGGTGGTGAAATACACGCAAAGGCGGCTCTGGCCCTTCTCGACCTCCTTGCGGAGGCTCAGATAATCACGCAGCCCGTCCCCGTTCATGTCCGCGTACGAGCTCGGAAAGTCCTGCGCGTTGGGCGCGCTCGCGGGCGGGAAGACCACGCGCGCGACCTCACCCTTCGTGTCGATCATCACGCCGTCGAGACCGGGCATGAGGTCCGACGCGCTGTTGTAATAGAACAGAGCCGCACGGTGCTCGCCGAAGGGATCGAGGCCGAGCGTCCAGAAGGCACCCGTCCATGGATCGGGCTCGATGTTGGGGGAGTGAGTCAAGAACGCCGCCTCCCCGAACGTGCCCCCGTCGTTGTGTTGGTATGTGAAATCCCAGCACTTCCCCGTCTTGCCGGCGCACACGAACGGGGTGGCCGTGACGAGATCGGCGAGCCCGTCCCCGTCGAGATCGAGGAGCGCGAGCGGGTTTTGCAGGCCACCGTTGGTGGTGATCGGCGTGAGCACCGGCCCGCCGAGCGAGAAGGCATGGTTCTCGGCCTCCCAGCGGTAGACGCGATAGGCGTCCTGAAGATCCCCGACGATCTCGAACGCTCCATCCCCGTCGATGTCCACCGGCCTGCTGTTCCACCCGAACGTGCTCACCATCGGGGTACGCTCGGCGAGCGGCTCCTTCGGGTGAACTGTGCAGCGCAGGTAGAGCTGACCGCCGTTGTCCCGGGAGACGACCTCATCCATCCCGTCCCCGTCGGCGTCGAGCACCATCGCATCGAGCCCGTCGTCGACGTCGAGCCCGAGCGTGCTCTCCTCGAACACCGGCCCGACGGTGCTGTGCCAACCAAACTGCTTGGCAGGGAGGCACCCGCCGAGCGCGCCGCAGCGTTTCACCTCCTGGAGCAGCGAGTACCCCGTGGCGGCGCTCTTCTCGTAGAACAGCTCGTACGTCCATGCCGGCGTCCCGAAGGAGTGCGGCCCTTCCACCGCGATCTTCCGGAGCCGCTTGGTCGTCTCGATCCGATACCCTGCCTGGAACTGAAAGAGCTTGTCGGGACGATCCTCGTACTCGAACTGCACATGACGGAGCGCCCCGGCGTCGTCCGAGCGCCGGCTGACGTGATAAGTGTAGTCGATCGAGGCAGGATAATACTCGATGCTCCGCACCGACCCGGCCCCGAAGCGATCATACCGCGGGTCGTCGTAGACATCATGGGTCTTGGAGTCGACCTGATAAGTATAGCGGACGGCGTTCCCCGCTCGATCCCGCTCCTCGCTCATCACCCAGGCGAAGACATACCGATTCCAGTCGAGCTCTCCGCACGCCTTGTTCGAGCAGTCGGGCAGCTCGCCCCAGACCGCCGCATACTCCCGGATCTTGCCGCCCTTGGTCCAGACGGTGAAGCTCTCCGTGACCTTCTTGTCGCCATGGTGCCCGACGACCTTGGCAAAGCTGTCCTCCTCGGTCCGGTACTCGGTGTCATCGTCCCCGTAACCGCCCGTGACAGCCACGAGCTTCTTCCCGTCGAGGCAGAAGGCGTCGCTCTTGTCGAAATGGACTCCATCAGCCACCCCTTCGGTCGCGATCGTCTTCGGACAGCGGTTGATCTCGCTGAGCCCTTCGAGGCGGAAGCCTGCGCCCAGGTGGCCATTGGGCGCCCGGCTCCCGTAGGCGAGCGCGAGCGAAGGTTCCATTCCCGCGCGACCGGGAGGCACGTCGATGGAGAGTTGAACCTGGTACTCCCCGGTTGGATCGACACTTCCCTGAGCGGGGAGGTAACCGGCCCTCGCTGCCGGCAGCAGCGGTGACGCCGGCTTGTCGAGCGGAGTAAGAGGAGGGGGCGCCTCGGCGAGGCCGGGAATTTCACCGCAACCGGGCAAATCGAGCGATGCGCTCGGTTTGGCGTCGGGGGTGCAGCCGGCGGTGAGCCCCTGGAAGAGGACAATAAGAAGGAGCAGGAGGGGGAAGCCGATGTGGACGAAGCTTCCCCGACGTGCTGCGTGTTGGGGCTTCGTGGAGGCTGTGGGCGGGCGGTGGCTGGGCATGGTGGTCCCCTCTCCTCGGGCCGACGGTACCAAGGGCCGTACCACTGAACAACGGGCAAGTGACGGTAGGGTGGTTCCGCTCACGCTTCTTGAAGAGCGCGAACCGGCCATCGGGGCCTCCAGGCAGGTCCCTCCGCCCCATCGCCGGCGCCTCCTTACGATGAAGAGGACCCGATCTCGTCCGTTGGGCGGCGCCGAGCGCTCCCTCGGGGTCGATTGCATCCCATCGGGCGGCGCCGAGCGCTCGCTCCCGGCGGATGGCATCCCATCGGGCGGCGCCGAGCGCTCGCTCCCGGCGGATGGCATCCCATCGGGCGGCGCCGAGCGCTCCCTCCCGGCGGATGGCATCCCATCCGTCGGCGCCGAGCGCTCCCTCCCGGCGGATGGCATCCCACCGGCTCAGGTCCCGGCCTCCCTTCCCGCTTCTGGCATCCAAACACCCCAATCGATCCCCGCCTCCGCCCAGCGTGTCGTGTTCGTGCTCAAGCTGGATGACAATTTCCTCCGCTGCCGCCTCCACGGGCATGACTCGGCGGCGGCGCTCCAGCCTGAGGGAGTCCAACTCCCCTTCCTCTGCGAAGCGCCGGCAGATCGCGGCTTGCGTGGTCGGTTTGCCCGCCGCCCTACCTCACCTGCACGGATCCCCCGCCACCTTCCCGCCCCCGTCCACCGGCATCCCTCCGATCGCCTTCCCGCGCAGCCCGGCGTTCACGAAGTCCACCCGCCGGTTCACCGCCTTGTTCTCCGGCGTGTCATTGGGCGCGATCGGCTTCGTCTCCCCGAAGCCGACGGGCAGCAGCCGCACGCACTGCACGCCCTGCGCGGTCAGCCAGCGGGCCACGGACATCGCCCGCTTCTCGGACAGCACCTGGTTGGCCGCGCTGTTCCCGCCGCTGTCGGTGTGCCCCTCGATCCGCAGCAGCGTCACCTCGGGCTTCGCGTCGAGGTAATCGTGCACCACCTCCAGCACCTCGTCGCTCACGGGGCTCAGCTTGTCGCTCCCCGTCTCGAAGACCACGGCCCCGGGCAGCTTCAGCGCCCCGCGCTCGGTCTTGAACTGCGTCACCTTCACCCGGTGCTTCGCTCGCGGCGGGCGCGGCGGTGGCGCGGGCGGCGTGCTGGGCGGCGGCGGTGGCGTCGGGGCCACGACGACCGGATCGTACGGCGGCGCGACCGCAGGAGGCGGGGGCGCGGGGGCCGGCGGCGGAGGCGCCTCGACCACCGGCGGCGGAGGAGTTGCCACCTCGACCACCGGCGGAGGGATCACGACTCCGCCCGACGGATCGACCACCCCTGCAACCGGACGCGCGGCCATATCGACAGGCTCGGGCGGCGGCGGAGGCGGAGCGGCGCCGCAGCCTGTGGCGAGCATGGCGCTCGCGAGCGCAGCGAGGCGGACCAGCGGGGAGAGAGCGATGCGCATGACGGTGGCTCCTCGGGGCAGCGTTCAACCAGCGATGCCTTTGTTGTCGGCCTTCCGCGCGCGGGTTTCAAGCGCCGCGATCGGCGCCCTCGTGCTCGGGGGAGGTGACACCGGCGCCGTTCTCCGGCATGACCTCCGGCGAAAGGAGAACATGCCGTGACGGAGCCGCGCCTGACGACGCTCGTCCAGGGCGGTGGGTGAGCCCGCAAGCTCCCCGCCGAGAGCCTGGTCGAGGTTCTGAAGAACATCCCGTCGATTGCCCACCCCTCGGTCGACAGCGGAACTGGCCCGCTCGACGACGCGGCCGTGGTCCATCCTTTCCTCGGCCCGAACGGCGCGCCGCGATCGCTCGTGCTCACGATCGACGTGATCACCCCGATCGTCGATGACGGTCGCGTCTTCGGCGCCATCGCCGCGACCAACGCGCTCAGCGATGTCTACGCCATGGGCGGCCGGCCCGAGGTCGCGCTCTCCTTTGCGGGCTTCCCGACCGACAAGCTCCCGCTCGCCGTGCTCCACGAGGTCCTCGCCGGCATGGCCGAGGCCTGCGCCCGCGCCCGCTGCGCGATCGTTGGAGGTCATACGATCAACGACGCCGAGCCCAAGGCCGGCCTCGCGGTGGTGGGGAGCGTCGACCGGGCCTTGGTCTGGTCGCAGCGAGGCGCGAAGGAAGGGCAAGCGCTCATCCTGACGAAGGCGCTCGGCACCGGGATCGTCGGGCAGGCGATCCGCGCCGGCAAGGCGCCCGAGGCCCTCATCGCCGCCGCGGTGAAGCAGATGCTCACCCTCAACGACAAGGCCTGCGAGATCGGCCTCGCCGTGGGCGCGACCTCGTGCACCGACGTGACCGGCTTCGGCCTCCTCGGCCACCTGCGAAACTTGATCGAGGCCTCCGGCGTCGACGCCGAGCTGTGGGCCGGCAAGGTGCCGATCCTCGATGGCACGCTCGCGCTCGTGGCCGACGGCGTGGTGCCCGGCGGGAGCAAGCGCAACCTCAAGCACGCGCTCGCCGTGACCGCGATCGACGAAGCCGTGGGCGAGCACCTGCGCCTCCTCCTCGCGGACGCGCAGACCTCCGGCGGCCTGCTCCTCTGCGTGCCGGAGCCTCGCGCCGAGGAGACGTTGAAGCGCCTCGGCGACGAAGGCGTCGGCCCCTCTGCGATCATCGGCACGCTGAAGAAGAGCGAAGGCGGCCCACGGATCACCGTGCGCGCCTGATTCTCCCCGCAGCCTCGTGCAGATCGGCACGGAAGAAAAAACGCCAAGGCGCAAAGACGCAGAGGCGCAAAAAGACCAGGGAATCGCCCACTCTTCTTCTCTTCTTGCGTCTTAGCGCCTTGGCGTCTTTGCGTTAAAAAATCGACCGCTCGACTATCAAGAGCATGCCGCCCTAGGGGCGCAAAGGCACCTCCCAGCGCAGCGTGACCGCCTGGTGCCCTGCGCGGTACATCGGTCGCGACGACAGCTCGCCCACCCAGTAGCGCAGCCCCACCTTCGCGCCGCGGGTGCCCGGCAACGTCAACGTCAAGCCCGCCGAGGCGTTCCTCCACGAGAGGAAGCTCTCCCCCGCCGACGAGCGCACGGGCGCGATGGCGCGATCGAGATCGGGGATCGAGCGGCCGAGCATCGGCGCCACGATCAAGGTCCCGCCGAGCGAGACCCAGTTGCCCAGCGAGAGCCCTGCGTCGGCGCGCGCGCCGATCCCGATCCCCCCGTCGAGCGGATAGAGACCGTGCCAGGGGATGTCGAGATCGTTCTGCCGCGTCTCCGGGTGCGCGTGGGCCGTGTGCATCCCGAAGTAGAGGCCGGGCCCTATCGCGGCCCTCGCGCGGATCGGGCCGGCCTTCGCCTCGGCCTCGATCTGGGCGGCCATCGGCGAGAAGAGCCAGGTCGACTCCATCACCGTGCGGCGCTCGTCCGTCGCGACGCGCCCCTGGATCCAGCCGCCGGTGAGCGAGAAGACCCAGGGCGTGCCGCGCAGGTGCCCGCGCAGCTCGTCGACGCCGCCGAGCCCGACCCCGCAGGCGCGCGCGTCGTACGGGGGGATGCATGCGGTCGGGACGCCGAAGCCGAAGGCCTGCTCGGCGTTGAAGCTCACCCGATCGAGGAAGCCCCAGCCGTGGCCGAGCTTGCGGATCGTGTAGAGCTCCAGGCCGAGCAGGATGCTCCAGGTCGTCCCGTTGAGGACGCGCGCGACGAGGAACGACGAGACGGACTGCTCGATCGGGCCGGCGAAGAGGCGCCCCGACGCCACCCACGAGAACGAGAGGGGCCCGCTCCACGTGTTGCTCAGCGTCGCGGCGAGCGGCACCTCGGCGACCAGATCGTCCCCGCTTCGCAGGGCTTCCATCATGTTGAACGAGGCCGGCTTCGGCGGCAGAGGCGGAGGATCGGCCGCGGCCGATCGGCTCGTCGTTGCGAGCGCGAGGAGCGACAGAGCGATCGAGACGGCGCGCGCCAAGGGTCGATCCGCGACCGCTACTTGCCCGTGAAGCGGGCGGTCCGCCGCTCGATGAAGGAGGCGAGCCCCTCGCGCGCGTCGTCGCTGCGGAGCAGCGGCGCGAGATCCGGCAGGAGGCGGCGGGCGGCTTCGGCCTCGCTCTCCAGGGCGATCCGCGCCGAGGCGAGCGTCGCGCGCACCCCGAGGGGCGCCTGCGCCGCGATGGTCGTCGCGATCTCGATCGCGCGATCGATCTGCTTGCCGTGGGGCGTCACCTCCTGCACGAGGCCGAGGCGGAGGGCCGTGGGCGCGTCGATCTCGTCGCCGGTGAGCAGGTAGCGCATGGCGTTGGACCAGCCGATCTCCCGCGGCAGGCGGATGGTCGCCCCGCCCACCGGGTAGATGCCGCGCTTGATCTCGATCTGCCCCATGCGCGTCGTCTCCGAGGCGATCCGGATGTCCGTCGCGAGGAGCAGCTCGATCCCGATCGTCAGGCAGATACCCTGGAGCGCGCAGACGATCGGCTTGTCGACCGGAGGCGTGGAGAGGCCGAGCGGATCGATCGTCCCCTTGGGGACCGACCAGGTGCCGCTCGCGAACACGGGCGAGAACTGCGCGAGATCGAGGCCGGCGGTGAAGTGCTCGCCGTGCGCGAACACGACGCCGGCCCGCAGATCGTCGTCGGCTTGCAAGGTCGCGTAGGCGTGGGCCAGCGACTCGTACATCGGCAGATCGAAGGCGTTGCGCTTGGCAGGCCGATCGAGGCCGATGAGGAAGACATGCCCTTGCTTTTCGGTGGAGACCCGGCCGAGGCTCATGACGATCGCTCCTTGTCCCGGGGGAGGCTGCCCGCCGCGTGGGAGGCGAAGGCGGCCGCCGGGAACAGCTGCCTCAAATACCACGCCTGGAGCAGGTGGCGCTCCTCCGCGCTGGTGATCGTGTCGCGCATCCTCCCGACGAAGACGGTCGCTAGCACGGTGAAGGAGAGGGTCGAGTAGATCATCGCGGCCATGGTCGGGAGGGCCGGCAGCTCGATGGCCCGCGCCATGATGACCACCCGGCCCGGCTCGAAGGCGTAGGCGCGCGGGACGAGGTGGGTCATCTCGAGCAGGAACGGGAGGAGCGCGCCGGCGGTGACGATGCCGCCGAGCAGGGGCCGATCCTCGCGCCGGGAGGAGTTGGCGAAGAGGATGGCGATCGTCGCCGCGCAGGTGGGCATGAGCGCGAAGGGCCCGAGGTACGAGCTCGTCAGGGCGATCACCAGCGCCATCAGGACCGCGAGGAGCACGCCGTCTCCCTTGTGGTGCGAGGGCCGCCGCGCCATCCGCCGGCAGAGCAGCGCGCCGGCCAGCGTGAAGAGGCTCAGGCCGATCACGGGGAGCCAGCTCTTGACGCCGATCAGGATCGCCACGGGGAGCATCATCAGCCAGGCGATGAGCCCGTTGAACCCGAGGCGGGCGCCGTTCGTTTGAGCTCGAACGATCGAGGCGTCCATGTCCTTCTGGGCCTCGGGCGGCAGCTCCCCCGACGCGCCGGTGAGCAACGAGAGGAGCAGCCCCTGCGCCTCCGGCTGCTCCGCGTCGAGCGCCAGGGCCTTCATCGACTCGCGGAGCGCCTCGACCTGCGCCGCGCCTTTGGCCTCGCGCGGCGCCTCGTCGATCCGCCGCCGGGCCGACGCGGCATGCTTCTTCGCCAGCTCGTGGCGCAGGCGCAGGTCCTGCTCGCCGTCGAGGTAGCGCTCCACCTCCTCGGCGATCTCCCGCGCCGTCGCCGGCCGATCCTCCGGGTCGAGCGCGAGCGCCCGCAGGCAGAGGGCGTCGAGCTCGGGGGGCACCTCGTCCGCGATCTCCGACGGCGAGGGCACCTTGCCCGTCCCGATCTCCCGGACCACCGCGGCGAGATCCGTCCCGCGGCGGACCCGCGTCTTCGTGAGGATCTCGAAGAGGATGGCGCCGAGCGCGTAGATGTCGGCGCGGCGATCGGGCTCGCCGACCTGCCCCAGGATCTGCTCGGGCGCCATGTACGCGAGGGTGCCGAAGAGCGCGCCCGCCACCGTGAGCGAGCCGGAGGCGCCGACCACCGGCCCGGGCGCGCTCACCGGCGGCTCGTCGATCGCCGGGGAGCTCGCCGGCTCCGTCGCGTGCTCGGAGGTGATCTTGGCGAGCCCCCAGTCGAGCACGTACACCTCGCCGAAGTCGCCGAGCATGATGTTGCCGGGCTTGAGATCGCGGTGCAAAACGCCGCGCGTGTGGGCGTAGTGGACCGCCATGCACACCTGCGCGAACGCGGTGAGGAGACGTCTCCGCGTGAAGCGGCGCGCATGCTCTCCGTCCCCCGCCGCGAGGATCTGGATCACCTGCTCCAGCGTCTGGCCGCGGACGCGCTTCATGGTGAAGTACGTCTGCCCCTGCTCGTCGACATCGAGGTCGTACACCGGGACGATCGCCGGGTGCTCGAGCTGCCCCTGGATCCGCACCTCGCGGACGAAGCGCGCCCGCGCGGCCTCCGAGTCCATGGTCGCATGCAGCGTCTTCTTGGCGATGCGCCGCCCGATGCGCCGATCGACGTGGAGGCGGACCTCGCCCATCCCCCCGGCCCCGAGCAGCGGCCCGGGCTCGTAGCGCGCCGCGCCCTGGCTCACCGAGAGGTCGTCCGCGAACGAGAGGACCGGGCCGGGCGCCTCGGGCGTGGACGTGACCGCCGGCGAGACGGGCATCGCCAGCGTGGGCGCGCCGGAGACGTTGTTGACGGCGTTGACGGCGCCCGGCACGGCCACGAGCGTGGGCGCGTCGCCGGAGATGGCGCCGGTGCTGCCCGGTGTGCTGTGCGGGGGCGAAACGCGGGTGGTGGGCGCCTCCCCGGGCTCCGGCGCGGGCGGGGGGCGATCGGACGGTCGCTGCGAGGCCATGACGGGCGCAGGCTACCTGAAGGGAGCCGGGAGCCGCGGGAGGAAACGCGCCGTGCCCGCCTGCGCTATGCTACCGGCATGGAGCTCGCAGTCCCGTCCTCGAATCCCGAGCGCCTCCGCCGGGCCACCGTCGCCGAGTGGCTCGCCATCCCGGCGGAGAAAGCGGCCGAGCTCCTCCGCGGGCGCATCGTCTACAAGGCCTTCCCGAGCCCGGAGCATGGCCGGGCCCAGCGCAAGCTCGGTGTCTCCCTCGACCTCTTCGACCGGCGGCCGGGTGAAGCCGGCACCCCAGGAGGATGGTGGCTCTCGACCGAGGTCGATCTCGATCTCGGCGGTGAAGGGGTGCGCCCGGATCTGCTCGGCTGGCGCCGCGATCGCGTCCCGCGTCTCCCGAGCGCTCCGCCGGGGCAAGCTGTCACCGAGCGCCCAGACTGGGTAGGAGAGGTCCTCTCCCCGTCGACCGCAGCCCGTGATCTCGGCGACAAGATGGATATCTACCACGCCGCAGGCGTCCCTCATTCCTGGGTGATCGATCCCGCCAATCGCACGCTCGTCGTCTACCGTCGCACCGAGAGCGGCTACCTGCGCGTCCTCGGCGCAGGGGCGGGCGCGCTCGTGCGCGCCGAGCCCTTCGAGGCGATCGACCTGCACGTCGAGGTCCTCTTCGACGACGAGGGGAGCGCGCCCGCGTAGCATCGGGAGCTCGTGCGGGTCCGTCCCATGGATCGGTCGCCGCATCATCCAGTGGGAGCGGGCACCGCTGAACCAGGCTCGGTCGCTGCGCCCAACCTCTTGACGATCTCCGTCGCCAGCCGCTCGGCAGCGATCCAGCAGCCATAGCCACGACGTCGGCTGGTCCGGCTGCGCATGTCCGTCTGCGGAGGCAGCCAGCCCCCGACGCTCGCCGAAGCCATGACGACCTGCTCGACCTCGCCGGGCTCGACGGTGGCCGTCATGTCGACGTATTCCTCCGGCATCGAAAGGTCGAGGCCACCCGAGGAGAAGAAGGTGACCTCGGCCCGGAGGCGAACAGCGGCCGGCGGCGCGGTGATCGAGAACCCATGGCGCGCCAGCGAGACCTGAAGCGATTGGGCACAATCCCGCACCAACAGCGGATCGGAGGCAAATACGGCGATCTCGAGCGACGCCGCCCGATAGGACGGCGCCACCATGACCAAGGGCTCCGCCGCGCATCCGCACGCTACCCACGACGCGCCGAGCACCCCCACCATCCGCAGCCACTTCCCTCGATTTTCCATCGCTCGCCCCATCGCGCGTGCCGGCGTTCCCTCGCTGCCTCGACCGAGGCCATCGTCGGCCAATCAAGATTGGCTGAGCAAGAGGCAAGGGTGAAAATGTGCGCACCCCGTGTCCAGCCGCGAGGTGGCGCCGTCTCATCCTGTGACAGGTGTCCTCGACCTGCACGTCACGGCGGGCTCCCGGCGCGCCGATGCCGGCGCAGCGGACGATGCGCGCTCAGGGTGTCTTTGGCGGCAGCCGCCTGCGCCGCGGGCTCTTGGACGGCGGCTGCGCGGCGTCGACCTTCACCGGGGCGGGCTGCGCTGTGCCGGTCTTCGTGGGGGCGGGGTGCGGCGTATCGACCTTCGTGGGGCTCGGCTTGGCCGGCATCGGGGTCGCTCCCTCCGGCTGCGATACCATGCTCGGACAGAGGTACATCTTCATCGACCCAAGCACAATGGCGTAGAGCCAATCTCCCGGGACGCCGCTCGTCGCGTCGTCCACGGCGTCGTCGAGCGACTCGCCGAGCGCGACCTGGATCGCGAGCGAGAGCACGCCCTCGGCGAGGCTCTCGAACTGGAAGAGCTGGGCTCCCTCGGTCGCCACCGACTGCAGGATGTTGGTCGGGTGCGCCACCAGGTTAACCGAGGTGCGCGGCGAGGTCAGGGAGAGCGAGCCGTCTTGCTTCAGGGTGGTGTCGAAGGTGTTGTGGATGGTGCAGGTGTAAGGGATGCCGAGAAGGTCCACGGCGATGACGGTGACGGCCTTCAACGTCCCTGTCTCTGCGCGCGCCGCGTTGCCCTCGCCGGTGAGCTGGACGGAGCGGACCTTCGCGTCGGGAAATCCGTTGTCCTTCAGCGAATCCTCGACCTCGCGGCTCACCTCGCTCGTGATTTCATCGAGCGGGACGGGCAGCAGCGCGCACTTGCTCAGGTCGACGTTCACGGCGCGCGATCCGAGCGTCACGTCGTCGGTCCCCTGGCTCGACACGTAGAGGTTGTACGTCCGGGTGAACGTGGGCTGCACGCGCTTCTGATCATGCGTCCCGACGACCTCGCCTTCGAGCTTGACGACGACGACGAACGATCCGGCGTCGACCCGCCACTCGAGGAGCGAGGTCTGGCCAGGCTCGATCGTCGGCGGATCACGGGTGAACTTGACGAGCTTGATGGCGCCTCCCTCGACGAGGCTGTTCGTGTAGTCGCTGGGCAAAGGCATCGTTCATCTCTCCCATTCGGCGCACAGGGGCGCGACAGTGAGCTTATCCGATCGAGGATACGAGCGGCGTGCACTGAGCCCCGCCGCCATTTTCGTGGCGCTCAGCCGCCCTGCGCCAGGATGAGGTCGCGGAGGGGCGCGGGATCGATCCCCGCGTCGAGCGCCAGCCTGGTGATGGCCGGCAGCCGCGCGGCCGGCGGCCCTTCGGCGAGCGCGATGAGCGATGAGACCATCGCCTCGATCTCGCCGATCGTTGCCGGATCGGTGAAGCGGCGCGCCCCTCCGGCGTCGGTCGTCGATCGCGCGTTCGGCCCGGCGATGCCCAGGCTCTCGACGACATGAGCGCCCTGCCAGCTCAAGGTGCGGACCAGATCTCTTCGTGCAAACACACCGCCGCTCGTACCCGCGCTGAGGATCGCGATTGGTTTGTTGTAGAGCTGTCCTCCGCCCACCACCCAGTCGAGCGCGTTCTTGAGGGCGCCGGCGAGGCCCCCGGCGTACTCGGGCGCGGCGAGGATCACCGCGTCTGCGGCGCCGATTCGATCACGAAACCCGATCACGGCCGCGCCGGGATCGCCGTCGTGATCGGCGTTCATCGGGGGGATCGACGCGATCTCGTCGTAGAGATCGGCCTCGATCCCGCGCGCGGCGAGGGCCGCCCGGGCCACGTCGAGCGCCGCGCGGTTGGCCGAGGCGCGCTGGAGGCTGCCGCACACGAGGAGGACGCGATTCATCGAGATCGATCGCTCTTTCCCGAGGCGCTCTTCTTGCGGCGGGCGCCGACCTCGAGCCGCACGATCGGCCGCGCCGGCTTGTGGCGCGCGACCTCCTTGAAGCCCGCTCGGTTGAACATGGTCAGCGATCCGAACCAGGGCGCGTGGCCCGCGCCGGGGACATCGCGGTCGACCGGATAGGCCTCGAGCAGCGTCGCCCCGCGCTCGCGGGCGAACTCCACCGCCGCGGCGAGCAGCTCGTGGCCGACGCCCTGCTTGCGATGTTCGGAGGGGACGACGAAGCAGATCACCGACCAGACGGGCTTGTCGTCCACGGCGCGCATCGTCGGCGAGTTCGCCAGGCGCGCAAAATCGGCCCGCGGCCCGAGGGAGACCCAGCCGACCGGCTTGCCGTCGAGGTAGCCGATCAAGCCGGGTGGCATGTCGCTCTTGCTGAGCTCGACGATGGCTCGCCGCGAAGGCGCCCAGCGCGGCTCGCCCGCGGCGGGCTCGGGCCCCTTGCCCGTTCGCCGGTAATACATGCAGTAACACTGCTTGGCGACCGAGCAGCCCTTCGCCTGAAACACGGCGTCGAGGTCGGGCATGCGATCGGGGGTGAGCGGGAGGACGGTGATCGGCATAGGTCGTTCCGTGAGGCTAATGGAGCGTCGCGGCCGCCGTCCATCGAGGATGCCGGCGCGCTCGATCGCTCCTCGCGCCGAACCGCTCGGGACGGGCGCTCCGTGGCCGGGAGGATGGGAGCCGGTCGCGACGTGCCTGGCCGGAGAGGGGCTCAGAAACAATTGTAGGCCGCGCCCTCCTCCCATGCGGTGGTGCAGAACGCGGCGTCGGCGTTGCTGAGACGTGTGGGCGCGCGGATTGGATCGAAGAAGACGCCCCCCTCCCGATCCCTCTTCTTCAAGATGGCGTGGAGCTTCTTCACCCTGGCGTCGCTCGCGGAGACGGCTGTGCGACCCAGGTGGACATAGGCGAGGGCCGGCAGCGACTCGAGGATCCCGATGTCGGTGAACGAGGTGTCGTAGAGGTTGAGGCTGCGGAGCGCGCCGAGCCGCGCGAGCACGCCGAAATCACGTACGCCCTTGAGGCCCGTGAGATCGAGGTCGAGCAGCGTCTTCAGGCCGGCGAGCCCGCCAATCTCCTTCACCTTGGTGTCGCCGATCCAGAGCAGCCTCAGCTCCGGCATGCTCTGGCCGATGCCGTCGATCGACTCGAGCGAAGAGCGCTCGGCGTAAAGCGTCTGCAGGCGATGGCACCCGAGGATCGGCGCGATCGAGCTGACCTTGGCCCCGCGCATTTTCAGGGCGAGCAGTCCGCTGGCGCGCGCGAGGGGCGCGAGCGAGAGGATGGGCGTGAGGTTCACGTCGACATGGAGCAGCGTCTCCTGCGAGACGCCGTCGAGCGAGGTGATGTTCTTGGCCGTGGGGCTACAGAGCTCGTCGAGCTTCTCGAGCGACGCCAGGGGCTTCAACGTACGGGCGAGGTGCTGCCTCACCTTGAGCTTCCTGAGCTTGGGGCACGCGTCTATCCCCGAGAGGCTCGCGAGGCTCGTCTGGCGCCCGCCGACGGTGAGCTCCTCGAGCGCCGGAAAGCCCCGGAGAAAATCGAGGTTCTTCGTGGCCGCGCCCTCGATGAACAGAGACGTGACGACCGTGCTGCGGGGCGGCCGCTCCAGCACGTCGGCGGAATGAATTTGCAACGAGGTGACCGTGCGCGTGGTCTCGAGGAGCTCGATGAGCCCCGGCGCCCGCTTCACCTTGGCGCCGAGCCGCACGTACCTGATCGGCAGCGCGCCGACCTCGTGCAGCGGAGGCGTCGTCGCCGCATCGACAACGAACGAGTCTCCGTCGATCAACCCTCGCAGCCGCTCGGCGCCCTCGACCGCTGCGGCCTTCACCCTCGCCTTGCTGGTCGTGCTCTTCGTCGTCATGAATGCAAGAGCTGCATAGCAGCGCCGTACGTCAGGACGAGGAGGGGAATGTTCGAGAGGAAGAACAGCGTGAAGCGCATCTAGCGGAGGTTCGCCGCGAAGCCGCGGAGCCACTCGTCCTGCCCGATCCAGTTGTAGTGGCCGACGAGGCCGAGCACCTTGGGCTCCAGCACGGCGCGCGCGATCCCGCGATCTCGGAGCAACGTCAGCGTCCGCTGGCAGAGCGGGGTGTTGAGGAACCCGCCCGCGTTCGCGAGGAGCTGCTCGTTCGCTGCGGCGGCCGGGATCTCGGGCGCGGTGTCTCCGCCGAAGATCAGCGTGAACGCGACGGACTCGGCGCGCAGGTACCCCGCGCTCTCCTGGAAGGCGAGCAGATCGCGCTTTGCTATCGCGGCGGCCCGCGCGCGCTGCGCGGCGTCGAGCGAGGCGCGGAAGAACGTGCCGCCGAATACGCCGAGGAGCGTGTAGCGCGCGGCGTCGGAGCGGGGGTCGCGCAGGTGGGTCGCGAGCAGCGAGAAACCGCGCTCGATCCCGGCCGATCCGAGCGCGCCGAGCAGCTCGTAGCCCGCGTGATCCGAGCCGGTCGCGGCGTAGGCGTCGAGCACCTCGTGGAGCTCGGCGGCGAGCCGCTCCTGGATCTCCGGAGACAGGCGCCCGAGCATCGCCGCGAGGTCGTGCGGCTCCGTCCCGAGGCAGCGGCCGGGCGCCGGCTGGCCGAGGCGGACGAGATCGGAGCGCACGATCACGCGCAGGTGCTCGAACATCGCCGCGGCCCGCGCGGGCTCGATGCTCATCAGCGCGGCGGCCGCGACGAGCGGCGAATTCACCTGGCCATCGAACCCATGGGGGCGAACGCGCGCGGCGAAGTCGGGAGCGCCGAGACGCGCGTCGAGGAGCGGTGCGAGCTCGATCGCGGCGGGCCCGAGGACGAGCGCGGCATAGGCGGCTGCCCGGAAATCCTCGTCGTTCGAGGAGGCGAGCAGCTCGCGCAGATCGGGAAGGATGTCCGCTCCACCGCCGGCCGCCACGCGCCCGCGCGCCTCCATCCGGCCCTTGCCGCGGAGCACACGCGCCCGCTGCTCGGCGTCGAGGGGCGCCTTGATTCGATCGATGAGATCGATGAGCGGGCGCGGATCGAGACAGACCTCCAGCGCATCGACCAGCTTGCCTGCATGGACACGCGTCCGCTCGGGCTGCTCGCCCAGGCGCCCTGTGGCGGTCCCGAACAGCTCGCGATTCGACGACGCCATGGCGCCGACCGCCTGCGCGATCTGCGCGTTCGAGAGGTCTTTGCCGTAGGTGCGATTGAGGACCCGGAGCAGCTTGGCCTCGGCCTGCGCGTCCTTCGGCAGCGGCGCGGGCAACAGGCTCTCGATCGAGACGGGGTGCGCCTCGAAATAGGCCCTCCCGATGCCGTGCTTGCCCTTCAGGTAAATGGCCCGCCGGAGCTCGACATCCCCGAACGTCGCGAGGATCGTCTCCACGTAATCTTCGAGCGACGAGGACGATCCATCCCACGCCGCGCCGTGATCGTCGCCCACCTCGACCCGCACACGCCCGTCGCGCACCACGAGCGCGGGCGTCGTGTACTGCCCGGGGAAATCGAAGCCGAGGCGAGGAGGCTCCCCGGGGCCCATGAACTTCGCGTAATCGAAGGGCCGCCCGAAGACCTGCTCGATCGGCGCGAGGGCGATGATCCGGAACGCGCGCGTATCGAACGCCTCGAGATCCCTCGGCGCAGGAGGACCCTTCTTGAGCTTGTGCGCCTTCTTGTCGTACTCGGGCGCCTCGACGCCGACCCACACGAGCCAGGCCCCGTTCATCCGCGCGTAGAGCTCGCGCTCCTCGGGCGAGAGCGTGACGGAGGCCCGTGCCGCCGCGGCGTCGACCTCGGCGGGATCGATCGGATCACCCACGCCCGCCGAGAGCACCTTGACCGCATCATGGGCCTCGAGCGAGGCGATCATCGCGAGGAAGCGCTCGCGGTAGGTGGCGAGCCGCGTCGTGCCGGTGGTGAGCGCGACGGGCCCGGAGGTCTTCTTCTTCGCGGTGGCCATGAGGCGGCGTGCTTATCACGAGCCCCGCCGGCCGTTGCAGCAGACCGACGCTTGCCCCCCGATGTCGCGCGCCTCGCTCCCGGTCACCAACCGAGGAGCTGCGCGGCCGCTCCGTACGTCAGGACGAAGAGGGGGATG
Organism: Byssovorax sp.; assembly: GCA_046351295.1. Classification (GTDB taxonomy): domain Bacteria; phylum Myxococcota_A; class Polyangia; order Polyangiales; family Polyangiaceae; genus JAXLYT01. Next base: position 124,755 of record JAXLYT010000027.1, read on the forward strand.
TTCGAGAGGAAGAACAGCGTGAAGCGCATCTCGATCTTGTTGATGAGCGCCTGCACCAGGCTGTGCACGACGCGGATGCCCACATAGGCCCAGGCCATCGCGAAATTGACCTTGGAGGCGTTGCCCATCACCGCGAGCGCCAGCGCGATCGCATAAAAGATCGTGGGCTGCTCCATCAGGTGGTTGTAGTTGTCGGCCTTCCACCGCACCTTCGGGGGGAGCGTCGCCATCTGCTCACCCCGCGGCGCGTTCGAGTCGAGCCGCATCTTCATCGCGAAGATCGCCGGGATGCGCGTCGCGTACATCCAGATCCACATGACCATCGACCAGGCGACGAGCGCGACGACCGGGCCCAGGAAGCTTGTGTTCACGGCGTTCTCTTCTCCAGCGCGGAGGTGTTGACGATCGCGCCGCCGCGCGCGGCGCCTCTCCAGCATAGGGAACACCCGGGGCGCCGACCACCGCCGCCCCCGTGATCGCGCGCTATACCGCCTTGCGGCGCGCGCCGATCGCCTCCACGCACACCTCGCGCACGCAGGCTCGCAGCCAGCGGTGCGCCGGGTCGGCGTCGAGGCGCGGGTGCCAGAGCATCGAGACCGTGACCTCCGGCGCGGCGAACGGCAGGGCGAAGGCCCGCATCCCCGCGCGCAGGCTGCCCGTGTGGCGCTCGGGCACGCTCGCCACCAGATCGGTCGCGCGGGCGAGCGCGAGCGCCGACGCGAAGCCGCCGACGATCACGCTGATCTCCCGCTCGATCCCCAGCGGGCGCAGGGCCGCGCCGACCGGCCCGCCGTTCACGTGCGCCCAGGTGTCCACGTGCCGCGCGGCCGCGTAGCGGGGCAGCGTGACGCGCCCCTCGGCGAGCGGGTGCCCCGCACGCACCACGCCGAGGAAGCGATCGCGGAAGAGCGTCTGCGCCCGCACCTCGGGCCCGGTGGAGGGGCCGACCACGCCGGTCTCCAGGTCGACGGCGCCCTCGCGGAGCGCGCCGCTGCCCCGCTCCAGCTTGGGCAGGAAGCGCAGCTTCACGCGCGGCGCCTCCGTGCCCACGCGGCGCAGCAGCGCAGGCCCGAAGCTCTCGACGAAGCCCTCGCCCGTGCGCAGCGTGAACAGGCGCGCGATGTCGGCCGGGCGCGCCGCCGTCGCGGGGCGCAGCGTGCGCTCGCCCTCCTCCACCAGCGGCCCCACGCGCTCGCGCAGCTCGTTCGCGCGGGGCGTCGGCACGAGCCCCCTCCCCGCGCGCACGAGCAGCGGATCGCCCGTGGCTTCGCGCAGCCGCGCGAGCGTCCGGCTCATCGCCGAGGGGCTGAGCGAAAGGCGCCGCGCGGCCTTCGCCACGCTCCCCTCGGCGAGGAGCACATCCAGCGCCACCAGCAGGTTGAGATCCGGCCTCGACATGCGCCGAGCATAGCCGCCCGAGACATGGCGTCCAGCGCACGCTTCGAGTGCGTCCAGTGCGTCTTCCGCCATGTCTCGCGACGCCTATCTTCACGGGCATGAACCCCGCGCTCCTCGGCCTCTCGCTCGCCATGCTCTCCGCCTCGCTCGGCACGAGCAGCGCCAACGTCGCGCTGCCGACCCTCGCCAGAGCGTTCGGCGCGCCGTTCCAGGCCGTGCAGTGGGTGGTCATCGCCTACCTGCTCGCGATCACCGCCTCCATCGTCGCCTTCGGCCGGCTCGGCGACGTCCACGGCCGCCGCCGCGCGCTCATGGTCGCGCTCTCGCTCTACGGCATCGCCTCGATCGCCGCCTGCCTCGCGCCCGCGCTCCCCGTCCTGATCGCCGCCCGCGCCGTGCAAGGCCTCGGCGCCGCCGGGATGATGGCGCTCACCGTCGCCTTCGTCGGCGAGACCGTCCCCAAGGAGCGGATCGGCAGCGCGATGGGCCTGCTCGGCACCACCTCGTCGATCGGCACGGCGCTCGGCCCCTCGCTCGGCGGCATGCTCGTCGCGACGCTGGGCTGGCGATCGATCTTCTTCGTGCACCTCGCGCTCGGCGCGGCCGCGCTCGTCCTCGCACGGCGCCTGCCGCCCGATCGCGACCGGGTCAAGGCCTCCTTCGACCACGCGGGCACGCTGCTCCTCGCGCTCTCGCTCGCCGCCTACGCGCTCTCCGTGACGCTCGGGCGCGGCCACTTCGGCGCGGGCAACCTCGCGCTCCTCGGCGCGGCGGGCGCCGGCCTGGCCTTCTTCGTGCGCGCCGAGCGGACCGCCGAGGCGCCGCTCCTCCGCCTCGGCCTGCTCGCCGACCGCGCGCTCGCGCGGAGCCTCGCCGCGAGCGCGATCGTCTCGTGCGTGGTGATGACGAGCATGGTGGTCGGCCCGTTCTACCTGTCGATCGCGCTCGGCCTCGACACGGGCCTCGTGGGGCTCACCATGTCGGTCGGCTCCGTCGTCGCCGCGCTCACCGGCTTCCCCGCGGGGCGCGTGGTCGATCGCTTCGGCACGCGCCGCGCGTCGCTCGCCGGCCTCGCGGGCATCGCGACCTCCGCGCTCCTGCTCTCGCTCCGCCCCGAGTCGCTCGGCGTGCCCGGGTACATCGCGCCGATGGCCGCGCTCACCGCGAGCTACGCGCTGTTCCAGGCCGCCAACAACACCGGCGTGCTGCAACAGGTCGAGCCCGCGGAGCGGGGCGTCGTCTCCGGCACGCTCAGCCTGTCGCGCAACCTCGGCCTCGTGACGGGCACCTGCGTGATGGGCGCGGTGTTCGCGCTCGCCGCCGGCGCGAGCGACATCACCACCGCCCCGGGCCACGCCGTCGCCCGGGGGATGCGCACCTCCTACGCCCTGGCGGCGGCGCTCGTCGCCGTCGCGTTCACCCTCCTCGCCACCTCGACTCCGAAAGGAAGGACCGCATGATCCACACGACCAACGCCTCGCTCGACACCTTCATCCACGAGATGCGCGCCGCCTGGGGCCCGCTGACCACGGAGACCGTGGCCCGCACCCGGCAGCTCCTCGAAGACCTGGCCCGCGCCCCCGAGACCGAGCCCTGGCTCGCCGCGCTGCTCCGCGATCCACCGGTCGACCACGAGCTCTACCGCGACCCCGACCACGGCTTTCTCCTGCTGTCGCACGCCGAGCAGGAGGGTCGATATCGCATCCCCCACGATCACGGCCGAGGCTTCGTGATCTACGCCGTGCAGCACGGCGAGATGGAGATGGGCAGCTACGCGCGCGTGCTCGACGGAGATGACAGGGCGCGCCTCGTCCGCCGCGACACCTGCCGCGTGCGCGCCGGCGAATGCCGGGTGTACCTGCCCGGCGACATCCACGACACGCGCTGCCTGTCGAACGACGTGCTCATGCTCCGCCTCACCAGCCGCGACCTGAAGATCGAGGCCCGCGAAGGCCGCTTGACGCGCTATCCGCTCGAAGGAAAGGCGCAGTAAAGCAAGCCGATCTCACCCTATTTCCCGCGCCCGGCCGCTCCCCAGCAGCCGCAATCGAACCTGGTGGTGACCGGGCGCCCCTCCGCGGGGACGAACGTGCGCGAGAGGACGCGGTCGCGGATATCGTGCGGCGCCTCGAGAGCGCGCCACCAGCCCACACAGCTCGACCCGAGCGACCATAGGTCTCAGCCCTCAAGGCGGCCACCAGGAACAGTACCGCGACCGGGAGGGAGCGGACCGAGCAGGCATTACCTGCAAGGAGGCAACCACGTCAAAGACCCAGAGACGGCCGGCAAGGTGCTGTTCCTGGTAACGTCGACGATCGCTGGATCCGGTGGCGGCACTGTCCGCTCCCTTCCGGTCGCGGTGCTGTTCCTGGTGACATGGGCGATCACTGGACCGTCTGGCTGCATCGTGCACCGTCGTCTCTTCAACCCAGCTCGGTCAGGGCCGCTCGTGCAGCCACGAGGCGCGCCCGCCAATGCTCGACGGCCTTGCGCTTCTCGTCGACCTGAAAGGGCCGGGTGTCGGTCGATTTTTCCCAGGAGCACAGGTGTTGCTCGTACTCGGCGATGATCCCGGTGAGGAACGCTCGAAGCTCGGAGCGGGCGCGAGGCCTGAATCCCGGCCCGGAGCAGCCGCACGAGTGAAACGTGAGGCCGATGGTGAAGAGGCTCTCGAGGAGCGACCACTCCTCGGTGCGGTGGCGTGGAGGTGGCTTGAAATCGAGCCCCATGTCCGCGACGTCACCGCCACAATCAGGGCAACGCGCAGGCTTCATCGATCCCCCCGGATCGATGTCCTTCAGGAGCCGGCGCTTGAAGGACTTCCGGCACCGGAAGCAGGCGAGGTGAGGCTTGTACTCGGCAAAAGCGTATCGACACATGGGGTTTAGCGGCTCGGATCGAAGCGCGGGAGGTCACGATGCACGGCTGGTGCTGTGCTGTGGAGCAGCAACCCGTGGGCTCACAGGCATCGCAGGCACTCGATCGCCGTGTTTCGGTGGATCTCGAGCAGCCTGGGGATGCTCCCGTCGGCCTCTTCCTGGTAGCCGCCCGCGAGGTTCCAGGCCACGGGGATGCCGAGCTCCCGGGCGGTCGAGAAGACCAGGCGATCGCGCTCCCGGAGCTGCTCCGTGGTCAACCAACCGCCGAGCGGATCGCGCACATGGGGGTCGGCGCCGGCCTGGTAGAGGATCACCTGGCACTGTCGCATCGATCGCACGTGATCCGGCACCGCGGCGAGGAAGCGCTGGGCTTGCTCCGGCTTCTTGAACTCTCTCCCAGCCGTGTAGTGGGAGATGAAGCGGAGATCCATCTTCTGGATGATGTCGTCGGTCCCGTCGCCGTAGTGCATGTCGTAGTCGAGGATGCCGACGCGCTCCGCCAGGCCCGCGGCGCGCACCCGCTGCGCGGCCACGATGAGGCCGTTGAATGTGCAGTAGACGCCGATCTCGGCGTGCATCGCGTGGTGAAACCCGCTCACCGGGGCGCAGGAGAACGTCTGCCCCTCGATGGCGTGGATCGCCGCGGCGACCATCGCCCCTGCGGTGTAAGGCAGGGAGGCGAGCACGCGCTCATCGCGGTTGAAGAAGCCGTTGTCCCGGCGCCCCGCGAAGACCGCCTCCACGAACGCGCGATCGTGGGCCAGGAGGTAGTCTTCCCGGTCGACGGGGGGCGGGGGAACGAGATCGATGTCGAGGTGATGGGCGGTCCAGTCGGCCACGACGAGCGCCGGCTTGCGGGGGCTCGGGCTGTCGATGGGAAAGACAGCGACCATCTCGGGGCCGTAGTGGACGCGCAGGCGCGCGCTCGTGCTCATGGTGCGATCCTAGCCGGAGTACCCGCCCTGCTCTAGCGGGCTCGGGGCCGGGGAACACCGGACCGCCAAGCATGACCGGGGAGTCTCATGCCGGCGTGCTCGACCCCGGGGAGGGCGAGGCCTTCGCCGGGGCGGCGATCCGGATGTACTCCTCGTCGTCGTGGGGTACGCCGCGGATGATGTCGTTGCCGGGGATCACCCGGGTGAAGGTGAAGCCGGCCTTCGTGAGCACGCGCGCGGAGGCCGTGTTGCCGGCGGTGACGAGCGCCTGGAAGCGGGTGATGCCGGCGCCGATCAGGTGATCGAGGATCGCGATCACCGCCTCGGTGGTGAGGCCCTGGCCCCAGCAAGGAGGGAAGAAGATGTAGCCGACGTTGGTGGCGGTGTTGGCTGCGTCGACCCCCGGGTTGCATAAATTACGACATCTTCTCGCAAAAAGCATGAGCGAAAGTGCCCTTCTGGCGCGTCGAAGTGGTTGCCAAACCACATACCTCCGACGAACACAGAAAGGCACCTGGGGTGAGACTTACCAGAAAGCAGGTTCAAGCGCGAACAAAAACGCTTCCGGCCTTGCGGTTCGAAGACCAACGGATGACGTCTTACTCGGGCATGGTGCTCTTTCAGGCGTTGTTCCGGCGACTGGATCTCAAGAACCGCCTGCTCCGAAGCTTCGGGCGCGCCAAGGGCATGGCCTATGGTCTGCACCTGGTGTTTCTGCAGGTCCTCGTGCATGTGCTGGTTGGCTTCCGCCGCCTTCGCGAGCGGGACTACTACGCCGACGACCCGCTGCTGCCCGACGTGATCGGCGTGCATCGACTGGCCGACACGTCGACGCTGACCCGACGCCTCGGGCAGGCGGACCCCGCGAGTGTTGTCGCGGCGCGTGTAGCGCTGCGCACCCTCGTCACCGAGCGCCTCGCGAAGGAGAAGCTTTCGCGCGTGACGGCGGACTTCGACGGTTCGGTGCTCACGACGCGCGGGCGGACGGAGGGCTCGGCCATCGGGTACAACCGAAATCGGCGCGGTGCGCGCAGCTACTATCCCTTGCTGTGTACGATCGCACAGACGGGTCAGTTCCTCGATTTTCACCATCGCCCAGGAAACGTGCACGACTCCAACGGCGCGTGCGACTTCATGGTCGACTGCCTGAGCGCGATCCACGCCGCCGTTCCCACTGCGCAGATCGAGACGCGCATCGACTCGGCGTTCTTCGACATCAAAATCCTCAAGAAGCTCGACGAACGGCGCGTCGAGTTCTCGGTCAGCGTGCCGTTCGAGCGCTTCCCCGAGCTCAAGGGGATCATCGAGAAGATCGCGTCGTTTCGATGGGTCGACATCGACGAACGCTGGTCCTATGCAGAGATCACTTGGCGTCCCAAGTCCTGGGACAAGGAGCACCGGATGCTCGTGCTCCGTCAGCGCGTCGCCAAACCCCTCCACGGGCCGCTCCAGCTCGACCTGTTCGTTCCTCGCGACTACGAGTTCGATTACCGCGTCATCGCGACCAACAAGACGGTGAACGCGGACGCCATCCGGCTCTTCCACCATGGGCGCGGCACGCAGGAGGGCCTCATCGGCGAGGCCAAAACGCACGCGCAGCTCGACTACGTGCCCACCCGCAAGCTCGTGGCGAACCAGCTCTTCCTTACGGCAACCCTGATGGCCCACAACCTCGGCCGCGAGCTCCAGATGACGGCCCAGCCGAGGACGCGCAGCACCTCTCCCACGCGAGCGGCGCTCTGGGAGTTCGAAAATCTCGGCACGTTGCGCAACCGGCTCCTCCATCGTGCCGGGCGCCTCACCACACCGAAGGGCGTCCTCACGCTGACTTTGAGCGAAAACAAGGTCGTACAGCATGACTATGAGGCATATCTCCGAAGCATTCGAGTCGCAGCATAGCCGACCTCCGGTCGGAGATGGCCAGTGTTATGCAACGCTGGGGACAACCCAGTCGAGCCCCGGCGACAACGCCGCGACCGGCGAGGACAGGACCTTCGTCTTGATGTTATCGAGCGTGACCCGTTTGACGTTCACATTCGCTGGTTCTACCCAAGGAGCACTATTATCCTTGTTTGGGGGAGGCTTCCAGCACACAGCGTTGGCTGTGCCTTCCAAGAGCGCGATGACGGCACGCTCTCGGACGTTGGCCGGCACCTCAGTGCCAAGGCGAAGACGCCCAAGCTCCATCGACTTCGTGTGCGCCGGCAATGGCTCGTATCTTCCATCAACAAAGCACAACTCGAACCCGTCGACATTCTCCAGCGTCGCCACCACGTACAGCTCTTCGTTGAGCACGAGCTTGATCGTCGGTCCGTCTTGCGCGCTATTTTGCGCAGCGGCAGGGACGCCGACCAACATCAGGGCCCAGATCCAAGCGAACAGCCAGCCAAAGTGCTTTTTCATGGCTTCACCCTCCTCCCCCGCTGCCGGTCATCGCCCCGCCGGCGCCGGCGCCTCCCGCGCCGCTCCCGGAGGAGGTCGTGGTCGTCATCCCCCCTGTACCGCCGCCACCAGCATCCGAGGTCGCGGTGGCCCCACCGGTGCCGCTCGACGAGCTCGCCCCCGCGTCGTCGCCCGGATAATCTCCGCACCTCGGGTTCTCGTCCTTCGATCTCCGGATCCATGCCGCCGAGACCTCGCCCACGCACTGCCCGCGCACGTCGACCTGCGCGAACACGCTATCGACGTAGCGAAAGCCCGACGTGCACACCTCACCGGACACACGCTCTGCGCACGAGTTGCTCTCAGAGGGTGTTGAAAAACTTGGCCCAGCGATCCGACCCGTGCG